>CAWJOT010000027.1:0-73957 GCA_963844495.1 uncultured Pseudomonadota bacterium
CCTGAAACGCCTGCGATGGCACGCCAAACCACAGCAGGCGACGGTGAATGGCGATGGCCAGGTAGCTAAGAACGGTATAGGCCAACGCGTGCTGCCCGAGCAGTGCACCCTGGTGCATGTCGACCAGGATTCCGAACAGGAATGCGCTGGCGACACCCACGCGTCGCGGTTGATGAATGGTCCAGAACACCAGGACCAACGCGACAAAGTCGGCCATCCACGCGGCGCGACCCCACAGGCCCATGTTCTGCACCATGTTGAGAGCTAGTGCCGCCGTCAGGCTGCCCCAGATGAAGAACGGGTTGGCTGGCAGAAGCAACTGATGACCGGGGCGCATGATCATTTCTTTGCCCCCTTTTTGCCAGGCACAGACGCTGGCTCCACGGTCGGCCGCGCGGCAATCTGGGTTGTCACCGGTTGCAGCACCATCACGTTTCCGACCCCGGAGACCCGGGCCACGGGTACACAACTGATGCGTGCAAACGCCGAGTCCATGCGTCGTTCCACCCGCTCGACTCTGGCGACCGCGAGTCCGGGTGGATAGACTCCATCCACGCCGCTGGTTGTGAGCAAGTCGCCCGGTTGGACATCGGCGTTGCCAGCCATGAAACGGAGCTCGAGTCCATCAGAGCGCAACGCTGGATCGCCAAAGGCCACCCCGCGCGCGCCGGTGCGCGTGTTGAGCACGGGAATGGCCTGATCTCTGTCGATCACCAACGTAACCTCACTGACGCTGGGGTAAACACGTGTCACCTGGCCCAGGACGCCAGCCTCATCGAGCACTGGCGACGATGGCACAATTCCGTCGAGCAGCCCGCGGTCAATGATCACTTTGCGGGTATACGGATCGGCGGCGTCGTACAGAACCTGGGCTGATTGCGACGGTGTTGTCACTCTCCCGCGCAGGCCAAGCAAGGCACGCAGGCGTCCGTTTTCCAGTGCGAGTTGCTCGACCTGACTGGCGCGCTGCGCCTGCAAGGCAAGCTGATGACGCGCGGTCTCCTCGGCGAGTTGGGCCGCCGTCAGCGATTCGAAATACTTTAGCACGGCACGGGTCCACAGCACCGGTCGCAGTGCCAGCCATTGTCCCGGGTACAGGGCACTGGCCAGGGCGATGCGCACGGGTTTGGCGATTTCCAAGCGCAGGTCCGCCACCATCAGGAACACGGCCAAAGCGCTGAAGAGCAAGAGTTTGGACAGGGCTGACTGGCCCTGCCTGAAGAATGGAGGGGGTTTTGCGTCCAGCGTACCGAGTGGCATCGCTGCGCCCCGTGTTATTCGCTGGTGAAAATGGAGCCCAGTCGCTCCATCCGCTCCAGTGCAATGCCGCAACCTCGTACAACACAGGTCAGGGGATCTTCGGCGACCAGTACCGGCAGGCCGGTTTCTTCAGCCAGCAGGCGATCGAGGTCGCGCAACAGCGCCCCGCCACCGGTGAGCATCATGCCGCGGTCGGCGATGTCGGCTCCGAGTTCTGGCGGGGTTTGTTCCAGGGCGTTCTTGACGGCCGACACGATATTGTTGATCGGGTCGGTCAGGGCCTCGAGAATTTCATTGCTCGAGATGGTAAAACTGCGCGGCACACCTTCGGACAGGTTGCGCCCACGCACTTCCATTTCACGAACCTCGCTGCCAGGAAAGGCCGAACCAATTTTCTTCTTGATTGACTCGGCCGTCGGTTCGCCAATGAGCATGCCGTAGTTTCGCCGGATGTAGTTGATGATTGCTTCGTCAAACTTGTCACCGCCGACCCGTACACTGCCCTTGTAAACCATGCCGCCGAGCGAGATCACGCCGACCTCGGTCGTGCCCCCGCCAATGTCCACCACCATCGAACCGCTCGCCTCGGACACAGGCAGGCCCGCACCAATGGCGGCTGCCATGGGTTCTTCAATCAGGTAAACATCGCTGGCCCCGGCCCCAAGCGCCGACTCGCGAATGGCGCGGCGTTCGACCTGGGTCGAGCCGCACGGCACGCATATGATGATGCGCGGGCTGGGTCGAAAGATCGAGCGTGGATGCACCATCTTGATGAACTGCTTGAGCATTTGCTCGGTCACCGTGAAGTCAGCGATCACGCCGTCTTTCATGGGTCGGATCGCCTCGATGTTGCCGGGCACCTTGCCCAGCATGGCCTTGGCTTCCCGGCCAACGGCTTGAATCGTTTTCTTGCCCTGCGGGCCGCCTTCGTGGCGTATCGCTACGACCGACGGTTCATCGAGCACGATGCCCTTGTCACGAACAAAAATCAGGGTGTTGGCCGTCCCCAGATCGATCGCCAAGTCAGTCGAAAAGTACTGACGGAATGCTCCAAACATTAAAAATCCTCTCGCGTATGGCCAGCGCTTGGATCCGCCGTCACCACAAATTGACTGTCCTCTTTGCCTTTGTTTTGGCCAGAAACCCGCCCCGCGGCAGACTTGAGTTCAAAGGCAGGATAATACTCCATCCCCTGGAAATGCCCGGGCTGTCGAGGCGTAAAGGGGCCTGTTTTACATCCCGTTTCGAACCTGGTTTTCCTATGTCGTTGACTTCTTCAGATATCCTCCGAATCGCCAATCTGGCACGACTGGAACTCAACGGCTCCGAGAGCGAGCGCCTGCTCAAGCAAATCAATGGTTTTTTTGAACTGGTCGAGCAGATGCGGGCGGTTGATACGCAGGGTATTGAGCCGCTGGCGCATCCGATGGCTGCGGTGTCAGATATCGCCTTGCGGCTGCGTGATGACGTGGCCTGCGAACGCGATGAACGCGACGCCAACCTGCGCAATGCGCCACGCGTTGAGCGCGGGCTGCTGCTGGTGCCCAGAGTCATTGAATAGCGCAGCGCAACAGGGTACACAACATGTCAGCATTGCATGATCTCACCGTGGTGGAGTTGGGCGCGCTGTTGCGTGCGCGCAAGGTCTCGGCGCTTGAAGTAGCGCAGCACTTCCTTGCACGCATTCGGGGGCACGCGGGTCTTGGCGCCTTTCTCGACATCAACGGAGAAGTGACGCTGGCGCAGGCGCGCGCGGCCGACGCGCGGCTGGCCCGGGCCGGGTCATTGGATGCCTCAGCGCTGGTTGGCGTGGTCGTGGCGCACAAGGACATCTTTGTTACCCGTGACCTGATTTCAACGGCAGGGTCGAAAATGCTCGAAGGCTATCGCTCGCCGTTTGATGCCACGGTTGTGGCCAAACTCGCGCAGCATGGCATGGTCACCTTGGGCAAACTCAATTGCGATGAATTTGCGATGGGATCGTCCAACGAGAATTCGGCTTACGGCAATGTGGAAAATCCGTGGGACCGCTCGCGTACACCCGGGGGATCTTCAGGAGGCTCGGCCGCAGCCGTGGCTGCGCGGCTGGTGCCGGCGGCGACCGGCACCGACACCGGGGGCTCCATTCGCCAGCCAGCCTCGTTTTGCGGCGTCACTGGCATCAAACCCACCTATGGTCGGGTGTCCCGCTATGGCATGGTCGCCTTTGCTTCCAGTCTTGACCAGGCCGGTTCGTTGGCGCGTACCGCGCATGATTGCGCTTTGTTGCTGTCTGCCATGTGCGGCCCCGATCCGGGTCGTGACTCGACGTCCCTGGACCTCGCCGGGGAGGACTTCACCCGGTTGCTCGACGTGCCGGTTGATGGCCTGCGCCTGGGCGTGCCGAAAGAATTCTTTGGACCGGGCCTGGCATCCGACGTTCGCTCGCGCGTCGAAGCGGCCCTGTCAGAGTACGAAAAATTGGGCGCAGTACTGGTGCCCATTTCGCTGCCCCGCACGGAGCTGGCAATTCCTGTTTACTACATTATTGCTCCGGCCGAGGCTTCGAGCAATTTGAGTCGTTTTGACGGTGTCAAGTTTGGCCATCGTGCCAGCCAGTACGTCGACCTGATCGACATGTACAAGAAGACCCGGGCAGAGGGATTTGGTGACGAAGTCAAACGACGCATCATGATAGGCACCTACGTCCTGTCCCACGGCTATTACGACGCTTACTATCTGCAGGCGCAGAAGATCCGACGCATGATTGCGGAAGATTTTCAACTCGCGTTCAAGCAATGCGATGTAATTGCCGGCCCGGTGGCGCCCACCGTGGCCTGGAAACTCGGTGACAAACGCGAGGATCCGCTGTCGAATTATCTGGCCGACATTTATACCCTGCCTGCGTCACTTGCCGGCTTGCCAGGCATGAGCTTGCCCGTGGGGCGGGGTTCGGGTCAGATGCCCGTGGGCCTGCAACTTATCGGCAATCATCTGCAGGAGGCCAGGCTGCTTGGTCTGGCGCATCGCTTCCAGCTGGCGACGGATTTCCATTTGACCAAGCCCAGCGGGTTTTGACCCGATTGGGTCCGCAATGTCTTGCGGCGGCGAGTATGTGGCTAACGCAGTCGTAGTCGTGGCCCGCTGGCGTTGGACTCCATCGTGCCGATTTCGGCAGCTGTGTGAAAGCCATGCCGCAACAATATTTGCAGCACGTCGCCAACCGATTCCGAACTGCAAGATACAAGCAACCCGCCGCTCGTTTGGGGGTCACACAGCAAGGCTTGATCGACGGCCGCAAAGCTCGGTGGCAAGTCAATTTCGTGCCCGTAGGCTGCCCAATTGCGCCCAGACGCTCCGGTGACCATTCCCTGCGAAGCCAGGGTACGCACATTCCCCAGCAAGGGCACGCGCGACCAATCGACTTGGGCCACACAGTTGGAGCCGCGCGCCAGTTCCAGCACATGGCCAGCCAAGCCGAAGCCGGTGACGTCGGTCAAGGCGTGTACGCCGTCCAATGCTGCCAAGTCCGGACCCGCGGTATTGAGCTGCGTGGTAGTCGCCACCATCAGGGCGTAGCCCGCCGCATCGAGCTCTTCTTTCTTCAGTGCCGCTGAAAGGACACCGACGCCCAAGGGCTTGCCCAGAACCAGCCTGTCCCCAGCGCGCGCGTCAGCGTTTCGTTTAACGCGGCTCGGATGCACGAGGCCGAGAACGACCAGACCATAGATAGGTTCGACCGAATCGATGGTATGGCCACCGGCGATCGCAATGCCGGCCTTCCGGCAAACCGAGGCGCCGCCCTCGAGGATTCTTCCGATCGTCTGTGTCGAGAGCGTATTGATCGGCATGCCTACCAGCGCCAAGGCAAGGATCGGGCTGCCGCCCATGGCGTAGACGTCGGAGATCGCGTTGGCCGCGGCGATGCAACCAAAGTCAAATGGATCGTCCACGATGGGCATGAAGAAATCGGTCGTCGCTATCAGCGCCTGCTCATCATTGAGGAGATAGACAGCTGCATCGTCCGACGTATCGATACCGACCAGCAATTCCTTTGGCATCGGCATGGCGCTGACGCTTTTGAGGATCTCGGCCAGCACGCCAGGCGCGATTTTGCAACCGCAACCGCCGCCGTGTGACAGGGTGGTCAGGCGGGGCTCGTTTTTGCGTTGGGGTTGGCCGTTTGAGACCGCGGGGCCGGTTGATGAGTGGTTCATGTCAGGTTCGGGTTGTTCGTGGCGCCATTACATTATCTTGCCAGCAAGGCTTATGTGGCAGGCCATTCTGGCGAAACAGGCGCTGGCACAGGCCAGCAGCACTTTAGCTATAAGGGGATTGAACTTTTTGATTGGCACTCACACCAAGAGAGTGCTAATATTATATTTGTTACGAAAAGGAGTTCCAGCATGACTGATCAAAACGGGGGTTCCGGCAACGCACTGGCGGTGGCCAATCCGTGGGCGCTGGTGCCGGCGCTGGGAAATCTGGACGCTTACATTTCTGCGGTGAACCGTCTGCCTATGCTTACGCTGGAGCAGGAGCAGGAGTTCGCGCACCAGTTCAGGCGTGACAACGATCTTGATGCCGCCGGGAAGTTAGTGCTTTCTCACTTGCGGCTGGTGGTGTCGATTGCCCGCCAGTACCTGGGTTATGGCCTGCCGCATGGCGATCTGATTCAGGAAGGCAACGTGGGGTTGATGAAGGCGGTCAAACGTTTTGATCCGGATCAAGGGGTCCGTCTGGTCAGCTATGCGATGCACTGGATCAAGGCAGAGATTCACGAGTACATTCTGAAAAACTGGCGAATGGTGAAAGTCGCCACAACCAAGGCGCAGCGCAAATTGTTCTTCAATTTGCGCTCAATGAAGCAGCGCTACAAGTCGGACGACGCGGCGGCGGATGCAGGGACACACCGCGAGACGCTCAACGAAAGTCAAATCGACGCGATGGCCGCCGAGCTTAATGTCAAGCGTGAGGACGTGATCGAGATGGAGGGCCGCCTTTCGGGCGGGGATGTGTTGCTCGATCCGGGGCCCAGTGAGACTGGGGACGAAGGGTTCGGTCCCATTTCCTACCTGACCGACGCGACGCATGAGCCCACCGCAGTGATCGAAGCGCGGCAGCGAGACGTTTTGGCCAGTGACGGGATTGCGAGCGCGCTCAACGTACTTGACGAGCGCAGCCGACGCATCGTGCAGGAGCGCTGGCTCAAGGTCAACGACGACAGTTCGGGCGGTATGACATTGCATGAGTTGGCAGTCGAATATGGCGTTAGTGCCGAGCGTATTCGCCAGATTGAGGTGGCGGCGATGAAGAAGATGAAGAAAGCATTGCTGCAGTACGCCTGATCGTCGATCAACTCGTCGTGGAGTCAGCGACAATGGGATTTTTAGCCCACTGGAGGCATGTGAAATGATTGATCCCATAACCAGGCGCGTTGCCCTCGCGCTGATGATGACTTTGATGTCGCCATGGGCCGGAGCGCAGCAATCCGATAAAGCGAGCGACGTTGCTGGGCCGTGGCCAAGCAAGACCATTCGCATCATCGTCGGGTTCCCGCCGGGCTCATCACCGGATTTGACGGCCCGTACCTTGGCCGAACCCTTGTCCAGGGCGCTCGGGCAGGCGGTGATCGTCGAAAACAAGGTCGGAGCGGGCGGTAACATTGCCGCTGACTATCTAGCCAAGGCAACGGACAACCACACGATTGGTCTGATGATTAATGGCAACATGACAATTGCCAAATTGCTCAACCCGAAGCTCAATTTTGACCCGTTGAAAGATTTTTCCCCGATCAGTCTGATCGGCGTTTCGCCGCTGGTGCTGACGGCCCCGCTCGACGCGCCCGGGGCGACTGCGCAGGAATTTTTTGCTGCGGCTCGCGACGCCGGTAACAAGTGGAGTTATGGCTCACCGGGCGTCGGAACCGTCGGCCATATCGGTATGGAGTGGCTCAAGAGCAAGACCAGGATCAACCCTGTGCATGTGCCGTATCCGGGCTACCCTCAGGTAGCCAACGCGATGTTGGGCGGCCAGTTGCAACTTTCGATGTTGCCACCGGCGCTGGCTTTATCGCAAATCAAGGCCGGGAAGCTGCGTGCCATTGGCGTGACGTCCGCAGGTCGCAGCACCTTGGTGCCGGAACTGCCCAGCATGTCCGAAGCCGGCGTGAACGGGTTCAGTCTCGAAATCTGGAACGCCGTGGCGGCGCCGGCGACCTTACCCAAGCAAGTCGTGAAGCGTCTGTCCGCGTTGTTCAGCGATATCGTGCGCTCGCCCGAGATCCGACAGAAGCTGTTTCAACAGGGGTGGCAGGTGGTGGGTAGTTCGTCCGAGGGCCTGGCCAACCGGATCAAGGCCGACACCGTATTGCTCGGGGGTGTCATTGATAAGGCGGGCATCACGATTGACTAGCCCGACCCCGATTCGGTTGTGCCAGACCGGCCCTACTGGGCAGGTTCCGGCGTTGCAGCGCAGTGCTGGCGGATCAGGCCGACAAGCACATCCTCCGAGTACGGCTTGCCAAGGTAGTGATTCACGCCCAATTCGCGCGCATGGTCACGGTGCTTTTCGGCGATGCGCGACGTAATCATGATGATCGGGAGATCCGCCAGTTTGGCGTCGGCCCGAATGTTGCGCGCCAGATCGAACCCGTCCATACGTGGCATTTCAATGTCTGAGAGCACAACCGCAGGTCGTTCTTCCTGCAACCGCTCAAGCGCCTGCAATCCGTCGTTCGCGAGGACAACACGGAACCCTTCGCGCTTGAGCAGGCGCTGCGTCACCCGACGCACTGTGATCGAGTCGTCGACCACCAGGATCAGGGGGGTCTGACTGAGACTGGCCACCAGCGATGATTTCGGTTGTGCATCGGCCGCAGGCAAGGTCGCCGCCAGCCGTTGGGCATCGCGTCTGAACTGACGCGCCTGTGCCCCGTACACCGCAGCGAGTGCCACCGGGTTGTAGATCAGAACGACGGCTCCCGAGGCCAACACCGACATACCGACCAGGCCAGGAAGCCTGGAGAGTTGTAGCCCTAGATTCTTGACGACCACTTCCTGGTTGCCAAGCACTTCGTCGATGTGGGCTGCCAAGCGCTGACCGGCACTTCGAAAGATTGCCACGGCCATGGTCTTGGTGCGGGTTTCGCCGCTATTCGCGGAGGCCTGTAACAGTGCGCCGACCCAGAAGAACGGGATCATTTGGTGATCAAACTCGAACGTGTCGGTTTCGTAGGCACGCTCAAGGTCGGCAAGCGGAACCCGGCGCACCATTTCGACCAGATTTGCAGGCACACCAATGACGAGTTCGCCCATGCGCAGCATCACGACCTGCGTTACCGCCGTTGTGAGTGGCAACACCAGCGTGAAATTGGTGCCCAGACCGCGCTGAGTGGACGTTTCGATCCGCCCGCCGAGCGCCTGGACCTCGGAACGCACAATGTCCAGCCCGACCCCGCGACCCGAGAGCTCAGTCACCACCGGGGCGGTTGTGAAGCCCGAGGTGTATATGAGCTTTATTAGCTCTGCATCGGTGATCCTTGCGTCTGCGCCAATGTGACCGCTTGCAACGGCCTTGACCCGCAATTGATCCAAATCCAGCCCGGCGCCGTCGTCACGCAGTTCCACGGTGACCTCATCACTGTGCTGTTGCAGGATGATCTGAATCAGCCCGGTCTCGGGCTTTCCGGCAGCGATGCGGGCCTGTGGCTGTTCGATACCATGACCGACGGCGTTACGCAGCAAATGCTCGAACGCCGGTAGCATTCGTTCCAGGACGCCACGGTCCATGTCCAGGGAGCCGCCCCGAATTTCAAGCCGGACTTGCTTGTCCGCATCTTTGGCCGCTTGGCGCACGGCGCGATGCAGGCGCTCGGCAACGCCGTCGAACTCGACCATCCGGGTGCGCAGCAAATCACGTTGCAAATCACGGGCCTGACGCCCTTGAGCGATCAAATCGTCTTCGGTTCCCTCGACCGTTCGGTGCAAATTGCGCTGCACCGTGGCCACGTCATGAACCGATTCAGCCATCATCCGGGTCAGTTCCTGGACCCTCGTAAAACGGTCAAATTCGAGTGGGTCAAAGCCCTGTGCCGAGTCCTTGGCCTGCGCGAGACGTGACTGCATTTGAGATTCCGACTGCAACTCAATGTCACGCAAAAGATTTCGCAAGCGGTCAAGGTTGCCGGTCAACTCCGTCAGCGACGTGCGCAACTGCCCGAGCCGGGCCTCCAGTCTGGCGCGCGTGATCATGACCTCGCCCGCCTGATTGACCATGCGATCGAGCAGTTGGGCCCGCACCCGCACGGTTTGATTTGGTGCGTGCCGCAACGGCGCCAGGGCTGGGCCTGCGGTTGCCATGGCCGGTGCTGCGACCACCGGCACAGCCCCCACGGGAGCCGCGGCCAACGGCGCGGGGAGTGCCGTCTGCGCATCGTCCGTCGCCCGAGCCGCCTCCGGTAGAGTCCTCTCCCGTTCGGGCGTTGCGAGTAGTTGTTCGAAAGTGGCCCGGATGGTATCGAAGCGAATCAAAAGCGGTTCAAGGTTCGGCGCCTGTGAAAACTCGGTGCCCAGCACTTCAATTGCTGACTCCATTTGGTGGGTCATTTCACCCAGACGCATGGCACCGGCCAGACGGGCGCTCCCTTTGAGCGTATGCAGGACGCGCAACACCTCCTTGCGGGCGCCAAGGTTTTCCGGGCGAGCAGTCCACTGCCTGAGGGCGCCGCCAAGCTGCGGCAACAACTCCAGCGCCTCTTCCTCAAAGATCGGGAGCAGGTCGACATCGATCGCGTCGGTGACCCCGATATCGTCAGTCTGGGGCTCCGCGTGGAACTGCTCGACGGCTTGCTCGTCACCGCCCGCGGTCTGGGCCGTCACGCCCGGCGCTGGCGCTTCAGGCAGAGGCTCGGCCTCAAGCTTCCCAACGCTGTCAAATCCGGAGCCCGCTTCAAGCTCCAACTCGGCAGGCTCTTCTTCGTACAAACTGTCGCGAACACTCGGTGCCCCGGGCGGGAATTCGGTGGCCAATATGATATTGAGTGAATCAAGACAGCTTTGATCCGGCTGCTTGAGAAAGCCCGCGGCGAATTGGTGAAGCAGGCGACGAATATCCTCCGCCGCGTCAACGAAGACTTTGGCGTACTCGGCGACAACCTGCGCATGCAGCCTGACATGACGCAACGCCTGTTCCAGCGCTCGGGCGATATCGGACAGGGCGATGAAGCCCACGGTGGCGGAACTGCCCGAGAGCGAGTGGGCCAGCCCGACCGTGCTGTCGTGCACCGGTCGATCCAGCTCCAATGCCCATTCGGTCAATTCTGTGAGCAATCGCCGGGACCACTCATCCGCCTCGTTCAGATAAACGTTGTACAGCGGAATGCCGATTCGCAGGTCGCCTATGACTTTGATTTGATCTTCGTGATCGGCAGCGACTTTGGCCGCCACTTCCGGCTCCGGCTCGGTCGCAGCCTCGGCCAGTATTCCAAGCTCGGGCTCGGCTACTGGTGGCGCCGGCGGCTCCGGGACCACGACCGATGGTTCGTGCGGGGGCTCGCCCGACGGCGCGACACCTTGAAATTGTGGCGTCTCTTCGGGCGCGGGCGGTGGCAGGGAAGCTGCTGGCTGCTCCACCAAGGTTACAGGAGTCTCGGCCGGATCTGACTCGACCGGGTGTGTCGGCGGTGTCGCGGCAGCAGGTACCTTTTCTGCCTGGCGTGGCAGCGCGAGCGGCACCCATGGGTTGCCCAGGCGCAAGGCGTCCGCACTTTGACGAAACGGCTGGGCGTTCCATGCCGCCGCGTCAGTGGCGAAGTCTTCGACCCAGCAGTCAAATCCGCGCAGTGCCGTTGTCGCAAGGCCGAGCAGCTCGGCGCTGGCAGGTTTTTGCTCCGCCAGCCAGTGATTGAGAAGCTGTTCCATCGCCCAGGCGGCTTCGCCAAATTCGGTGAAGCCAACCATGCGCGAGCTTCCCTTTAGCGTGTGGAACGCCCGGCGCAGCGTGGTCTGCTGTGCCAAATCCGACGGATTGGTGGCCAATTCCTCGGTCGCTGCCAGCCCTGCTTGCACCACCTCACGCGCCTCTTCCAGGAAGATGTCCTTGAGCTCGGCGTTGTCGTCCTCGGACTCAGCGGTCGCTGCTGGCAGGGTCGGCGCTGGTGGCAGTGCGGTCACCGGCGGCGTCATTCGCGACGCGGTCTCCGCCGGCGGCTTGACGCCATCGGCGCTCGCCTTTGGCACGACCACTGTGCGAACCTCGTCCGCATCGTCGATGGGTTCTGTCGACCTCTCACTGCCCATCACCGGTTTGAATTCCCCAAGATCTTCGTCGTACACGAACAGCTTCTTGGCGAGTTCGCGTTGGTAACTGAGCATGTCAATCAGGAAGCCGATGGCACCCAGGCTGTTTCCAAGTTTCAGAAAGATGCCGGTGCGGGCTGACTCCACATCGATATCGTCAACTAGGAACTTCTCGACAGTGCTGCGCATGCGCAGCGTCGCCAGCGCTGCTTGATCAAGGCCGAGCACCGAAAAAACGCCTCGCATCTGTGCCAGTTGGCTCGGGACCTCATGCAATGGCACTTTGTCCAGCGGGTTGCGGAAAAAGGTGTCCAGAGACTTCTCGACCTCACCAATGGACTTGCGCAACTCGTCGACCACGCTGCCCATGATCTGGCGATCGCTGACCCTGCGGTACAGGTCTTCCATCCACCTTTCGAGGGGTTCGGGCTGCCCTCCCGCATTGACGTGCGCCAGACGTGCTGCGAGGCTGACACTGCGCTCGGTCATATGCGAGTCGGTCGGATCCATGTCGTCGTAAGCGGCCTCGAGATACAGCACCGACGTGGCCACCTCCATGGCCAGGGCGGGCGTGGGCGCGTCGCCAGAGCGCAGTGTGGTCTCGATCGCCGCCGTCAGGGCGTGCACCAAGGCGCCGCTCTCCGGATGCAACTTCAGCACCAACTCCCCGACCAGGCCGAATTGCTCGCTTGCGAGCTTGAGCCGATTGGTATCGCCGCCGGCGAGCGCAGACCAGGTCTCGGTCGCTGCGGCGATGCGCTTGCGAGCCTGCACCAGCAAGGCAGGATCAAAGCGGCCAAACTGTGGCGTTTCGTAGTCAAATCCCCTGGTCTGCGTCAGACCGTAGGCCGAGCGGATCGCCGCCAGGACTGGGGCGTCAGCAGCGACAGCAGGAACGGCCTGAGCGCAGAAGAACAGAAGCTCCCTGACCAGGCGTTCGGAGACGCTCGGCTCGCCGCGCGAAAGACCTCTGCCCTGCAGCAGGATTCTTGAAGCCGCCCGCTTGGCGTAGACGTCGGATGGGCATAGCTTGTGGGCCACGGCTTCGAAATAGGCGGCACAAATCTTCCAGAAGACCCGCGATTCCATGGCGGCTTGCTCGGCGGCAAAAACCAGACTGATGTCGCGCAGGGTTGACGCGGCCTTCGGATCATGGGACTGCACCACCTTGAGGATGCAGCCGTCCATCCGGGCCACCAGGGTTGCGTCCGGGGCGGTAGCAGCCAAAGGCTGCGGCATTGCTGCGTCGATCCAGTGCCACTCGTACGGCCACAAATCGGCCGGATGCACGCGATCGTCGCCGACCAGCACCTGCACATCGCGGTATTGAGGAAACAGGGCAACGGAGGACGCCTTCTTCCCTTTCAGGGCGCCTTCGAGATACTCGGTCAGCGCAAAACTGGCGCGTTCTAGTTTGTTTGCTGCATCATCGCTGCAAAGCTCGGGGCGTTGCACAAACCGCTGCGCCAGTGCCTCCATCGCACGCAGAACCTTCGCCGGAACAACCATGCCGACCATTTCCAGCGCGCCGACGGCCTGATGGAGCTGCTGGCGCGCAATACGCAACTGGCTTGCATCAAGCGCCGCCAGGTCCGAGCCCCTTGCCAGTTCCGCATCGCGCACGAATCGGCGCAGCGCCTTGGTCGCGCCATCGAGCGATTTGCGCAACTCCTCGAGCACCCACGCCAACGGCCCCAGGTCATAGGTTGCCAACTCGTCAGTGCCGGTGGGGGCAGCAGTTGCTTGCATGGCGTGATGAGCTCCTGGGGATTACAAAGTCAGATCAGTAAACGTCTGGGTTACGCAATCTTGAATCGAGAGACCGACTGGCGCAACTCTTCTGCCATTTTGGAAAGCTCGCGCACCTGCGCCGCAGTCGAACGCGTACCCTCACCCGTTTGTTCGGTCACGGCGAAGATGTGCTGAATATTGTCAGCCACGCCTTTCGCCAATTCGGCTTCCCGCGACGTCGAGCTGGAAATATTTTCAATCAGTTCTGCCAGGCGACGCGAAACCTGGTCAATCTCCGTCAGCGCCGAGCCCGCGCCGTCGGACAATTTGGCTCCTTCCACGACGCCCTGGGTTGACCGCTCCATCGCGCCCACTGCATCCTGGGTATCGGTCTGAATGGCCTTGACCAATGCCGAAATCTGGCGCGTTGCTTCGGCTGAGCGCTCGGCCAGGCGCTGAACTTCCTCGGCCACCACCGAAAAGCCTCGCCCGGCCTCGCCGGCCGAGGCTGCCTGAATCGCGGCATTGAGCGCCAACACATTGGTTTGTTCGGTAATATCCGAGATCAACTCCGTGATCTCCCCGATTTCCTGCGACGACTCGCCCAGCCGTTTGATGCGCTTGGACGTTTCCTGAATCTGGTCGCGGATCGCGTTCATACCGCCGATCGTGTTTTGTACCGCCAACAAACCAACTTCGGCGGCCTGCCGCGACTGTTTCGCCACTGCGGCAGATTCACGGGCTTGAACCGACACCTCGGTAATTCTCGATGCCATCGCCACCACCGAATTGCCGGTCTCACGAATCTCGTGCAACTGCTCGTTGGACGCTGCCAGTAACTCCGTCGACGTAGCGTCAACCTCCGCCGTTGTCTGACCCACCCTGCCGGCCGTGCCCTGCACGTTGCCGACCAACGAACGCAATTCCTCTACCGTGTAATTGACGGAGTCCGCAATCGCGCCCGTGATGTCCTCGGTCACCGTTGCCTCCTGCGTCAGGTCACCTTCGGCAACCATTTGCAACTCGTTCATCAGACGCAAAATGGCCGCCTGATTGGCGTCGTTGACGCGTTTGGCTTCCTGCTCCTGATGCTCGGCACGGAGGCGCTCTGCTTCGGCCACTTGCGCGCGCTTGCGGCTGTCGAGCAACTGGACGTAGGACAGCCCGCCAGCGCACAGTAGCGCGAGCAAGGCCGAACCAACCAATGCGCTCAGGGCTGTGCCACCAACGCCGGTCTGCGCCTGCAGCTTGCCCTGCAACTGTTCGAGCTGCAGGCGCAAGGGCTCGCTGTCGGTCAGGAGCGATGCCTCCGCCTCGCGTGCGGCCACCAGACCCTGCAGATTGCCCAGGATGGCGCCGGCGTGGGTGCGGGTCTCTTCAAAGAGCTTGCCCAGCGCCGCCAACTGTTCCTTGGCCTGCGCATCCTTCGCCGCGCTCAGGCGCAGTTCAGAACTTCCGCTTACAAGCCCCTGCATGATTTCCTTGAACGTATTGAGGTCCTTGCCCATCAGGAAGACAGCCTCCGGACTGACGCCCTCACTGGTCAGGAATTCGTTGGCCGATTTGCCGATGCGTTGCGTCAGCATGACGAGTTGGCCGGCAGCTGCGATTTCCGAGGTCGGCGCATTCTGTTGGATCTTGTGCGTGAGCACGGCATCGGCAAGTTCAAGCAAATCCGCGGATTGCCGGTTGATCAGTCGGCGCGCTGCGCCCACTTGCACCAGCGCTTTTTGCTGGGACACGATGGCGGCCGAATTCTTCTCCGTGCGTTCCATCAAGGGCATGATCCTGTCGAAGTCAGGTTGAAGATCGGTGGCGACGGCGGTGACATTGATTTGATCATCGCCATCCTTGAGTCCACGGATCGACTTGGAGACAATCCCCGAGCTTTGCACAACTTCGGCAAAGGCCGGTGCTGTGCCTTGCGTTGCCTGCGAAACCAGCTTCGCCAGGCGCTGTGAATGCAGCAACGACTGGCCGACGACGCCAAGTTGTTGTGTGCTCTTGAACCCACGGTTCTGGGTAAAGATCGCAACGATCGCGAGCACGATGAGCGATGCCCCCAACAGCACGGCCAGCAGGCGCTGATGATCGCCCACCGAGCGCCGACCCAGGATCGGCAGTGCAATCATGTCGCTGTCCGCGTCGTCTAGATCGCTCGCCGGAGCAGGGTCGGTTCGGTTCGCGGAGAGCACCGGCGCGGCTGGCTGGTCGGGCAAATCGAGCATCTGTTCGGTCGCCATCGAATCGAGCGAGCCGTGGGGCATTGCCGTGCCCAACTGCGAGTCCGATTCGGACGCTGGTTCCTTGATGCCAAACAGATTCTTTAGTTGGTCGACGACAGACATATTGAAACCCTAATAGAGACTTGCTTATGCGCTAATGCTGAGAAATGCACGATGCTGAGACAGAGACTGGAGGTTAATCTCCTGCCACGGAGCGCCTTCGGCGTCCGTAAACCTATTTCCAAAGTATTCCGGCGCGCCGCTTGGTGGCCCCGATGAACTGACAAATGCTTCAGATTTTCTTAGCCCCGACAGGCTGTCGACCATCAGAGCGCAGTTGAGCTCAAGCGCGGCACCAAACGTCAGGACACTGGCGTCCGCCAGCGACTGTTCGGTGCGCGTCAGCGCTGCTCCGGTGCCGATGAAACTGGCCAGATCGACGACACCGTACAGCCCGCCACGCAGATTGGTTACACCGAGGAACCAACCCTGGGTGTAGGGTACCAACTGTACGTTGGCCAGTGGGAAGATCTCGCCGGCCTGCGATAGCGGGAAAAGGTAATTCGCCTCGCCCGCGGTGACCGCCAGCCAAGACACAGCCACTGCGCCAGTGCGAGCAGCCTGCAACCGGCTGGCAAGGCGTGTTTGCAGGTCTCTGAGGGCTTCGCGGTTTGCCATTGGGTTTACGGGGGGTCAGTCCAAAGCCTTGATCTTGAGAAACAACTCGGTGATGTCGATTGGCTTGGTAATGTAGTCGCGCGCGCCCTGACGCAGACCCCACACGCGGTCCGTCTCCAGACTCTTGCTGGTGCACATGATGATCGGTATGTCTGCGTATTCCGGCGTTCGATTGATCGAACGTGTGAGTTGAAAGCCGTTCTTGCCAGGCATCACAACGTCCATCAGGATCAAATCGGGCTTCTCTTCGGCCAGCCGTCGAAAGGCCTCGTCCGCGCCCTCGGCCGTACGCACGGTCATCCCGTTCTTCTGAAGCAGGTCGGTCATGAACATCAGTTCGGTCTTGGAGTCGTCGACGATAAGAACTTTTTGGATAGTCATCAATGTGCCTCTTTCATGGCTGTGCCAAATTGCTGCACGGCCTGCAGCAACTGGTCCTTGGTGAAGGGTTTGGTCAGATACTCCTGTGCGCCGACCATTCGCCCGCGCGCCTTGTCAAATACGCCGTCCTTGGACGAAAGCATGACGATCGGTACGCTGGAGAACCGGCTGTTGCGTTTGATGATGGCGCAGGTTTGATAGCCGTCGAGCCGGGGCATCAGGATGTCGCAAAAAATGAGATCGGGCTCGTAATCGTTGACCTTTGACAGCGCGTCAAAGCCGTTTTCGGCGAGCATGACCTCATGCCCTCCCTGCTTAAGGAAGATCTCGGCGCTGCGTCGGATGGTGTTGCTGTCATCAATCACCAAAACCTTGAAAGTCGATCCAGTCGTATTCACAGATCCATGCTCCTGAACTGACATTTAAACTTGGCGATGAAGCCCGTCTTTAACATGAACGTCTCAAAGCTGCCCTGTCCCGAATCCGTCCCTGCAGTGTCTCGCTTACAGCTTAAGGGGCCTTCGAATAGAATGCAATCCTTGAATGGGGACAGCGAGCGTAATAATACGCGACGCATGTCACCAGCAGCTACATTCTGCCTGAAGAACAGTACCGACCTCTTCCTGCCCGCCGAGCGGTTTGCCGCTGGACTCAACACCTGCCACGGTTATGGTGTTGGTCACAAACCACAGGATCGGTGAGGCGGCACAAGCCCGTTTGGCAGCGATGAACGTTCAGACAGCAAACCTATCAAACCCGGAGCTCGTTGGCCATGACAGTAAATATCGATCACAACGGTCTGCTTTTTGAGCGGGCCAGGCGCGTCATTCCTGGCGGCGTGAACTCGCCGGTGCGCGCTTTCAAGGCCGTCGGTGGTACGCCGCGGTTTATCAAACGTGCCCAAGGGGCTTACCTGTGGGATAGCAACGATCAGCGCTACACGGACTACATCGGCTCCTGGGGCCCCATGATTCTTGGCCATGGCCACCCGGCGGTTGTGCAGGCGGTACAGCAGGCGGTGCTCGAAGGCCTTTCGTTTGGCGCGCCGACCGAGCGCGAAGTCGAATTGGCTGAAGAGATCCTGCGTATCGTGCCGTCGATGGATATGGTGCGGCTGGTCAGTTCGGGTACCGAGGCCGCGATGAGCGCGATCCGGCTGGCGCGCGGAGCCACCGGTCGCAGCAAGCTGATCAAGTTTGAAGGTTGCTATCACGGTCACGCCGACGCCTTGCTGGTCAAGGCAGGGTCCGGACTGGCCACATTCGGCAATGCGACCAGCGCGGGCGTGCCGCCCGAAGTCGTGCAGCACACCGTCGTGCTGGAATACAACAATGTCGAACAACTTGAACAGGCTTTCATAGTGCACGGCAACGAGCTGGCTTGCCTGATGATTGAGCCGATTGCCGGCAACATGAACTTCGTCCGTGCTTCGGTTGAATTTGTCCAGCGCTGCCGCGAGCTTTGCACGCAGTACGGCGCGCTGCTCGTGTTTGACGAGGTCATGACCGGCTTTCGGGTCGCCTTGGGCGGTGCACAAAGCGTTTACGCGCGTCAATTGCCTGGTTTTGAACCCGACCTGACGGTGATGGGCAAAGTGATTGGTGGGGGCATGCCACTGGCTGCCTTCGGCGGCAAGCGAAAGGTAATGGAACTGCTGGCCCCGCTGGGTGCGGTGTATCAGGCCGGCACACTGTCGGGTAACCCGGTAGCCACCGCCTGCGGCCTGGCAACCTTGCGTGAAATCAGCAAGCCGGGATTTTTTGAGGAGCTCTCGCGCAAGACCCGTTCCTTGGTTACCGGTCTTAGTCAGGCGGCTCTCGAGCACGGCGTTGCCTTCTGTGGCGACAGCGAGGGCGGTATGTTCGGCTTCTTCCTGCTGGAGAAGTTGCCGCAGAACTACGCCGCGGTGATGTGCACCGACGGTGCGCGCTTCAACACTCTGTTCCACGGATTGCTCGAGAGCGGCGTCTACATCGCGCCAGCGCTGTACGAAGCGGGCTTTGTCAGTGCGGCGCACACCGACGCTGACATCGCGGCGACCGTTGCCGCGGCGCGCGGGTCGTTTGCCTTGCTCTCGAAGCAGTAGCGAATGACCCTTTGGGAGGGGCCACCACTGAGTCCCCGGCGTGCATTGCTCGGTCAGGCAAGATAGACTGGCGCAGTAGCCCAAAATAGTAGATAAGAGGAAGAAGTCTATGCGTGCGCAAACTCTGGTCCTGGCAGTCGTTTTAGTTGTCGCTGGCGGTTCCGCAGCCGCGGCCAATATCGTTGAGTTGTGGGACCAGGTACAGGCGCCGCCCGCACCCAAACTTGCCGCACCAACGGTCAGGGCCGGTAGCACAGCCTTGCTACTGTTGGACATCGAACAGCTCACCTGCAATCAGGAGGGCCGTCCGCGTTGTGTGGCGGCGGTGCCGGCCATGGCCAGGTTCCTGGAGCGTGCCCGCAACGCGCACTTGCCAGTGCTTTACAGTAACACGCCGCGAGGCTCGCGTGAAACCATGCTCGCGCCGGTGGCGCCCAAGGATGACGAGCCGATTGTCAAGTCCAGCGTCAACAAATTTACTGCCACCAAGCTTGATGACTTGCTCAAAGCCAGGGATGTCAAGACCGTGATTGTCTGTGGCACCAGTGCCTCTGGCGCGGCGTTGCATACGGCAACTGGTGCGGCCCAGCTTGGCTACCAGGTGGTGCTGCCAGTCGATTGCGTGCCTGGCAGCAGCCTGTACGAGGAACAGGCAGCCGTCTGGAGCCTGATCAACGGTCCTGGCACGGCGCGCTCGCTCACGGCGACCACGCTCGACGCGATCAAGATCGAATAACGGCAAACGGCGCGGCGAGTCTGTCGGCGGCCAGAATGTAACGGTTTGCAAGTGTCGGAGCATTGATTGGACATTGGCCAGCATTCGACTGAAAATCGCTTGACGATTGCAACAGCATCCTTGAAAGCCCGGTCGGCCCGAATCTGGCATGGCCGCGGATGACCGCACTGAGGGGAGAATTGATGTCGGCATTGCCTGGGACCATCCACGCCGAATTACGCGTGCGCCACGCAACGCGCGAGGACGGGCACGCTGCTCGAATCGTGCGTCCTGAGGATTTCGAAAGGCGCTATGCCATTTTGCTTCACATGGTGAAGGAGCTGACGCTCAATTGCGCACAAGCGGCAAACGCGTCGCAGGCCGCTGGTGCGAAATCCCTGCTCGCTGGCAAACTCGCTGCGACCGTTGCACAGACTGCCCTTGCCAAAGGATTTTCGGAACTTTCGGGGCCCGCGTTCGAGGCCGCGCAAGCAGCGTGCGAGGCTGCCGCGCACGCGGCAACGTCGAGCACCCAGGCCTGGACCGCCGCCCTGGTCGCGGCCGGACACAGTGCAGACCGCGAACTGCTGAAGTTGTCGGCCGACGCGGGCGCAGCGGCGAGATCGGCTGGCGCGGCGGCTGAGCAAGCGCTACAAATATTGGAGCAGACTCGACTGCCCTCGGGGCAGCTCAATGCCGGAAATGCCGCACGCCGCTAAATACCATCGCGACGGCGCGTTCGTTGGCGGCATCGATCACCTCCTGATCGCGCATTGAGCCACCGGGCTGGATGATGCAATTGGCCCCGGCGTCGACGACAACATCGAGCCCATCGCGAAACGGAAAGAACGCGTCACTCGCGACCACGGTGCCGAGCAGCGACAGGCCCGCTGCCTGCGCCTTGATCGAGGCGATGCGCGCCGAGTCCAGGCGACTCATCTGGCCGGCGCCAACCCCCATGGTCATGCCGTCCTTGCAAAACACAATGGCATTGCTCTTGACGAATTTGGCGACTTTCCAGGCAAACAGTAGATCTTGAAGTTGTTGCGCTGTCGGCTGCAGCCTAGTGACGATTCTCAGGTCGGAAAGGCCGAGCTGGTGGTTGTCTGCACTTTGCATCAGCAGACCGGAGCCCACGCGCTTGATGTCCACGGCGTTGCGCCCCTGATCCCAATCGGCGGGTCCGCCTGCGGGCAGCGCGATTTTCAGCACGCGCACATTGGCCTTGCCTTTGAACACTTCGAGCGCCTCTGGTGTGTAGTCTGGCGCGATCAGAACTTCCACAAACTGCTTCGAAATTTGTAGCGCTGCACGCTCGTCCAGTATGGCGTTCAGGGCGATAATGCCTCCAAAAGCGGAAGTCGGGTCGGTCCCAAAGGCCTTGCTGTAAGCCTGTGCCGCATCGGCTCCCAGCGCCACGCCACAAGGATTGGCGTGCTTGACGATCACACAGGCTGCCTGCTGGCCAGGGTCAAAGCTCTTGACGCATTCCCAGGCCGCGTCGGCGTCGGCCAGGTTGTTGTAGCTCAGTTCCTTGCCCTGCAACTGTACGGCGCTCACCAGCGAGCCCGGCGCCGCGACCAGATCGCGGTAGTACGCCGCAATCTGGTGCGGATTCTCGCCGTAACGCAAGTCCTGCAACTTGACATAGTGGTGGTTGATCTGAGACGCAAACCGTTGGCGCTTGGGCACTTCGACGGCTTCTTCAAATTCGACGCCCGAGAGGTATTCGCTGATGGCGCCGTCGTATTGGCTGATACGGTTGAAGGCAGCCACCGACAACGCGAACTTCGTCTTCAGCGAGATGCCACCGGCCTTGAGTTCAGCGAGTGCCTGCGGGTACTGGGAGGCGTCGGTCAGCACGGCAACATCCCTCCAGTTCTTGGCCGCGCTGCGCACCATCGCCGGACCGCCAATGTCGATATTCTCGATGGCATCTTCGAGCGTGCAGTCGGCCTTGGCGACGGTGGCTTCGAATGGATACAGGTTCACCACCAGCAGGTCGATCGTATCGATGTCCTGGGCCTTGAGCGCGCTCATATGCTCAGGAGCATCGCGCCGTGCCAGCAGACCTGCATGCACCGTTGGGTGCAGGGTCTTGACGCGACCGTCGAGCATTTCCGCAAAGCCGGTAAGCTGCGCGACTTCCGTCACCGCCAGCCCGTGCTGCGCGAGCAGCTTGGCCGTGCCGCCGGTGGAAATGAGTTTGACACCCAAGGCCTGCAGCGCCTGCGCGAATTCGAGGATGCCGGTTTTGTCGGAGACGGATAGCAAGGCGTTCATGCGGTCAATCGATAAGGCGATGAAAGGGGGGACGTGGCGACTGCGCGTCTATTTGATGAGTCGGTGCTCGAGCAGCTTCTTGCGCAGCGTGTTGCGGTTCAGGCCCAGCCACTGGGCGGCGCGGGACTGGTTGTGGTCGGTGTGGTGCATGACCACTTCGAGCAGCGGCTTTTCGACGACGCCGACCATCATCGCGTGCATGCCATCGGGTTCGGTGCCGCGCAGGTCGCGCAGGTAGCTCTCCAGGCTGGTGCGAACGCACTCCTCGATTTGCTTCTTGCTCATGTTGTCTCTTCCCATATCGGTTTGGTCAATCCGGTGGCCGAGTGCACGTGGGTGCTCGGCAGGCGGTCCATGGTCTGCCCAATTTCATCAAGAAAACGCCCTACAGCGTCCGTTTGACGGGCGCAGTCAGCTATCAAATTCATAGTATCAAGAAAATCCTCGGCTCCTGGAAGATGGTGTAGGTACCAACGGATGTGCTTGCGTGCCCTGCGCACGCCCAGCACTTCGCCGTACAGGCTGTAGTGATCTTGCAGGTGCGCTAGCAGCAGTTGTTTGACTTCGGCCACCAGAGGCGGCGCCAGCGCCTTGCCGGTTGCCAGGTAGTGCGCCATTTCGCGAATGATCCATGGCCGACCTTGCGCTGCGCGACCAATCATCACGGCATCAACGCCCGTACTCTGCAGCACCTGGGACGCCTTTTCGGGCGTGTCAATGTCGCCATTGGCCACCACTGCAATCCTCAGCGCTGCCTTGATCGCTGCGACGGTGTCGTATTCGGCCTCGCCGCGGTAGCCCTGCTCACGCGTGCGCCCATGCACCACGATCATCTGCACACCGGCGCGTTCGGCCTTGCGCGACAGGTCCAATGCATTCTTGTGCGACTGTGACCATCCGGCGCGCATCTTCAGCGTCACAGGCACGCCGCGCGGCTCGCAGGCTGCCACGACAGCTTCGATGATGGCCAAAGCCAGTGTCTCGTCACGCATCAGCGCCGAACCCGCCCACCCGTTGCACACTTTCTTGGCTGGGCAACCCATATTGATATCGATGATTTGTGCGCCGCAGTCCATATTGAAGCGGGCGGCGTCGGCCATCATCGCCGCATCGGTGCCGGCAATCTGCACCGCGATCGGCCCTGGCTCGCCCTCGTGGCTGGCTCGGCGCACTGTCTTGGCCGTGTGCCGCAAATCGGGTCGTGCGCTGATCATCTCGCTCACGCTGTAGGCCGCCCCCAGCTTTTTGCACAGCTTGCGAAAGGCGCGGTCGGTCACACCGGCCATGGGCGCGACGAAGAACTGATTGTCCAGAGCAAAAGGGCCGATGTTCATGGGAGGGAGCATTCTAGCTGCCCAATATTTCAGCAATTGAAACGCAATCCTATACTGACGCACAGATGGACGCCTGGATTGACCCCCTGCTGCAAATGCTGGCGCTGCCGAAGTTTGGATTGACCTCGGTGTTTGTCGTTTCGTTTGTTTCGGCCACGCTGCTGCCGTTGGGTTCCGAGCCAGCCGTCTTCGGGCTGGTCTCGCTCAACCCGGGGCTGTTTTGGCCCGCGATCGGGGTTGCGACCCTGGGCAATACACTGGGCGGTGCGCTGACTTGGGCGATGGGTCTGGCCTCGCACAAGGTGGTGGACCGCTACCAGCACTCCAAGCATCACCTCAGGGCGTTGGACTGGCTTGAGCGCATCGGCCCCAGCGCCTGTCTCCTGTCCTGGCTCCCCTTGGTTGGTGATCCGCTATGCGCAGTCGCTGGCTGGCTCAAGCTGCCGTTCTGGCCCTGCGTGGCCTACATGGCCATTGGCAAGTGCGCCCGCTACGTCATCATGACCGCAGCGTTGGTGGGCGCCTTTGGATCTTAGGGACTGAACAGGAAATTCATCACGTCGCCATCCTTGACGACGTATTCCTTGCCCTCGCTGCGCATTTTGCCGGCGTCTTTGGCGCCTTGTTCGCCGTTGCAGGCAATGAAGTCGTCGTACGCAATCGTCTGCGCCCTGATGTAGCCCTTCTCGAAATCAGTATGGATCACGCCGGCGGCCTGAGGGCCGGTATCGCCGACATGAATGGTCCAGGCCCTGACCTCTTTCACACCGGCCGTAAAGTAGGTCTGCAGGCCAAGCAACTTGTAGGCGGCCACGATGAGCCGGTTCAAGCCGGGCTCGACCTGCCCGATCTCGGCCAGAAACATCTTCTTGTCCTGCTCGTCCATGTCGGCCATCTCGGCTTCCATCTTCGCGCAGATAACAACCACCGGTGCTTGCTGCGCGTGCGCGTACGCGTTCAGGCGCTCGAGCAGCGGGTTGCCGTCGAAGCCATCCTCGGCGACGTTGGCGACGAACATGGCGGGCTTGGCGGTGATCAGAAAGAACTGTTTGAGCACGGCCAATTCTTCTTTTGAAAAATCCAGCGTGCGCACCGGCCGTGCCTCGTTGAGAACGCGCTGACAGCGTTCGAGCACGCTGACCAGCCGGGCCGCCTCCTTGTCGCCACCGGCCTTAGCGGCCTTCTGATAGCGCAACAGCGCCTTGTCGACTGTCTGCAAATCGGCCAGGCAGAGTTCGGTCTGGATCACTTCCATGTCGGAAACCGGGTCGACCTTGCCGGCCACGTGCACCACGTTGTCGTCCTCAAAGCAGCGCACGACATTGACGATGGCGTCGGTTTCACGGATGTGGGCGAGAAACTTGTTGCCCAGTCCCTCGCCGGTGCTCGCGCCAGCGACCAGTCCCGCAATGTCGACAAACTCGACGATAGCGCGCTGCACTTTTTGCGGCTTGACAATGGCCGACAACGCGTCAAGTCGGGCGTCGGGCACTTCGACGATGCCCACATTGGGTTCGATCGTGCAGAAGGGGTAGTTCTCCGCTGCAATGCCAGCCTTGGTCAAGGCGTTGAACAGGGTCGACTTGCCCACGTTGGGCAAGCCCACGATCCCACACTTCAAACTCATGAAAATTCCTAAACAGTTGGGGCGAGAATTGACTCGCTGGGCGTGATTTGCGGCTGGTGCCACCCACGGCAGAACGCTCAGGGTTCAAGTGTATTCGATGCCTTCTACAATGGCTCGCATGACTCAGGATTTGGATGTTTGCATACGCGGCGGGGGCATCGTCGGGAGCGCGCTGGCTCTGTCGCTGGCGCGCGAGCGTCTGCGCGTCGGCTTGGTTACTTCAAGCGCGTCGATGCCGCCAGCCACGGGTTCGGACGTGCGTGCCTATGCGCTCAACGCCAAGTCCAAGTCTCTGCTTGAGTCATTGCGTTGCTGGCCCGACCCGGCGCAGGCGACCGAAGTGCTGACGATGCAGGTAAGCGGTGATCAGGGAGGGGAAGTCAACTTTTTCGCCGCCGGGCTGGATGTCCCGGGCTTGATGTGGATTGTTGATGTGCCCGGGCTCGAGAACAGGCTGGCGAGCGCGATTGGATTTCAGACCCGCATCGAGGTGCTTTCGAGCCCCCGGCCCGCCACATTGACCGTCGTTTGCGAGGGGAAGGCAAGCACCACGCGCTCCGAGTTCGGCGTCGAGTTCGACGTGAAGACCTATCACCAGAGCGCCATCGCTGCCAGGGTGCAATGCACGAAGGCGCATGCCCAGTGCGCGTATCAATGGTTCTCCAATGGTGAGATCCTGGCCTTCTTGCCGCTTGATGGGCCGCAGGGCAGTGCGGTGGCTGTGGTCTGGTCTGTGGCGCGGCAACGTGCGGATGAATTGCTCGCTCTAGACGGGGCCGAGTTTTCGCGTCGGCTCGAGGCGGTGAGCGGGAGTCGTCTCGGCGCGCTCAGCCTGATCAGCGAGCGAGGCGCCTGGCCCCTGCAAAGTGCCCATGCCAAACGGTGGAGCGGTCGGCACCAGGACGTGCCGTGGGTGCTGGTGGGCGACGCGGCGCACACGGTTCACCCCCTGGCTGGACAGGGCCTTAACCTTGGTTTGGCCGATGTGGCTGCGCTGTCTGCGACACTTGGAGCGCGCGAATACTGGCGTCTGGTTGGCGACGAACGACTGTTGCGACGCTACGAACGCGAGCGCAAATTGCAGGTGTTGGCGATGGACCGCACGGTCGATGGTCTGCAACGCCTGTTCGCCAGCGATGCGCCGCTCTGGCAGGCAGCGCGCAACTGGGGTATGCAGGGGTTTGACCGCAGCGGCCCGATCAAGCAGTGGATCGCGCGCCAGGCTATGGGATCTTAATGTGGGAAATACACGATGAATTTGATGAAACCTGTCCTCATCGCCGCTTTGCTTGGCGTGGCCCTGGGTGTGGCGGCGCAGGAGGCAGTGATCCGCAAGAACCTGACCGAACGCATCCCGCAATTGCAGAAGATCGACGAAGTCAACAAGAGCCCGATTGCTGGTTTATATGAAATACGGGTCAACGGCACCGAGATCTATTACACGGACGCCGAAGGAAATTACCTGGTTCAGGGCAGTCTGATCGATACCAAATTACGCCGCAACATCACGGAGGAGCGGGTCGAGAAACTGTTGGCCATCAGCTACGACTCGCTGCCGTTCAAGGATGCCTTCACGATCGTGCGTGGCAACGGCAAACGCAAGTTGGCTGTGTTTGAGGACCCGAACTGCGGCTATTGCAAGAGGTTCGAGCGCGATCTGCAAAAGGTCGACAACATCACGATTCAACTGTTCCTGTACCCCATTCTTGGTCCCGACTCGAAGGAAAAATCGAAAAACATCTGGTGCGCCAAGGACAAGGGCAAAGTCTGGCAGGACTGGATGGTGCGCGATCAAACTCCAAAGACGGCCAGCTGCGATACGGCCGCGCTGGAGCGCAACGTTGAGATCGGGCACAAGTACAAGATCAGCGGAACGCCAACCTTGATCCTCGGTGACGGTTCCCGGGTGCCCGGCGCCATCGCTGCAGCTGACCT
The DNA here is from genome assembly GCA_963844495.1 of uncultured Pseudomonadota bacterium. GTDB lineage: Bacteria > Pseudomonadota > Gammaproteobacteria > Burkholderiales > Burkholderiaceae_C > Rhodoferax. Next base: position 26,533 of record CAWJOT010000027.1, read on the forward strand.
TGAGAAGCGTTTGGGCGAAGTTAAGAACTGATGGTCGAGCCGGTCCTGCGTTTCCAGGTCCGCGTGCAGGACCGCCATGCGCATCTGTTTGCAGTGACGCTGACGGTTTCGCAGCCGCAGGCCGACCAGGTGGTGAGCCTTGCCGTGTGGATACCGGGAAGTTATCTGGTGCGCGAGTTTTCCCGCAATTTGCAGCGCCTTCGGGCCACGCAGGATGGGCGCCTGGTCGAAGTGAGTCAACTCGACAAATGCAGTTGGCAGGTTCATTGCAAGGCCGACGGCGCGCTGGAGCTCAACTACGAGATATATGCGTTGGACAACTCGGTGCGTACCGCTTGGCTTGATTCGCACCGCGGTTTTTTCAACGGGACGAGTATCTTTCTCCGGGTGCAGGGGCAGGAGCACTTCACGCAAGAACTCGAACTCGTTGCCGACAAGGATTTGAAGGGTTGGCAGGTTGCAACCGGACTGACGCCAAAGAAAGTCGACCCAGGAGGCTTCGGAACCTATCGGGCGGCCGATTATGACGAACTGGTCGACTGCCCGGTTGAGATGGGGTCGTTCTGGAGTGCATCGTTTCTGGCCTGTGGCGTACCACATCGCTTGGTGGTTACCGCAGCGCCGCCGAGTTTTGACGGTGCCCGACTACTTGCCGATACACAACGAATTTGCGAGACTGAAATTCGCTTCTGGCACGCAGCGCGGACCGGCGCAAGACTGAGTGGCCAACCACCGCATCAGAACTATGTGTTCATGCTCAACGCTGTCGATATGGGTTATGGCGGCTTGGAGCATCGCAACTCGACGGCGCTGATTTGCGCTCGCAAGGACCTGCCGCGTGTGGGCACGCCCGAGCCCGCGTCTGACGCTGGCGTGCCTGCACAGACCGGGTACCACACGCTGCTGGGCTTGATCAGCCACGAGTATTTCCACACCTGGAATGTCAAACGGCTTCGTCCGGCAGAGCTTGCCCGTTATGACTACGCCGCAGAAAACTACACGCGACTGCTTTGGTTCTTCGAAGGGTTTACCAGCTACTACGATGATCTGCTGCTGCGTCGTTGCGGCCTGCTCGATGATGCGGGGTATCTGAAGCTGCTGGCCAAGACCATCAATCAAGTGCTGCAAACGCCGGGGCGCAAGCTCCAAAGCGTGGCGCAGGCGAGCTTTGATGCCTGGGTCAGGTACTACCGACCGGACCAAAACACACCGAACGCCACGGTCAGCTATTACACGAAGGGTTCGCTGGTGGCGCTGTGTCTTGACCTCACCTTGCGTCAGGAGGGCAAGACCAGCCTGGACGATGTGATGCGTTCGCTTTGGCAGCGCTGTGCTGGCGGGCCGATGACCGAAAACGACTTGCACGCGGTGCTGATCGAACTCTCCGGCCGGTCATTTGCCACCGAAATGAAGCGATGGGTGCATGGCACAGCCGAGTTGCCGCTCAAGGTTTTGCTGCAGGCACACGGCGTTGCGGTGCTCGAGGAGTCAGCCCCGCTTGCGCAACGCCTGGGCCTGCGCCTGAGCGAGGATGCGGGGATTCACGTCAAGTCCGTGTTGCGCGGCAGTGCTGCCGAGCGCGCTGGTCTTTGCAGCGGCGACGAATGGCTCGCGCTCGAGGTGGGCAGTGCAAGATCAGCGACCCAGTGGCGTTTGAACAGGATCGAAGACGTGGCGCTCTATGCGGGCGATACGACGAAAGTGGGCGCCCTGGTGGCGCGTGACGGGCGGATTCTCAAACTGGCGCTGACCTTGCCGCGCGCGGGAACCAAATGGCGACTGAGGGTGAGTGACGGCGAGCTCGTGGCGCGTTGGCTCGCCTTGGGTATAGTGACGTCTTGACACCGGCACAGGAACACTGGAGATAACGATGAACTACGAATTGATCAACGTGCGCACCGAAGGAGAAAAAGTCGGCATCATCACCTTGAACCGGCCGAAGCAACTCAATGCGTTAAACGACGCGTTGATGACCGAGCTTGGGACAGCCCTCAAGGGCTTTGATGCGGATCCGGCCATTGGCTGCGTGATCATTACCGGCAGCGAAAAGGCGTTTGCGGCAGGTGCGGATATTGGCGCTATGGCCAGCTACTCCTTTGCCGATGTGTACAAAGGCGACTACATCACGCGCAACTGGGAGCAGATCCGAAGCGTGCGCAAGCCCGTCATTGCGGCCGTCAGCGGCTTTGCCCTGGGCGGCGGTTGTGAACTGGCAATGATGTGCGACTTCATCATCGCGGCCGACAACGCCCGCTTTGGACAACCCGAGATCAAGCTCGGCATCATCCCCGGCGCGGGCGGCACGCAGCGACTGCCGCGTGCCGTTGGCAAGGCCAAAGCGATGGACATGGCGTTAACCGGACGCATGATGGACGCGGTGGAAGCCGAGCGCGCCGGGCTGGTCAGCCGCGTCGTACCGTTGGACAAGTTGATGCAAGAGGCATTAGGGGCAGCCCTGATGATCTGCGACTATTCGCAAATCGCAACCATGGCGGCGAAAGAATCAGTCAATCGAGCCTTCGAGGCGAGTCTGAGCGACGGAATCATGTTCGAGCGCCGCCTGTTTCATGCCCTGTTCGCTACCGCTGATCAAAAGGAAGGCATGGACGCCTTTGTCAACAAGCGCAAAGCCAGTTTTCGCCACCAGTAGCACGAGGCAACCCGAAGGCGCGCCCGGCGGCGGCAAAAGTCGGGCATCTGGTTATAATTCCCGGCTCGGCGCTTTAGCTCAGTCGGTTAGAGCGATGGAATCATAATCCACAGGTCCGCGGTTCGAGTCCGTGAAGCGCCACCAGTCAAGCCCTTATGGGACAAGCAAAGCCTGCTACTTAATTGATAGCGGGCTTTTTTGTTGGTGTGGTTTATTTGCCCCGTGTAGCCACTGTGTAGCCACCGGTACATGATTTTGTACCGTGCCGCCACCAGCAGCAGGCCAAAAAAAACCCAGCGGGTAAGGCTGGGCGACAGTTCTCTGCGCGCCAGGACACTAGAAAGACTGGTGCTCAGGAAGGGCACGAACCCACCATGAAGTTTGAGTTGCATTTGACTTATGACTTGTATGTCATCACAGTCGGAAGCGCCTCTTCATTTTTGAGGTACTTCTTAAGGGAAAACAAGTATGAAGAAATTCGTTATCTCCTGTCTGGCTGTTGTTTCAACCTTCTCGTTTGCTGCAACCATGTGCCCTGACGGTTCATTTGTTGCATCGGGGCCGTGCGTGATGTGTCCAAATGGTTCTTATGTTGGTGGCGGGCAAAGATGCGTCATGGCCCCTGATGGTTCTTTTGTTGGTGGTGGCCGTTCCGGGAACGAGACGCCGCGCATGGCTCCAGACGGCAGCTTTGTAGGAGGGGGCGGTGGTAAAACCACCATGTGCCCAGATGGTTCCTTTGTTGCAGGTAGCCGGTGCGAAATGACCCCTGATGGAAAGTTCGTTGGCCGGTGACCCGTACCGCCATGACTAAGCCCGCATAACCCTGTCAATCTCCGCGAGTGCATGACTGGCATCACTGGCCAGCCTCACGTCCAGACTCGACGGTACGCTGCATTCCCGTGGATTGATGCGCACCAGCCGTCCACCGAATTCATGAATGATGCGCTGGCTGAATCGACGCACCGAAGCAATCGCAGTACCGGCACCAAGCTCGATTGCCACCGGCCTTTCAACACTGGCGAGCCATCGCTCTCGACGCTGTTCAGGGTCTTAGATGTCTTTCAATACCAGGAATCGCCACGCCTAAGCGCTCCTGAGAATGCCCCGCGTGGGTTAAAGAGTTTGAAAGCAATGGAGCAAAGAGCCACTGCAATGACCGAAAGAATCATCTTACTCGTGGCGTCCATCACTTACGCCAGTTACAGGTTCAAAGCCGATACGGTCATTCGAAAGACGCTAGACGATGATGCCGCCAAAGTTGCCGACAAAAATGTCTATTGGCGTTGCGCCGTTCAAGATGTACTTTTTCCGACTGGCATCCACGCCGATTAGGACAGACAGAACGGGCCCAGGAGAAATCTTCCCATTCGAGACAAGAATCTGCATGTGGCTGCTTGGGATGATGACGTACTCATTCTGGAGCCCCCGACGCAGTACAAAAACATAGAACATATCGGAGCTGTGATGCGCCGCAAATGAGCTGTTCTTGATGGTGAACAAGAATTTCCCATCATCTCGCTCTAGTGCGGTCTTCACTTGGACGTGGTAATACTTATTTGCCTTGCTGGCCACAACGTCAATGCCGCTGTCAACTGTCATCACCGAGGCGTTATATCCCCAGAATAGAAGTTCACTCATTACTGCAAACTCACCAGCTTTTCCAACAAAAGCTTTGTCGGCCTGGTCTGGCGGAGTGACTTGGGAGACTATTGTTCCTGTCTTGTCCAACTTGAGCCGATACCACCCGCGCCGGTAGTGGCCCTTCTTCGCACCCTCGACCCGAACAAATGACGGTTTCTGAGTCCTCAATTTTAGATTCGCAGCGAGGGAGCCCTGAAGCTTCTTAGAGAAATCCGCAGAGGACAACGCGATGTTCTTGTTGACTTCAACAGCTGCGTCAGCTATGGCGTCAACGTGCATGCCTTTTAACCCGGCGGATTTCAGGATTTCTTTAGGGACACTCTGAAAAACCCTGACAACTCATGAGATGCCGGGACGTTAAACGGTTATGAAACAAATCAGTCTTGCCAGCACCGGATTCGAGATGGTCACAAAGCGCACCCGCAAACGCGTACTTCTCGACGAGATGAACCTTGTTGTGCCGTGGCGGGAACTGGTGAGTTTGATTGCCCCGTTTGCGCCAAGCGGTGCAGGCGCCAAGGGCGGACGCCCGGCCTTTCCTGTTGAGACCATGCTGCGCATCCACGTCCTGCAACAACTCTATGGCCTGTCTGACCCGGCCATGGAAGAGGCGCTGCACGACATGCCGTTGTACTGCGAACTTGCAAGACTTGACCCTGGGGCCACACGCCTGCCCGATGAATCCATCATTCTGAGGTTCCGCCACCTGCTCGAAGCCAACAACCTGAGCCTGCAAGTGTTTGCCACCATCAACGCTACTTTGGCCAGCAAAGGCGCTTGTCCAATGCTCGCCAGGTCACGGCATACCAGCTTGCCTTGTTCGGCCGGTGTCCCATAACTGTTTCGAAAAGAAACCCAGCGGCGATTAGCTCGCGCTTGGCTCTTGTAATCACGTCGGCACTTTTCCAGCCACGCTTGGCAAGATAGGCACCGGACGCCAGCAATCGCCCGTTGTTGTCTCGCACCCATTGGCGCGCCACCTCCAGCAGCAAAGCCTTTGCAGGATGCGATAGACGGGCATAGGCAGGGCAATCCATCACGCTCCAGGGCAGTGCAACAAAGCCACCGGAATCGCGGCCTGTATCGACCTTGCCGGTTTTGTTGCGTCCGTTAGCCATTGGCCTGCCCCTGATCAAACATCGCGGCCATGTTGTTGATATGCTGGCGTTCGGATTGCTCCGCGACTTTGGCAGCGTGCAATGCGCCTTCGGGCAACAAATCCTCTACCTCCAGTCGCAGGAGTGCCCGCAGGTCACACGCTGGCATCGCTTCGGCCTCCACGCTGTAGGTGATTTGCTGGCTTCGCTTGTCGCTGTCTTTGCGCGGCTTTGTGGGTAGGTCGTAAAGCTCTACCTGTTCCTCGTTGATCCCGATGCGTCGAAAGTCAAGGGGAATGTCTTGTCGCAGGTGTTCGCGCAATTCGCGTTTTAGCGAAACATCAATCAGCACGCCAGCCGGGTCAAGGTCTCCGATGTAGAACACGACAAGAGGCCTCGTGTCCTGACTCTGGTTATGCTGTTGCGCGGCGGCGTGCACGAATGACAAGCTCGAAAACCCTCCACAGGGAAATAGATCCACTGCGAGTTCTTTGCAGTCTGCCAGTAGCACCGATGCAATCGAACGAGATTCGGCCCACACTTCACAGCGGTACTCAGAATCACGCCACAGGTCAGCCCGGTAAAGCCCACTCATGCTCCGCAGGAAGTCGCCAGCGTCATCAAACACGTTGACAAAGTAACCTTGTCGTGACATGTCCGCTATCCAGTTGTAAGGGATGCGTCCGGCCCGGCGTAGCTTCACACAACGGTCTTGAACATGGCGATAACCACGGTCTGACTTTTCCACCGGCTCAGGCAGGCGCGGGTCTGTCATCCGATAGAAAACGTGTCGGACTGATTGCGGATGGTCGTCACTCAGCACGTCAAGAATCTGCTTGTCAAGCTGGTTCATTTGGCCTTTGGTGCGTCGGTCGCGTTTTATGGTGCCAGCACGATTAATCATGTGTGCCCCCTTGACTGCGATGCGTCAGCCAGTAATTCACACGGCGGCGGTCGGACTGGGTGAAGTGATAGACACCAGGCCAGCAGTCAAACAGGTCTCGGTCTTTTTTCTTGGTGCGAGTACAAGGGGCTTCGAGCCCACGGCGACGAAGCTCTGCCACCAGGTCAGGGCCATTGCTCGCACCAGCTACGCTATCGAGTTGGTCACGCGGTAGCGGGCGGGTCATCAGGGCTTGGATCACGCGCAGGTGACGCGGGTTATCGGTGCCTGAAAATCGGCCTGTTGCAGTAAAATCGCGCTTGTTCGGGGCGCTCGATTCTGGTTTGCTGGGGTCGGGCGTTTTCATTTGCCGGCCCTCCAGCTTTTCAGCCATTGGGTCGGCATGGCGCACCAGATACGCAGCGCCAGCCGGTACAGCGCGGCCCTCATGCTGACACTCCGGCCAGTGCTTTAGCTTCCGTGGTGCTCCACGCCAGCAGCCCACCGATTCGTTTTGGCACCATAGGCCCGGTTCCAGAATGGCAGGCCCATGCACGCAAAGTCTGCGGGCGACGGTTCAGGTAGTAGGCGAGTTCGGCGGTAGTGAGATTTGGTTTAGTCACCCTTTCCAAGGGCGGGAACTGTGGCAGGGCGGTTGCCTCGTGCATCGTTGCGACGTTTGCATTTATTGCGGTTTCCATGTTTTCGCTTTCGCGTTTGTTGAACATGGTCGCATTACGATGGCGGGGAAATTCATGCCTGATTAACCCCGTCGAATCTCACTCACAAACCCCGGCCAAAGTGGGGTATTTACCCCGGTCAACAGGGTGATTAACCCCGGTCAATCGGTGCGCGTGTCGCCTATCGAATACTGTGCATAGACACTTGGGAAATGTGTTTCCAACATTCGCCATGCCGTGTCATCGGACATCTCCCTGCCCTTCCTGCGCTTGGGTGCTATTAGCCATGCCATAACCTCGTATGGGCAGAATAGCGGCTCTTTGATATGTCCGCGGCCACCTTGCCCGGTCACCTTGCGGGCGTGGCGCAGACCTGGGGCGTCTCTCAAATTGTGGAACCATTCAGCACTCATTCCGGTGAACGGGCCATAGGCGTCAATTAGCTGTTGTCGGGTGGCAAGTTTGGTGTAGTCGTTTTCCAATCCATCAGACTTAATCGTCCCGTCGTCGGATGCGCCAGACTCCGCCAAGGGCACCGTCGAGCTTTCCGGCACCGCTTCAGCCAGCAGTTGTAGCCCAAGAATCTTCAACTCGTTGGCCTTCAGCTTGATTTCAAGCCGTCTTTCCTCCGGTCGCTTGCTGGGCTTCACTGCCGCATCCAAGTTCTTCTTGAACGCCAATTCAGCGAAGCGCTGCGTGCTGTTGGCGTCCTCAGGTCTGCGGCTTCGCGCCGACTCCAATTCGGCCGCAATCTCCCTGGACTTCATCTTGAGTTTCTGTATTTCGTCCATAGCACTCCCTTTGTGCGCCCTGTCTAGGAGCCCAAGCAGGCCAGCAGGGGTCTGGCTGTGCAATCGGGCTTCGGAGCGGGCCTAGCTGGGGCAAAATTTTCACGCCGCCACCGGCTCTGCCATGCGCTTAATGCGCTTGCGGTCTTTGGCGGTCTGGCGTGCTACCCATAAATCACGCTGGTTTTGCAGCGCTAGCCAGTAGCCCGGTGTCGTGCCCAATGCCTCGGACAGCCGCAGGTCCATATCAGCAGACACGGCAGCATGACAGTGCATCACGCGAGACAGCATCACGCGGCTGATACCGATATGCCCAGCAAAGGCCGTCACGCTCACGCTCAGGTCATCAAGCCAGCCTGTCAGCAGTTCGCCAGGGTGTGCGGGATTGTGCATGATCATTGTGTTTTCTCTCAGTGGTAATCCAGGTAATCCAATAGCTCTACGTCCGCACCGATAAACCGGAATGACAATCGCCAGTTCGCCTGAACGGTCACGGCATAAAACCCTTCACGGTCACCAGACAAGCCATGCAATCGCCATGACGGGCGGCTAAGGTCTTGCACCCCACTGGCAACATTCAAGGCGGTCAGCAGCTCACGTAATCGCTTGGCGTGAATCGGCTGAATGCCCGTCATGCGTCCGGTCCTGTAAAACGTTTCAAGCCCTTTATGTCGGAATGTGAGTATCATAAACTGTTAAGCATCGGTTTACAAGCTAGGTAGACACCGCGCGCAGTTTACCCGGCTCTGCCTTGGCATCAAACACTATTCCGGCCTGCTCCAAAATCCACGCTTCAATCTTTTCATGGTGCACGCGCAGCAGGTCAAGCGGTCGGACTGTGTAATGCTTTTCAGCGGTCGCGCTCGGTTTGTGTCCCATCAGTTGCGCCACCACGCCAGCGGGTATCTCAAGCCATTCGGTCAGGCTCTTAAACGAGCGGCGCAGGCCGTGCAAGCTCAGACCATCAATACCGGCGGTCTTGCAGGCTTCTACGTGGTGTTTTCGTGGCGCAGTCAGTGCCCCGGCCTTAGCCGTAGCACTTGAGAAAATCTGTTCATTGCGCTTTGGCAGGGTTGCTATCAAGTGCCAGACATACGGGGTCAAGGGGATGATGCGCTCGCCCTCTACCTTGTCGTGAATCGTGATGCCCCGCCATTTGGTGTTCAAGTCATCCCAGCGCAGCGCCAGCACTTCGCCCGGTCTGGCACCCGTCAGCAGCATGACTTGCAAGGCGGCGGCGATTATCGGGTTTTGAATCTTTTGCACTGCCTCAAACCAGACGGGCAATTGCTCACGCAGCAGGGCATCTTGCTTAACGGCGGCTTTGCCCAATGCCTCGCGGCTTTTCTTCGTCTTGGCCGGGTTGCCCGTAATCAGGCCCGCGTAGGCGCTCTGTTCATTGCACCAGCCTAGAAAGCCCTTCAACAGTCGCCAGGCCAGCCGTGCCGATGTGGGGCGGGTCTGGGCTTCCTTCGCGGCCCATGCCTCAATCACTGGCGCTGTCAGGTCGCGCAAGGGCAAGCCCATGAGTGCATGGAGCGGCATATCAATGGTCACGCCACGGCCATCGGTGCCACGCTTGCACTTCACGCCACCAGCACGGGCCAACTTGATATGGTCTTTGTAATGCAAGTCACCCCAGCGCGGCTTGCGCTCTGCCAGATATTCAATCCACACTTCGCCCACGGTCAGGGCGGCAACCTTGTCGGCTTCCACCTTGGCAGCGGCGGCGGCAATGTCGGCAACCTTAGCGGCGTCTTGCTGGCGCTCAATTTCGCGGGGGTCTGCCTTATCGCTTCGCACCACCACGGCAAGGCGGCGGGCTTCAGTTCGGGCGGCTTCAATATCCCATACCCTCACGTCCCCAATGGTGCGGCGTATGGTCTGGCGATTTAGTTTCGCCTCATAGACAAATGATTTCGTGCCAGTGTTGGTAACTCTCACTCGCAAGCCCGGCGCTTTGGTGTCGCGCAAAAACGCTTGAGCCTTTATATCGGTGCGGCAAGTCAGGCGCTCGATTAACCCGGCAGTCAATTCTTGCGCTTCGGTCAGGTCTGGCGCTTGGTCTTTTCTTGGTCGTGCCATGAATACCCCTTCGCTTTACTCTGGTCTGTGTAGCCACTGCGTAGCCACTTTTGCCCCATTTTGGGGAATATGAATCAACACTTAAACTGCTTTTATATCCAGCTTAACAGCGTAAGTCGTTGATTTATATATAGTGTATCAATGTCAATCTACACTGTCAAATACGAAATTGAGGGGAATCATAATCCACAGGTCCGCGGTTCGAGTCCGTGAAGCGCCACCAGTCAAGCCCGGTACATACCGAAGACATTGTTAACAGTTTGTACCGATCACATCGTTAACACTTTAGGCCCAAATGGATTGGGCCCGGGTTCGACCCGGCAACTGTCCATATCGAAGTACCCCAGATCGTAGTCCATAAAGCTGACTTGCCAGATCTGGTCGTCAATCTGCCTGACACCCACCATCTGCCCAGCCAAGACCGTGCTGAGGCTGATTTTTCTGCGATCCATGCAAACTCGCCCACACTCGGTGACCGTGATGGTGCGATCATGGAAGGGATACTCCAGTGCGGGCAAGCCCTGATAGGGGCGCTCCGAGGGCTGGTAGAAGGATGAGGGCGTTTTCATCTGCAGCGCCTCATGGGGGCGCTCGTAGTTGTACTCTTGCACAAAGCTCTCGAACTTGTCCTGCTGTTGAAGCATGTTGCTCGCGGGCGGCCGGGTGGTGGCCTGTTTGAGCGTGCGATGCATGCGCTCGTGGCGACCGTTTTGCTGCGGGTTGCCCGGTTTGATGCGCTCGATCTCAATGCCCAAGCGCAGCCACCAGACTGCCAAGCGGCTGAGTCCATGCAGGGCGTGGGCGCTGGCAAAGGGCACACCGTTGTCGGAGCGGATGCGTTGGGGCAGCCCGTATTGCCGAAACAGCCGCTCAAACACCGTCAAAGCCATGGCCTCGCGGGTGCTCTCCAAGCCCTCACAGCACAGCAGGAAGCGACTGTGGAAATCGGTGACCGTCAGCGGATAGCAGTAGCGTCGGTCGGCCAGCATGAACTCTCCCTTGAAGTCGGTGCACCACAGCTCGTTGGGTTGTTGAGCGCCCAACAAGACAGTGCCCTGAGATTTTGGTCGTGCGCCCGCTCTCTTGTGTTTGACCAGGCCGTGGCGTTCGAGCACAGCGTGGACCGTGCTCTTGGCCGGAGTCTTGATATCGGGGTAGCGACTGAGCAAGCGCTCGCGGATCTTGGGTGCGCCCCATGTGGGGTATTCCTTTTTGATCTGAACGATCAAAGACTCGACCTGAAAGGGTAACTCGTTGGCCATGCGGTAGGGCCTTCGACTGCGATCACTGAGGGCTTCCAGACCGCTTTGGCGGTAGCGCTCGACCAGTTTGTGGCCCGTCACACGGGAAATTCCAAACTCCCGACACAGGCAGGAAATCGACTCGCCCTCAAGGTGGCGAGACACGAAACGAAGCTTTTCGTCCATCTTGCGACACTCCTTCCACGGCATAGCAGGTTCCCTCCTATGCCAAAAACTGTAAAGGATGTGTCCGGTATGAACTGTTAACTATGTCTTGGTATGTTCATCCCGCCCGTGGAGCATGCACCGCGTGCTATCGGTTGTAGAGCGTTGCCTTGCCCTTCGTTGACCAAGGGAATCTCAGCTGTAACTGCGCGCATCCTCAATGACCTTGCCATCGTTGGGCAAGGAGCCTGGGAGCACGAATTCCACGCTGCCACGTAACTTGGTGACACTGCGAATCGCCTCGCCAATGGTTGAGGCCAGGGCCTCAGATTGGGCACATTCTGCTTCAACTTTTAGTGTCATCGTGTCGTTGGCCAGTTCGCCGGTTACGACCAGGCGCGCGCGCATGACCTCGGGGAAGCGGCGAGCGATATCGGCAACCTGACCCGGATGCACAAACATGCCGCGGATCTTGGTTGTCTGGTCGGCGCGTCCCATCCAGCCCTTGATACGGGTATTGGTACGTCCGCTGGGACAGGTGCCTGCCAACACTGCAGACAAGTCGCCGGTTCCAAAGCGGATCAACGGATAGTCGCGGTTGAGCGTTGTCACCACAACTTCGCCGACTTCACCTTCTGTGACCGGATCACCGGTGCCAGGGCGAACGATTTCAACAATCACGCCTTCGTCAACGACCAGACCCTCGCGCGCCACGGTTTCATAGGCTATCGACCCCAAGTCGGCCGTGGCGTAACACTGATAGCCGGTGATGCCCCGGTCGGCGAACCAGTTGCACAACGACGGTGGAAATGCCTCGCCACCAAACATAGCTTTCTTCATGCTTGGCAGGGCAACGCCCATCTCGGAGGCCTTGTCGACAATGATTTTCAAAAAGCTTGGTGTGCCAACGTAGCCCGCAGGTCCGAGTTGCGCCATCGCTTGAACCTGCTGCTCCGTTTGACCGGTGCCCCCCGCAAATACCGTGCAGCCGAGGGCGCGCGCCCCGGATTCCATCATCGAGCCGGCCGGCACAAAGTGATAACTGAAGCAGTTGTAGATAAGTTCGTTGGCGCGGAAGCCCGCCGCGTGCATAGCCCGAGCCATACGCCAGTAGTCCTGGGTTACGCCTTCAGGTTCGTAGATTGGGCCTGGACTGGAGAAAACGCGCGGCATGTGTGGGCCAAACGTCACAGCGCTAAAGCCGCCGAAAAGGTCGCCAGCTTTTCCATGATGGTTTGCATGCTGTCGCTCAAGGAGTTCATGCTTGCGCGTGACAGGCAAGCGTGCCAGAGCCTCGCGTGAGTTCACCGATGGTGCGTTCACGTCTCGCAATATTTCAAAAAAGGCGGGCGATGACTGTTTGGCATGTGCGACTTGTCCGGGCAACGCCGCCATCAAAGCCGCCTCGCGCACAACCCCATCGCGCGTTTCCAGCGCATCATAGTATTCAGTCATTTCTCTTCCTGTGGGACACTAGCCGACGGCGGCTCAACCTAGGAGACTCGAAAATTCGCATCACGCCAGCCAGCGTTTGCGACGCTTGTAACTCTTGACGTCCTTGAAGCTCTTGCGCTCACTTCCTCCGACGCCCAGATAGAACTCCTTGACGTCTTCGTTGCTGGCAAGCTCGTTCGCAAGCCCATCCATCACCACGCGGCCCGACTCCATGATGTAACCATAATCCGAGTACTTCAGCGCCATGTTTGTGTTTTGCTCGGCCAGCAGAAACGTAACCTTTTCCTTCTGGTTGAGGTCCCTGACAATTTCAAACACTTCCTCAACGATCTGCGGCGCCAGTCCCATCGACGGCTCGTCCAAAAGAACCACGCTCGGGTTGGCCATTAGCGCGCGACCTACTGCGCACATTTGCTGCTCGCCGCCCGACGTGTATGCAGCCTGACTATTGCGTCGATCCTTGAGGCGCGAAAAATACGTATAGACCTTTTCCAGATTGCGGGCAATCTCACCCTTGTCCTTGCGCGTGTAGGCGCCGGTGAGCAGGTTTTCTTCGATCGTGAGGTGTGCGAAGCAGTGACGTCCCTCCATGACTTGGACCACGCCCCGCTGCACCAGGTCAGAAGGCGACAGGTTCTCAATGCGCTCGCCACGCAGTTCGATCGACCCCTTTGTCACCTCGCCCCGCTCACCGCGCAGCAAATTGGAGATAGCTCGAAGGGTAGTTGTCTTGCCGGCACCGTTGCCACCCAAAATGGCCACAATCTTTCCCTCGGGAACATTGAGCGACACACCTTTGAGCACCAGGATCACGTGGTTGTAAATCACTTCAATGCCGTTGACGTTGAGGACGATATTTGGTGTGCTCATAAATGAATCCGAATAAACTGGGTTCGATCAACTGAAAGACCAGCCTCGCTGGCCTTTCAGTTGGCGGCTTGCTTAAGCCGCCGTCGTCTCGCCGCGGGTATTGCCCCTGCGGCGAGACGCACGAACAATCAAGATTGGCAGTCAGCCGGTGTGCGCGGCGTCAATTTGTGGTCGACAGCATACTTCGCGGCGGTGGCCTTGACCAGTGGTTTGATGACCTGTTCGTCAGCCTGCATCCAGTCTGACGTGAAGTTCCATTTCTTGCCATCCCAGGTATGAATGCGGGCCCAATTGGCGCCAACGTGGTCAGCGCACGAGGTACTCACCGGGCGCATCACACCGGCAAAGCCGAGTGCGTCAAGTTTTTTCTGGTCGAGTGCTAGATTTTCATAGCCCCAACGAGCCTGTTCGCCGGTGACCCATTTGCCTTTACCAAAACGCTCCTGCGCCCTGCGCACGCCTTCAGTCGCCAGCATCGCGCTCAAAGCGCCACGCATATACAGCACTTGGCCAACTTCCTCTTTCGGGCCGGAGCCTTGACCTTTAGCATGAACCATGGCCAGAATGTCCTTGACGACCTTCGACTGCGGCTCGGCACCATGCTGCATCGCGATGGCGTTGTAGCCCTTTGCGCCTTCGCCCACATCTTTCACATCGGGCTCGGCACCGGACCACCAGACACCATACATCTTTTCACGCGGGTAGCCGGTGGCCTGCGCCTCCTTGAGCGAGGTGGAGTTCATCACGCCCCAACCCCACAGCAACACATAGTCTGGTTTGGCCTGACGAATTTGCAACCAGGTCGCTTTTTGATCGACCCCGGGATGAGCGACCGGCAACAACTGGAGGTTGAAACCGTGCATCGCTGCGCGCTCCTGCAGCAGGGCAATCGGCTCCTTACCATAGGGTGAGTCGTGATAGACCAGGGCGAGGTGCTTGCCTTTCAGCTTGTCCAGCCCGCCTTCTTTCTTAGCAATTGCCTGGACCACGACGTCGGCAGCAATCCAGTAGGTTCCCACCAACGGGAAGTTCCACTTGAATACGGTACCGTCAGCACTTTCGCTGCGACCGTAGCCGGCCGTGATCAGAGGAATCTTGTCGCCCGGGGCCTTTTCGGTTAGCGCAAAGGTGATGCCGGTGGAGAGTGGTTGGAATACGGTGGCGCCACCATGCTTGCCTTTGAGGCGTTCATAGCATTCAACACCACGCGCCGTATCGTAAGCCGTTTCACACTCTTCATAAATGATCTTGACGCCGTTGATGCCGCCCATGGCATTGACCAGCTTGAGGTAATCGGCATAGCCGTTGGCCCACGGCACACCGTTCGGGGCGTAGGCACCGGTGCGGTATGGCAGCCCCGGAAAGAATTGCTCCTTCGCCTCAGCATATGCGGCCGCGCTAAATGCAGCAATCGCGCTCACAAGGACAATTTGACGAATTCTCATGGAAGTCTCCTAAAGTGTTGGCATTGGTTTGCCATTGGTTAACGAAAGGGGGAAACGGGGTCACACATCTCAATGCGGAAAAGGCCAAAGCCGCATCTTCTGTTTGCCAATCGACCATAACTTGGCAAGACCATGCGGCTCCACAATCAGGAACCAAATGATCAGCGCGCCAAAAATAATCAGTTCGGCGTGTGAAATGCCAGCCGTCGAAACTTCAATCCCGAACAGCCCTCCGAGTACCGGCAAAAACTGGTTCAGGCCAATGGGCAGAATCACGATAAACCCGGCACCAAAGAAGGCGCCCATGATGGAACCCATGCCGCCAATGATGACCATGAAGAGCAGCTTGAACGACAAGTCCACTGAGAACGCGGCCGGTTCCCACGCCTCCAGATAAATAAAGCCCCACAAAGCCCCAGCGACCCCGACTATGAAGGAGCTCACGGCAAAGGCGGTCAGCTTGGCGTACATGGGGCGGATACCAATCACGGCTGCTGCCACATCCATGTCACGGATCGCCATCCACTCACGCCCGACGGCGCCGCGCACCAGATTCTTGGCCAGCAGCGCCAACAGAACCAGAATGGTCAGGCAAAACAAGTATTTGGTGATTGGGGTTTCAATCGGCAAACCAAACACCTGGATGTTTGACACCGAAACCGAACCCGACGGTGCGTCATTGGTAAACCACTTGATGCGCAGAAACATCCAGTCACTGAAAAACTGCGCCGCCAAGGTGGCCACCGCCAGATAAAGCCCCTTGACACGCAGACTGGGTAAACCAAACAGGATGCCAAAGGCGCTGGCACAGATGCCACCCAAAATCAACGCGACCAGTACTGGAATGCCGGGAACACGAACAAAAAAGTTGAATGCCGCATAAGCGCCAACCGCCATGAAAGCGCCCGATCCTAGAGAAATCTGGCCGCAGTAACCCACCAGAATATTCACGCCCAGCGCAGCCAGTGACATGATCACAAACGGAATCAGGATGGCCCGAAACATGTAGCCGCTGCTTAGGGCGGGCACGACTACGAATGCCGCGGCGATAAGGAGCAATACCGCCCAGCGATCCTGTGCAATGGGGAAGATCTGTTGGTCAGTACGATAGGTCGTCTTGAACTGACCGTTTTCTCTGTAAAACATTATTGATACTCAAATGGTTGCGGGTCGTGGCGGCCGTCACACGCGGTCAATAATCTTCTCTCCAAACAGCCCCTGCGGACGGATCAGAAGGAACACGAGAGCCAGCACGTAGGCAAACCAGATTTCAATTCCACCGCCGACGTAGGGGCCCAGGAACACCTCTGACAATTTTTCGCCAACACCGATGATGAGTCCGCCAATGATGGCGCCGGGAACAGAAGTCAAACCACCGAGAATCACCACAGGCAGGGCACGCAGCGCTACCGTAGTGAGCGAAAACTGCACGCCGAGTTTGCTTCCCCAGATCATTCCCGCGACCAAGGCGACAGTCCCTGCCACGCACCAGACGATGACCCAGATGCGGTTGAGTGGAATGCCGATGCTTTGTGCTGCCTGGTGGTCATCCGCCACTGCCCGCAGTGCGCGACCGGTCTTGGTCTTCTGGAAGAATATGCTCAGCAGGGTCACCAAGAGGGCGGCGATCAGCGCGGCATACAAGTCCTCCTTGTTGAGCAACAACCCTCCCGGGAAGATGCTGTCAAAGGCAAATATGGGTTCCTTTGGCATGCCGACATCGATTGTGTAAATGTCGCTACCGAAAATGGTCTGGCCGATGCCGTCGAGGAAATAGCCAATGCCCAAAGTGGCCATCAATAGCGTCGTTCCCTCCTGGTTCACCAGGTAGCGCAGCACCATGCGCTCGATCAGCCAGGCGACCAACGCCATCAGTAGACCGGCCGCCAAAAACGCAAGCAGGTTATTTGCAAACTGGTTCGATACGCCCGTCCATTGCGGGAACCACTCCGCAAAGCGCGCCATGGCCAGAGCCGCGAACAGCACCATCGCACCCTGCGAAAAATTGAACACGCCGGAGGCCTTGAAGATGAGTACAAAACCCAGGGCCACCAAGGAATACAGCATCCCTGCCATCAGGCCGCCAAACAGTGTTTCGAGAAAGAAAGCCATAAAACCCTCAAATAAGTCCGGTCAAGAGTGTCCGCGCTCCTGGCGGTGACGCTTGTTCAAAATCGCTCAATGACTTGTGCCAAGGTAGGCGCTAATCACTTCCTCGTTGTTGCGTACTTCGTCGGGCGTGCCGTCGCCAATCTTCTTGCCGTAGTCCAGCACCACCACACGGTCGGAGATATCCATGACCACGCCCATGTCGTGCTCGATCAAGACGATGGTTGTGCCGAACTCCTCGTTGACATCGAGGACGAAGCGGCACATGTCCTGCTTTTCCTCCACGTTCATGCCTGCCATCGGCTCGTCAAGCAAGAGCACCTGCGGCTCCATCGCCAGCGCACGCCCCAGGTCGACGCGCTTTTGCAAGCCGTAGGGCAACTGGCCGACCGGTGTCTTTCGGAAGGCCTGGATCTCCAGAAAATCAATGATGTGTTCGACCTTTTCGCGATGCATTTCTTCTTCACGCTGAGCCGGTCCCAGGCGCAGCGCCTGCATCAGCAGGCCGCTCCTGATCTTGAGATTGCGCCCGGTCATGATGTTGTCAATCACGCTCATGCCCTTGAACAAAGCCAGACTCTGGAAGGTACGAGCGATGCCCATCACTGCGACTTCGTGGCTGTCCATGTGGCTGAAAGTCTTGCCGCGAAACGTGATCGAGCCTTGCTGCGGCGTGTAGACGCCGTTGATGCAATTGAGCATCGAACTCTTTCCGGCACCGTTCGGGCCGATGATTGCGCGAATCTCGTGCTCGCGAACGTCAAACGAAATATCGGTCAGCGCCTTGACCCCGCCAAAGCTCAGGGAAATGTTGTGAATGTCGAGGACGACATCGCCAATTTGCTTGCTCATGCTGCGGCCTTCACTGGGGTAAAGGTCTTCGCGTCGTCGATCCTGAGCGTGGCACTCACGCTGCCGGTCCGACCATCCTCGAACTTGACCTGCGTTTCAATAAATTGAGAGGTCTTGCCGCCGTACAGCGCGTCGACCAGGACGTCATATTTCTCGGCAATGAAGCCCCGGCGGACTTTGTTCGTTCGGGTCAACTCGCCGTCATCGGCATCGAGTTCCTTATGCAGGACGAGAAAGCGGCTCACCTGCGACCCTGCGAGCAGCACGTCAACGCTGAGGTCGGCGTTCACTTTCTCGACGCACTCCTTGATGAGCTGATAGACCTCCGGCTTTTGTGCCAGATCAGTGTATCCGGCGTAAGGGAGATTACGCCGTTCGGCCCAATTGCCAACCGCATCAAAATCAATGTTGATCATGACGCAAACCTTCTCGCGTCCGTCGCCGTAGGCCACAACTTCCTTGATGTGCGGGAAAAACTTCAGCTTGTTTTCGACATACTTGGGGGCAAACATGGCCCCTTCGTTGGCTCCGCCGCGGATGCGCCCAACGTCCTTGACTCGGTCGATGATCTTCAGGTGTCCGTGCGCATCGATAAAGCCGGCGTCGCTCGTGTGATACCAACCGTCGGGCGTCAACACCTCGGCGGTGGCCTCAGGATTCTTGAAATATTCCTTGAGCAGGCCCGGCGATTTCACCAGAATTTCACCATTTTCGGCGACCTTGATCTCGACTCCGGCGCAGGGCACCCCAACGGTGTCCGCCCGCGCTTCATGATCGGGCTGCAAGCACACAAAGACTGCCGTTTCGGTCGACCCGTAGAGTTGCTTCAGGTTGATACCGATCGAGCGATAGAAACTGAACAGATCCGGGCCAATGGCTTCACCTGCTGTATACGCAACACGCACACGACTCATCCCAAGATTGTTGCGCAACGGACCGTAGACGAACCAGTTGCCCAATGCGTACAGAACGCTGTCGCCGAATGTCAGAGCCTTGCCATCCATTTTGGCAGGACCCACCCGTCGCGCCACGCTCATGAAAAAGTCGAACATGCGCCGCTTGATGGCACCGGCGTCCTCCATGCGGATCATCACGCTGGTAAGCAGCCCTTCAAACACGCGAGGCGGTGCGAAGTAATAGGTTGGACCAATCTCCTTGAGATCGATCGTGACGGTGGCGGCTGACTCGGGACAGTTGACCGTGTAGCCACAGGACAGCCACTGGGCATAACTAAAGATGTTCTGACCGATCCAGGCCGGCGGCAGATAGGCCAACACGTCCTCGCTGTTCGTCAACTTGTCGAAGTCGGCCCCGGCGCGGGCCCGGTTCAGCAAAGAGTCATGGGTATGCACTACGCCTTTTGGATTGCCGGTGGTACCCGATGTGAAAAACATCGCCCCCACATCGTCCGGCTTGGCCAGATTGATCTCGGTCTGGAAAAACTGGGTGTGTTGAGCAGCAAAAGCGGCACCCGCCTTTAGCAGGTCATCAAGCGCCGAAAGGCCAGGCTCGCCGTAATTACGCAGTCCACGCGGGTCGTCAAAATAGATGTTTTGCAATTGCGAACATTGATCGCGAATCTCCAGCAGTTTGTCCACCTGCTCCTGATCTTCTGCAAACGCAAAGCGAACGTCGGCGTTGTTGATCGGGAACACGCACTCCGGCGCAGCGGCGTCCTGATACAGCGGCACCGGAATGGCCCCGAGAGACTGCGCCGCGAGCATCGTGGCATACAGACGCGGGCGATTGGCGCCGATTACCACCATGTGCTCACCGCGGCGCAGACCAGCCTGATGCAGACCGCAGCTCAGATGTTCAACCATCTTTGCCAGGTCGGCCCACTGCAAAGCCTGCCATATGCCATATTCCTTCTCGCGCATGGCCGACGCAGTCGGTCGCTGCGTCGCGTGATCAAGCAGAAGTCGAGGGAAAGTGGTCTGCATCCCAATACCTTGTTTTCAAATGGATAATGACCAAAGCGGATTGGTCCCACTGACTGTTAGGTTCGAATAATAGTCAATAGTTTGACGTCAAGTTGTCATTTGGACGACAATTTAGCGTGTTCTTGATAGGTGTTTTCCCTGCACGAAAATGAAGCCCGATATCCCGCTGCATCAACGCAGACGCCCTCTCACTGCAGCTGAGCTTGACACGATCGCGTGGATTCGCCTGCTTTCTGCGCCCGAGCGTCAACGTGCAATCGACGATCTGAAGATCGCTGACGCAATCCCGGGCGAATTTGTATGTCGCGCCGGGCGACCGGTTACCTACTGGTTCGGCGTCGTCGCAGGTTTGTTGAAAATGAGTAGCGAAAACGCCGAGGGCCAGACCATGACCTTTACCGGCGTTCCGCCCGGGGGATGGTTTGGCGAGGGTACGGCGCTCAAGCGCGAGGTGTATCGCTACAACATTCAGGCGCTGCGCCGAAGTCGGGTCGCCGGTTTGCACGTGGACACGTTTCACTGGCTACTGGATCATTCCATCGGCTTTAACCGCTTTGTGATGGATCAGCTCAACGAGAGGCTCGGCCAGTTCATTGCGGCACGCGAAATCGATCGTATGAACAATCCCGACGTCAGGGTTGCACGTAGCCTGGCGGCATTTTTCAATCCGGTCCTGTACCCAGGGGTTGGCGAGTTGCTGCGCATTACGCAGCAAGAGCTGGCTTATCTGGTGGGTCTGTCCCGCCAACGCGTTAACGAGGCTTTGGCCGCCCTGGCCGCGGAGGGCTTTATCCGGGTCGAATACGGGGGGTTGAGGGTGCTGAATCTACCGGCCTTGCGGGCCGCCGTCTTTGCGCGCAAGACGTTACCTGATAATGTGAGCCGTTGACGCTGAGCCGGTATGCCGACTGAGACAGTCGATGTGTGGCACCCCGAAAGGTGGACTGCCCACGACCGGGCACGCCACGTTTGCAATGTTCTCACCACGAAGCCAGGAGCTACTGATGATCGAGAATTCCAAGACATTTCGTCGCGCAGCCGTTGTGCTGTTTGCGTTGGCAGCTACATTTATTGTAGCGTCTAACGGTTTTGCAGAAGGCTCCTGGCCGACCAAACCGGTCAAGATCGTGGTCCCGTTTGCGCCGGGGGGCACGACCGATATTTTGGCTCGCGCTATTGCGCCCGAGTTGTCCAAAGCCTTTGGGCAGTCATTCATCGTTGATAACCGAGGCGGCGCAGGGGGCAACCTTGGCGCCGACATCGTCGCCAAGTCGGCGCCGGATGGCTATACGTTATTGATGGGCACCGTTGGCACCCACGGTATCAACAAATCACTGTACAGCCGACTACCGTACGACCCACAGAAGGATTTTGCCCCAATTACGCTGGTCGCAGCCGTTCCCAATGTCATGGTGATGAACGCGGAGAGGGCCAAGACACTTGGCATTAACACCGTGATGGACTTTATTGCTTACGCGAAGGCACATCCGGGTCAACTCAACATGGCTTCCAGTGGCAATGGCACTTCCATTCATCTGGCGGGTGAATTGTTCAAATCCATGACCGGCACTTTCATGACGCACATCCCGTACACCGGCTCTGGTCCGGCCTTGATGGGGCTGCTCTCCGGAACGGTCGACGTCATGTTTGATAATCTTCCGTCGGCCATGGCGCAGATCAAAGGAGGCAAACTCAAGGCCTTTGCCGTGACCAGCGCCCAGCGCTCCGCGGCACTGCCCGAACTTCCGACGATCGAAGAAGCGGCCAAACTCAAGGGTTTTGAAGCCAGCAGCTGGTTTGGCCTGCTCGCGCCGGCAGGAACGCCGCCTGACATCGTGGCCAGGCTGCAGGCGGAAACGGCCAGGGCACTGAACTCACCAGCGATCAAGGAAAAGTTGTTGGCCCAGGGTGCCATTCCGAGTGGCAACAGTTCAGTTGAGTTCGCTCACTTGATAGACGCTGAGATCCGCAAGTGGGCTTCAGTGGTAAAGGCGTCTGGCGCCAGGGTCGACTGAGCCTCGCGCGATTAGAGACCCCAAACGACTTCGCAATCGGCTTTGCGGCAGCGCCGCAGCATCTCGATGAAGGGTTGCGCGCGTTGACGCAGACCGATCGTGTCCTGCGGCTTGGCGGCATCGTCAGTGGAAGACCGGTCGGCCGGGCTGTTGCGCTCGGTCGCCTCGTCTCGGGCGACAGCCGCTTCGATTGCTGCGATGGCCGCTTCCATTTGGCTGGGAAGGAGAATGCCAGGGGCATGCCCATCGGGACCACTGTCCTTGCCGATGATGTCAAGCAAGCGGCGCCCGTGTGCCTGCAGCATGATCAGGTCGCCGGTCACTCTCGATTTGAATTTGTACAACATAGAACAGCATCGTAAACTGTTACGTGATGCGCCTTGTCCGAGTCACCCTGTGTCTGCTTGTTTTGAGCTTTGTCGGCGGATGCGCGCAGTCGAGCTATTACCTGCAACTGATGAACGGGCACTTCCAGATCATGCGCTCGGCGCGACCCACGCGGCAATGGCTTGCCGACGACACGGTCCGGCCCGAATTGAAACAGCGCCTGGAACTTGCGCAGCGCATACGGGACTTTGCGGTCACGGAGCTCCAACTGCCCGACAACTCGAGCTATCGATACTTTGCCGACCTGGATCGCCGTTATGCCTTGTGGAACGTCGTGGCCGCGCCGACATTTTCGCTTGAGCTCAAGACTTGGTGCTTTCCTGTGACGGGCTGTGTTACGTATCGAGGCTATTTCGATCAAGAGCGGGCACGCGCGCAGGCAACAGCACTGCAAGATCAGGGGCTTGAGGTGCATGTGTACGGCGTGCCCATGTACTCAACCCTGGGCTGGCTTGAATGGGCGGGCGGGGATCCCCTGCTCAACACCGTAATCGCTTATCCTGAAGGTGAGCTCGCCCGTATTATTTTCCATGAACTGGCACACCAAATCGTCTATGTACAGGGTGATACGATGTTCAACGAATCATTCGCGACGGCCGTGGAGCGCCTGGGAACAGCGCGCTGGCTTGAGCTTCACGGTTCTGTCCCCGCGCGACGCGAATACGCGGAATTTGAGGGCCGACGTCGGCAGTTCAAGGCAATTTCAACCGCAACGCGGGAGCGCCTGAGGTGCATCTACGGGGTCAAAGGTTCGTCGGCCGCCGATCGCCCATCGCTGCTGGCGGCGAAACACAGGGCGTTTGAGGACTTTCGGGATGAATATGCCAAGTTGAAGAGCAGTTGGGGTGGCTACCGCGGCTTCGATGCGTGGGTGGCTGATGTCAACAATGCCTCCTTTGGTGCGCAGGCTGCGTATGACCAGATGGTGCCAGCCTTTGAGGCTCTGTTTGCGCGCGAGGGTGGTGACTGGCGATGCTTCTATGATGCGATCCGTAGCCTTGCACAGCTGCCGAGACAGGCGCGCGCGGGCGACCTACAACCTGACCAGATGGAGCATTCCTGTGGCTGATATTTACGTTGTACGCGAGCACCGACTTGGGTTGGTCAAAGGGCGAAAGATCGCGTTTCGGTGGGCCGAACAGGTCGAACAGAGGTTTGATATGGTATGCACGTACGAGGAGGGAGAGAGCCGCGACGAAGTGTGTTTTTCCCGGACCGGGGTGGAAGGCACCCTCGTCGTCACCAAAGAGATGTTTGAGCTCAAGGCCAAACTCGGCCTACTCGTCAGCGCCTTCAAGGGAAGGATTGAGAGCGAAATCGTCAGGCAGCTTGACACCATGCTCGTACCCGAGCCGAACGGCAAGATGCGCACCGTCCGAAAGCCATAGCGCGCAACCGGAGGCGGGTCGACGCCCCGTATTCAGCTCAGCGATGCAATCAGATCGATGTACTGTTGCATGGCGTCCCCTTTGGTCGTGCCTTTGCAAGCCGCCCAAGCCTCCCATTTTGCGCGTCCGACCATGTCGCCGAAACCCGGCTTCTTGTCCGTGTTGTCGCCGCTGCTGGCTTGCTTGTAAAGTGCATAGATCTTGAGCAATGTTGCATTATCAGGACGTTCTGACAAATTCTTGGAGTTGGCGATGGCCGCCTCAAATTTGGCTTGCAAGTCAGACATATTTTCCTCACTGGTTGGCGACCGAGCTCGGCGTCAGCGCTACACGACGGGTGCCTGACCAAGCTCCATCAACGGGAATACCCCACCTATTTGGGATACTCGGCCGCTATCTTAAGGCTGGTTTTGCCGACAGAATAGAGGGGTCTTCCCGAACAAGGGGAACGCACCATTCACTTGCCGGTCAGGAGTCCGCATGGTTACCCGAGTTGTTGCAAAAAGCGTAAAGAGCAAGAGTACCGCCACAGAATTCAAACGGCATGTGTCCAACGCTGTTAAAGGCACGTTTGGGCTGTCGGGCGAGCGCATGAGCAAGGTCGACACCGCTTGGCTGCGAATGGACGATCCCTCCAATTTGATGATGATTGTGGGCGTCTGGATCATCAAGCCTGGTGTCGCGTATCAGGACGTATGCCGGCGAATTGAGGAGCGGCTGCTGAGATACCCAAGATTTGGCTGGTGTGTCGTGCAGGACGCGGCAGGCGCGACGTGGGTCCGGGATCGAGACTTTCGAATCGAAAACCACGTCGTGTTGGAAGAACTTGCGTTGACGCAAAAAGGAAATGAACAGGAGGCATTGCAGCATCGCCTGGCCGAACTGGCGGTTCGGCCCTTGGACGTGACACGTCCGCTATGGCAGTTTCATCTGGTAGAGGACTATCAAGGTGGTTCGGCGTTGATGGTGCGAATTCACCATTGCATTGCTGACGGGATCGCATTGATCTCGGTCACGCAGTCCTTGGTCGATGATGGTGTGGCACCGCCCCACGCGGCCAGGGCGACTTCAGCCGAGGAAGGTCTCGAAGCGCCCGAAGACTGGATCGTCGGCAACGTCGTCAAGCCCCTGGCCGGGGTAGCCGTCAAAGCCTTGGGCGTGGCCGGCGATGGTGCTGCCAGCGCCATCGAGATGATGGGGGAGCCGAGAAAGGGTGTCGATCGGGGAATGGCTGGTTCGGTCGACTTGGCCCGCCTGGCCTATCAGATGGTGCGCGACGGCGCGGCCTTGGCGCTGATGCCAGACGATTCAGCAACCCGTCTCAAGGGAACTCCGGGCCGCAAGAAGATTGTTGCGTGGTGTCAGCCCATCGCGTTGGAAGAAGTAAGAGCGGTTGGCAAAGCACTCGGTTGTTCGATCAACGATGTCCTGCTTAGTTGTGTAGCCGGTGCCATCGGTCAGTATCTCAAATCCTTTGGTGACGATGTTTCGAACAAGGAAATACGGGCCATGGTTCCGGTGAATTTGCGCGCCATCGAAGACGCCTACAAATTGGGAAACCGATTCGGGTTGGCACCGGTCATCCTGCCCATTGGTGTGGACAATCCGGTCGAGCGCGTGTATGCGGTGCGTCGGCGCATGAATGAACTCAAAGGCAGCCTGCAACCGTTGCTGGCGTTCGCCCTGCTGGCCGTGGCCGGCATGTTGATCAAACCGGTACAGGATGCCCTGCTGGGCCTGTTTTCTCGAAAAACCACGGCCGTGATGACCAACGTTCCGGGGCCACGCGCGAAACTCAAGTTCTGTGGCTCCACGTTGGAACAAAGTCTTTTCTGGGTCCCGCAGTCGGGCACAGTCGGGTTGGGTGTTTCGATATTGAGTTACGGCGGCGGTGTCCAATTCGGCGTGATCAGCGACGCAAGCCTGTGTCCCGACCCGCAACGGATCATCGACGAATTTGAACCAGAATTTGCCAGACTCGCGACACTTACGCTGATGCTGCCTTGGGGCGCTTAGGGGTGCTAGCTCATCAGCTCGCTGCGGGCCATCTCGGCATTGAGTCGCTCCATCGCGTCCATCGGCTTGGCTGTCGCAGCCCGCTGGTACAACCGCGTGGCTTGCTTCATCATTCGGTCGCCTTCGAGCATCAACATCGCATTGGCATATTCGATCATCCCCATCGCTGATTCAATATTGAGCTTGAGCGCCCGTTCAAACAGTGACAGCCCGGTGTCCTTCCTGGCACCGTAGGTCATCGCGCCAATGAGGGAGCCAACTTTGTCGATGACGTCTGCGTGGAATGTTCCGAGCGCGATGTGGGCATCGATGTGCCTGGGCTGCAGCCTGATCGTTTGTTCCAGCGATCCTTTGACCTGGCTGCCTATTCCCTGGGCCAGCGCCTTGGCCACGCTGATGCCATGACTGTATCGACCCAAGGCATACCCTTGCCAGTAGTGGGCGTTGACGTTCAAAGGATCGACCCGTGCCTGGGAGCCCGCACGACGCGCGACTTCAAGGTAGAGGTCGAGTCTGGCTTGTTCTCTCTTTTCCAGAAATGATGCGTAAACGCAAGCTGCCTTGTTGGCCACTGTCAGGCCGGCATCACCGATTGCCAGTCCAGCCTCGACCGCCTTTTGGAAGTCACCGTTGTGGAACATTGCCCAGGCGCCAAGCACCGCTTTGTCCGAGGGCAGGGGTTCAGCATCGCCCAGATGCAGTCTGGCCCAATTCTTTTGGACACTGGAGACGTCATACGCGTAATCACCCTGAAACGGAAAGGCGGTCCATTTGGCCATGGAAATCTCCTGTGGCCGGTATTCTGATCTTATTGGCCACCACCATTGTAGGCGCCCACCAAGCCCAGCAGGTGCGTTCGCTGGCTCGGTTCGAGGTAGGGCACCAGCAGGTTGAGTACGTGCTGCGCGCCGCGCAACAACGCCGCTTGCGCATTCTCCGGTTCAAGGGCTCGACGGGGGTCACGCACGTACTCGAAACTTAGCCAATAGGTGACCACAACGACCATGCTTGTGGCGGTAGCCTCGACCTCGCGCGAGTCGATGCTCACCGCCCCAGTGCGGCTCATGCCGTCAAGGAGGGTCTTCACGGCGCGCGTCTTGTTCTTCAACACCGTCTGGAAATGGGTTTCCAATCGACGGTTCTTGCTCAGAAGATCGTTGAGGTCGCGGTACAGGAAGCGGTATTGCCAGATCAGCTCGAACAACGTGTGCATGAAGAACCACGCATCCTCGACGTCGCGGACGTCATCGCTGGCGTGCAGCAAATCGTTGAGGGACCGCTCGTATTGGTCAAACAGCGAGTTGATCAACTCGTCCTTGGCTGGGTAATGGTAATAGAGGTTGCCCGGGCTGATGCCGAGCTCCGCCGAGATCAGTGTTGTTGAGACATTGGGTTCGCCGAACCGGTTGAACAACTCAAGCGAGACTTCCAGGATCCGTTGGGCTGTGCGCCGAGGCGCCTTCTTCACCATGACGGTTGTTCCGCCTGCAGTGTTGGGCTCACTGTGCGGCCGAGGTCATCCATGATCTCCTGCAGTTTGTCGATCGCTTGACCCATGGGCGATCGGACCTCACCCGGAGCGCTAAGGTGCCGCTTCGGGTCGTCGAGCGCGTCGTGATTTAGCGTAACGCCGTGGCGCCACAATTTTGCCGAGAGACTGGTCTTCGTCGACCGCAGCACTTGACGGGTGTGCTGGTAGGCGTGTTCGGCCAGGTGGCGGCGTTGCGAGTAACTGAACGTGTTTGCCAGATACAACTCGGGATCACGGTGGTCCGGCTCAAACAGGATGATGTCCGTGTCCGGGTACTTGCGCTGGTATTGCCGCATGCCAAGCACCATGCGAGAGTGGATGATGGAACGGAAGGTCTGGCTCAGGACGGCCGGCAATCCGCCATCGACAATGCGCGGGATATGGTGCCTTTCCGAAGAAAGTCCACGGCGCATCACCTTGGCCACCTGCGGGGCGGTGGCATTGAATGGAACCAGCGGGTTCAGGCAAAGCATCAGATCAACGCCTTGGTCCAAGGCCACTGAGGCGTGCATGGTTTTTTTCAGGGCGCCATCGACGTAATAGTTGCCATCAATTTGGACCGGTGGAAACATCCCGGGCAGCGCGGCACTGGCCTGGACCGCTCTGGAAATTGGAATGTGGTCCCAGCCCGGGCGCCCGAAAGGAACTGCTTCCCCGCTGTCGAGATTGGTCGCCACCAGCGTCAGTTCGGTCGTGAGTCGACGAAAATCGTTGGTGCGACCCCGCACCGAGAACAAGCGCTCAAGCTGAAGGTGCACTTGTTCATTGGAGAAGATGCCTGCGGGCAAACCCGCGCTAAGTCGTTCCAATGCGTAGGTTACTGGCTTGCGCCCAACCGTAACCTGCCACCAGGCGGATAAGAGCAGGGCAGGAAGCATGATGCCCCGGCGCGCAAACTCGCCGTAGGCTGGCACCGTCAGCCAGGAGGAATCAAATGCGTCCAGTGAACCGCTTTTGTCGTCGATAAAGGCGGCACACAAATCGCGCGCTGTGATGCCATTGGCCAGGGCGGCAGCAATGAAACCGCCGGCTGACACGCCGACATAATGCTGGAGCCCGGTAAAGTCGATTCCATCGAGCGACTCTTCCAGCGCGCAAAGCGCACCGATTTCGTAGATCGCACCCAGTGGCCCGCCTCCCGCCAGTGCCAGGGCGATCCGGGGCCGATTCTTTGTCTTACGCTTCATAACCGCGAAGTGTAGGGCCGCCGGGATCGACCCACTGCTGCATCGCAGCAATGATCAGGACCATCACGGCAGGGATGCTGTAGTGGCCGTGACCGATCGCCCAACACAGTTTGGAAAACCGTGGGTTGTGGGCGTCAATCCACCATTTCCGAGGCTTTGTCTCAGGCCGCCGCTGTCGTGCGCTTGGCGCGTGTCCTTGCCACCTTCTTCGCCGCTGGTTTGGCCGTTGACCTGGTTGCTTTTTTCGCAACTGCCTTGGGCGAACCACCTTTGGCCGACATCTTTTGAACGCTCTTGTTCAGTTCCTCGACGCGCGCCACCAGGGCGTTAATGTCTTTCGCCGACGGCACGCCAAGTTTGTTCAGGGCTTTGGCAACGCGATCTTCAAAGATGCTCTCGAGTTTGTCCCACTGGCCTGAAGCCTTGGAAGAAATGTCGCTGGCCATGTTCGACATCCTGCTGCTCGCCTCGTTGATCTTTTCTTCGGCAGCCGATTGCGTCTTGCGCTGCATGCTCACGCCTTCTTTGATAAGCGATTCGATCGCCTTGGTGCCCTCGGCTTGGACTTTGGCAAGGGCGCTGACCCCGGCGTCCCAAATTTGTTGAACCGAGTCCTTGACCGCGTCCTTGGGTGTTGCCTGTGTTTTCTTCGCCGTGCTCTTGCTTTGCAGCTTCTTGACCATGATGAACTCCTGAAAGTTGGGTAATGGGAACTCTGCTGCCGAGCGCGGCAAAGTGCATGATGTTGACTCTAAACGACGCACGCGACGCAGTGTAGGTGTGGCATCCTAATTCCCTAGAGGAAGCGTTCTACCGGGCTGCGGGTTTACGCGCAATGGTGGCCCAGCGAAATTCGGCAAAATAGACCCCCTAACTGGAGTTGCTCATGCAATATTTTGTCACTGGTGCCACAGGCTTTATCGGTAAGCGTCTCGTCAAGAAATTGCTTCAGCGCAAGGGGTCTGTCGTCCATTTTCTGGTTCGAAGCGGTAGCGAGGGCAAGGTCGCTGCGCTGCGCCAGTATTGGGGCGCGAGCGCGGCGCGGGCGATTCCCGTTGCGGGCGATCTGACCGCAAAGAAGCTCGGAGTCTCGTCGGAACTCGTCAAGAAGCTCAAGGGGGAGGTGGATCATTTTTATCACTTGGCCGCGGTGTATGACCTTGGGGCCGACGAGCCGAGCCAGGTCGCCGTCAACATTGAGGGCACACGTAACACAGTTGAATTCGCCAAGGCGATTGATTGCCGTCACTTCCACCATGTGTCATCGATTGCCGCCGCCGGTCTGTACGAGGGTGTGTTTCGTGAAGACATGTTTGCCGAGGCCGAGAATTACGACCATCCCTACTTCCTGACCAAGCATGAGAGCGAGAAGATCGTGCGCCAGGAATGCAAGGTGCCTTGGTCGGTGTACCGCCCAGCCATGGTGGTGGGGGACAGTACGACTGGCGAGATGGACAAAATCGACGGCCCCTACTACTTTTTCAAACTGATTCAGCGCATGCGCGAGCTGTTGCCACCGTGGATGCCCTCGATCGGGCTCGAGGGTGGTCGGATCAATATTGTTCCCGTTGATTTTGTCGTGGACGCTCTGGATGCGATTAGTCATCAGCCAGGCATTAAAGAGAAGTGCTACCACTTGGTGGACCCGGTGGGTTATCGGGTCGGGGACGTGCTCGATATCTTCAGCAAGGCCGCGCACGCCCCAAAGATGAATCTGTTCATCAATGCCGCCCTGCTCGGCTTTATCCCGCGCAGCGTGACCAAGGGCTTGATGGCGCTCGCACCCGTGCGTCGGGTGCGTAACGCCATCATGAAGGACCTTGGGCTGCCCGAGGACATGCTGAGCTTTGTCAACTATCCGACGCGTTTTGACTGCCGCGATACGCTCGCTGCCCTCAAGGGTTCGGGCGTCGCCTGCCCCAACCTCAAAGACTACGCTTGGCGCCTGTGGGACTATTGGGAACGCCATCTCGACCCGGACCTGCACATTGACCACTCGCTGCGGGGCACCGTGGCTGGCAAGGTCGTGCTCGTTACCGGCGGATCCTCGGGCATTGGCCTGGCCAGCGCGCACAAATTTGCCGAGGCCGGCGCCATCACCGTGATTTGCGGGCGCGATCAGGTCAAGCTTGATCAGGCCTGCAAAGAGGCGCGCGCGCGCGGCTACAACTTCATAGCTTACGGTGTCGACATTGCTGACGTGGCCGACTGCGATCGTTTTGTCAAGCTCCTCATTGAGGAGCGCGGTGGCGTGGATTTTCTGATCAACAATGCGGGTCGATCCATCCGCCGCGCCATCGAGTCGAGCTATGACCGCTTTCACGACTATGAACGCACCATGCAACTCAATTACTTTGGATCTCTGCGCGTGACGATGGGCTTGTTGCCCGTGATGGTGGCCAAAAAGAAAGGGCACGTCGTCAATGTCAGCTCGATTGGCGTGCTGACCAATGCGCCGCGCTTCAGTGCCTACGTGGCGTCGAAGGCTGCACTTGACGCGTGGACACGATGTGCTTCGAGCGAATTTGCCGATCAGGGCATTTCGTTCACGACGATCAATATGCCGCTGGTGCGCACGCCGATGATTGCGCCGACCGGGCTGTACAACAATGTGCCGACGCTGTCGCCCGAAGACGCTGCTGACTTGGTGGCGCAGGCGTGCATCTTCAAGCCGGTGCGTATTGCGACGCGACTTGGCATCACCGGCGAGGTGCTGCACGCCCTGTTGCCGCGGGTCGCCCAGATCGCCATGAACACAAGCTTTAGGATGTTTCCCGACTCCGGTGCTGCCAAGGGAGCCAAGCCGGGCGAGAAGTCGGCGCGTCCACACCTGTCAGCCGAAGCCGTGGCCATGCAGCAGATGATGCGAGGCATTCACTTTTGAGCACCCCGTGCCAGCGGCGATAATCGGTGGGCGCTGTTGGCGCCCATTTTTTTGCCAAAGGCGTTACAAGGGATAACAACAATGATTCTGGTCACCGGTGGCGCCGGGTTTATTGGCGCCAATTTCATCCTTGACTGGCTGGCGCAGACCGATGAGCCGGTACTCAATCTGGACAAGCTGACTTATGCTGGAAATCCGGAGAATCTGGCGGCATTGCGCGATGACCGGCGATACCTGTTCGTGCGCGGTGATATCGGCGACGGGGCTCTTTTGCCCGAGTTGCTTTCGGGGCATGGGCCCAGGGCAGTCCTGAATTTTGCGGCTGAGAGCCACGTCGACCGGTCCATTCACGGGCCCGAAGACTTCATCCAGACCAATATTGTGGGCACCATGCGCCTGTTGCAGAGCGTACGCGCCTACTGGCAGGAGCTCGATGAGCGCAGTCGCCAGGCATTTCGTTTTCTGCATGTCTCGACCGATGAGGTGTATGGCAGTCTAGGCCCGGCAGAGGCGGCCTTTACTGAAGACAACAAGCACGCCCCCAACAGTCCCTACAGCGCGAGCAAGGCCGCCAGCGACCATCTGGTACGAGCCTGGCACCATACCTACGGACTGCCGGTGCTGACCACCAACTGCAGCAATAACTATGGTCCGTACCACTTTCCGGAGAAACTCATCCCGCTACTGATCGTCAATGCGTTGGCGGGCAAACCCTTGCCGGTGTATGGTGATGGACAGCAGGTGCGCGATTGGCTGTACGTCAAAGATCACTGCAGCGCCATACGCCGCGTGCTGGAGGCCGGCCAGCCTGGCGAGACCTATAACGTGGGCGGCTGGAACGAAAGGCCCAACATAGAGATTGTGCACAGGGTATGCGCGCTGCTCGACGAGCTGCGACCCCGCAGTGATGGCAGGCCTTACCGTGAGCAGATCACCTTTGTGGCGGATCGTCCTGGGCACGACCGACGCTACGCTGTTGACGCCGGCAAGATCAAACGCGAGTTGGGCTGGACTCCGGCTGAGACCTTTGACTCGGGCATCGGCAAGACCGTGCAGTGGTATCTGTCCCATTCCGATTGGGTCGCTCACGTGCAGTCGGGTACGTACCGTGAGTGGGTTGAAACCAATTACGCTGCCCGAGTATGAAGATACTGCTTTTTGGCAAGGGAGGCCAGGTAGGCTGGGAACTGCAGCGCAGTTTGGCACCGCTTGGCGAACTTGTGGCGCTGGACCTTGACAGTTCCGACCACTGCGGGGACTTCACCAATCTAGCTGGACTGGCCGAGACGATTCGCGCGGTGCAGCCCGGGGTCATCGTCAATGCGGCAGCTCACACCGCGGTTGATCAGGCCGAGGCGGAGCCGGAGCTGGCGCGCACCATCAATGCCCTGGCACCCGGCGTACTGGCACACGAAGCGGCACGGGTCGGTGCCTGGCTCGTGCATTACTCCACGGACTACGTGTTTGACGGTAGCGGCAGGCAGGCCTGGGCCGAGCAGGACGCGGCCGTGCCGCTGAACGTGTATGGTCAGACCAAGCTCGAAGGCGAACGGGCCATTCAAGCGGTCGCTGCCAAACATCTGATTTTGCGCACCAGTTGGGTGTACGCAGCTCGCGGGGACAATTTCGCCAAGACCATCCTGCGTTTGGCGCAGGAACGCGAACGCCTGAGCGTGATTCATGACCAGATGGGCGCGCCTACGGGGGCGGATTTGCTCGCTGACGTCACCGCGCACGCGATTCGACAGGTGCTGCAGCGACCCGAAGACGGTGGCCTGTATCATGTCACAGCGAATGGCGAAACGAGTTGGTTTGAGTATGCAAATTACGTGCTAAAGCAGGCGCGACAAGCGCAGCCAGCTATTAAAATAGTAGCAAAAGAGGTGCAACCCGTCACTGCCAGCGCCTACCCGGGAGTCGCACTACGGCCGCTGAATTCGCGACTGGACACGAGCAAGCTCAGAAGCACCTTTGGTATAAGCTTGCCTGCTTGGCAGCGCGGCGTTGACCGCATGCTGGCAGAAATGCTGTAACCCGGACGAAAACATGACCAAACGCAAAGGGATCATTCTGGCCGGTGGCTCAGGAACGCGTCTGCATCCGGCCACGGTGGCGCTGAGCAAGCAGTTGCTGCCGGTCTACGACAAGCCCATGATCTACTACCCGCTGAGCACGCTGATGCTCGCGGGGGTGCGCGAGATCCTGGTCATCAGTACGCCGCAGGACACGCCACGCTTCGAGCAGTTGCTTGGCGACGGCGCGCAATGGGGCCTTGACCTGCGCTATGCGGTGCAGCCAAGTCCGGATGGGTTGGCGCAGGCTTTTCTCATCGGTGAGAGCTTTCTTGGCGACGCGCCCAGCGCGCTGGTGTTGGGTGACAACATCTTCTATGGCCACGACTTTGCGCCGTTGTTGGCCAGAGCTGACGCAAGGGCCGAGGGTGCCACAGTGTTTGCTTACCATGTGCACGATCCGGAACGCTACGGTGTGGTCGCCTTTGACGCCGCGGGCAAGGCCAGAAGCATTGAAGAAAAACCACTCAAGCCGCAAAGCAACTATGCGGTCACCGGCTTGTACTTTTACGACAATCAGGTGGTGGACATCGCCAAGGCCGTCAAACCAAGTGCTCGCGGCGAGCTCGAAATCACGGCGGTGAATCAGGTCTATTTGGAGCAGGGCAAACTCAATGTGCAGATCATGCAGCGCGGCTATGCCTGGCTCGATACCGGCACGCACGACAGTTTGCTGGAGGCCAGCCAGTTCATTGCAACAATTGAGCGACGCCAGGGTCTGAAAGTGGCGTGTGTCGAAGAAATCGCCTGGCGTAGCGGCTTTGTTGATGATGCCCAGTTGCAGCGCCTGGCTGAGCCGCTGGCCAAGAGTGGTTACGGTCAGTACCTGTTGCGCCTGCTGAGCGAACACCAACCCGGCTCGTTATGAGGAAGGTGCGCTGATGAAAGCTGTTCCTACCGCTATTGCCGATGTTCTGATCATCGAGCCACGTGTTTTTGGGGATGCGCGCGGCTTTTTCTACGAGAGCTTCAATCAGCAGGTGTTCAACAAGGTCACGGGTCTGGACGTCAGCTTTGTACAGGACAATCACTCACGCTCAGCCAAAGGGGTGTTGCGCGGCCTGCACTACCAGATTGAGCAGGCGCAGGGAAAGCTGGTGCGTGTCGTGCGTGGTGCGGTGTTTGACGTGGCCGTTGACCTGCGCCGGACGTCGCCGACTTTTGGGCGATGGGTCGGAGTTGAATTGAGCGAAGAGAACAATCGACAGATGTGGGTTCCGCCAGGTTTTGGCCATGGCTTCCTGACGCTTAGCGAATCGGCTGACTTCCTGTACAAGACGACTGACTACTACGCAGCGAAGTTTGAGCGCTGCATCGCCTGGGATGACCCCATGCTGGCGATTGACTGGCCGCTCGCAGGGCGATCGCCATTGCTGTCGGCCAAGGACCGGGCCGGAGTCGCGCTGGAGCAGGCGCAGTGGTATGACGGCAATGCTGCACCCCAGCCATTCAAGGGCGCGGCCCCGTCGCCGACCTGAGCACGGAGTTGGAAAACATGAAGGCAGTTATTCTTGCTGGAGGTCTGGGGACCCGGATCTCGGAGGAAACCCATCTCAAACCCAAGCCGATGATAGAAATCGGTGGCAGGCCGATCCTGTGGCACATCATGAAGAACTATTCGGCGCATGGGGTCAACGAGTTCGTGATCTGCTGCGGTTACAAGGGTTACCTGATCAAGGAGTACTTCGCCAACTATTTCCTCCACATGTCCGATGTGACCTTTGACATGGCCAACAACCAGATGCAGGTGCACCAGCAAAAGGCCGAACCCTGGAAGGTCACCCTGATTGACACGGGCGAAGATACGATGACGGGCGGGCGCCTCAAGCGCGTGTCGGACTACATCAAGGACGAAACGGCCTTTTGCTTTACCTACGGTGATGGTCTCAGCAACGTTGATATTCGAGCCTCCATTGAGTTTCACGGACGTCACGGCAAGTTGGCGACGATCACGGCGGTGCTTCCGCCCGGCCGCTACGGGGCACTCGAGCGCTCAGGTGACCAGGTGACTGGCTTTGCCGAGAAGCCGCGCGGCGACGGCGGCGTTATCAATGGCGGCTTCTTTGTACTGTCGCCAAAGGTTCTGGACTTTATCGAGGGCGATCAAAGCAGCTTTGAAGGCGAACCCTTGGTGCGGCTCGCGCAGCGAGGCCAGATGATGGCCTTCGAACACAGTGGCTTCTGGCAGCCAATGGATACTTTGCGGGAGAAGAATCAACTGGAAGAGCTCTGGGCAAGCGGTAAAGCGCCATGGAAGAATTGGGTATGAAAACGCAATCTTCTGAATAATGGGTGTCAGAATTGTTCGGATCAAAATAGCGAAACAAATTTAGATGAAAATACTTATCACCGGTAATATGGGTTACCTAGGATCTGTACTTACCAAATATCTTTGCAATAATCACTCAGATGCTCAGATCATTGGGTATGATACTGGTTATTTTGCACACTGCCTGACCAATACAAATAAGCTACCCGAGACCAACATTTCTCAGCAATATTTTGGGGATTTACGTGATTTTCCTGAGCATTTAATGGATGGGATTGATGGCGTCGTTCATCTTGCTGCCATATCAAACGATCCAATGGGCAATCAATTTGAAGAGGTAACAGAAGATGTTAATTTCAAATCAAGCCTCAAGATTGCGGAGTTAGCAAATACGCGGGCTGTTAAGAGTTTTGTTTTTGCGTCAAGCTGTAGTATTTATGGCGCGGCACAAGGCGGTCCGCGAAAAGAATCCGATGCACTCAACCCACTTACAGCTTATGCGCGATCAAAGGTTGCTATGGAGGAATCTCTAGCGTCGTTAAAACTGGGTGATATGAATGTCACTTGCCTGCGGTTTGCCACAGCTTGTGGGATGTCAGAGCGACTGCGATTGGATTTGGTATTGAATGATTTCGTCGCTTGTGCGCTAACTTCAGGTGAAATTACAGTTTTAAGCGATGGTTCGCCTTGGCGTCCGTTGATCAACGTGAAAGACATGGCGAGAGCCTTGGGGTGGGCGCTTTTCAGGCATACAAACAACGGTGGACAGGTTGTGCGCGTCAACGCGGGCAGTGAGCATTGGAATTATCAGGTGAGGGATCTTGCAAATGCAGTTAGAGAAAATGTCCCAGGTACAATCGTTTCAATCAACGGTGACGCACCATCTGACAAGCGGTCTTATAGCGTCGATTTTTCACTCTACCGACAACTGGCGCCTGACCATCAACCGTTG
Organism: uncultured Pseudomonadota bacterium; assembly: GCA_963844495.1. GTDB lineage: Bacteria > Pseudomonadota > Gammaproteobacteria > Burkholderiales > Burkholderiaceae_C > Rhodoferax. Next base: position 63,141 of record CAWJOT010000027.1, read on the forward strand.
GTTACATTACAACAGGCAATCTCTGAACTTAAACAGGGTCTCGCGGGAATGAGATTTAAAGACGAGAATTTCCGACAATCGAATTTTATGCGGTTGAAAATGCTGCAGAGTCATATGAAGGAAGGACGTTTGGATTCAAATCTTAGATGGATTTCCTAAGCGCATTATGCGGTTCAAAATAGAACAAACGAGTATTAAGCAACTGTTCGTCATAGCAAGGAATCCGATCGGTGACGATCGGGGTTTCCTTGCACGCCTTTTTTGTGCTGAAGATCTGGTTCTTGTTGGCTGGAGCGAACCTATTGCCCAAATCAACCATACGTACACGGCCAAATGCGGTACGGTGCGCGGCATGCACTACCAGCGCGCGCCACATATGGAGATGAAGCTTGTTACGTGCCTGCGCGGAGCCGTTTGGGATGTCGCGGTTGATTTGCGTTGCGAATCGCCGACGTTCTTGCGCTGGCACGCGGAGGAAATTTCGGCAGAGAATTGTCGTGCTATGCTGATTCCCGAAGGTTTTGCCCATGGGTTTCAGACTCTTTGTGAGGACTGCGAACTGATCTATCTTCACTCGGCGGCCTATGCGTCAGAGGCGGAGACAGGGCTCAATGCCAAAGACCCCATGCTGTCAATTAAGTGGCCCCTGGAGATCTTGGAACTATCTGCCCGGGACGCCGGACACGCCATGCTTGACCATCATTTCGTTGGAGAGCAACGGTGAGATGTCGTCATTGCTTGGCGTTGCTGGAACACAACTTTCTTGACCTGGGATTCGCACCCCCCTCGAACGCTTACCTGAGCGCTGCTGACCTCGCCAGACCAGAAAAATACTACCCGCTGAGGATCAAGGTTTGCGATCAATGCTGGCTGGTGCAGACGGAAGATTACGCACAGCCCGATGAGCTCTTTGGCTCTGAATACGCCTATTTCTCCAGCACTTCGACGGGCTGGTTGGGGCATGCAGCCGATTACGCGCAGAAAATGACGCGCGAGCTGAGGCTCAACAGCAGCAGTATGGTCATCGAGGTTGCGTCCAACGATGGCTACTTGCTGAAGAATTTTGTTGCGGCAGGAATTCCGTGCCTGGGCATTGAGCCTACAGCCAGTACCGCAGCGGTGGCCGAAAAGCTGGGGGTGCCCGTCCTGCAGGAATTCTTTGGCGAACGATTGGGCAAGCAATTGAGTGACAGCGGTCAGCAGGCCGATCTCATCGTTGGCAACAACGTCTACGCCCATGTGCCCGGCATCAGCGATTTCACGCGCGGACTCAAAGCTGCGCTGAAGCCGTCGGGCACGATCACACTGGAATTTCCTCACCTGATGCAATTGATAGAGAACACGCAGTTTGATACGGTTTATCACGAGCACTTTTCCTACTTGTCGCTGTACACCGTGACTCGGATTTTCAAGAGTGTTGGCTTGAGCGTCTTCGATGTGGAGGAAATGCCGACGCACGGTGGAAGCCTGCGAATTTATGGTTGTCATGCCGAGGACGGGCGGCAGGTTACACACGCTGTTGCCGCATTGCTCGATGAAGAAACACGCCGCGGCCTGCAGCAATTGGCGACCTACCGGAACTTTCAAGCCAAGGCTGATCGTGTCAAGGACGAATTGCTGACGTTTCTCATTGAGCAGAAGCGAACCGGCAAGACGGTCGCCGCCTACGGTGCAGCGGCCAAGGGCAATACGCTGCTCAACTACGCTGGCGTCAGGCCCGACCTGCTGCCCTTTGTCTGCGACGCAGCGCCGGCGAAGCAGGGCAAATTCCTGCCGGGAAGCCACATTCCCATACTTGCCCCTAGAGTTCTCGTGCTGAGTCGACCCGATTATTTGCTGATCCTGCCCTGGAACATTGCTGCCGAGGTCCGGCAGCAGAACGCCGGTTTGGCCAGTTTGGGAACGAAATTCGTCACGGCGGTGCCGATGCTCGAGGTTGTATGACCGGCATCGTCTTGCTAACTGGTGCCACCGGCTTTGTCGGGCGCCAGGTGTTACGCCAATTGTGTGATGCGGACAGCCGGGTTCGTGTCGTCGTCCGGGACGCACGGCAGGCCGAGTTCGTAGCGCGTGCGGACATCGAGTCGGTCGTCCCGACTCCAGACCTTTTCGCGGAGAGTGCCGACTGGTGGGCCGAAGCCTGTACCGGCATTGACACGGTTATTCACGTCGCTTGGTACACCGAGCCCGGAAAGTACCTGCAATCGGAGCGCAATCTGGATTGTTTGGCAGGGACGTTGCTGATGGCCAAGGGTGCCAAAGCAGCGGGTGTGCGCAGGGTGGTCGCCATGGGTACCTGTTTCGAATACGACTTGACTGGGGGGCTGCTGTCAGAGAAGACTCCCTTGCGGCCGTTGACCCCGTATGCGGGCGCCAAGGCTGCGGCTTTTATGGCGCTCTCGCAATGGCTCCCATCGCGGGGTGTCGAGTTTGTCTGGTGCCGTTTGTTTTATCTTTTTGGTGAGGGCGAGGACCCGCGGCGGCTCGTGCCGTATTTGCGTACCAAGCTCACTACCGGGGAGCCTGCCGAACTCACCAGCGGCGAGCAAATCCGGGACTTCCTCGACGTCCGCGAGGCGGGCAGGATGATCGTGGAGACCGCAATGAGCGGCGCACAGGGACCAGTCAATATTTGCTCGGGGGTCGCCATAACGGTACGGCAGTTGGCGGAAAGAATAGCCGATGAATACGGGCGGCGCGATCTGCTCAAATTCGGTGCCCGTCCCGACATCGCGTTCGACCCGCCCTGCGTGGTGGGTGTGACGAAGCCCTAAGAGTGTCGAACGTTCGGATCGATTTCGTGGACATCAGGAAATTATGTAATGAGTGAATTTGACCAAGAAGTGCTGAACCGGATCGCCGGGCAGGCAAAGAACGCGGCGCTGCGCCGAGCGGGGGCTGAATTCATGCTTGCGTCGACAACTCCCAAGTACTCCTACAACTTCTCGTGGCAGGGGCGCCCCATCATTCAATATCCGCAGGATATGGTGGCGATGCAGGAACTGGTCTGGTCGACCAGGCCCGACCTCATCATCGAAACCGGTATCGCGCACGGTGGCTCGCTCATCTTGAGTGCATCAATGCTGGCCCTGCTCGACATGTCCGACGCGATCGATTCGGGCATCATGCTGGATCCGAAAGTCTCCGGTCGGAAGGTATTGGGCATCGACATTGATATTCGTGCCCATAACCGCGCCGCCATTGAGGCACATCCCATGGCCTCGCGCGTCCAGATGATTGAGGGGTCGAGTATCGCCCCCGATATCGTTGAACGCGTCAGGGCGGTGGCGTCCAACTACAAGCGAGTGATGGTCTGTCTTGATAGCAACCATACGCATGATCATGTGCTGGCTGAATTGCAGGCCTACGCGCCACTTGTTAGCGTCGGAAGCTATTGCGTGGTCTTCGATACGATTGTGGAGGACCTGCCCAAAGAAATGTTCCCCGACCGCCCGTGGGGACCAGGCAACAATCCAAAAACGGCGGTATGGGAATATCTTAGGGGGCACCCCGAATTTGAGATAGACAGGATCATTCAACAAAAACTGCTGATTACGGTGGCGCCCGACGGATTTCTAAGGCGCATTGCCTGAAATCATTCGGATGACAACGGGTCCCAATGTCCCTGAAGAAGAACGTCCTAGCCAACTACCTCGGTCAGGGCTGGACCGCTTTGATGGGGTTGGCCTTTATTCCACTCTACATCCGCTATCTTGGTGTCGAGGCGTGGGGGTTGATCGGTTTCATGAGCATGCTGCAGGCATGGCTCACCCTGCTCGACATGGGGCTGACGCCAACCTTGAGTCGTGAGATGGCCCGCTTCCAGGCGGGTGAGCACAGTGCGCAGTCGATCCGCGACTTGCTGCGCTCGATGGAGTTCATTTTTGGCGGCGTCGCTGTCGTTGTGGTGATGGTGGTCTGGCTGCTTGCGCCGTGGGTGGCTGCGCACTGGCTGAACGCAGCCCGGTTGCCGGTCGCCACCGTGGCTCAGGCCGTTGCGCTGATGGGTTTTGTGCTGGCCGCGCGGATGTTGGAACAGGTTTATCGCGGGGCCATCCAGGGCATGCAGCGTCAGGTCTGGCTCAACGGCTTGCAGAGCATCGTTGCCACTGTCCGCTGGGCCGGGGCGGTCGGTGTTTTGATGTGGTTAGCCAATAGCATTGAGGCGTTCTTTTTGTGGCAAGGAATCGTGTCGCTGCTTAGCGTCATTCTGATGGCGCGCCAGACCTATCGATGGTTGCCAACCGGCATAAGGCCCGGGCGCTTTGACGGGGTCGCGCTCGGGAGCATCCGATCTTTTGCAATGGGTATGGCGGCAACAACCTTGCTTGTCTTGCTGTTGACCCAGGTTGACAAACTGCTGCTGAGCAGACTGGTGTCGCTGGAGGAATTTGGTTATTACGCCTTGGCGGCATCCGTGGCTAGCGCCCTGTACTTCCTGATTTCCCCGATTGCAACAGCAGCCTCGCCACGCTTGACCGAGTTGGTGGCAAGAGGCGAACAGAAGGTGATCGTCGACACCTACCATCGCGCGAGCCAATTGCTGGCTGCCATTTTGATTCCGGTCGCATTGGTGATGGCGACCTTTGCGCAACCACTGCTTCTCGCTTGGACTGGCGATGCGGCCTTGGCGCGTCTGGCCGCGCCGCTGCTGAGTCTGCTCGCCCTGGGCACCATGTGCAATGGTCTGATGAATATGCCTTACGTGACTCAAATCGCTTACGGCTGGAGCGCGTTTGCCGTGCGCGTGAACGTCGTGGCGGTATGCTTCATCGTTCCGGCCATACTTTGGTCTGTCCCGCGCTTCGGCGCGATCGGCGCGGCGTGGGCATGGTTCGTTCTCAACGCGGGGTATGTGTTGGTCAGCATTCATTTCATGCACCGCAGGTTGCTGCCAAATGAGAAATGGCAATGGTTTCGGGACGCCGTTTTCCTGCCGTTGGGCGTTGGCGCAGCGGTTTTGCTGGCACTGCGGTGGTCGATTGACATGCCACAGCAGCGTGTTGCGGCAGCGGCAGTTTTGGTTGGGATCACTCTGCTTGTGGCGGGCGCGGTCTTCTTGAGTATGCCGGCCACACGGGCGCTGTTGCGCGCACAATGGCAATCACCTCGCGGATAATCGCCCGATGCCTGAACAGCAGTCCGCGTCGTGCGCCATGGAGTCACCGCCGGGCCACCGAGTCCCGAGGGTCATGGTTGGCATGCCTGTCTATAACGGCGCCGACCGCGTTGGCGCCGCGCTGGAGTCGCTGCTTGGGCAGGCATTCTCGGATTTTGTCGTCGTAGTTTCGGATAACGCGTCAACGGACGCGACCGGCGAGATTGTCCAGCACTATGCGCAGCGAGACGCCAGAATCATCTATGTGAGGCAACCAAAGAACATCGGGGCGACCGCAAATTTCAAGTACGTTTTTCATGTTTGCGAAAGCGAGTATTTCATGTGGGCCGCTGCCGATGACACGCGATCCCCGGATTTTCTACAGAGGAATGTTGAATATCTTGATGCCCACCACGATTGTGTTGGTTCGACACTTCGGACACGATTTCATGCCGGTGGATTTGATCCGGTCATGATGGGCGACGCCTCGCTTGACCACGAGGATTTTGCTGACCGCGTGGCCAGCTTCTTTGGGCACTGGCATGCCAATGGACGCTTTTATTCCCTGTTTCGGCGCCAGTCACTCGTTCACTGGATCAACGTGGATCGCGATTTTCCGGGAGCGGACTGGACGCTGGTGACCTATCTTGCGTCGATCGGGAAACTGCATCGGATCGACCACGGATGGGCCGAGCTGGGGCGCGACGGCGCGAGCAATACGACGGACATTTTTGCGCCGTACCGAAAGAGTTTTGTCAACTGGCTGGTGCCTTTCGTCGATCTGACCCGCGATACACAGACGCTGATGAGGCCCGCCAGTTTAGGCCAGCGCGCACGTGTGGCGTGGCGCCTGGGTTTGCTCAATCTCCACGCTTTTCTCGCGCAGCATCGGCTGATGCTGAAGCGGGGAGCCCGTCCATGAACCTTTTCACAGGCTGCACTTACTATGCCAACAGCACTAATCTGCGGAGTTTCCGGGCAAGACGGTAGCTATCTTGCCCGTCTTCTGCTGCAAAAGGGGTACTTGGTCTATGGCGGCGCGCGCGACGCGCAGGGGTCGTCTTTCGCCAATTTGCGTGCGCTCGGCGTAGTCGATCAAGTTCGGCTGCTGTCCATCAATCTGATGGACTTCCGCAGCGTGATTCAGGCCCTGGCCAAGGCGCAACCGGATGAGGTGTACAACCTCTCGGGGCAGAGCTCGGTGGCGCTTTCTTTTGAGCAGCCGGTCGAAACACTGGAGAGCATCGCCACGGGAACCCTGAACCTGCTTGAAGCGATACGTTTTATGGCAAGGCCAGTGCGTTTCTATAACGCGGGTTCGGGCGAATGTTTTGGCAATACCGGTGGCGTCGCAGCCGACGAGCAAACGGCGTTCCGCCCGTGCAGCCCTTATGGTGTCGCCAAGGCCACCGCTTTTTGGGAGGTCGCCAATTATCGCGATGCCTACAAATTGTTCGCCTGCACCGGCATTCTGTTCAATCACGAATCACCTTTGCGGCCGACACGTTTTGTGACGCGCAAGATTGTCGCTGCCGCGTGCCGGATCGCCGCGGGCAGTCACGAAAAGCTGCATTTGGGAAATCTTGAAATCGAACGGGACTGGGGTTGGGCTCCTGATTATGTCGAGGCGATGTGGAAAATGTTGCAGCAGCCCGACCCGTCTGATTTTGTCATCGCAACCGGCGTCAGTAGCCGCCTCGCGGACTTCGTGAGCTTGGCGTTTTCGAGCCTTGGTTTGAACTGGACGGATCATGTTGAGATTGATCGATCCCTGTTTCGCCCCAGTGACCTGATGGTCGCCCGGGGCGACCCCGGGCTCGCTCAGAAGGTGTTGGGCTGGAGCGCGGAGCATACCGTTGCCGAGGTCATACGCCTCATGATCGCGGCGGAGCAGGCACCCGCGTTCCAGAAATGACGATGGGGCCGTTTTGTGCTTGTATTTGACGGCATCATATTTTCGCTACAGCGCAATGGCGGAATTTCGGTCTATTTCCATGAGTTGTTGTCAAGATTTGCTAATCTGCACTGCGAGTCCAAGGTATTAATGTTTGGGGATAACGAAGTTTCCAAAAAGGAAATAATTGGACTTGCACGCGAAATGCCAACAAGGAGATTCCTGGAGCGTTCCCGCAGTATCCCGGTCGATGGTTTCGGCTTGTTCCACTCCAGCTATTATCGGTATGCCACCAAGGGCAAATTTATCAATATCACGACTGTTTACGATTTCACGAATGAACGGTTCAAGTCCGGTCCCAAGAAATGGGCGCATTCCTGGCAGAAATTCAAGGCGATACGACGTTGCGACGCTGTGCTTTGTATCTCTGAAAGCACTAAAGCCGATCTTGTCGAATATTTGCCGGATATTCCTGAAAGCCGGATATTCGTAACTCCGCTGGCGGCCAGTGCGCTATATTGCGCCGACGAATCAGTGGTAGCGGTCGATGATTACGTTGTATTTGTCGGCTTGAGAGGCGGGTACAAGAACTTTTCCCTTCTGGTTCGCGCTCTGCGTCATGTGCCAGGGGTTCGGTTGTTTGTCGTGGGCGGTGGGGCGTTTTCGGCGCGGGAGCGCGCTGAACTCGAAGATGCCATTCCCGGACGCTACTTTCATAAGGGAGCTCTGAGCGTCGAGCGCTTGCGCGACCTCTACAGCAGCGCTGTGTGTCTGGTCTATCCGTCGGCGTATGAGGGCTTCGGTCTGCCGGTGCTGGAGGGCATGATGGCCAGGTGTCCGGTCATTGCGTTGAGGACGTCGTCCATTCCCGAGGTTGCCGGCGACGCGGCGATTTTGCTCGATGCGCCGCGGGAAATGGATCTGGCCGACGCCATCGTCAAGGTATCTCGGTCCGACATTCGAAGTGAGCTGATTGTCAAAGGCGTGGCGCGGTCCAGACTGTTTTCCTGGGACGCTACGTATCTCAAGACACGCGCGGTGTACGAGGCCTTATTGGGTCGTGAATTGCGGTAGTCGTATATGCCCATGAAAATGTCCGTCATCACCGTCTGCTTCAACTCGGCGCAGACCATTTCACTGACTTTGCGCTCGGTGCAGGAGCAGACACATGACGCTGTGGAGCATATCGTCATCGACGGCGGATCAAGCGACGAAACCCTTGCCCTCGTCGCTGCCGAGGGCAAGCACATCGCCAGGCTGGTGTCGGAACCCGACCGAGGGATCTACGACGCCATGAACAAGGGCGTCGAACTCGCGACTGGGGATGTCATTGCGTTCCTCAACGCCGATGACTACTATCATGATGCTGGTGTACTGACACGGGTCGCGAAGGTCATGCAGGAAGAGGAACTTGATGCCGTCTACGGGGACGTCGAGTTCTTTCGCGCAGGGCAACCCCATGGTGTGGCGCGCCGCTACAACTCCGGGCGGTTTAGCGCGCAACGCTTGGGCTGGGGCTGGATGCCTGCGCATCCGGCATTGTTCATGCGTAGAGCGCTGTTTGAGCGCTTTGGCACGTTTCGGGTTGACTACCTTATCGCCGGTGATTTTGAATTTGTGGCAAGGGTATTTCAACATGGCAAATTGCGGCATCGTCATCTGTCCGAGGTTTTGGTCCGAATGAAGCTCGGCGGTGCCAGCACCGGAGGTTGGCGCGCGACCGTGCAGCTCAACCGGGAGATGATGCGCGCCTGTCGCGCCAATGCGGTCCCGACAAACTGGTTCATGCTGATGTTGCGCTATCCTTTCAAGGGCTGGGAGTTCTTGCGCGCACTCGCGCACAACGATCGCAAGGAGTCGATTTGAGTCTGCTCATCACTGGCGGCACAGGGTTTGTCGGGCAGGCGCTGGTTCAACGTCTGAGCGATCAACCCCTGCGCCTGGCAAAGCGCAGCGATTTCGGTGCGTGGGGCCCGGCGCTGTCGGGAGTCACCACGGTGATCCACCTGGCCGCGCGCGTGCACGTCACGCCCAGTTCAGACCTGGATCAGTTGGCCGACTTTCGCGCCATCAACGTTGATGCCACGCTCGATCTGGCGCGCGAGGCGGGTCGGCGTGGCGTGAAGCGTTTTGTCTTTATAAGTTCGGTCAAAGTCAACGGTGAGTACACCGCGGCCGGGCGTGCCTGCACCGAGGATGACCCGCCAGCGCCCGCAGACGCCTATGGCCGGAGCAAGCTTGAGGCCGAACAGGGATTGCGAGTACTGTCACAGGCCTCTGCCATGGAGTTGGTGATCATTCGTCCGCCGTTGGTTTATGGTCCGGGCGTGCGTGCCAATTTTGCCGCGCTCATGCATGTGGTCCAAAACGGCTGGCCACTGCCGCTGGGTGCGATCCATAACAGGCGCAGCCTGGTCGGTATCGACAATCTGGTTGATTTCATCGCGATCTGCGCCAGGCATCCTCTGGCAGCGAACCAGACCTTTCTGGTCAGCGACGGACACGACCTGTCGACGACCGAACTGGTGCGTTCACTTGCCCGCGCCGCGGAGGTTTCGGTGCGCCTGGTGCCAGTGCCGGCATGGATCATTCAGGCGAGCGCGGCGCTGCTGGGCAAGCGTGGTGCGGCGCAGCGGCTTTGCGGAAACCTGCAGGTCAACATTACCCGAGCGCGCAGCGTTCTCGGATGGACGCCACCGGTGTCGGTCGACGAGGGTTTTCGGCGGGCTTTCGCGGGGATGAAAACGTCTTGAAGCGGGCATTTGATCTGCTGCTGGCAATACTATTTGCCGCGCTCCTGCTCATACCGCTGTTTTTAGTTGCAACGTTGGTAGCCCTGACATCACCCGGGCCAATACTTTATTGGTCAGACCGCGTCGGACGCGATAACGCCATATTCAGGATGCCAAAGTTTCGCAGTATGAAAATGGGGACACCTATCGTCGCCACACATTTGCTAACGCAAGCGCATGAATATCTAACGCCGTTGGGCGGATTCCTGCGCAGGACCAGCCTGGACGAATTGCCGCAGCTGTGGAGTATTTTCAAGGGGGACATGAGTTTTGTCGGCCCCCGCCCGGCTCTCTTTAACCAGACCGACCTGATTGAGTTGCGCACGCGTCACGGTGTTCACCACCTTGTCCCAGGGCTCACCGGCTGGGCACAGGTCAATGGGCGCGATGAATTGCCGATTCCCGACAAGGTTGCACTCGATATTGCGTACATGAATAGCCGGTCGCTGCCGCTTGATATCCGTATCCTTCTCATGACGGTTTTCAAGGTATTGGCAAGAGATAATATCTTGCACTAGAATGAATCAAACAACGCAGCGCGTGTCAGCGTCTGTCTGGGAGTAATTTCATATTAGCGAGGTAAAGCATGAGTAATTTGATCGACATTCAGAGCCAGATTGAGAAACTGCAAAAGCAGGCCACTGACATCAAGGCCAGGGAATTCAACAAGACAGTACAGGATATTCTGGCCAAAATGCAGGCTTTTGGCATCACCGCAAAGGATTTGCAGGCTGCAAAGGTACGCGCCGGCAAGGGTAAATCGGTCCGGACCCGGGCGGCAAAAAAGAGCGACAAGAAGGGCGCAGGCAGGCCCGTGCGGGTTGGCGTCGTCGCCGCCAAGTATCGTGGGCCTGCGGGAGAGACCTGGAGCGGACGAGGGTTGATGCCGCGGTGGTTGAGCGCGCTGGTGGCGCAGGGTCGCAGCCGCGAGGAGTTTGCCATCAAAGCCTGATTGTTGTTAAATCCGGCTTGGAGCCAGTTCTTTTGCCGGAGGAACCCAAGATGAACTATCCCCTGCTGCGCCAAGGCGATC
>CAWJOT010000028.1:0-34056 GCA_963844495.1 uncultured Pseudomonadota bacterium
GGATATCGGCGTTCTCACCTTCGCCGCCAGGAAGTCCATCTGCACCGAGAGACACAATGTCGACACCACCGCTGGCGGTCGGGCTGGTGAGAATGTAGGGCTTGCCCCAGGGATCATTGGGCACGGCGCCCTTGAGATAGGGCCCGTTCCAGCCGTTGGCCGATGCGGGACGATTGACTAGCGCATCGAGTCCTTCAGCCGTCGTCGGGAAACGACCGACGTCAAGCTTGAACAGCTCAAGCGACTTTTCAAGGTCGGCGATTTGAACCGCGGCGGTCTTTGACTTCGCACCGCCTAGAAGGCTCAGCACACGCGGGCCAACCAACCCCGCGAGCATCGTCAGTATGGCCAGAACCACCAGCAGTTCGATCAGTGTAAAACCTGAGCTTCGGCGCTTGGTACTCGAAAACCTGCCAATGATGGAAAGCATGCGCATAGTTGAATGGAATTATATGGCCAGGTCGTTGACCGAGAGGATACCGAGCATGATCGAAACGATGATGGCTGCAATGAGCATGCCCAGGATCAGGATCAGCGCCGGTTCGAGCACGGTGAGTCCGCGCTTGATGCCGGTCTCGACATCACGGTTGAAGATGCGCGCGAGTTCGAGCAACATCGGACCCAGGCGCCCGGTTTCCTCGCCAACCTTGATCAGGCTGATGGCCAGCGGTTCAAAGATGCCGCTGGCGCCCAGGGCGTCCACCATCTTGGCGCCGCCCTTGACCCTGGGCACGACACCTTCGAGCGCCAGGCGCAGCCCGGCGTTGCTGACCGTTTGCGTCGCAATGCGCAGGGCCGAGAGCAGCGGTACCCCGTTGCCCAGCAGCGTGCCCAACGATCGCGCAAACAGCGTCAGGTCGTACTTGAGCATGAGTTTGCCCACCACGGGCAAGCGCAGAGCGCGCGCTTGCCACCATTGGCGTCCCGCCGGTGTGCCCAGCCAGCGGCGCGCGAGCCAAAACAGCAACGCCAGGGCAAGCGCGCCGACCAGACCATAGTCGGTGAATACGTGCCCGACCGTCATGATGATGCGCGTTGGCGTCGGCAGCGCGTCTCCCATCCCTTTGAACAGGGTCTCGAACTGCGGCACGACAAACCCGAGCATGCTGATGATCGACAGCACTGCAACGACCAGCAAGATGGCCGGGTAAATGGTCGCGGAGACCACGCTCTCGCGCAGCGCGCGCACTCGCTCAAGGTGTTCGACCAGGCGTTCCAGAACATCGCTGAGATGGCCGCTGGCTTCACCGGAGTGCACCATGTTGATGTAGAACTCGCCAAACTGGCGCGGATGGCGGCCCAGCGAGCGGCTCAGCGGCACGCCGTCCTTGACGTCATCGAGGATGCTCTGGGTCAGCGTGGCCATCTCGGCCTTTGTGTTCATTCCGATGAGTACGCGCAGGGCGTTGTCCAGAGCCAGGCCAGCCTTGAGCATGATGGAGAGCTCGCTGGTCATGATCAGGATGTCCTCCGCCGTGATGGACTGCCTCTTGATCCGCCCGCCCGTGCCCTTTGACCGCGCGTCGGCGGCGTTGGTGACCAGCGCCGCCCCACGCGAGTCTGCGCCAGCTTCGCCCACTTGCAGAGGCGTCAACCCCTGGGCTCGAAGCTGTCGCAACACCTGCGCCGCGTCGCTCGCCTGCGATCGACCTTCTACCCGTTGCGCGTCGGCGCGTGCGGCGTGCCAGACAAACTCAGGCATCGGCGTCGTCCTGGGTCACACGCAGCAGTTCGTCAAGGCTGGTAATGCCGTCGGCAACCTTGCGCAGGCCGTCTTCATACAGCGTATGCATGCCCGCTGCGGTCGCCCGCGCGTGCAGCGAGGCGGCGTCGAAGCCATCGAGAATGCCGCGGCGCAGGCTGTCATCGATGACCAGTAGCTCATGAATGCCGCAGCGACCGGCGTAGCCGGTCTGGCGGCATTGGTCGCAGCCGACGGCCTTATAGAGGTGCGCCGGGTTCAGTCCCATTCGCCGCAATCCGCTGCGCTCCTGCAGACCGGCGTCGGGCAGGTAGGCAGCCTTGCATTGCTCACACAGACGGCGCACCAAACGCTGCGACAGCACGCCGTTGAGCGAGGAGGTAATGAGGTAGGGCTCGACACCCATGTCTTCGAGACGCACCACGGCACCTGCGGCGGTGTTGGTGTGCAAAGTTGATAGCACGAGATGGCCTGTCAATGCCGATTGCACCGCGATTTGCGCAGTTTCTCCGTCACGCATTTCGCCGATCATGATGATGTCTGGGTCCTGACGCAGGATCGAGCGCAGCGCACGTGCAAAGGTCAGCCCAATTTGCTGGTGGACCTGAATCTGGTTGATGCCTTCGAGTTGATACTCGACCGGTTCTTCCACCGTGATGATCTTGAACGCGTCGGCGTCGAGCTTGGACAAAGCCGTATACAGCGTTGTGGTCTTGCCCGAACCGGTGGGGCCGGTCATGAGCAAAATCCCGTGCGGACGCCCCAGCAGTTGATTGAAACGCTCCAGGTTCTCGGGAGCAAACCCAATCGATTCCAGGCTGTAACGCACGCTGGAGCGATCCAGTGCACGCATCACCACGCTCTCGCCGTGCACGGTGGGCACGGTGGAGACTCGCAGGTCGAGTTCGCGGCCCTTGACGCGCGTTTTGATGCGTCCATCCTGCGGCAGACGGCGCTCGGCGATGTCGAGGTGAGCCATCAGTTTGACCCGCGAGTTGATGGCCGCGCTGAGCTGCGGCGATATCACTTCGTCGGTATGAATGACTCCGTCGACCCGGTAACGCACATGCAGACCGTCGTCAAACGGTTCGAGATGAATGTCGGAGGCACCCAGATCGGTGACGCGACCGATGATCTGGTTGACCCGTCGGATAACGGGTGCCTCACTCGCCAGGTCTTTGAGATGCTCGACGAAATCGCCGGCATCGGCATCGTCGTCGGGTCCGCGCGCCTGCGCCGGATTTGTCTCGGCATCGCCGACAGCGAGCGCGCGCTCGATGTCCGATGCAATGGCCACGCAGGGATGCACCTTCAGGCCCGTTGCCAGTTCCAGCGCCTTGACAACAAAGGCATCATCAGGCCGTGCCATGGCCACCATCAGACCACTCTCATCTACGCGCAACGGATAAACCAGATGGTCGCGCAAGAAATTGACCTGCAGCCCCTCCAACTCGGGCGACAGCGCCGGGAAGTCCTCGACCGGGACAAATGGCAGCCCCATCAATTGGGCTTGCGCGCGGGCGACGTCGATTTCGGAGACCAGACCGAGATTGACCAGGACCGAGCCCAGCACGCCGCCGGTCTCCTCTCGCGCTGTAGCGGCACGCTCCAGATCGCGTGCAGAGAGCTTGCCGCTGTCAACCAGCAGTTCACCCAGTCGAGCCAACTTGTCTTGTGCTTTGGCCAAAATGGGCGACGTATCGGTGGCAGCGGTCATGGCAGGGGAGCCTGTTCCTGTGAAATAGGGGGTTATGGTAACGGGAAACGGGCTGGGGGTTGCACCGTCGTCGAGCGTTTAAGATAGTCCCATGCCTCCTTTGAGTGATCTCTTCACCCACAACCGCGCCTGGGCGGCCCAGATGGAGCGCGAGCGACCGGGTTTCTTCACCGGTTTGAAGTCCCAGCAAAAGCCCAAGTACATGTGGGTCGGCTGCTCTGACAGCCGGGTACCGGCGAACCAGATTACCGGCCTGGATCCGGGAGAGGTCTTTGTGCACCGCAACGTCGCCAACGTGGTCGTGCCCACTGATCTGAACTGCCTTTCGACGATTCAGTTTGCCGTGGACCTGCTCAAAGTCGAGCATCTGATGGTGGTGGGCCACTACGGTTGCGGCGGCGTGCAGGCGGCGCTGGAAAATACCCGGGTCGGTTTGGCGGACAACTGGCTGCGTCACATCAAGGACGTGCGTGACCGGCACCACGCGTTGATTGACGCCACACCGGCGGGGACAAGGCTCGATGTGCTGTGCGAGCTCAATGTCATCGAGCAAGTCATCAATGTGGCACAGACGACGGTGTTGCAGGACGCATGGGCGCGTGGTCAGCGCGTGAGCCTGCACGGATGGGTTTACGGACTCAAGGACGGGCTGCTGCAGGATCTTCAAATCACGCTGGACGGCGTCGAACGAATGGCCCAGCAGTACCAGGGCGCCATCGCAGGCGTGGCGGCCGCGCGGCCGCAGGCGCTGGTCTAGCGCGAGCCAGAAGACCTTTGCCGAGCATGTTTCCCCAGCGCCTTGATTCCACTTTGGCCTACGATATCGCGAAGGCGATGCTCGACGGCTTCAATCGGCACTATCGTTTGTTTCGCACCGAGTCGGCGCGCGCCAAGCACCGTTTCGAGACAGCCGATTGGCATGGCCAGCAGCGTGCACAGCGCGAACGCATCGAGTTCTATGACCTGCGGGTGCGCGAGTGCTTTCAACGCCTTGACAGGGAATTCAAGGCCGGCGAACGGGCGATGAACATCTGGCAGCAGGTCAAACTGCATTACATCGGCTTGCTGGTCGATCATCATCAGCCCGAACTGGCAGAAACGTTTTTCAATTCGGTAACGACCAAGATCCTGCATCGCACGCATTTTCATAACGACTTCATCTTCGTGCGTCCGGCTGTCAGCACGGAATACATTGAAAACAGCGAGCCCGAGGCGCGTCCTACCTACCGCGCTTACTACCCCAGCGGCGCAGGCCTGCGCGATGCGCTGGTGCAGATGGTGCGAGACTTCGGCCTGCGCTGCGAATTCGACGATCTCGAGCGTGACGCCGGTTTCGTGGTCGCTGCCATGCACGCCAGGCTCGAAGATGCCGTGGTGCGAGCCAATTTCCAGATTCAGGTGCTCTCCAGCCTGTTCTTCCGCAACAAGGGCGCCTACGTGGTGGGCAAGTTGATCAACGGTTTTGCCGAATACCCCTTTGCCTTGCCAATCCTTCACACCGGCGCGGATCAAAAGCTGGCCATCGACGCCGCCCTGTTCGGTGAAAACGAAATTCTCATTCTGTTCAGCTTTGCGCGTGCCTACTTCATGGTCGATATGGAAGTACCTTCGGCCTACGTCCAGTTTCTGCGGGGCCTGATGCCACGCAAGCCGCGCAACGAGCTCTACAACGCGCTGGGACTGGCCAAACAGGGCAAGACCCTCTTCTACCGCGACTTTCTGCATCATTTGCGCCATTCAACCGACAAGTTCCGGATTGCCCCGGGGATCAAGGGCATGGTGATGCTGGTGTTTGACCTGCCATCGTTCCCTTACGTATTCAAGGTCATCAAGGACTTTTATCCGCCACAAAAGGATACGACCCGAGAGAAGATTCGGGGCAAATATCAACTGGTCAAGCAGCACGACCGCGGCGGGCGCATGGCCGATACGCTGGAATACAGTGGCGTGGCGTTCCCGCGCGAGCGTTTTGATGACGGGTTGATTGCAGAAATCGAGCAGTTTGCACCGAGCCAGCTCGAGATCAGCGCGCCCGACAGCCGGGGCCGAAGCGAAGTCATCATCAGGCATGTGTATATCGAGCGGCGCATGATTCCGCTCAATATCTACCTGCAGGAAGCGTTCGATATGGGCCCGGGCGATCCGAAGGGGGGCGCGCAGATCGCGCGCGCCGTCATTGAGTACGGCAACGCTATCAAGGACATGGTAGCGACCAACATCTTTCCCGGCGACATGCTGTGGAAGAACTTTGGCATCACGCGTCACGGCAAAGTTGTGTTTTATGATTACGACGAAATCGAGTACATCACCGAATGCAACTTCCGCAAGGTGCCCGCTGCGCGCAATGAGGAGGAAGAAATGTCGGGCGAGATCTGGTACAGCGTGGGTCCCCACGACGTGTTTCCGGAAACCTTTGGCCCGTTCCTGCTGGGCAACACGGCGGTGCGCGAGGTTTTCATGAAGCACCATGGCGACCTGCTTGACCCCGCCTTCTGGCAGGCGCACAAGGAGCGCATACTGGCCGGTCATGTGCTCGATGTGTTTCCGTACGAACGCGAGAAGCGGTTCTTGCATGCTGACCAGCCGGGCGACTGCTTCTGAATCGAACCATTTTTTTGAAAGGAAATTGACATGTCTGATCCCATCGTTATCGTCGGCGCCGCGCGTACTCCCATGGGGAGTTTCCAGGGTGATTTTTCTTCTCTGGCTGCGCACGATTTGGGCGGGGCCGCCATCAAGGCCGCTGTTGAGCGCGCCGGCGTCGCCGCAGCGCAAGTGGACGAAGTCCTGTTCGGCAACTGCCTGATGGCAGGCCAGGGCCAGGCGCCCGCGCGCCAGGCCGCTTTCAAGGGTGGCCTGCCCATCGGCGCTGGCGCGGTGACGCTGTCGAAGATGTGTGGCTCGGGCATGCGCGCAGCCATGTTCGCGCACGACATGCTGATCGCGGGCAGCGCCGACGTGATGGTCGCTGGTGGCATGGAGAGCATGACCAACGCGCCGTATTTGCTGCCCAAGGCACGTGGTGGCTACCGCATCGGGCACGACCGCATCTTTGACCACATGATGCTCGACGGACTGGAAGACGCCTACGAGGCGGGACGTTCCATGGGCACGTTCGGGGAAGATTGCGCGGCCAAATACAGTTTCACCCGCGAGGCCCAGGATCAGTTCGCCATCAGCAGCGTGCAGCGGGCGCAGGCCGCGACCAAGTCAGGTGCCTTCGCTGGTGAAATCACGCCGGTGACGGTCAAGGGCCGCGCCGGCGATACCGTGATCGCCATCGATGAAGGCCCGGGTCGCGTCAAGCTCGACAAGATCACCGCGCTCAAACCCGCCTTCAAGAAGGATGGCACGATCACGGCAGCGAGCAGTTCGAGCATCAACGACGGCGCGGCCGCGCTGGTGCTCATGCGCGCCTCGACAGCGGCCAAAATGGGCTGCAAACCGCTTGCGCGCATCGTTGGGCATGCTGTATTCGCCCAGGAACCGGAATGGTTCACCACCGCACCGGTAGGTGCCGTCAAGCGGCTGTTTGCCAAGACCGGCTGGAGCGTCAAGGACGTGCAGTTGTGGGAGGTCAATGAGGCCTTTGCTGTCGTACCGATGGCGCTGATGAAGGAGCTTGGCGTCGGCCATGAGATCGTCAACGTCAATGGCGGGGCCTGTGCCCTGGGTCATCCGATCGGTGCCAGCGGCGCGCGCATCATGGTCACGCTGATGTACGCCATGCAGGCGCGTGGGCTCAAGAAGGGCGTCGCCACGCTGTGTATCGGTGGTGGCGAGGGTACCGCCGTGGCGCTTGAGATGCTATAAATTTCAGAGCTGACCAGGCTCAAAGCACGGGCGATAGCCATGATATTGACTCAAGATCAGGAAATGGTTCGCGACGCCGTGCGCGATTTTGCTCAGAAGGAACTTTGGCCGCACGCAGCCCGCTGGGACCGGGAACACTATTTCCCCAAAGAGGCGCACCATGGTTTGGCGGCCCTGGGTGCGTACGGCATTTGCGTGCCCGAGCAGTGGGGCGGGGCCAACCTCGATTACCTGACGCTGGCCCTCGTCCTTGAGGAGATTGCCGCCGGTGACGGCGGCACCAGTACCGCGATTTCAGTGACCAATTGTCCGGTCAACGCGATCCTGATGCGCTACGGCACCGACGCACAAAAAACGCAGTGGTTGACGCCGCTGGCGCAAGGCCGGATGCTGGGCGCGTTTTGCCTGACCGAGCCGCACGTGGGCTCGGACGCATCGGGCCTGCGCACCACGGCAGTGAAAGAGGGTGACGCCTATGTCATCAACGGCGTCAAGCAGTTCATTACCAGTGGCAAGCATGGCGACGTCGCGGTCGTCATCGCCGTGACCGACAAGGGCGCTGGCAAGAAAGGCATGAGCGCCTTTCTTGTGCCTACGAACGCGCCGGGGTATGTGGTGGCGCGGCTGGAAGAGAAACTGGGCCAGCGAAGCAGCGATACCGCGCAGATCAACTTTGACCATTGCCGTATCCCGGCGGAGAACCGGATCGGCGCCGAGGGCGAGGGCTACAAGATTGCGCTCGGTGGGCTCGAGGGTGGGCGCATCGGCATCGCCGCCCAAAGCGTGGGCATGGCGCGCAGCGCGTTCGAGACCGCGCTGGCTTACTCCAAGGAGCGCGAGAGTTTTGGCACGGCCATTTTCAATCACCAGGCAGTAGGATTTCGCCTGGCCGATTGCGCCACCCGCATTGAAGCGGCGCGCCAATTGATCTGGCACGCGGCAAGCTTGCGCGATGCCGCCAGGCCGTGTCTGAAGGAAGCCGCGATGGCCAAGCTTTTTGCGAGCGAAATGGCCGAGCAGGTCTGCAGCGTCGCCATTCAGACTCTGGGCGGCTATGGTGTGGTGAACGACTTTCCGGTGGAACGCATCTACCGCGACGTGCGTGTCTGCCAGATCTATGAAGGCACGTCTGACGTGCAAAAGATCATTATTCAGAGAAATCTATAGCCTTTCCGGGCTCCAACCGCGGGGCACGCAGTCTGCCCGGGACGAATTGGTCAGCGGCCGTAGACGTCTTCGAACCTGACGATGTCGTCCTCACCAAGATAGGCTCCAGACTGCACCTCGATCATTTCCAGCGGCACGCGCCCCGGATTTTCCAGGCGGTGCGTGGTGCCCAGCGGGATAAAGGTTGACTCATTCTCGGACAGCAAAAAGGTGTCTTTGCCACGCGTCACCTTGGCGGTGCCGCTGACCACAATCCAGTGTTCGGCCCGGTGGTGGTGCATTTGCAGGGAAAGTGTGGCCCCGGCGTTGACCACAATGCGCTTGACCTGAAAGCGCTGTCCGGCGTCGACGCTGTCATACCAGCCCCAGGGACGAAACACCTTGCGGTGCATCAGGCCCTCGCTGCGACCCATGCCCTTGAGCTGGTCGACGATCTTCTTGACATCCTGGGTCTGATCCTTGTGCGCCACCAGCACCGCGTCGGCTGTTTCCACCACCACCAGGTTGCTCACGCCGACACAGGCGAGCAAGCGCCGCTCCGACAGCGCCAGCGTGTCGTGACAGTCGTGCAGCAGCACATCGCCTTGACAGACGTTGTTCGCGCCGTCCTTGGGTAGCACCCGCCACAGCGCGTCCCAGGCGCCCACGTCGGACCAGCCCGCGCTCAGTCCGAGCACCACTGCCGCTGGCAGCGCTTGCGTTGTCGCGTGGGTGCCGGCAATGCGTTCCATCACCGCGTAGTCGATCGAGTCACTGGGGCAGGCCCTGAAAGCGTCCTTGCCAACACGAACGAACTCGCCGTCGACCGCGCCCTGGTCCCAGGCGCCTTGGCAGGCCACCATGATGTCGGGTCTGCAGGCTGCAAGTGTGCCAAGCCAGACCGACGCCTTCATCATGAACAGGCCGCTGTTCCACAGGTAGTCGCCGGTCTCAAGGTAGGCCTTGGCCGTTGCCAGGTCGGGTTTTTCGACAAAGCGTGCGATCTGATACGCCTGGCTGGCACTGGCAGGCGCAGCCAAGTTTGCGCCGCCTCTCTGGATATAGCCGTACCCGGTCTCGGGGGCATCGGGCGTGATGCCGAAAGTGACGACGGCGCCCCTTTCGGCCAGCGTTGCGCCCTGGCGCACGACGCGCTGAAACGCCGCCACGTCGCTCATCACGTGGTCCGCCGGCATCACCAGCAGAACCGGATCTGCTGCGTTTTTCATAGCTGCCAACGCAGCAATGGTAAGCGCTGGAGCCGTATTTCTTCCTATGGGTTCGAGCACGACCGGGCCCGGTTTTCCGATCAGGCGCAGCTGCTCGGCGATCACGAAACGGTATTCCTCGTTGCATACCACCATCGGCGGGGCCATTTCGCAATCGGTGATGCCATCGACGCGGCGCGCCGTGGCCTGCAGCAGCGAGTCCGCGCCGATCAGGGGCAGCAACTGTTTGGGATACTTTTCGCGCGACAGCGGCCACAGGCGGGTGCCCGAGCCGCCTGAGAGGATGACGGGTTGAATCAACATGACGGAAGGGGTCTCAGGGTTGCTTTCAAGCCCGGGCGTCGCCCCAGCGCAGTTGTGCGGTGTCGTCGCCGCGGTACAGGGTTTCGCCGTGCCGGTCAACGCAGTAGTCGGGCGAAACGATCATCTCGCTGAAGCGCATGTCCGCGGCGATGCGGGTGTACTCGAACAAAATGCTGCGAACCACCTTGGCACCGGTGCGCAGGTGGCTGCCATGACCAATCCAGGCCGGGCCGGTGATCGTGACGCCGGGCTCGATGCGCACGCTCGAGCCGAGATACACCGGTCCCTTGATCTTGACCTTGTCCCAGGCAATCGGGGTGTTCAGTCCGACCCAGACGCCGGGTTTGATCTGACGCCCGGGCATGGTCAGCTCGGCCACTTCGCCGCGCAGGACACGTTGCAACACCGACCAGTAGTCGCTGACGCGCCCGATATCGATCCAGTGAAACGGGCGGTTCTGGACAAAGAACGGCAGGCCTTGCTTGACCAATTGCGGGAAAAGCTGCGAGCCAATGTCGTAGACCGCGCCGGATGGCACCAGGTCGAGCACCTTGGGATCAAAAATGTAGATACCGGTACTCGCCAAAGTCGACTTGGCTTGTTCCGGGCTGGGCTTTTCCTGAAATGACTCGATCCGTCCGTCCGGCTTGGCCACCACCACGCCATAGCTCTGCACTTCGGCCAGCGGCACGTCCATCGCCACGACGCTGGCGATGGCGCCTTTGGCATGGTGCTCCGCCAGCGCAGCGGTGATGTCCAGGTCGATCAGCGCGTCGCCACACAGCACCAGCGTGGTTTCGTCAAAAAAACCGCTGAAATCCTGGATACGGCGCATGCCGCCAGCCGAACCCATCGGCCTGGGCAGGATGTCGCCGTGATCGCGAACGCCCTCGTAGGAATAGCCGATTTCCACACCCCAGCGGTGACCGTCGCCAAAATATTCCTCAATTCTTTGATGATGCCAGGCGACGTTCACCATGATTTCCTTGATGCCGTGGCGCGCCAGATGCTCGATCAGGTATTCCATCAAAGGCTTGCCAAGAATCGGCACCATCGGCTTGGGCAGGTCGCGCGTGAGCGGACGCACCCGGGTGCCCTGCCCGGCTGCCAGAATCATGCCTTTAGCCATATCGTTCCTCCCTAGTGCCCGTCATTGTCTTCGATTCCAGGTGGCCGACGAACGGTTCACCTCGCGCTCTCCAGGCTGAATGCCGCGTGCTGGTTCTGTCCAAGCAGGCCCACCAGCTGCGGCAAGGCCAGCTGCAGCGCCGCGCTCAGGGTATGCGGCGGGTTGATGATAAACATGCCGCTGGCGGGCAGGCCCGGGCGAATGAGTTCACCGGCTGGATCGGTCTTGAGCTTGCTCGATTTCACGCTCAGCGTGGCATGGAGCCAGCTTTTGCCCGCGCGCGCGGCCAGACCCTTGAGCTTGCGCGGCAGTTCGTGCGCTTCTGGCCGCGGAATGATCGGATGCCAGATGACGTAGCAGCCGGTGGCGAAGCGCTGCAGCGCGTCGGCCACCATCCCTGCCACGCGGGCGTAGTCGCTCTTGAGCTCGTAACTCGGGTCACTCAGCACCAGCGCCCGGCGTGCCGGTGGCGGCAGGAACTTCTTGAGACCGTCAAATCCGTCTTCGCGCAGCACCGCGACCTGGCGCGCAACCTGCAACTGCTCGATGTTGGCCGCCAGCGTTTTGGCATCGGTGGGGTGCAGCTCAAACAGCTTGAGCTTGTCGCGCTCGCCCAGCAGGCGCTGGATGATGAACGGCGAGCCCGGATAAATCTTGTGACTTCCGGCGCTGTTGAAACCGGCAACGAGCTCGAGATAGTCCGTGATCACCGGGGCAAGGGGCTCGGTCAAGATCGGAGGCGCTATTGATTTAATAGCGGATTGCGCTTTCCCGACGGGCGTTGGAGCCGCATTTGATGCTGAGACAAGGCGCAGGTAACCGTGCGCCGCTTCGCCGCTGGCTTGGGCATAGTCTCCGTCGAGCCGATACAGGCCGGCGCCGGCATGCGTGTCGAACACCGTCAGCGCAGTGTCTTTCTGCCGCAAATGGCGCAGCACGGCAATCAGCACCATGTGTTTGAGTACATCGGCGTGGTTGCCGGCATGAAACGCGTGACGGTAACTGAACATGCCCGTATGGTAACGAACCCTTCGCGCTGAAGTTTTGTAGACTCGAACCTCTGTCAGCGTCGGCCGCGTTGGTTCGCGCACAATAGCGACCCTGGTACGTGCTAGCCTTATGGATGTGAACGACACCATTCCGAGCCTCTCTGCAGCCCCCACAAGCGGTGTCGCGCACATCGACGCCCTGCCGTACGGGACGGTGCTCGCCGAGTTTGAAATTCGCGATCTCGTGGGGGTGGGTGGCTTTGGCATGGTTTACCGCGCCTACGACCGATCCTTGCAAAGAACGGTCGCCATCAAGGAGTATTTGCCGGTGACCCTGGTCGGTCGGACGACGGGCACAGTCGTGCTGGTGCGCTCATCGGCTGATCAGGCCACCTTTTCGCAAGGCTTGAAGTCCTTTGTCGCCGAAGCTCATCTTCTCGCGCGCTTTGACCATCCGTCGCTGGTCAAGGTATATCGTTTCTGGGAAGCCAACAATACTGCGTACATGGTCATGCCGCTGTATCAGGGCGTGACGCTGAAACAGGCGCGCAGCGAGATGAGCGCTCCCCCGCCCGAGGCCTGGCTGCGCAAGATGCTGTGGTCCGTGCTCGAGGCGCTGGAGGTGCTCCATCAGCACAACACCCTGCACCGCGACGTCGCCCCGGACAACATTTTCTTGCAGGACAGCGGGTCCGCCGTCTTGCTCGATCTTGGATCGGCCCGGCGCGCAGTCCTTGACGCGAGCCACCGGCACACAGCGGTCTTGAAAGTCAATTACGCCCCAATCGAGCAATACGCAGACGCCGCCGATCTGTCCCAGGGGCCGTGGACCGATTTGTACGCGCTGGCCGCGCTGGTACACGGTTGCCTGTGCAATGAGCCCCCGCTGCCCGCGACGTTTCGCGTGGTGCGAGACCGCATGCCGAGCATGGCCAGTGTTGCGCAGACCGTGCAGGAGCATTTCGGGCAATCCTACTCGGAGCCCTTCGTCCGCGCAATCGATCACGCGCTGGCGATTCAGCCGGGCGATCGGCCGCAGAGCGTCGCCGCGTTCGCTGCCGAGATGCAACTTCAGTCGCCGGGCGACCTTTCGAGGTTTGACTGGCGCGCCGATCTCGGGCAGGCCCGCGCCGTGTCGGTCGAGGCGCCGACGCCGGACCAGGATACGTTGCAGATAACGATCAACACGCAGGCGGATCCGCAAGTGCAAAACCGCCTCGAAGTCGACGCACCTCGCGCGAGCAGGCACGGGGGCATGAGGACGAAGTTGGGACTGAGCGCGCTGCTGCTGCTCGGACTGAGCTTGGTGGCCCTGGTCCCGGGTCACTGGCTCGACTCGCCGCGCGCGCCGACTCATTCAGTGGCCAAGTCACCCGAGCCCGAGGAACTGTTCATTGAAGAGTTGGACAAGCGAGTGCCCGTTGCCGACGGGGGCGCGCTTGCGGCCGCGCAGCCGCCCGCGGCCAAGCCCGCGACGCGTACGGCGTCGAGCCTGCCGCGGCGAATTCCAGCACCGGCAGAGAGTGCCACCACGCCGGTCCCGGTAGCGGCCGCGGCACCGACGAGCGTTGGACCGGCCTCGGTGGCGGCTGCCGACGCCGCCCAGGCCGTCGTCATCGGCAGGCGTGGCGGAGCCAACGGCCGTGCGAGTCCTGTGTGCGGACAGCAATTTCCTGGCGCGTCCGATGTGTCTGTACGAAGAGTGTCAGAAGCCCCAAAATTACCAGCTCGAAGTGTGTGTCGAGACGCGTCGGCGCGACGCTGCCGAGCGTGAGCGCCGCGCACCCTGAGTTGAGCGGGTGCGCCCACAAGTCCGCGCCGGTATCTCCTGGCCTAGCGTTTTTGCAGCCGTTCAAGCAATGCCTGTTGCCCAAGACGCATGCGATTGAGTGCTTGCGCCAAGGTGTTGAATTCGGTCACGCCACCGGCGTCGTAGGGCTGCTTCAGATCACCCATGCTCATCTTCTCGGCGGCTTTGGACAGGCCGGCCAGGGTCTTGATGACAGTCTTGGGCAGGCTGACGCTGAGCGCGAGCGCCACAACCACTCCGATGGCAACGGTCACCAGCACGCCGAGCAGGACCTGATCGAACATGGTTTCAGCCACCTTGGCCAGCGCCAGCGTTTCTTCGGTCTTCGCCTTGTCCAGCGCGGACACGCCTTTGATCAGATCGGCGGAAAATCGCTCCTTGCCCGCCTTGATCATGTCGTTGACTTCGGTGGATCGGTATTCGGCCAGCGCGGAGTGCTCGGGCGCCGCGGCAGTCGCAGTGCCTCCGGTCTTGCCCGTGGGCTTGGTGGAGGCAGCGGAGCCGACACCCGATTCCTTCTGCCCTTGAACCGCCTTCACCCGTTCGTCGACTGCAAGGAAGATCTTGTCCATCTCTGCAGCATAGAAGCTCGCAGCGGCCTCCCAGGTGGTGACCTGGGCCATATCCTTGCTGCTGAAGGCACCGCTGGCACCAGTTTTCATCTTGGCAAGAATCGCCTCAATGTTGCGCAGCGCGTCGCGCCATTCGTGCTCGTAGGCGTCACGCTTTTGCTTGTTTCCTACGTAAACGAAATACTCCTTTTCATAACGCCGGATTTGCTGTGCGAGCACGGCCAACGCGCCAAGTTCACTGGTCGCCACGGTGTTCCTGCGCGTGCTCTCCACCACCGTGCTTTTTGCATTGCTGGTTGCGTACCAGACCAGCCCGGCCTGAACAAGGAAAAACAGCACGATAAGCATCATGCCGTTGACCAAACGCGTCTTGATTGACGTTGTTGACTTCATCTTATTTCTCCATGGGTTCAAACACTGGAAACCGACAAACTACTTGGGCTCGTCCCTGCGGACGGCCGCTGAAACTTCACGGAACACCGCACTGGCGTCCACATTCGTTGGCAAATGCCGCTTGAGAATGTCCAAAAATATCTCGACCGTCATCGTGTTGGCAGCGCCCGCGACACGTGCTTTTTCGGCTCTGATGTCCTCGATCACGAACCCGGCGGCAATGCCGATTAGTTTTCGCAGCACTTCTTCGGTGAGCGCGCACAAGCGTTCAAAAGCGATGCTCCCGGGCTGTTGGCCTTGCGCCGGGGCGAGCACAGCGTGCGGCTCATCGACCATTTGCTCCATCATGGCTAGCACGGACGGCCAGCGAAACGGACGGCTGATTTGCCGCTTTGCGTGCAGATGTGCGGGCGGGTTGATCCAGATCGTGTGGTGCGCCAACTCCGGATGAGACTTTTCGAACACAACCGCCTGAGGGTTGGCCCCATCGAATATGAAAATATCCGACCTTTCGAGGACCGGTTCGATCTGGAAAACGGTGCCGTTGCGCTCCGCCAGGTGAATAATTCCGGCGAATATCTTGCTTTCGGTCGTGCTCAAGCCCTCGATGTGGACTCGGTACGCCTTGGCGTTTGGGCGCACTGAGTCAATCATCGCAAGGTTTACGAGCAGAACATTTCGGCAAGCGCGTCCCCGGTTGTTGTTAGGAATCCCGCGCCCGGGCCAGCCTGCAGCGCGTCAAGACGACTGCTGCACAGGGTAACGCGGCATCATCGACGCATGTCTGACCAAGGTCAATGTTTCTGAATGTAACTTCAAAAGGTAGTCCCGGCCGCGCACCCCAAAACCCGGAACGAATCACCTATAATGCCAGGCTTCGCAGCGCTTTTGTGGCTCCGCGGCGGAGTTTTAAGCCCACCTAAGAGATTCCCGTCAGAGGAACGCCGACCGTGGAAAAGAGCCCGACAAACCCTCTGGAATAGAGAATCTCATGACAACTTTCAGCGCAAAACCCGCTGAGGTGGTGCACGAGTGGTTTGTGATTGACGCGACCGACAAGGTCCTCGGACGAGTAGCCAGCGAAGTTGCTCTCCGTTTGCGCGGCAAACACAAGGCCATTTACACGCCTCACGTCGACACGGGCGACTTCATTGTCGTCATCAATGCAGCGCAGCTGCGTGTGACCGGCGCCAAGCCGCTCGACAAGATCTACTACCGTCATTCCGGCTATCCGGGCGGCATTACGGCAACCAACTTCCGCGACATGCAGGCCAAACATCCGGGGCGCGCTTTGGAAAAAGCAGTCAAGGGCATGCTGCCCAAAGGCCCTCTGGGCTACGCCATGATCAAGAAGCTCAAGGTATACGGGGGTGCTGAGCATCCACATGCTGCCCAGCAACCCAAAGTGTTGGAACTCCAAGGAGCCTCGAAATGATTGGTGAATGGAACAATGGCACCGGCCGTCGCAAGTCCAGTGTCGCCCGTGTGTTTCTGAAGAAGGGTTCTGGCCAGATCATCGTGAACGGCAAGGACATCGAAAAATTTTTCGGTCGCCAAACCTCGATCATGATTTGCAAGCAGCCGCTGATGTTGACCAACCACGCGCAAACGTTCGACATCATGGTAAACGTTGCGGGCGGTGGCGAATCCGGCCAGGCCGGTGCCGTGCGTCACGGCATTACACGCGCCCTGATGGATTACGACGCGTCGCTCAAGTCCGAGCTGAGCAAGGCGGGCTTTGTGACGCGCGACGCGCGCGAGGTCGAACGCAAGAAGGTCGGTCTGCACGGCGCACGCCGTCGCAAGCAGTTCAGCAAGCGCTGATTTCAGCGGAGACCGGCAGCCGCGCGTCAGCTGCCCGCAAGCGAGGTCCATTTCGATCGATATCCTCGTCTCGGTTGGAGGCTGCTAGACTCATTGCCCCATGCGACTGCGTCTATTCTTGCGCCGCCTCACCGTTAGTGCTCCGCGCATGTCGGTGCGCAGCGCGCTGCCATGGCCGTTTCGCTGGGCGCTGGTGGCCATCGTGTTCGGGTTTTGCGCCGCTATCGGGCTGTGGGCGTTTGAGTTTGGCAAGGATATTGCCGGTCTGGATCACGATACCAAGGACGAGTTACAGCAGGCGCGCACCGAACTCGCTTCGCTGCGCTCGCAAGTGGTTTCACTCAAGGCCGAGCGCGACAAGGCACAATCGATCGCCAATACGTCGGAAACTTTAATTACGTCGGAGAAGGTCGCGCAGGAACGGCTGGCGAGCCAGAACCGGCAGTTGGAAGCGGACGTACAGAGTTTGCGCGACGACCTCGGCTTCTTTGAAAAACTCATTCCGACCGCTGGAGCTGATGGTCTTGCCATCCGCGCACTGCAGGCCGAGCTGCACGATGGGCATGAAATAAAGTGGCAGGTGCTGGTGATTCAGGCGCGCAAGAACGCTCCAGAGTTCAGTGGCATGCTTGAGCTCGCGTTTACGGGTCTGCAAAACGGCAAGCCCTGGAGCGCAGCCATGCCAGGCGGTGCGCAGGCGCTTAAACTCAAGCAGTATGGGCGCGTCGAGGGCGTCTTCCAGGTGCCGCCGCAGACCTTGGTCAAGGCGGTGACTGCCAGGGTCCTTGAGGGAACTTTAACCAAGGCAGTGCAGTCAATCAAGCTCAAGACCGGTTGATGGTGCAATTTACGGAAAGGCAGCGAAAAACATGTTCAACAAGAAGAAACAGCCTCCGATCAGAAGCCTGATCGCCCAAGGAAGCCGAATTGATGGTGATCTGATTTTTTCTGACGGTCTTCGTATCGACGGTGCAGTCAATGGAACCGTCACCGCCAGCGCCGATCAGGCCAGCATTCTGGTGATTTCCGAATCGGCCAAGCTGACCGGGGAAATCCGCGCCGACCATATCATCATCAACGGAACCGTGATCGGCCCAGTGCACGCGAGCGTCATGCTGGAGTTGCAGCCCAAGGCCCGCATTGACGGCGACGTGTATTACAAGGCGCTGGAGATGCACCATGGTGCCATCATTGCCGGGCGGCTGTGTCCGGCCGACGGTGTCGAGGAAAAACCCACACTGAAATTGGCGGCAAACAACGCCTAGCGCAATTCCTGAGGGAATTGCTGTAGTATTAGACCATTCAATTTTGTGGAGTCAAGTTATGAGCGCCGTCGCAGAACACGTCCAGACTGAAATGCCGAGCCCGATCATCTTCACCGATAGTGCTGCGGCCAAGGTTGCCGATCTGATTGCCGAAGAGGGCAACCCTGAGCTCAAACTACGCGTGTTCGTGCAGGGTGGAGGGTGTTCAGGTTTCCAGTATGGTTTCACGTTCGATGAAGTCGTCAACGATGACGACACGACGATGACAAAAAATGGTGTTTCGCTGTTGATCGATGCCATGAGCTACCAGTACCTGGTGGGCGCTGAAATTGATTACAAGGAAGACTTGCAGGGTGCGCAGTTTGTCATCAAGAATCCAAACGCCACAACCACCTGCGGCTGCGGCTCCAGTTTTTCCTGAACGCGGCCGGGCCGCCACTTGCCGATTCAGGCCCGGTAGATGGCGCCAAGCGGTCGCGCGCCCATCGCGCCGGTGACCTTGGCCAAATTGATTCGTCCCCCCAGCATGGCTTTGCGCGCGAGCCAGGCAAAGGCGGTGGCTTCGACCTGAAGTGGCGGCAGTCCATGGTCCTGCGAAGAGCAGACCGACACCGTTGGCAGCGCGCAGCGCAAGCGGCTCATCAAATGCGTGTTGAACGCACCGCCGCCGCACACAATCAGCTCTTTGCTATCAAGTCCATAGCGCTTGACGCTTTCTGCACAAGCTCTTGCGGTCAATTCCGCCAATGTTGCCTGGACATCCGACACAGCCAGAGGTGGGAGTTGGGCGAGCCGCTTGGCCAGCCACCCTAGATTGAACAAATCACGCCCTGTGCTTTTTGGCGCGGGCAACGCAAAATAGGGCTCATCCAACAGCGCATCAAGCAAGGCCTGCTGCACCTGTCCACTGCCAGCCCAGCCACCGGCCGCATCAAAGGCCCGGTGCTGGTGCAGTTGACACCAACCGTCCATCAGCGTGTTGCCCGGACCACAGTCCAGGCCCATCACCTCCTCGGGCTCCGGGCCCAGAACTGACAGGTTTGATATGCCACCGATGTTGAGCACGGCTACCGTGCTGCCAGTGGCGCCAAAGACGGCTCGATGAAAGGCTGGCACCAGCGGCGCCCCCTGGCCACCGGCGGCCAGGTCGCGGCTGCGAAAGTCGGCGATCACGTCGATACCGGTAAGCTCGGCAAGCAAGGCCGGATTGTTGAGTTGCAGCGTGTAGCCAGTGCCGTCGAAAGTCTGCGGTTGATGGCGCACAGTCTGGCCGTGCGCCCCAATGGCCAGGACCGCAGGGTGGTCCACCCCAGCGTTCGCGAGCAAGTCCACCACGACCCGGGCGTACAGCCGCACCAGCGCATTGGCGGCGAGGGCGCCACGGTGCAACTCGTTGGCCCCCGGCGCGTTCAGCGCCAACAATTCCTGAGCCAAATCGGGCGGCATGGCCGCCGCGCTGTGCGCCAGAACCCGGACCTCGTCGTTGGCCAAGTCGGCCAGGACGCCATCCACGCCGTCGAGCGACGTCCCGGACATCAAACCGATGTAGAGTTCGGACACGGTGCTGCGCCCCGTGCGCTAGTTGGTTACTCGGCGCCGCCTGGGGCCAGCGCTGCGGCGGCGGCCAGCGCCACGCGGTTTTGCGACGCCAGGCTGTCGAATGAACTGCGCGCTGCGGCCGATACCGGCGTGGATTCGCTCTGGCTGACAATGGTTTGCGGGTCGCGAAAGACGCCATTGACACGGAACTCAAAGTGCAAGTGTGGACCGGTGGCCCAGCCGGTGGCACCGACAGCACCAATCGACTGACCCTGACTCACGCGGGCGCCCTGGCGCACGTTGATGCGGCTGAGGTGTGCGTAGACCGTGTTGTAGCCGTTTCTGTGCCCGATGATGATGATGTTGCCATAGCCGTTTTGCCGGCCCGCAAACGTCACCACACCGTCACCCACGCTACGCACGGCCGTACCGGTGGGCGCGGCGTAATCCACACCCTGATGGGCGCGCATCTTCTGCAGGATCGGGTGAAAGCGCATCTTGAAGCCACTGGTCACGCGGGAAAATGCCAGCGGCGAAGCCAGGAATGCGCGGCGCAGACTCTGACCATCGAGCGTGTAATAGCCGCCCTTGGGCCGGGCGTCAGCGCCCGTTGCGCCGCTGCCGGCCAAGGCTTGGGTCGCTGCAGGTTCCTCGAACCACATGGCCTGGAAAGTCTTTCCCTTGTTGACAAATTCGGCGCTAAGTACGCGCCCGGTGCGCAACACATCGCCGTCAGCTTCATGGGTTTCATAGACGACGGAAAAGCGGTCGCCCTTGCGCAGCGCACGGTGAAAATCAATATCGCCGGAGAAAATTTCAGCGAGTTGGGTCGAGACAGCGTCGGGAATCCCGGCATCATCGGCGGCAGCGTACAGTGACGATTCGATCGTGCCGCTGGCCAATTTGGTCGTGACCACCAGCGGCGCCAGATCGATCCAGGCTTCAAAGCTCTGCGGGGTCCTTGTCACGACCAGACGTTTGAAATTTCCGTCCTTGCCCGGACTCCAATGCGCTTTGAGTTGTTGCAGGCCGTGCTTGGCGTTGGTTTCCACCGTGACATTGCGCCCGCTGCGCCCGAACAGCGCCTGTTGCGCGACTTCGTTGGTGCGCAAGAAAGCTGCCGCCGCCGCGTCGTCTACGCCTAGGCGCTTGAGCAGTGTGTCGGCCGTATCGCTCGAGCGCGTGATCTCGGATCTGAACAGCCTAATCGATTCGCGTTCGAGGTCGGTGGGTGAACTCACCAGCGGTGCTTCAACCCATTGAAACACCTCACGCACCGGAAGTTCGGAGGGGTCCGGGGCCAGTGTCGCCACGGCCAGCGCACCACCACCACCACCGAGCAACAGCAGCGCAACGATGGCGCTGATGCGTTTGGGATAGCGCTGGATGAGCAGCCTGGCAGCGTCGTGCAGGACGGTCGCGGTGGTTACAAGTCGGTTGATCAAAACTATGCGGTCCGCAGGGATGTGGGCTGTTGCGGGTCTTGGCAGATCACAACTCTGCGCGTCCCGGACGAACTAAAATCAGCCCGACAAACAAACGCGGAGTATAACTTCGTCTCGCAGCAGTGCAATGACGAAAACCCTTATGAACCAAGTGGCAGCGCCCCCATTTCCGGTAACCGACCGCGTCAGAGAGGCGCTGGCGGTGACGCTGCGCGGTTGCGATGAACTGATCCCGCAAGACGATTGGACGCGCAAACTCGCACGTGCCGAGGGGACCGGCCAGCCATTGCGCATCAAACTCGGACTCGATCCGACGGCGCCCGATATTCACGTCGGGCACACGGTGGTGCTCAACAAGATGCGTCAGTTGCAAGATCTCGGGCACACCGTGATCTTCCTGATTGGTGATTTCACCAGTCTGATCGGCGACCCTTCCGGGCGCAACAGCACGCGCCCACCGCTCACGCGCGAGCAGATCGAGGCCAATGCCCAGACCTACTACCGTCAGGCCTCGATGGTGCTCGACCCGTCGAAAACCGAAATCCGCTACAACAGCGAGTGGGGCGACGCGCTGGGCTCGCGTGGCATGATCGAGCTGGCGGCGCGCTATACCGTGGCGCGGATGATGGAGCGCAATGATTTCTCCGAGCGATTCAGGTCGGGAACCCCCATCAGCGTGCACGAATTCCTGTATCCGCTGATGCAGGGTTACGATTCGGTGGCCCTCAAGAGTGATCTGGAGCTCGGCGGCACCGACCAGAAATTCAACTTGTTAGTGGGCCGTCACTTGCAAGCAGAGTATGGGCAGGAGCCGCAGTGCATTCTGACCATGCCGTTGCTCGAGGGGCTCGATGGCGTCGAGAAAATGTCCAAGAGCAAGAACAACTACATTGGTATCAGCGAGGATGCAAACACCATGTTCGCCAAGGTGCTGAGTATTTCCGACGTGCTGATGTGGCGCTGGTACACATTGCTGAGCTTCAGGAGTGAGGCGCAGATTGCGACGCTGCAGGCTGAGGTCGAGGCCGGACGCAATCCCAGAGAAGCCAAGGTGGCGCTGGCCCGCGAGATCACCACGCGATTTCATAATGCGGCAGCGGCCGACGCGGCCGAGGCCGACTTTGTCAACCGCGCACACGGCGGTGTGCCCGCGGACCTTGAGGAACTGACCCTGGCGCTTGGCGAGCGTGGTGCAGCGGTCGGGATCGCCGCGTTGCTGAAAATGGCCCGACTGGTTGCCTCCAGCGGCGAAGGCAACCGCCTGATTGACGGCGGCGGCGTGCGGGTCGACTCCGGCGTGGTGCGCGACAAGGGGTTGAAACTCGGCGCGGGCAGCTACGTCCTGCAAGTGGGCAAGCGCAAGTTTGCCCGCGTCACTTTGGGCTGAGCATGGCGATCGTTCCAACCCGCTTTCTGACGCCGCAGCGGCTGCTATGGGCCTCGGTGGTGGTGGCGGTGATCACCATCACGCTCAAGACCTGGGCGTGGTACATCACCGATTCGGTTGGCCTGCTCTCCGACGCGATGGAGTCGCTGGTGAACCTGGCTGGTGCCATCTTTGCGCTCATCATGGTGACCATCGCCAAGCGGCCTGCCGATGAGGATCATCCTTATGGGCATCACAAGGCTGAATATTTTTCCTCGGGCTTTGAAGGCGTCCTGATCGTGGTCGCAGCCCTGGGCATCATTTGGGCCGCTGGGCTTCGTTTTGTCCAGCCGCAACCGATTGAATCGGTAGGCTGGGGCCTGACGCTGGCAGTGGCAAGTTCGGCGCTCAACGGGCTACTCGCCTGGGTGATGTTCGGCGTGGCCAGGCAGCACCGTTCGGTCGCGTTGAACGCTGACGCGCGGCACCTGATCACCGACGTTTGGACGTCGGTCGGCGTGATCCTGGGCATTGGCGCGGTGGGCCTGACCGGCTGGCTTTGGCTCGATCCGCTGGTGGCCATCGGCGTGGCGCTCAACATCCTGCGCGAAGGCTTTCGCCTCGTGTGGCAATCATCGCAGGGGTTGATGGACGAGGCGGTGGAGCCCGACGTGCTCGTTGAAATTGAGAAAATCCTGGCTGATTTCGCCCACCACACGATCCGCTTTGACCATGTCACGACGCGCCGCTCGGGGCAACGTCGTTTTGTCGATCTGCACATGCACATGCCGGCGAGTTGGTCGCTCGGGCGTGCTGCGGCTGTGCGCACCAGCGTCGAGCAGGCACTGATGAGCGCAGTCCCGGGGCTGCGTGCCACGATCCAGTTGCTGCCCAGCGACGTTGAGGCGCATTTTGGTGATCCACGGGATTTGTTGTGACAACGCACGCCGCACTTTTCGTGGTTATCGTGTTCTACCGGATTGATCAATGCGTCCGCTGAGTCTGAAGGTCAAGCTCGGCCTGTATCTTTTTGGCGCCCTGTCGGTTGCCATGGTGTTGTTCACCGTGATGCTGCTTCGCCAGCAACAGGAAGACATGCAGCGACTGGCGTCGCGGCATGTCACGGAAATTTCCGACTTGATCGTTGCCAGCACCCGCTACGCCATGCTTGTGAACCAGCGCGACATGACAGAGCAGATCATCGGGGACATTGGCCGGCAAAAGGGGATCGAACGGGTGCGGGTGCTCAACAAGACCGGTACGGTGAGCCATTCCAGCCGGCCAGCCGAGGTCGGGAGGGCGGTCAATCAAAAAGACGAACCCTGCGTACATTGCCACTTGAGCAATGAGGTCCTGACCAAAATCCCCGAAGAGAAGCGCTGGAAGATACTTGCGGCGCCCGATGGTCATCGGGTGCTCGTCGCCATGCACGTGATTCGCAACGAGCTGACCTGTTCCACGGCGTCCTGTCACGAGCATTCACCGAGTCAGTCGGTGCTTGGCATCGTTGATATCGCCTATTCGCTCGACGATATCGACCAGACCACGCGCGAACACGCCATTCGTATCATCGGCGTTTCGGTCGGTTTCATTCTGTTGCTGTCACTGAGCGCCGGTCTCATGCTCAAACGCCTGATCTACGTGCCGTTGAAAGACATGGAATCGGGCGCCAACAAGATTGCTTCGGGTAACCTCGACCATGCCATTCCGGTGCGCCATGACGATGAATTCGGCCATGTTGCGGTATCGTTCAACGAGATGACAACTGCCTTGAAGGACTCGAGGCAGCAGATGCAGGAACTGGTCCAGACGCTCGAGACGAAAGTGGCCGAACGAACCCGGGATCTGCTCGCGGCGAAGGCCGAAGTCGCGCAAGGGGAGAAACTGGCCTCGATCGGTGTGCTTGCCTCCGGCGTTGCGCACGAATTGAACAATCCGCTGACCGGCGTCCTCACGTTCGCCTCCCTGCTGCGCAAGAAAGCGTCGGATGGCACCGAGGACGCTGAGGACCTGGACCTTGTGATCCGGGAAACCAAACGCTGTGCCAGCATCATCCGGCGCCTGCTCGATTTCGCACGCGAGAAGGTCCCTGTGAAGGGATACTTCGACCTCAATCAGGTGATTGCCGAGACCATCCGGTTTGTCGAGCGACCGGTGTCCCTGCAGCAGATCGAGATCAAGACTGCGCTTGCGCCAGGCTTGCCAAATGTCTGGGGTGACGCCGATTTGATCAAGCAGGTCGTCCTGAATTTGCTGGTCAACGCGCAACAGGCGATCGATGGTAGCGGGAGCATCTTCGTGCAGAGTCGCAGCGCGGCGGCGGGTGCACAGAACCCATCGATCGTGGAGGTGTCGGTGCGAGACACAGGATGCGGCATACCGCAAGCAAATCTGGAGCGGATATTTGATCCGTTCTTTACGTCAAAGGAGGTCGGAAAAGGGACCGGACTTGGTTTGTCTGTCAGCTATGGCATTGTCAAAGCTCACGGCGGCAGGATCACCGTCGAAAGCGTCGTCGGCGAAGGAACCACCTTCAATTTGTACCTTCCGGTGGCGCCACCGATCGACGAATCCGCAAGCAATTCGACCGGGAATACTCATGAGCACTAGCATATTGATCGTCGATGACGAGGAAATCATCATCCGCAGTTGTCAGCGCATCCTTGGCGACGGCAGCTTTGCGGTGGACGCGGTTGCCGATGGCTGGGAAGCCTTGAAAAAAGTCGACGAGACAAGCTACGACGTTGTGATACTCGATGTCATGATGCCGGGCATGGGAGGCCTTGAAGTCCTGCAGCACATCAAGGAAAGGCACCCGGATACGGACGTCATCATGATGACAGGCCTGTCGGAGATCGAGACGGCGGTCAAGGCGATGAAACTTGGCGCCTTTGACTACCTGTCCAAACCGTTCGATCCCGAAGAACTCAGGCTTGTCGTTGAACGCGCTATCGAGCGGCGCCACCTGTTGCAGGAAAATCGCAACCTTCTCAGCGAGGTAAGTTCGAAGTACCGTTTTGAAAACATCATCGGCGCGAGCCCGCAGATGCAGGCGGTCTACGGGTTGATTGCGAAGTGTGCGCCGACCAACAGCACGGTCCTGATTACCGGCGAAAGCGGGACGGGCAAGGAAATGATTGCGCGCGCGATTCACTACAACAGTTTGCGCAAGGAACAGCCTTTTGTCACTGTTGATTGCAATACCCTGAGCGAAAGTTTGTTGGAAAGTGAGTTGTTCGGTCATCTAAAGGGCGCCTTCACCGGCGCCGTCACGAACAAGCGTGGCATGTTTGACATTGCCAATAACGGGACGCTTTTCCTCGATGAATTCGGCAACATCCCGCTGTCAACGCAGGCCAAGTTGCTGCGTGTCATTCAGGAACGCGAGTTCAGGGCGGTTGGCAGCACCACCACGCAGAAGACCAACGTCAGGCTGATTACCGCGACGAACTGTGATCTCAAGGCCATGGTCGATCAAGGATCTTTTCGCGAGGACCTTTACTACCGCATCAATGTCTTTCCAATTCAAGCTCCGGCGTTGCGCACGCGACGCGACGACATTCCGGCTCTGGCCTTCCACTTCATCAGGCAGTTTTGCAGCGAACTGGGCAAGCCGGTGTGCGAAATATCCGAAGCAGCGATGAGTTTGCTGCTGAACTATGACTGGCCGGGCAATGTGCGGGAGTTGGAAAACACCATGCAGCGGGCGGTCATTCTCAGCTCGGACCATATGATTCGCCAGGCCCATCTTGCCGATATCATGGAAAGTATGTCCGGTCCGGTGCTTGATGTGCCCAGAACCAGCGACGACCTGAAACGGGTTAAGAAGATTGCCAGAGAGAAGTCGGTGGAGGCGATCGAGCGGGCATTCATCGAGGAAACGCTCAAGAGAAATGATTCCAATGTCACGCGCAGCGCCGAGGAGACCGGCATGCAGCGCGCCAATTTCCAGGCGCTCATGAAGAAGTATGGCATTCGCGTTCGGGATACGCACTTCGGGCCCGAGGGCCCAAAATCGACTTGACGCAGGGCGCCTGAAATATCAGCCGCCAGGCTCAGGGGTTTTCACGGTCGTGCGCCGTGGTTTTCCGGCTCGTCCTCGATGTCCTCAAATCCCGTGATCATTGCCTTGAAGTGTGCCGATGGCGTGTGCCCGAGACTGGCCAGATAGATGTGCACGATGATGAATCCACTAAAGAAGATGAAGAGCAACACATGTACCGTGTCGACCACTCGCACGCCGCCGAGCGCCTCGACCGTGCCTGAAAAGTGTGTCACGTCCCACAGGAACAGACCGGTCAGAAACTGGACCGGAACCAACAACATCATGATGATCTGGTACATCATGCTCTGCAGTGGGTTGAACTTGCGGTAAGCGCTGGGATGGTGCGGATTGGGTTCGCCCCGGAAGATTCCGTACCCGTAGAAATAGATCTGCCGGAAACTGGCCCGGAAATACTTCATCGGGCTGAGTTCAGGGTGATACACCCTGATCTTGTCGGTAAACAGATAAAAGCCAAGCCAGATAAAGAAGTTTGCTATCAGCGCGAAGCCGATCCAGTTATGCGCGACTACGGCGGTCCTGAACGACAGCAGTTGGATCAGGTCAAGGTACCTGATCTGCACGCCGGTGGCGATCAAGAGGACAAACCCGATCGCGTTGGTCCAGTGCCAGACCCTCACAGGAAGCGGGTGGATATAGAGCTTATTCATGGTTGACTCCTGTCTTGTTGGTGGGGCCATCGCCGCTGCGGTTGCCTTCAACGATAGCCTGATCGTCTGCAGCTGTGTTCGACGCAAGGCGCTCGGCATCAAGTTTTTCCCTCACACGCCTGAACAGCCGCTTGAGCGCCAGATGGCCAAGGGGCACGCTGATGGCACCAAGCAGGACCAGAACCAATAAACGGTCGAGCAGGACAATGCGGGTGCTGCCGATCGCATAGAAACCTCGTACCGATTCGATCGCAGTCAGTGACTTCAATACGTCGCTCTGGATTCCGTGTCGCAGCGGCCTGCCATCCGGACCAGCGATGGTCAGGGATACGCTTTGGAAAGGAGCCGCACCGCTCTGGTGACAGACCTTACAGTCCCTGATCGCCGTCGACGCATCGGTCATTTGATGCGCCTGGACTCCAGAGTTTACTTCCAGTCGACCGCGCAGACTGGTCTTGCCTTCGGCTCCATCACGGTTGAATTCCTTGAGAAGACTCCAAAGCGCCCGCTCGTCCAGACCCATGTCCTTCTTGTCTGCGGTGTCGGTCAGTCGCGTAAACTGCGGCACGCCTACTTTTTCGGACACTTGGCGATCCTTTGCCTCGTCGTAGAGCCTAAGGTTGACCCGGCGTTGCGCACCGGGGGCGTGACAGGCGGGGCAGGAGATGGCCTCAAAGTGACGACCAGCGTTGGGTAACCATTGACTATGCAGCGCCAAGGCGCCCTTGTGGCACGTCAGGCAGGCGTTTTTGACGTCGTCCCCCAGCGACGCGGCTTTCACGGCGTGGGCCTGATGGCAATTCGCGCACAGTGGGGCGGTGGTGCTTCCGGCGGCGCGTTGCTGACCGTGCACGTCCTGCGAATAGGCTTTGAAAATGTCCTGGTGGCACGTCGCGCAAGGCGTCGACGCGATGGGCTCGACAATTTTGGCTGGGCGCACCGTGTGCGGGTTGTGGCAGTCCGAACAAACCGGCGCGGTCTTGCTGCCGTCCTTGACCAACGCAGCGTGCACGCTATCCTCGTATTGGGTGAACTTCTTGGTGTGACAGGTGCGGCACAGGTCGCGCATGCTCAAGGACAATTCGCGCTTGCTCTTGAACGGCGATGGCGCCTGGCCATGGGTTTTGGGGTCAAGGTCGGCGTGGCAGTCCTCGCACGCGGTCCCTGCGTGCTTGGAGGCAACATAGGCCTTGGTCGAGATTCTCAGCGACAGTGGTTCCGCGCCTTCGAATTGTTTGACCATTCCGGCTTTATCGTGACACGCCAGACAAGCCTTCGTTTCGTTTGATAACTTGACCTCCTGGGCATGGGCCTTGGTCGCCCACATGCCAGAAGCGATCGCGACCGCCGTTGCAAACAGCAGGGCTTGCAGGTGTGCTGGTATGGACCGTTTGCGCACGGTGACGGTGATTGTCATGGTGGGTACCTTCTTGTCGTTTGGTGTGCTGGACAGGACCGCCACCAGGCAAGCCTGGTGGCGTCAGGGTCACTGCGCAGGTGTCTTGTTTGTGAGGAGGGCCTGGACGCCGACCCAGGCGAGCATCGCCATTCCCACGAAGGGCAAACTGACAGCATAAACCAGACCAATGAACGGTGCGGCAACGAACAGCGCCACGTTCTTCATGAACCTTGGTGCCTGTTTGGCCGCGCGTGTTTCCAATAGCGCCTTGGTGCCGATCCACGCCAGCATGGCCAGACCGACCACTGGCAGGAACAAGGCGTAAGCCAGACCGATGAACGGCGCCGCGAACAGCAGGGCGACGTTCTTCAGATGGCTGGGCGCCGGGGTCGGCTCGACCTCGGGGCTCGGCGCTACTTCCGCTTGCACCGCGGTTGCCTGGATTCGCGGCGTTGGATGGAGCAGGGCGTCGTTGGTGCTTTGCTCAATCATTTCCGGAGAAAGTGGCTTGTTCAGGAAGGCCGACACGCCAAGAGCTCGAGCTCTCTGCTCGTTGGCCGTGGTGCCGTAGCCGGTAACGATGACCACTGGCGTCCAGGGCCGCCGCGCCTTGACGCGCTCAGCGAGCTCGACGCCGTCCATGCCTGGCATCTTGATATCGGTGAATACCAAGTCGTACTCCTGCTCGCGCAGTTTGTCCAATGCCTCGGCGGCATTCTCGGCTGTGATCACCACGTAGCCTTTTTCTTTCGACAGAACACGGTTGAAGCTCTTGCCAACCACCGGGTCGTCATCGACGACCAGAACTTTACGTAACGCACTCATGACATTTCTCCTTTACAAAACCGGCTTGGTGAGCGAAATTGCTGCCAGCCACTAACGTCAATCCTTTGTCTCTTTACTCCTTGCACTACTGCAGGCTCTGGCCTTGGGCGGGCCGGTCGCATCGCAGCGTCCACCTCTTGTGCATCATGGCTCCGTTCGCCGCATTGATCACATCCTCCGGGCCGGCGGGCTTGGCCAGATAGTCGTAGGCACCCAGAGTGACCGCGGTCTTGGCCGACTCGACGGCCGGAAAGCCGGTGATGATGATCACCTCGCTTTCCGGCCAGCGTTCCTTGATGGTCTTGAGGACCGTCAGGCCGTCCATGCCCGGCATACGCAGGTCAAGGAGTACGACGTCAAAGCAGTGTTGTCCCATGATGTCCAACGCGTCGTAACCGTTGCCGACGACTTCGACCCTGCAGTTTTCGCCGGCGAGTGATCGTACATAGCTGCGCTGAACAACTTCTTCGTCGTCTACAACCAGAATGCTTGACTGCCTGTTCATTAAATCACCTCTTGTGTCTTCATGAGTAGTCTAGCAATGGTCGTGCCAATATCGAATATATTGGATAAAAACGTTTAAAATCAGCATGTTACAAACGCATGGCTAGAATTTTTGTGTTTGGACATGACGTTGCGAATAGCTTGAAGTATAAAAAACATATTCATTTATATCGAGTGAACATAAAAATATGTCTCTATGTATACAACCAGAAGTCATGCTTCTTAAGTGTACATTAATTGTGTACATAATTCGCACAAAAACAAGCTAGAAAGTCGAAATCGAACATCATCATCGCGGTTTTGTCAGATGATATAATTTTTTACGAGCAAATTGACGCAAATCAGACTATTCAGACGTCTTGCTGGCCAAGGCCTCGAATTTGCCGACAATGCAGACAGTCAACTGGTCTGAGGTTTGTGTTGCCGGTCACGCTGGCGTAGCAAATCCGTCGCACCGGTTGGCGACGTTGAATCCAATCTTTCACACGCCCGCAAACCACGGTGAGCGGCCTACATAGGGAACTTAGCAATGAAACTCTCCACAAGCATCCGACTAATCGGGCTCACGGTCACGGCTCTAACGCTGACTACATTCTCGGCCGCATCGCTGGCCGCTGTTAACGCCGACGCGGCCGCCGCTCTGGCCAAGAAGAGTGGATGTCTCATGTGCCATGCCGTTGACAAGGACAAGTCGGCCTCGTCGTTCCAGAAGATCGCTGCGAAATGGAAGGGCAACGCCGAAGCTGAAGCCAAACTCGTCGAAACCGTGACCAAAGCACCCAAGGTCAAGGCAAAGGACGGTTCAGAGCAGGAACACAAAGTGATCGCCAGCACGGACGCAGCCGAAATCAAGAATGTCGTCGGGTGGATCCTGGCCCAGTGATCTGTTGATACGGCGCCGCACCGGCGCCGTATGGTGACCTTTCGGGACCTACGTCGCGGTCCGTGCCTTGGCGACAGAAGTAATATTCGTCCTTGGCCTCCGAAACCTGGCTTCACAGGCGTGGGGACCTTGGATCTGATATGAACTTCCTAGCCAAAGCATGATTGCACTGTTGCAGCGGGTCACTCGGGCGCGCGTCGAAATTGCCGGGCGCGCGTGCGGCGAAATCGGCGCAGGTCTGTTGCTGCTGCTATGCGCCGAGCAGGGCGACTGCGAAGCGCAGGCCGACAAGATGCTTGCCAAAACGCTCAAGCTGCGCATCTTCAGCGACGACGCTGGAAAGATGAACCGCAGCGTTCAGGACATCGATGGCCGCGGCACGGCTGGCGGCCTGCTCATCGTGAGCCAGTTCACACTCGCCGCCGATGCGTCCGGCGGTAACCGCCCGAGCTTCAGCGCGGCGGCAAGCGCTGATGTTGGCCGTCGGCTCTACGAATATTTTGTGGGCAGGGCTCGGCTGGCGCATGCGGTGGTCCAAACCGGCGAGTTTGGTGCGGACATGCAGGTGCACCTGATCAACGATGGTCCGGTGACGATCCCGCTGCGGATCGGTCCGACAGTCTGACCGCCCTATCTTCAGCCACTGAAGACCGGCGCCCGCTCCCCTGCTCGATACTCAATACGGATTGGCAAACCCCAACCGCGCCAGGATATCGGTCTCGCGCATCTCCATCACCACCGCATCCTCGGCCAGATCATGATCCCAGCCCTGGGCATGCAGCGTGCCATGAACGATCAGGTGCGCGTAGCGAGCCTGCAGCGTTTTGCCTTGCTGCCTGGCTTCTCGCGCCACCACCGGGGCGCAAAGAACCAGGTCGGCGCTGACGCCTGGCTCTTGCGCGTAGTCAAAGGTAAGCACGTTCGTGGCGTAGTCCAATTGGCGGTAGTC
Source organism: uncultured Pseudomonadota bacterium (assembly GCA_963844495.1). Taxonomy (GTDB): domain Bacteria; phylum Pseudomonadota; class Gammaproteobacteria; order Burkholderiales; family Burkholderiaceae_C; genus Rhodoferax. The sequence goes on from CAWJOT010000028.1 coordinate 31,516, forward strand.
GCGGTTCAACGCCCGGCCTTCTTGGGCGCCGACGATGCGTACGGTGATCTCGGCATCGGCGGCCAGCGCATGGCGAATCCAGCGCGCCACCTTGTGCCGAGGCAGCGCGGCGCGGTGCGCCGCCAGGTCGTCGAACGTGGCGAATTGCAGCGAAAGTGTCAACGTGTTTGACATAAACTATTCAATCAAATTGCCCTGCAGCACCCGTGTAATAAGCATAACCAGCTATAACTTTAATAGTGCTCTCAAGTTCGATTGGTCTTCTTTGCCGCTGCCGGTCGCGCCGGGCGTCGCACTGTGCCCGCCCTGGCGTCGTCGCGCACCGGATTTCTCGACGCGCCCGGGGCATCGTAGGCGTCGACAATGCGTGCCACCAGTGGATGACGCACGACGTCGGCACTGGTGAGGCGGCAAACCGCGATACCCTCCACCCGTTTGAGCACGCGCTCGGCGTCGATCAGGCCGCTGAGTTGGGTCAGGGGCAGGTCGATCTGGCTCACGTCACCGGTGACGACGGCCTTGGAGCCAAAGCCTATGCGCGTCAGAAACATCTTCATCTGCTCGGGCGTCGTATTCTGCGCCTCGTCGAGAATCACAAATGCCGCATTAAGGGTGCGCCCGCGCATGAATGCCAGTGGGGCGATCTCAATGAGCTGGCGCTCAAGTGCCTTTTGCACCTGGTCAAAGCCCATCAGGTCATACAGCGCGTCGTATAGCGGGCGCAGGTAGGGGTCGATCTTCTGGGTCAGATCGCCCGGCAAAAAACCCAGGCGCTCGCCCGCTTCGACCGCCGGACGGGTCAGGATGATGCGCTGTACGGCGCTGCGCTGCAGCGCGTCGACGGCCAGAGCCACGGCCAGATAGGTTTTGCCGGTGCCCGCCGGTCCAATGGCGATCGTGATGTCATGGCCGGCAATGCAGTCCACGTACCTCGCCTGGTTGAGGGTGCGTGGCTTGAGGTCCGCGCGTCGGGTCTTGAGCGCCGGGCTGTCAAGATCGTGACCGTCCCCGGCGAGCATCAGTTGCACCGTCGCAGGCGCGATCGGGCGTGCGGCCATCTCGTACAGGGCCTGGAGCATTTCGAGCGCTCGCGCCGCATTGGCCTTGCTGCCATCGACTTTGAATTGCTCGTGGCGGTGCGCAATCTTGACTTGCAAGGCGACTTCGATGGTGCGCAAATGCTCGTCCATCGGGCCGCAAAGATGCGACAGGCGGTTGTTGTTGGGTGGCGAAAACAGGTGTCTGAGAATCAAGCTGATAATTCCTCAAAAGGTTTCCCATGATAGGCAATAAATGATCGGCAAACTCACTGGTACCCTGAGCGACAAAAACCCGCCCCAGGTACTGCTCGACTGTCATGGCGTTGGCTACGAGGTCCATGTTCCCATGAGCACGTTTTACAACCTGCCCGAGCTCGGCGCCCAGATCAGTTTGCTGACGCATTTTGTGGTACGCGAAGACGCACAGATTCTGTATGGGTTTGCCTCGGCGCCCGAGCGCGAGGCTTTTCGCCAACTCATCAGGATATCGGGCGTAGGCCCCCGCACGGCACTGTCGGTGCTCTCGGGCATGAGCGTGAGCGAGCTGGCACAGGCGGTGACGTTGCAGGAGGCTGGACGTCTGATCAAGGTACCGGGTATTGGCAAGAAAACCGCCGAACGCCTGATGCTCGAACTCAAAGGAAAGCTCGGACCCGATATGGGCGCATCGATTGGCGCGACCCAGGGCGCCCAAACGGACATTTTGCAGGCGTTGCTGGCGCTGGGTTACAGCGACAAGGAAGCCGCGCTGGCGCTCAAGGCCCTGCCCAGAGACGTGGGTGTGAGCGAAGGCATCAAGCAAGCGCTGCGCGCGTTGGCGAAGTAGTCATCTACCGCGCGTTGGCGGGTGTGTAACGCGCCAAGGGGATCACTTGGTCACGCTTTGAATTTGATTCTTAGCCACCTGAGCAATTCACGCTGGTCGGTTGCGGTAGCTCGGCGCACCTGAACCAATAGTTTGTTGAGGTCAGGACGTTGCAAAGTGATATTGGCCGCCCCTTCATTGCACACCGAGCAAATGGCTTTCAGATTGGTCGCTGCGTCATCGCCGCCCAAGCTTTTATCTTTCACGTGCCCAATGTGCAGCCGGGTTGTACGCGAAAGGTCATAAGGGTGGAGTTCACTGGCAACAGCACCACACATTTGGCAAGTGAAGCCATTGCGATCGAGCACATAGGCGCGCGTTTCCTTCGAAATCGTACACTCGGACTCGAGTTTCGGGGCCGGTTAAAGTAGAAGGTCTGTCCAGACTCTAAATCGTCGCGGTCAATTAGGCCCAGTGCCAATAGCCTTGCTTGGTTCATGTGTGCAATCGCCGGAATTGCTGTAATCCTTCCTCGCATTCGTCACAAAGGATTCGCCAACCCTTTGGCTTATGGTGAACAGGTTGCTCCAAAGATAAGCGCAGGATCGTATATCGAACAGCATCTGTTTCCCAAGGTTCATCAGCACAAGCGCCGCAGGATTCACACGTTGACTCAGCCATTTTTGGGTTCACGTG
>CAWJOT010000029.1:0-106965 GCA_963844495.1 uncultured Pseudomonadota bacterium
CACCAGGCCTGGACTGGGCCACCGAGTCAGGCCCGGACGGCTGCTCGCGGTGCCAGATCGAATTGGAAATCCAGCCGATGCCAAACACCAGCAATACGCTGGCAGCGCGGCCACCCCAGCGCCACCATTGGTCCAGATCCTGCTGCGATGCGGCAACCCGCTGCGCTGCCGCCACGAGTGACACTGGAACATCTTCCACAAGAACTTGCGCGTGCAGACCTTGCAGCACTTCGCGCTGCCGTTGCCATTGCTGCACACGTGCCTGCGCCTGAACATCCTGCGCCAGGCGAGCTTGCACGCGGGCGAGCTCCGGCGGCGACAATTCGCCGTCGAACAAAGGCGTGGATTTCGTCATGCGTCAACGGCGGTGATGGGTTGCTGTGCATGATGGTTTTCCCGTGACTTATTTCACTTGCCGCAATGATCGCACCTGGGCCGGGCCCGGTGCCCGTTGGTCTGCCGGCTGCGCAGGCGCGTCGAGCAGTTCTTGCAAGCGACTGCGTCCGCGCGCCAGGCGCGACATCACCGTGCCGACCGGGACCGCCACGATTTTTGCCACTTGCGCATAGCTCATGCCCTCCAGGCAGACGAGCAACAGAACGGCCCGCTGGTCCGGCGGCAAGCGCAGCAGGCAACGCTGCACATCGATGGCCTTCTCCAAGTCCATTTCAGGTGCCCGAAGCTCGTGCGCGACATCATCGACATCCACCGCCAGTGTGGCCGCCCGCGCGCCCGCGCTGCGCAATTCATTGACAAAAAGATTGTGCATCACGGTAAAGAGCCACGCTCGCAAATCAGAGCCTACCGCCCATAGACGCCACTTGCTGCAGGCGCGCTCGAGCGTGTCCTGCACCAGATCATCGGCCGCCCAGGCCTCGCCGGTGAGCGCACGCGCATACCGGCGCAGTGCCGGAATTTGCTCGACGATAGGGTGGCCTGGCATCGAAGCGGGATCAGGGTTTCGCTGTTTGCCAAACCTTGTTGAAACCATCGCCCGTTTTATCACCAGCCTTCGCATCCTTGACCCAGTAGTACAGTGGTTTGCCCTTGACCGCCCATTGTTTGCTGCCGTCGTCGCGGGTAATGATCGTGTAGTCGCCTGCAGGTTGATCCGCTGCCGCGGCCATCAGGGGTGGCCAGTTCGCCGCGCATGGACCATTGCACGCAGATTTACCGCTGTCAACGCCATCTTTATCAAAGGTGTACAGCGTCATGCCGTTGGGACCGACCAGGACGCCATCAGCGGCGCTGACCGGCGCAGCGTTTGCCAATGCGCAAACGCCCAATAGGACCAGCGTAGCAGGTAGCGCGAAGACGGTACGGTGAAATAAATTCATGATGAACTCCAGGGTTGATGATTGCAAACAAGCATTTGCAACCAGACAAACAGCCGCGGCACGCCATTTATTCCCATCATTGGAAAATATTCACGATTTATCGCTGACGCGCCTTCATGGCGCGCTCGACCTCACGCTTGCCTTCGCGGTCCTTGATCGTATCGCGCTTGTCGTGCTCGGCCTTGCCCTTGGCAAGGGCAATCTCGCATTTGACCTTGCCCGCCTTCCAGTGCAGGTTTAGCGGCACCAGCGTGTAGCCCTTTTGCTCAACCTTGCCAATCAGGCGTTTGATCTCCTCTTTGTGCATCAGCAGCTTCTTGGTGCGCTGCTTGTCCGCCGTGATGTGTGTCGAGGCCGTGCCCAAGGGATTGATCTGCAGACCAATCACGAACAGCTCGCCGTCGCGAATCACGACGTAGCCGTCGGTCAACTGCACCTTGCCTTCGCGCAACGACTTCACTTCCCAGCCCTCGAGCACGACACCGGCTTCAAAGCGCTCTTCAAAGAAGTAGTTGTAGGCCGCCTTCTTGTTGTCGGCAATGCGCGCTGCGGTTTGAGGTTTCTTGGCCATGGTGTCCACGTGGGGATAGAAGTGCTGCGTCCAAGGCTTGTCTACAATCCCGCGCAGGCTCCATTCTATGAAAACAGTTACCAAGTCCGTTCTGATCTGGTACAGCGCGCCGGAAATGTATGGGTTGGTGATCGACGTTGATCAGTACCCAAAGTTTCTGCCCTGGTGCGACCAGGCTCGCGCCCTTTGTACCGACGAGAACGGCATGCTTGCTGAGATCGGCTTGGCCATCGGCGGCATGCATCAGACGTTCACCACCCGCAACGAGCACGTAGCCGACCGGCAAGTGCGCATGATGCTGGTCAAGGGTCCGTTCTCCCGTCTCGATGGGGAGTGGAATTTCACCCCTCTTTCCGACGCGACGCAGCGCGCCTGCAAAGTTGAGCTGACCCTGCACTACGGCTTTGACAATGCCGCGTTGAGCAAGCTTGTTGGCCCGGTGTTTGACAAGATTGCCAGCAGCATGGTCGATGCCTTTGTCAAACGTGCGGACCAGGTGTATGGCCAATAGCTCGCTGATCAAGGTCAGCGTGGCCTATTCCCCAGCGCCACGCAAGGTGCGTGAAGTCCCGCTCCAGCTGAGCGTCGATGCCACGGTTTTGCAGGCGGTTCAGGCCAGCGGCTTGCTCGGGGAATTCGCCGCGATTGACCCTCAAACCATGGCAGTCGGGGTATGGGGCCGAAAAGTCCTTTTGAACCAGCCTTTGTGCGCAAATGATCGGATTGAAATCTACCGGCCCCTGGCGGTAGATCCGAAGCTGGCGCGCAGGTTACGCTTCGAACAGCAGGGGGCAGGTGTGGCCGGGTTGTTCTCAAAAAAAAACCTGGTCCATCGGCCCCCCGGTGCCTGAGCCGCCTAACCGCAATCGGTGTCAATAATTGATTGCACCCGTGCCAGCTCTGCGGCGCGCGCCGCAGAATCGAGCACGACGGGCGCGCCCTTTTCATCAAAACGACTGACGCGCCGGTTGGAATTCAGGCTGATCTTGGCTTGTTTGGCACGCGCGCAATTCTCGACTTTGGCCTTCAGAATTCTCTCCTGCTCAGCCTTGATCTTGGCACTCTGTTCTTCCTGGGCCTTGCGTTTCTTGTCTGCGAGCTCCTGGTCCACGCCGCTGGGTCGCGCCGCGCTGGCTGCAACTTCCGGGTTGGTCGCACCCTGCGCTGCGGACTCTGAGGTTGCGGAAGCAGCGGCAGCCGGACCTAATCTGGGCTTGGCGGTGAACTGGCCCGGCCGTTTCAGGACGTTCTTCTCCGGAACATCGGTCGGAGGCGCGCGGTCACTGAAGACTTTGCGTCCGTCCTTGTCGGTCCATTGCCATTGGCCGTAGGCTGTCAACGCCGTCAGGCATGCAACACCAGCCAGGACGTACCGAATATTGTTCATGACTGGAGTTTAGCCTGCCTGCGCTTCGTTTGCATATTGCTCCGGCCCGATGAAGTATCAAGCCGCATAACGCACCCGGTGATCCTGGAAGTAGGCGATAACTCGTTCGGGGGTTTTGTCCAACATGGCCATGTGCTCGTCGGCCGCCTCGCGTAACTTGGCTTTGGTGCGCACCGGAACACGCTTGCCCATCTCTTGCTTCAAGTCCGCGTTGAGCCGCTCCTCTGGGTTGAGTTGAGGGCTATAGCTGGGGAGGTAGAACAGTTCAATTTGCTCGTGTCGTTGAGCCACCCAAGCCTTGACGACTTTGCTATGGTGAACCCGCAAGTTGTCCAGAATCAGGAAGACTTTTTTGCCCGCATCATTGATCAAAGCAGCCAAAAATTCGATGAGCTTGTCTGCATCAAACGCATCGTCAATGATCATCCAGCGGGTCTTGCCCTGGTTGGTCACCGTGGCGATCATGGAGAGCTTTTGACGAGTGCCGCCCACGGTGTTGGCGACGGGCGTTTTGCCAGCCGGGGCAAAGCTTCTGCCTCGTACATCGGTGTTGACCAATGCGGTCTCATCGCCCCAATGGATTTCGGCCCCCTCCTGACGGGCGCGCTGCTCTATGCCGGGGTATTCACCCTGTAGCCAGGCTTGCACGGCCTCAGGGTTCTGTTCGTAGGCGCGCTTGATGGGCTTTTGGGGTGTGAAGCCCCAACGCTTGAGGTATTTACCCACGCTGCGCACGTGCAGTTTTATGCCGTACTCCTGCTCGATGAGTAACCCTACCGCTGCCCGGCTCCAAAGGAAAAAATCCATCTTGAGTTGCTCCGGACGCTTGTCGATGATGGTGCGCTGGACGCTGTCTTCCTGGGCCTGAGTGAGCGTGCGCCCCGCACCTGGACTGCGTCCCCGCAAGGCGGGTCGGATGGCTGGCCAGCCACCTGCCTCGAACAGGTCAATGCAGGCACGCACAGCCGGGTAACTTAAGCCCGTCATGGACACAATTTGCATAACACCCAGTGCCTTCTTGTGCAACCTCACGACTTGCTTGCGCCTCTCGTGGAGTTGCTCCAGTGTTTGCTTTCGCGCGTTTTCTTTTTCCATGTGCTTTGGAGTCGGAAAACTCAGGAAAGTTCATACTTTATTGGGCCGGATCAATAGTGACCGCGCCCTGGCGTGGTGGCCCCAATCGTTGCCGACGCCAAGTTGCGCTTGCCACCAGTAGCTACAATCACCCATTTGGAGCCCAAGAACATGCGCCTCATTGGCAAAGCGCTCACCTTCGACGATGTCTTGTTGGTGCCCGCGTTCTCCCAGGTTTTGCCCAAGGACACGTCCCTCGCAACGCGCTTTTCGCGCAATATCGCACTCAATCTCCCGCTGGTTTCAGCCGCCATGGATACCGTGACTGAAGCGCGGCTCGCCATTGCCATTGCACAGGAGGGTGGTATCGGAATCGTGCACAAGAACCTCTCGGTGCAGCAACAGGCGGCCCAGGTGGCCAAAGTCAAGCGCTACGAATCGGGCGTGCTGCGCGATCCGGTGGTTATCACGCCGCAACATACGGTGCGCCAGGTCATTGCGTTGTCGGAACAATTGGGTGTCTCGGGGTTCCCGGTCTGCGACGGCGGCAAGGTCGTCGGCCTGGTGACCGGCCGTGACCTGCGCTTTGAAACGCGGTTGGACCTTGCGGTTAGCCACATCATGACGCAACGCAACAAGCTCGTGACGGTGCCCGACGGCACCACGCTGGCACAAGCCAAGGTGCTGCTGAACCAGTACAAGATTGAACGCCTGCTGGTCGTCAACGACGCGTTTGAACTCAAGGGACTGATCACGGTCAAGGACATCACCAAGCAAACGAGTTTTCCCAATGCCGCGCGCGACGCGCAAGGCAAACTGCGCGTTGGTGCTGCCGTCGGTGTGGGCGAGGGCACCGAGGAGCGGGTCGAGGCGCTGGTGCGAGCCGGTGTCGACGCGATCGTCGTCGATACCGCGCACGGCCACAGCCAGGGCGTGATTGATCGGGTGCGCTGGGTGAAACAAAACTACCCCCAGGTTGACGTGGTTGGCGGCAACATTGCCACGGGTGAAGCAGCGCTGGCACTAGCCGAGGCAGGCGCGGATGCGGTCAAGGTTGGCATTGGACCAGGTTCGATTTGCACCACGCGCATCGTCGCCGGTGTGGGGGTGCCTCAAATCATGGCGATCGACAATGTGGCCACGGCGCTGCGTGGCAGCGACGTGGCACTAATTGCCGATGGCGGCATTCGCTACAGCGGAGACATCTCGAAGGCGCTGGCGGCAGGCGCTGACAGCGTGATGATGGGTAGCATGTTCGCCGGCACCGAGGAGGCGCCCGGTGAAGTGATCCTGTTTCAGGGTCGAAGCTACAAGAGCTATCGCGGCATGGGCAGCATCGGCGCCATGCAGCAGGGCAGCGCCGACCGCTATTTTCAGGAATCAACCAGCGCCAACCCGAACGCGGACAAGCTGGTACCCGAAGGCATTGAAGGACGCGTTCCGTACAAGGGCTCCATGGTTGCCATCATTTTCCAGATGGCCGGGGGCGTGCGTGCCAGCATGGGCTATTGCGGCTGCGCCAGCGTTGCGGAATTGCAGAGCCGGGCCGAGTTCGTGGAGATTACGGCCGCTGGGATCCGCGAGAGCCACGTGCACGACGTGCAGATCACCAAGGAAGCACCGAACTATCGGTCAGAGTGATGCACCAGAAGATCCTCATCCTTGACTTTGGCTCGCAGGTCACGCAGCTGATAGCGCGACGGATCCGCGAAGCGCATGTTTTTTGCGAGGTTCATCCGTGTGACGTCAGCGACGACTGGGTACGCGCGTTTGCGCGCGATGGCAACCTCAAGGGGGTCATCCTCTCGGGCAGCCACGCCAGCGTCTACGAAGAAACAACGGACAAGGCACCACCCGCAGTGTTTGAGCTTGGGGTGCCCGTACTCGGCATCTGCTACGGCATGCAGACGATGGCACACCAGCTCGGTGGCTTGGTGCAAAGCGGTCACCAGCGCGAGTTTGGCCACGCAACCGTACGCGCACGCGGCCACACGAGCTTGCTCGAGGGCATCGCTGACTACACGACCCCGGACGGGCACGGCATGCTCAAGGTCTGGATGAGCCACGGCGACAAGGTCATGGAACTACCGCACGGCTTCAAGCTGATGGCCAGCACCGACAGCTGCCCAATCGCGGCGATGGCCGACGAGGAGCGTCGCTTTTACGGGGTCCAGTTTCATCCTGAGGTGACCCACACACCGCGGGGCGCGGCCATCCTGGAGCGTTTTGTCCTGGACATTTGTGGCACCCGTGCTGACTGGATCATGGGCGACCACATCATCGAGGCGGTGGCAAGGATCCGCGAGCAGGTCGGCGACGATGAAGTCATTCTTGGCTTGTCAGGCGGTGTCGATTCCTCCGTGGCTGCCGCGCTGATTCATCGCGCCATAGGTGAGCAACTGACCTGCGTGTTTGTCGATCACGGATTGCTGCGCGAGCACGAGGGCGATCTGGTCATGGACATGTTTGTCGGCAAATTGCACGCTCGGGTCGTGCGCGTCGATGCCGCGGACCAATTCATGGGCCAACTCGCGGGCGTGAGCGACCCGGAGGCCAAGCGCAAGATCATTGGCCGCGAATTTATCGAGGTGTTTCGGGCGCAAGCGCAAGCGCTGCAAGCGTCGGACGCTACAAAATCAGGAGCAAAGTGGTTGGCACAGGGCACCATTTATCCAGACGTCATCGAGTCCGGCGGAGCCAACAACAAGAAGGCCATCAGCATCAAGAGCCACCATAACGTGGGCGGTCTGCCCGAACAATTGGGGCTGAAGCTGCTCGAGCCGTTGCGCGACCTGTTCAAGGACGAGGTGCGCGAACTAGGCCTTGCGCTCGGGCTGCCGTATCACATGGTGTACCGGCATCCGTTTCCCGGGCCGGGTCTGGGGGTGCGCATTCTGGGCGAGGTCCGACAGGAATACGCCGACTTGCTGCGCCGGGCGGACGCCATCTTTGTCGAGGAACTGAACAACTTTGTTGACGAGGGCAGCGGCAAGAGCTGGTACGAGTTGACCAGCCAGGCCTTTGCCGTGTTCCTGCCGGTCAAGAGCGTGGGCGTGATGGGCGACGGACGAACCTACGACTACGTTGTGGCGCTGCGTGCCGTGCAGACAAGTGACTTCATGACCGCCGACTGGGCCGAGCTGCCGTACGCACTGTTGAAGAAAGTGTCGAGTCGGATCATCAACGAAGTACGCGGCATCAACCGCGTCACGTATGACGTGTCGAGCAAGCCCCCGGCGACCATAGAGTGGGAATGAGCAAAAATCGATTTGCATCGTTCAAAGACGATCATTCGTCGGCAGACATCAAAGCGCCCGCCGTGCAGTTTGAACCCTAGGAGTCTGGGCGGCAGAAACTAGGGTTGTCACCAATAACGCCAATTGAGGTTGTGCGTTGATTGGGAATGAAGACCAGCTACGTACCGTACCAACCCGATCAACAGTACCTTTTGCCCTGTGCATTGGAGGAATGGTTGCCCCAGGGTCACTTGGCGTACTTCATCAGTGACACAGTGGACAGCCTGAACCTGAGCGCCTTTCATGCGCGCTACGCTGGTGGTGGATCACGCAACCAGCCGTTTCACCCAGCCATGATGGTCAAGGTGCTGGTCTACGCCTACGCCACCGGGGTTTTCAGCTCACGCAAGATTGCCAGGAAGCTGCACGAGGACGTGGCGTTTCGGGTGCTGGGCGCGGACAACTTTCCGGCCCACCGCACGATTCGGGACTTCCGGGCGTTGCACCTGAACGAGTTCACTGAACTGTTTGTCCAGGTCGTGCGCCTGGCGCGCGAGATGGGACTGGTCAAGCTGGGCACGATCGCGGTGGACGGCACCAAGATCAAAGCCAACGCCAGTCGCCACAAAGCCATGAGCTATGGGCGCATGCAGACAGCACAAGCCGAGCTCAAAGCACAAATCACCGCGCTGGTGAAGAAGGCGACCAGCACCGACGAAGCCGAGAAGAGCGAGCCTGACCTGGATATTCCCGCCGAGATCGAACGCAGGCAAGCGCGCCTGGCTGCGATTGAAGCGGCCAAGGCCCGGCTGGAAGAGCGTCAACGCCAAAGCGATGCACAGCGCGGGCGCACTCCCGACGACAAACGCACGCCCAAGGACAAAGATGGCAAACCCAAAGGGGGCAAGTCCTACCAGCGTGACTTCGGTGTTCCTGCGCCCAAAGCGCAAGACAGCTTTACCGATCCACAGGCGCGCATCATGAAGCGTGCCGGTGGCGGGTTTGACTACAGCTATAACGCGCAGACCGCAGTAGATGAAACGGCCCATATCATCGTGGCCGCCGAAGTCGTCAACACGAGTTCGGACGTACAGCAACTGCCCATGGTGCTCAACGCCGTCAAAGAGCACACGGGCGCGTCTGCTGCGCAGGTGTTGGCCGATGCGGGCTACCGCAGCGAAGCGGTGATGGCCGAATTGGCAATTACTCAACCGGATACGGAACTGGTCATTGCCTTGGGTCGCGAGGGCAAGGTACTGGCCAAGCCCAGGGATGCGCAGCGCTACCCGCACACGGTGGCGATGGCTGCCAAGTTCGAAACAGAACAAGGAAAAATTGACTACCGCAAACGCAAGTGGATTGCCGAACCACCCAACGGCTGGATCAAGAACGTCTTGGGGTTCAGACAGTTCAGCATGCGGGGGCTACAAAAGGCAAAGGCCGAGTTCAAGCTCGTGTGCATGGCGCTGAATCTGCGCAGAATGGCAGCCAGGCAGGCCTGTTGAGTGAAAAGAGCGCAAAGAAAACGCAAATCTGCCATGCTGGGCCGGGTGCAACAGCCATCGCGTCACCACCAACACCGGCGCTGATGGACGCGTTCACCACAACCCAGACGACTTTGCGCCGCCAATCGTCAAAATCGCTCTTGTCGGAAAACTTCTGTCGCCCAGACTCCTAGGAGTCTGGTCATTTGACGTGGCAGCCAGCACATACGGTAGGGGCCTTGCCGCCCTCGGCCTTGTGGCAGGCTCTGCACAGGGCGTGGGCGACTTCCTTGTCGATGACGATGGTGGCAGGCGGTTCGGTTGAGTGACACTTGCTGCAGGCCAGTCTTGCGGCATGACTGCCGTGGTCGAAAGTTACGGTGCCCATCGATGCCGGGTAGGTGACGACTTTAGGCGTTTTTGCGACGCTCGCCGCGGGTTTGACGGCCGCCGCAGCCTTCTCCTTGACTTTGCCAGCAGTCTCGGTCACCACTGCCTTGACGTGTTCAGTCGCGGTCGCAGTTTGCTCCTTGACGACTTCGACGGATTTCTTGACCTCGGTCTTGGCCGCAGCCGCGGTCTCTTCGACCTTCTGCTTGACGGCCTCGCCCGCCTGCATTGCCGCTCCGACGGCTGCCGAGGCTGTTGCTGAGACAGTTGTCGAGGCAGGTTCGAGTGGTTTCGTCTCGGCTGACTGCTCCTTGGAACACGCGGTAACGATAAACGCGGCCAACAGGGCCATGAACAAATTTGTGATCGGTCGCATCTTTACCTCTTCTTCTGATCTAAATGATCGTTCGAATGCACTAAGGACAGCAGGGCAGGGCTTGCTTGCAGTCTATCTGAACAATTGTGGCTTACCCGCTTTGACTTTGTCCGCAGAAGACGCATCTCTTGCTGAGGGGCAATTTGGCAAGGTTGCCTTCCTTCCTGGCAAATTCCATTTCGGCATCCACTGGTCTTTCGGGCGGATCACCGTTCCCCTTGAAACTCATGGACGGCGTGGTTTAATCGTCAGCGTGGCAGCGGAAGTGGGACGGTCACCGAGGCGCGGGCTTTGGCGACGGGCAGTTCTTTCCACCCGCCACGACCCGGATGGCGAAAATCAGCTCTTGACGGCGATTTTCACGCGTGGTTTTGTGAAGTCTAATCTGTACGAAAGGAGATCCCATGATCGGCTACACCTGCGTCGGTACCAATAACTTGCCCCGCGCCGCTGCGTTCTACGATGACCTGCTGGCGGTGCTGGGAGCCAAGCATTTTTTTGAGTCAGAACGCGGCAGTCGGTTGGGGCGTGGCACCCGACAAGCCCATGTTTTGTGTCATGAAGCCCTTTGATGGTCAATCCGCCACCGTCGGCAACGGCACGATGGTGGCGCTGGTAGGCAAGGATGCGGCACAGGTTGACGCCTTGCATGCAAAGGCACTCGCGCTGGGTGGTCGCGACGAAGGCGCTCCGGGGCTGCGGGGTGACGACTTTTACGGGGCGTATTTCCGCGACCTCGACGGCAACAAGCTCGCTGCCTTTTGCATGGTAGCGAAGGCCAAGTAAGCGAATCGAGGCGACGATGTATCTGCCACCTCAATTCAACGCAGGGGACGCCGGGCATGCCATCGCCCTCATGCGAGAGCATCCGTTTGCAAGCCTGATCAGCACCGACGACAGCGGGGCGCCGTTTGTCACGCACCTGCCGCTGCATTTGCAAGAGGGAGAGCCGACCGCCTCCGGGCCGACACTGCCGATCTTGCTCGGGCATTGCGCCAGGGCCAACCGGCATTGGCAATACCTTGCTGCAAGACCGCAGGCGCTGGTCACGTTTATGGGGCCACACGCTTATCTGTCGCCCAGCGTCTATCCCGATCTGGCCCGGGTGCCAACTTGGAATTATCTTGCGGTGCACTGCGTCGTGCAGGCCACGCTGATTGAGGACGTTGACGAAAAAGACCGGCTGCTCAAGCACATCATTGCCGATCATGAGCCCGCGTATGCTGCGCAGTGGCAAACCCTGGATCAGGAGTTCGCGCGCAAGATGCTTGGCGCCATCGTCGGCTTTGAGTTGCGGGTTACAGATCTGCAGTGCAAACTCAAGCTCAACCAGCATCGGCCCGAATCACATCAGGCCATGCAGACGATGTACGCGCACGGTGACGACCACGAACGCGCATTGGCGCAATGGATGCAACGCCTTGGCATCGGCGGCGCGACCGCGGACGAAGGAGTTCGCAAGTGAAGGGGCTGTTTGGCATCGTCAGTCTGCTGCTGGCGCTCGTCATTGTGGGCCTGGTCATAAAGCAGCAACTCGGTGTAACCCGTCTGGCGGCGCCGATGTTGGCACCATCGGCACCGGCATCGGCCGCTGCGAACAACGACGCGGCGAACATCACGGTTCGACAGCAGGCTGTGCAAACACAGCAGCAATACAAGCAGGCGCTGGAGGCAGCCATAGCGCAGCCGCGTGCCGAGCCTGACCAGAAATAGGGCGGCGATGGCGGCTCGGCCCGATGAGTATTTCATGCAAGCGGCCATCGAGCAGGCCGAGCTCGCGGCAACGGCGGGCGAAGTGCCCGTCGGCGCCGTGGTGGTCCATGATGGCCAGATAATCGCCACCGGATACAACACTTGCATCGCCAATTCGGATCCGAGCGCCCACGCGGAAATGGTCGCCTTGAGGGCGGCCGCCCGGCGGCTCGGCAACTACCGCCTGACCGATTGCGAACTGTTTGTCACGCTCGAGCCGTGCGTTATGTGCGTTGGTGCCACATTGCAGGCGCGCCTGAGTCGCGTGGTATTTGGCAGCGCCGACCCAAAGACCGGTGCGGCAGGGTCTGTCATCAATTTGTTTGACAACCGGCTGCTCAATCATCAGACTCAGGTGCGCGGGGGCGTGTTGGGCACGGCGTGCTCGGACACGTTGCGAACCTTTTTCCAACAAAGACGTGAGGTGACGCGAATGAACAGCCAGATCGTGCGCGAGGACGCTCTGCGTACCCCGGATTGGCGGTTTGACGAGCTGCCGGGCTACCCCTGGGCGCCGCGTTACTTGACCGACTTACCAGCCCTCAACGGATTGCGGCTGCACTACCTCGATGAAGGTGACCCGGCAGCACCGCTCACCTATCTTTGCCTGCACGGAAACCCGGCCTGGAGCTATCTCTATCGGAAGATGATTCCGGTATTTCTGGCCGACCATCAACGCGTGGTCGCGCCCGACCTGATTGGCTTCGGCAAGAGCGACAAACCGAAGAAGGACGGTTTTCACACGTTCTCGTGGCACCGTCGGGTCCTGCTGGAGTTGGTCGAAAGACTGGATCTGAAAAATATCGTTCTGGTGGTGCAAGATTGGGGTGGGTTGCTGGGGCTTACGCTACCGATGCAGGCGCCCAGCCGGTTTGCCGGGCTGCTGGTGATGAACACGACCCTGGCATGCGGCGACTCGCCACTGAACGCGGGCTTTCTTGCCTGGCGCGAAATGTGCGCCAACAAGCCCGACTTTGATGTGGCGCGCCTGTTCGCTCGGGGCAATCCGCAGATGAGCGCAGCAGAATGCGCGGCCTATCAGGCGCCGTTCCCAGACAGTGGCCACCGCGCGGCCACACGCGCCTTTCCCGCGATGGTGCCCGACGCTGCGACGGCTGACGGAGCCGCCGAGTCGAGACTGGCGCGGGAGTTCTGGCGAAACCAGTGGAGTGGACAGTCGTTGATGGCAGTCGGTGTCCTGGACCCGGTGCTGGGTTTGCCGGTCATGCAGGACCTCCGACAGTCGATCAGGGGCTGTCCGGCACCGATGCTGCTTGATCAGGCCGGACACTTTGTACCGGAGCATGGTGAAACGGTTGCGCGGGCCGCCGTCGGGCATTTTGTGCCACGGTCCTGACTGGGATTTGACCGGACTCGCCATGAAGAAACACATCTACATTTATTCTCCGTCCGGCGCCGTGCGTGACAAGGCTGCCTTTCGGCGCGGATTGGCACGCCTGCGCTCGCTTGGATACGAGGTTGAAGTTGACGCTGCAGCACTGGCCAGCCACTTGCGCTTTGCCGGAGACGATGAGACGCGTCTGGCGGCGATCCACCGTGCCGCTGCAAGTGGCGCCGATGTGGCCCTGATATCCCGTGGTGGATACGGGTTCAGCCGTATCCTCGGGGGGGTTCGATATCGAAGCGTTGCCAAAGCGATCGAGCGCGGTACACAATTTGTCGGCATCAGCGATTTCACGGCGTTTCAAAGTGCGTTGCTGGCGCGCACGGGCGCAGTTTCCTGGGCTGGACCGGCGCTTTGTGAAGGTTTCGGGGTCGGTGGTAAGCCAGATCTGCTCGATGGTCACGGGCAGGGTGAAGCGTCGCAGCCCGATGACGTGATGGAGGCTTGCTTTGAGGACCTGTTGCTCGGGCGGGGTGAGGGTGCGGGCTGGCGTCAATTGCCACCAGCGCGCCGACCCGCTATTAATTCAGTAGCTGCTGACGCAAGCAGGACGGGCATTGCAGCTTCATTTGCATGCAAGAACGCGGTGCTTTGGGGCGGCAATCTGTCGGTCCTGACCTCGCTGCTTGCAACACCATATTTTCCGCAAGTCAAGGGTGGTGTCCTGTTTCTCGAAGACGTTGGTGAGCACCCGTATCGGGTAGAGAGAATGTTGGGCCAACTTTTGCTCGCCGGTGTGCTGAGGCGCCAGAAGGCGGTCGTGCTGGGCCAGTTCACCGAGTACAAGTTGGTCGCGCATGATCGTGGTTACCGGTTTTCGTCGGTGGTCGACTGGTTGCGCGCCCGGATCAAGGTGCCCGTGTTGACCAATTTGCCCTACGGTCACGTAGCGACCAAGGTGTTGTTGCCAGTCGGTGCCAAAGTCGACCTGGTCGTGCAGGGGCGCGATGCTTTGCTCTTTTGGGGTCCTGTGCCGACGGGTCCGAATATGACCTAAACTCTGGCCCAACTCAGGCAACAAAATTCGGGTTCGAATGAGCATTCACTCCACGGTCGTCTTTACCGATCTTTTCGGTAGCACCAGGGTCTTTGAGGCCCTGGGTAACGCACAGGCGACGCTGGCGGTGACGGAGATCACAAACTGGATTGCGAAAGTTGTTCAGGCGCACGGTGGGCGTGTCGTCAAGATGCTTGGTGACGGCGTGTTGGCATTGTTTAACGACAATCACTCGGCGATCGTCGCAGTCGTTGAGATGCAGCGCAAACATCAAAAGCGCATGACCAAGAGCGCACCTGCGACCGTGATGCCGATCCGTGTGGGCGTTGCCAGTGGTGACGTTGAGCTCGTCGCGGGCGACTGCTATGGCGATGCCGTCAACGTCGCCGCGCGCCTGAGCGACCTGACCGGGCCACATCAGATATGGGCCAATGGTGCCGCGCTCGAGGGTGCAGATGAGGCCGAGGGCGTGCGCTTTCGCATGCTCGGTCCGATCAGTATTCGGGGTCGTGCTGAACCCTGTACCGTCTATCAGGTTGATTGGGAGGACGACGCGTCCTCAGCCTTGCTCACGATGCAGTCAGATTTGATACCCTTGCCCGACGCCGCGACGACCGACGTGCTGGGCGGGCAAATCGAGTTGACCTGGTTGACAGTGAGCAAGTCATTCAAGGCCTTCGAGATGCCAATTCACATCGGGCGCCTGCATCAGGCTGACTTTGTGGTCGATGACCCAAGGGTTTCAAGGGCTCATGCCCGCATCGATTGGCGCAACGGCAGCATGACGCTGGTCGACGTCAGTTCGTATGGCTGCTGGCTTCGCTTCTCGGGGGGCGGTTCCGACTTGCTGCTCAGACGGGAAGAGTGCGTCCTGCATGGTCGTGGCGAAATTGCCCTGGGCTCGTCGTTCGCGGATGTCAGCGCGCCAACCGTCAGCTTCTCGGTTTCCTGACATTCTCGGCGCGCCAGTTTCAAGGAGTTCTTGCTCGTTTATATATTAACATAATATACATCGTATGAAGTACAATCACAGGTCAACTACCAACTGCCTTTGGGCTGAAGCGACCGAATTGCGGCCGCGATGATGTCGGCCGAGTCCTGCCGTTGGGCCCTTTGCGCAAAGTCTATCGCCGACAGGCCCTGATCGTTCTTAAGCAACGGGTCAGCTCCAGCCTCGATCAACATGCGCACGGTTGTCGGGTTGCCATAGTGCGCCGCCATCATCAGCGGGGTTGTGCCGTTGGGCGACGCAGCATCGATGTACGCGTAATTCTCCAGAAGCAGATTGATC
Organism: uncultured Pseudomonadota bacterium; assembly: GCA_963844495.1. Lineage (GTDB taxonomy): Bacteria > Pseudomonadota > Gammaproteobacteria > Burkholderiales > Burkholderiaceae_C > Rhodoferax. Next base: position 15,301 of record CAWJOT010000029.1, read on the forward strand.
ACCGACAAATGCCCGTTGGTGGCAGCGTAATGCAACGGTGTCCAGCCCGGTTTGTTCACATCCGCCCCGCGCACGATCAGCGCCTCGCAGAGTTGGCTCAAACCCTTAAGCGCCGCGAGCATCAGCGCGCTCTCGTCGCGCAGCGAGCGGGCTTCAACGCTGGTCTGCGGCCACCCCACCAGAAACTCGGCCACCTTGAGCGAATTCTGTCGAACCGCCATTAACAGGCCTGTCTCGCCAACTGAATCGACCGTATTTACGTCAAAACCACGAACCAGCAACGCCTTGACGGTCGCAACATCGTCAACTCTTATGGCCGAGAAATAATCATCATATGATCCACAGTTCCCTACTGAATACGTTGTTAAAACAACAAGATACAGAATTTTTCTAAAGCAATACATCATATTCGAAAACCAGCGTGTACTCATAGCAACACGCGTTTGAACAGGGTCTCAAAGTTTTCACTCGTGACTTCACCAATCTCCTGGTCGCTGCAATGTCTGAGCTCGGCCAGGCAGGCGGCAACAAGTGGAACAAAAGACGGGTTGTTTACCTTTCCACGGTGTGGCGCCGGTGCAAGGTAGGGACTGTCGGTTTCTATCAGGATGCGATCGCGCGGCACAAACCGCGCCACGGCACGCAACTCATGGGCATTTTTGAACGTCAAGATCCCGGAAAACGAGATGAAGAAGCCCATGTCCAACGCGCTTCGTGCAACCACCATTGATTCCGTAAAACAGTGGAAGACCCCACCGGCGCTGCCCGCACCGCCATCTTCGCCCTCCTGTTGCAGGATCGCCAGCGTATCGGTAGCCGCCGCCCGCGTGTGAACCACGAGGGGCAGCCCGAGTTGGCGCGCCGCACGGATATGTGTGCGGAATCGATCACGCTGCCAAGCCATATCACCCACGCTGCGCCCGCCCAGACGATAGTAATCCAGCCCGGTTTCGCCGATGCCCACGACACGGGGCATGCTCCCAAGCCGCAGCAAGCTGTCAAGACTTGGTTCGGTCACTCCCTCGCTGTCCGGATGAACACCAACGGTGGCCCAAAATTCACGACAAGTGGTGGCCAGGGCGTGAACCGTGGAGAACTCTTCAAGTGAGGTGCAGATGCACAGGGCCCGGCCCACCCTCGCGGCGACCATGGACTGCCGAATCTCCGGCAAATGCGAGACAAGTTCTGGAAAACTAAGATGGCAGTGCGAATCCGTGAACATGTGCAACCCAATGCTGCGGCGAACGGTCCACCTGCCGGTCAGCCCGACTAAATGGTTTGCGTCGGCCGGTCCGAAGCCATGTGCACGCCCAGCAGCTCTTCAATCTTGAGTCTGAGCGTGCGCGACTTCTCGTCGGACGGAAAAAGTATACCGATGCCTTGGGTGCGATTGTTGGCTGCCTTGGCGGGAGTCACCCAAGCAACCTTGCCTGCGACCGGGTAACGCTGTGGATCATCGGGCAGCGAAAGCAAGACGTAAACATCATCGCCGAGCTTGTACTCGCGTGAGGTAGGAATAAAGACACCGCCCGTTGCGAGCAACGGAATGTACGCCGCGTAAAGAGCAGACTTTTCCTTGATGGCCAGTTGAATGACGCTGGGCCGTGCAGTGGATGACGCTGAATTGTTCATGGGTCGTACCTAATGCCTCGAGTTTAGGGCGAGTTGTGCCTGGCTCACAAGAGTTTCAAGCAGCAAACCGCCATTCCATGGGTGTTCAATGTAACGTGAGGCGCCAGCCAGCGCCTTGGACCAGGCCGTCAGACCGTCGATGCACCCCCCGGATGGCAGGTCCACCGAAGCAAAAAATCTCGGCCCGGCGCCAACCTTCACCGCCAGCATGTCGTGACAAAGCTTGTGCATCGCGTCGAGCGCCTGTGCGGGCAACCAGTCCTTGACAACCGTGATGTCGCCGCGCGCCATGGCCTGGGGCAGTCCAGCCCAGTCCTTGGCCGAAAGTCCCGAACTTGCGAGCCGCAGCGCATGCTCCGGGCGTCCCCCGGCGGCATTAAGCATGACGCTGGCCACGTTGCCTGTCATCCCTGCGCCTTCGAGCCACGCCAGCGCAGCCTGCTTTGCCGGCCACGTCATGGTGTGTCCAAGGCATCGGCTGCGAACCGTCGGCGGCAGTTCGTGGGCCGCTTCGCTCGCCAGGACAAACTTCACGTCCCCGGGCGGCTCCTCGAGTGTCTTTAGCAAGGCATTGGCGCTGACCGCGTTCATTCGTTCGGCCGGAAATATAAGAATCGCCTTGCCACGCCCTCTGGCGCTGGTGCGCTGCGCAAATTCCAGGGCTTCGCGCATGGCATCAACCCGGATTTCCCTGCTCGGCTTCCTCTTCTTGTCATCAATATCGGACTGCGCCTTTTCGCCCAAAGGCCATTCCAACGCCAGTAAGTAGGTCTCCGGCATCAGCACGCACAGGTCGGCATGGGTGCGTACCTTGACCGCGTGGCAGCTGGCGCAGGACCCGCAGGCGCCGAGCGCCAATGGACGTTCACACAGCCAGGCGCGAACAAGTGCCAGCGCGAGTCCGTATTGCCCCAGTCCTGATGGACCAGCGAGCAACCAGGCGTGTCCGCGCTGCGCCAACAGTTGCGTGGCCTGAGCCGCGATCCAAGGGGCCATCACCGCGTTGCTCACACCAGCCAACCCCTTACCCGAATCGCATCAAGGACGGCTTGCCAGACCCTTTCGCGCGAATGACTGGCGTCAATGCGCGCAAAACGACCCGGACTCTGCAACATCCGCTGCAAGTAGCCATTCGATACGCGCCGGAAAAACTCCACGGGCTGAGCTTCAAACTTGTCGGGAAGTCGTGCCCCGGTCAAGCGCTGTGCGGCGATTTCGGCATCAAGGTCAAACCATAGTGTCAAGTCCGGTTGTCGAACAAATTCGTCGCCCAAGCCTCTTGCCGTCTGTACCGTACGTTCCAGAAAAGATAGCACTTCCAGGTCGAATCCGCGCCCGCCTCCCTGGTAGGCGAACGTGGCGTCGGTGAATCGGTCGCACAGCAAGACTTCGCCACGCGCGAGTGCGGGCTCAATCACCTGCCGCAAGTGGTCGCGCCGGGCCGCAAAGACCAACAGCGCCTCGGTCATCGCGTCCATGGCGTCGTTCAGAATCATTGCGCGCAATCGCTCCGCAAGCGGTGTGCCGCCGGGCTCCCGAGTGACGCTCACCTCTCTACCCTGCCCTCGAAAGACCTGGGCGAGCGTCTCAACATGGGTCGACTTTCCCGCGCCGTCAATCCCTTCAAAACTAATGAATAAACCGCTCATCTGGCTCATTGTCCGCGCTGATACTTGTTAACGGCCCGATTGTGCTCTTGCAGACTCGCGCTGAACTCGCTGCTGCCGTCGCCACGGGCCACAAAATACAGTGCCGGTGTGGCCGCCGGACGCACCGCCGCCCATAGCGAGGCACGGCCCGGCATGGCGATCGGTGTGGCGGGTAATCCGGTGCGCGAATAGGTGTTCCAGGGGGTGTCTTTCTGAAGATCAACGCGGCGCAAATCGCCGTCGAAGCGCGCGCCCAGCCCATATATCACGGTCGGATCGGACTGCAACATCATTCCCAATCGCAACCTGTTCGTGAAGACACCTGCGATCAGTTCGCGGTCACTGGCGCGGCCGGTCTCCTTTTCAATCAGGCTGGCCAGTATCAAGGCCTGTTGCGGTGATTGCAACGGCGTGTCGGGCGCGCGTTGGACCCAGGCAGCCTCGAGTTGCTTGTCCATGGCCCGCATCGCCCGCTGTAGCACCGCCATGTCACTCGCACCCTTGGCATAAGTGTAGGTGTCCGGAAAGAACATGCCCTCCGGCGCGAGACCTGGCTTTCCGATTACCTTCATGATCAAATAGTCTGGCATGCCTTTGGATTCGGGCATGAGTTGCTCTGCTTTTGCGAGCGCCTCGCGAACCTGTCGGAATGTCCAGCCTTCCACCAAGGTTACAGCACGCAGCGCTTCTTCGCCCCGCACGAGTTTGCGCAACAAGCTTCGCGGTGACGCACCCCGCTCGATCTCGTAGCTACCTGCCCGAATCTGCCGATCTTGCCCCGACAGTCGGAACCACCAATACAGCAGGACCGGGTTAACGTCCACCCCAGCGTCACAGACGAGTTGGGTCACGCCGCGCACCGACATCCCCGGCTCCACCGACAGATCGACGAGCTTGGCGTTCATGGTCAATTCTTGATTGAGCCACCACAGGATCGTTCCAGCAAGCACTGCAAGAAGACCCAGAGACAAAAAGAAAACTCGACGCACGCCCCAGCTACCTTCCATGGAATCAGGTCAGGATGATAATTCACACCATGGACATGAAACTCAATGGTGCCGCGCCTTTGGCGCATTTCGGTGTAATCCGGGTGCAGGGTGCTGAAGCCACGGGCTTTCTTCAAAGCCAACTGACGCAGGACTTTGCTTCGCTCGGACCCTCACAGGGCAGGCTGGCTGCCTTTTGCAATGCAAAGGGCCGCATGCTGGCCAGTTTTTATGCGTTCAGGTCTGACCAGGATGAGATCCTGCTCGTTTGCAACAAGGACCTGCTGGTAGACACCGTCAAACGGATGTCGATGTTCGTCTTGAGAACAAAAGTCAGACTGACCGACGCTAGCGACGATTTTGCCTTGTACGGATTGGCTGGTGAAGCTATTGAATCCACGGCAGGCACCCTGGGTCCGTCGTGGTCCCGCCTTGAGATTGACGGCGCGTCCGTCTTCACCCTGCCCGCTGCGGATGGTGTGCAACGCGCGTTGTGGGTGGCTCATGTCGCCGAAACCCGGCCCAATGTCGTCGTGCTGAGTCAGCCGGCTTGGGCTTGGGGCGAGGTCCGCAGCGGTGTTGCGATGATCAGCACACCCATTGTTGGAGCTTTTGTTCCGCAAATGCTGAACTATGAATCGGTCGGTGGCGTTAGCTTCAAGAAAGGTTGCTACCCGGGTCAGGAAGTGGTTGCACGCAGCCAATTTCGAGGCAGCCTCAAGCGGCGAGGCTATCTGGCACACTCGCAGGAGCCGATGCAGGCCGGAGAGGAAGTCTTTCAGCTCGAAGATCAAGCCCAGCCCTGCGGTACCGTTGCACAGGCCGCAGAGTCTCCACTTGGCGGATTTGATGCGATTGTCTCGATGCAAGTGGCGGCGGCGGATTCCCGGAGCCTGCATGTGCGCGGCGTCGATGGGCCAGCCTTGACCGTGACACCCCCACCCTACCCGCTGTTGTCCGATATCTGATCGCGCGCTTCTGAAACTCGGCTCAAAGCTCTCGCGTCATCTCCAAGCTGGGAACGCCGACCTCATCAAACTGCTCGCCGCGCGCGACGAAGCCGAGTCTGGAAAAAAAGCCTTGAGTCGTGCGCCGGGCGTACACGATCACTTCCCGGTCGCCGCGCGTAGCTGCGGCTTGTAGCAAAGTGTCCACCACCGAACGCCCCAGACCTGAACCGCGCAACACGACGGTTACCGCCAAGTGCCCGATTCGGCCAATCCCGGGGGCATGTTGCAACAGGCGCCCGGTGGCCACTGGCAACCCCAAGCGGTTGCGCAAGAGTGCGTGGATGGCCACGTCGTCCCCCTCATCGAGCTTACGATCCGCTGGGGTACGCGGCTCGTCGAGAAGTACTACCTGGCGGACAACGGCAACCCCACGGCCAAGGGCCGACCAATCCCCGAGCTCCACGTGAATCATCGATTCGGCCGCTTCATACCCGAGCATGATTTCGCGCAGCGAATTTGGCAGTGGTTTTGACTTTTGCGTTGACGGATCCGCAAAAACGTAGATCAACTCCCCGCCCACAAGGTTTTCCTCACCGCGAAATATGGCTCCAGTGAAAACGACCGATGAGGAACCTATGCGCCCGCATCGCAGCGCCACGTCAAGCTGATCATCGATTCGGGCCGACGCGTGATATTCAACGGTGGCCTTCTTGACGTACAAGTCACCATCCAAACTTTGCATGGTTACATCGTACGGCAGGGCCAAGGCGCGCCAATAGTCGGCGATCGCAGTATCAAAGTACATCAGATAGTGCGCGTTGAACACAATCTTCTGCATGTCGATTTCGGCCCAGCGCACCCGCAGGCGGTGTGAAAATCGGAAGTCCTGTCGCGTAGGTTCAGTCATCGTTAGGGCGGTTCTTGTTAAAGTGCGGTTTTCATCCTACACCGTCCGACATCATGGCACTTATCTACTACGTGACTCAGATCCAGTTCGAATTCGGCGCCATCAAACTGCTCAAGCAAGAATGTGAGAGAGTCGGTATCACTCGCCCACTTATCGTTACAGACCCCGGGGTCAAGGCCGCCGGAATCCTGCAGAAGGCCATCGATAACCTGCCAGGCCGGCCCCTAGCTGTGTTTGATCAGACGCCTTCCAACCCCACCGAGGCGGCCGTGCGGGCAGCCGTCGCTGTCTTCAAGGCGGGTCAATGTGATGGCCTGATTGCCGTCGGGGGTGGCTCTGCGATCGATTGCGCCAAAGGTGTGGCAATTGCGGCAACCCACGAAGGGCCGTTGACTCATTACGCAACAATTGAGGGTGGGTCACCTCGCATCACCGAGCGCGTGGCACCACTGATTGCGGTACCCACGACCAGCGGCACCGGCAGCGAGGTGGCGCGCGGCGCGATTGTTATCGTGGATGATCACCGCAAACTCGGCTTTCATTCTTGGCATCTTGTTCCGAAAACTGCCATTTGCGACCCGGAACTCACGCTCGGGCTACCAGCCCTCTTAACGGCCGCTACCGGCATGGACGCGATCGCGCATTGCATGGAGACGTTTATGGCCCCCGCGTTCAACCCGCCGGCAGACGGGATAGCCTTGGATGGATTGGCTCGCGGTTGGGGCTTTATCGAGAGGGCCACCAAGGATGGTAGCGACCGTGAGGCCCGATTGAACATGATGAGCGCTTCCATGCAGGGAGCTATGGCCTTTCAGAAAGGTCTCGGTTGTGTACATTCGCTGAGCCACAGCTTGGGGGGGGTGGATCCGCGCCTGCATCACGGCACACTCAACGCTATGTTTCTGCCGGCGGTGATTTCGTTTAATTCAAGTACAGAATCAATTAGATCGGAGCGTCGTCTTGAACGTATGGCCCATGCCATGGGGTTGAGCGGCGTGTCTGACATTGGAAACGCCGTCAAGGACATGAATGCCCGGCTGGGCTTGCCCAGCGGCCTGGCAGCGATGGGCGTTCAAACGGATTGGTTTGAACGCATCATTGATGGAGCGATGCGCGACCATTGCCACAAGACCAACCCACGCATCGCCACAGCGGACGACTATCGCGAAATACTCAGGCAATCGCTCTGAGCAGTGAACATCACGTGCGCCCTCGCCCGGCGTACGCACGTGATTCAGTTTCAGTGATTTCGGCGAGGCAACCGCATCAGGCCAAACAGCGCCATCAGGCCTGAGAGCAACAACATTGCCCACTGCGAAAGCGTCGGAATCGGCGTTGGCGCGGCAGACGCGCCAATCAAAATCGTCTCTGTGTCGTTGGTCGGGTTGCATCCCCCGTGGCACCCGTAACGCCCGTGATTGCGACGGCGGCCGCGCTGGTGGGCGTGCCGGAAACAATGCAGGTCACCATCTCACCCACGGGAACCGCACTACCCGCGACCCACGACGCAGCGCTCGGGCTGATCGTGCAATCACCCTGGCTCAGCCCTGCGGGCAAGCCGCTGACCGAGCACAGCGTGCCCGCACTGGCGGCCACGCCACCAACGTTGGTGCAGGTGAAGCTGCCGCTATAAGGTACGCCCACCGTGGCCGTGCCAGGCAATCCGCTCAGGTCCGACGGCCATGTCTTGTGCGGCCAGTGGGTTGATCGGTTTTGTTGCGGTGTTGTTGGCCACGTTGGTGTCGCCGGTCGCACCAGTGCGTGCCGGTGACGGTTGCAGCCGCCGCCGAGGTCGGTGTACCACTAACCAAACACGTCACCACCGCAGCGGCCGGTACCGCGTTGCCCGCGACCCAGGCCGCAGCGCTCGGGCTGATCGTGCATGCGCCCTGGCTCAGCCCTGCGGGCAAGCCGCTGACCGAGCACAGCGTGAGCGCACTGGCGGCCACGCCGCCAACGTTGGTGCAGGTGAAGCTGCCGCTATAAGGTACGCCCACCGTGGCCGTGCCAGGCAATCCGCTCAGGTCCACGGCCATGTCTTGTGCGGCCAGTGGGTTGATCGGTTTTGTTGCGGTGTTGTTCGCCACGTTGGTGTCGCCGGTCGCACCAGTCGTGCCGGTGACGGTTGCAGCCGCCGCCGAGGTCGGTGTACCACTAACCAAACACGTCACCACCGCAGCGGCCGGTACCGCGTTGCCCGCGACCCAGGCCGCAGCGCTCGGGCTGATCGTGCATGCGCCCTGGCTCAGCCCTGCGGGCAAGCCGCTGACCGAGCACAGCGTGAGCGCACTGGCGGCCACGCCGCCAACGTTGGTGCAGGTGAAGCTGCCGCTATAAGGTACGCCCACCGTGGCCGTGCCAGGCAATCCGCTCAGGTCCACGGCCATGTCTTGTGCGGCCAGTGGGTTGATCGGTTTTGTTGCGGTGTTGTTCGCCACGTTGGTGTCGCCGGTCGCACCAGTCGTGCCGGTGACGGTTGCAGCCGCCGCCGAGGTCGGTGTACCACTAACCAAACACGTCACCACCGCAGCGGCCGGTACCGCGTTGCCCGCGACCCAGGCCGCAGCGCTCGGGCTGATCGTGCATGCGCCCTGGCTCAGCCCTGCGGGCAAGCCGCTGACCGAGCACAGCGTGAGCGCACTGGCGGCCACGCCGCCAACGTTGGTGCAGGTGAAGCTGCCGCTATAAGGTACGCCCACCGTGGCCGTGCCAGGCAATCCGCTCAGGTCCACGGCCATGTCTTGTGCGGCCAGTGGGTTGATCGGTTTTGTTGCGGTGTTGTTCGCCACGTTGGTGTCGCCGGTCGCACCAGTCGTGCCGGTGACGGTTGCAGCCGCCGCCGAGGTCGGTGTACCACTAACCAAACACGTCACCACCGCAGCGGCCGGTACCGCGTTGCCCGCGACCCAGGCCGCAGCGCTCGGGCTGATCGTGCATGCGCCCTGGCTCAGCCCTGCGGGCAAGCCGCTGACCGAGCACAGCGTGAGCGCACTGGCGGCCACGCCGCCAACGTTGGTGCAGGTGAAGCTGCCGCTATAAGGTACGCCCACCGTGGCCGTGCCAGGCAATCCGCTCAGGTCCACGGCCATGTCTTGTGCGGCCAGTGGGTTGATCGGTTTTGTTGCGGTGTTGTTCGCCACGTTGGTGTCGCCGGTCGCACCAGTCGTGCCGGTGACGGTTGCAGCCGCCGCCGAGGTCGGTGTACCACTAACCAAACACGTCACCACCGCAGCGGCCGGTACCGCGTTGCCCGCGACCCAGGCCGCAGCGCTCGGGCTGATCGTGCATGCGCCCTGGCTCAGCCCTGCGGGCAAGCCGCTGACCGAGCACAGCGTGAGCGCACTGGCGGCCACGCCGCCAACGTTGGTGCAGGTGAAGCTGCCGCTATAAGGTACGCCCACCGTGGCCGTGCCAGGCAATCCGCTCAGGTCCACGGCCATGTCTTGTGCGGCCAGTGGGTTGATCGGTTTTGTTGCGGTGTTGTTCGCCACGTTGGTGTCGCCGGTCGCACCAGTCGTGCCGGTGACGGTTGCAGCCGCCGCCGAGGTCGGTGTACCACTAACCAAACACGTCACCACCGCAGCGGCCGGTACCGCGTTGCCCGCGACCCAGGCCGCAGCGCTCGGGCTGATCGTGCATGCGCCCTGGCTCAGCCCTGCGGGCAAGCCGCTGACCGAGCACAGCGTGAGCGCACTGGCGGCCACGCCGCCAACGTTGGTGCAGGTGAAGCTGCCGCTATAAGGTACGCCCACCGTGGCCGTGCCAGGCAATCCGCTCAGGTCCACGGCCATGTCTTGTGCGGCCAGTGGGTTGATCGGTTTTGTTGCGGTGTTGTTCGCCACGTTGGTGTCGCCGGTCGCACCAGTCGTGCCGGTGACGGTTGCAGCCGCCGCCGAGGTCGGTGTACCACTAACCAAACACGTCACCACCGCAGCGGCCGGTACCGCGTTGCCCGCGACCCAGGCCGCAGCGCTCGGGCTGATCGTGCATGCGCCCTGGCTCAGCCCTGCGGGCAAGCCGCTGACCGAGCACAGCGTGAGCGCACTGGCGGCCACGCCGCCAACGTTGGTGCAGGTGAAGCTGCCGCTATAAGGTACGCCCACCGTGGCCGTGCCAGGCAATCCGCTCAGGTCCACGGCCATGTCTTGTGCGGGTGCGCTCGCCGTCACCGTGAGCACCGAGCTCGCGCAGGTCGCTGCATCGGGGGCGGGGTTGCAGACCTGGTAGCTCACGGTGCAGCTCGCTCCAATGAGCGCAGGTGCGGTGTAGCTCGCTACCCCAGCGCCCGTCATGCTGCCCGGCGGCACGCACGTCGTCGCCGTTTGGGTGTAGGTCGCACCCACCGGCTTGGTGTCGTTGGTCGAGACGTTAAAGCTCCCCGGCGTGCCCGCTATCGTGCTCACCGCCTCGGGCAGCGCCGTCGGGGGCACCGCGCTGGCCGTGACCGTGAGCACCGAGCTCGTGCAGGTGCCTGCGTTCGGTGCGGGCATGCACACGGTGTAGCTCACCGTGCAGGTCGCCCCGGCTACGTTCGGCGCGATGTAGCTCGCTACCCCAGCGCCGGTCATGGTGCCCGCTGGCGTGCAGGTGGTGGCTGTTTGCGTATAGGTCGAGCCCACCGGCTTGGTGTCGTTGACCGAGACATCAAACGTGCCCGCCGTACTGGTGGGCGTGCTGGTCGCATCGGGCGCAGCCGTGAGCGTGGGTGCGCTCGCCGTCACCGTGAGCACCGAGCTCGCGCAGGTCGCTGCATCGGGGGCGGGGTTGCACACCTGGTAGCTCACGGTGCAGCTCGCTCCAATGAGCGCAGGTGCGGTGTAGCTCGCTACCCCAGCGCCCGTCATGCTGCCCGGCGGCACGCACGTCGTCGCCGTTTGGGTGTAGGTCGCACCCACCGGCTTGGTGTCGTTGGTGGAGACGTTAAAGCTCCCCGGCGTGCCCGCTATCGTGCTCATCGCATCGGGCAGCGCCGTCGGGGGCACCGCGCTGGCCGTGACCGTGAGCACCGAGCTCGTGCAGGTGCCTGCGTTCGGTGCGGGCATGCACACGGTGTAGGCCACCGTGCAGGTCGCCCCGGCCACGTTCGGCGCGGTGTAGCTCGCTACCCCAGCGCCGGTCATGCTGCCCGCGGGCACGCACGTCGTGGCTGTCTGCGTGTAGGTCGAGCCCAGCGGCTTGGTGTCGTTGGCCGAGACATCAAACGTGCCCGCCGTACCCGTGGCCGTGCTGGTCGCATCGGGCGCAGCCGTGAGCGTGGGTGCGCTCGCCGTCACCGTGAGCACCGAGCTCGCGCAGGTCGCTGCATCGGGGGCGGGGTTGCACACCTGGTAGCTCACGGTGCAGCTCGCTCCAATGAGCGCAGGTGCGGTGTAGCTCGCTACCCCAGCGCCCGTCATGCTGCCCGGCGGCACGCACGTCGTCGCCGTTTGGGTGTAGGTCGCACCCACCGGCTTGGTGTCGTTGGTCGAGACGTTAAAGCTCCCAGGCGTGCCCGCTATCGTGCTCACCGCATCGGGCAGCGCCGTCGGGGGCGTCGAAGCCGCGACCGTAACACCCTTGCTTGCTGTGTTATTCGCGGCATTGCTATCGCCAGTGGTACCGGTGCTACCGTTGACCGTCGCAGGGCCCACTGTCGTGGGAGTGCCCGAAACAGTGCAAGTCACTGTTTGACCTATCGGTACCGTATTACCGGCCACCCAGACCGCGCTTGCTGGCGTGATGGTGCAGCCGCTCACGCTCAACCCTGCAGGCAAGCCGCTGACTGTGCAGGTGGTCAACGCGGTCGCGTCGGCCGTTCCAAGATTGCTGCAGGTGTAAGTGCCGGAGTACGGTGCCCAGACTGTGGCAGCCGCGGGCAGACCCGTGAGATCGATTGCCATATCGGGCGCCGTCGCGGGTGCAAGCACAGTACTGGCGTTGGCGCTATTGTTGGCGGCATTGCTCTCTGCCGTTGATGTCGTGATGGTAGAAGTAATGCCAACCGTACCGGAGGCCGGTCCGGTGTAGGTCGCAACCAAATTGACTACCTGACCGGGAGTCAGCGTGGCAGGTAGTCCACAGCCGCTGACCACACCTGTGCCGCTGTTATAGGTGCAGGGCACACCGCCATTCGTTATTGCTATGCCCGCGGGCGAACCACTAAACACCACGTTGTAGGTAACAGCGGCGGCCGTCGTGATGCCGATATTGGAAAAAGTAATCGGGACCGTCACAACCGTACCACCGATTGCTGTCGGCGGGGGCGATACCGTTGTCGTCACATCAGCCGTCGCGCCCGCAACGATCGTCGTCGCTCCCGAGGCGCTATTGTTCGACACATTCGGATCAAAGCTCGATGCTGCAATGCTCGATAGCACGGCAACCGAACCGGACCCTGGCGCTGTGTAGGCCAGCGTAAAGGGCACACTTTGACCTGAGGTCAGGGTTGCTGGCAGACCTGCCAACGTCACCGCACCGGTACCTGCGTTGTAAACACACGTCACACCATTGCCACTGCAAGTTACGCCAGTCAAACCGGTTGGCAGCGTCAGCGTATAAGTTACGCCGGTGGCCGTCAGTGGCCCGAGGTTGGAGACATTGACAGGAACATTCACCACCGCGCCCGGTGCCGCGCTGGCGGGCGGTGTCAACGTGACCGCAACGTCTGCGCCCGACGACGCAGTCACCACGGTCGTATTACCGGTGGCGGTATTGTTGGCGGTATTGGTTTCGCCTACCGTTGTCGTACCGATCGTTGCCGTCGTCGGCACGACACCCGAGGACGGTGCGTTATAGGTCAAGGTCAGGCCGGTCCACACGCCCGCCCCAAGCGAGGTCGGAAGTCCACTGACCGTGACCGCGCCGGTCGCACTGGTATAGGTGCAAATCGCAGGCGACGGGCAGGATACCCCTGACAGCCCGGGTGAAAGTGTCAGGTTGTACGTGAGGCCGGCCGCCGTCACATCACCCACGTTGCCGAACGACACCGCCACATTGACCGCGCTGCCCGGCGTCGCCACCACCGGGGCCAAAACGGTAACGGTTACATCGGGCTTGGCCCCGGTACCCCTGACCGTTGTCTTGCCGGTGGCACTGTTATTGGAAACGTTGATCTCCGCCGTGGAGGTTGCAATGGCCGAACTGACTGTCACTTCGGTGCCCGAAGCCGGTGCTGTGTAGTCCACCGAAAAGGGCACACTCTGTCCGGGCGCCAGCGTTCCCGGCAGGCCCGTGAGCGTGACTGCGCCGGTACCAGCGTTGTAAGTACAACTCACCCCACTGCCGCTGCACGTCACGCCAGTCAAACCGGGCGACAAGGTCAACGTATAACCCGTGATCGTGGCCGTGCTGGCGCCGACGTTGGCATAGGTCACCGGCACGTTGACGGTCCCTCCAGCCACCGACGACGGTGGCGGCGAAACGGTCGTCAACACATCGGCTTCTGACGTGCCGCCAATGAGGGTCGTTGCACTAGCCGTATCCGGCGCCAGATTCGGGCCTTGACTGGTCGTTGTGGTAACGGTTGCGACAACAGGCACACTGCCCGACCCGGGCGCCGTATAGGAAAGCGTCATACCAACCCATTGGGCTGGGGACAGCGAACCGGGCAGCCCAGTGATGGTCACAGCCCCGGTGCTGCTGTTGTAGTTGCAAGTCGCGCCGGTACAAGACACACCGGTCAAACCCGTTGGCAGCGTAATCGAGTAGGCTGTGGCCGCGGCATTCTGCGAGCCCACATTTCCAAATCCAACATTGACGGAAACTGGTGCGCCAGCGGTGGTGCTGACCGGTGCCGAAACCGTCGCCTTCACGTCAGCCGCGTCGATGATGTTAAACGTATTCCACTGCGGCGTGGTGGTCTGATAGGTCCAAAGATTGAGTGCCTTGGCGTCACCGAATCCCTGAGTCGTACCATTCACACAATCGCCGTTTGAATTGCCGCTTAGCGTCCACCAGCGAGCGTACGCAGAATTTGCTCCGCTTCCGTTGTTGTAGATCTTGGCCGACGAATCGAGTCCGGTCAGGGCTTGGTTCGGCGCTGGTTGCGGCCACGCCGCCGCCGCCGCGCCGCAGATATGTCCATTCAGGGTGCCAACCGCGGTTCCGCCCCGCGTGACATAGCCGCGGTCATCGTAATAAACAAGGGAATCGACTATGTTGCCGTTGAGTTTGGTAATAACCGGGCCACCGTAGATGTTGCCTTCGACGTCGACAAAAGGGAAATGCACTTCACCGTTGCGTCCGGTGATGCGGAATTGATAGTTGGTGCCAACCGGAAAATTGGCGCCCGCGTTGTCCTTGCCATCCCAGACAATCGAGTAGTCACCGGTTCCCGAGATTCCGGTCAACACCCGATTCGTTGTCGTTGCCGGATCCCAGTCAATGCCGTCACGACTGATGACGATCTGAAACGAGATGGTGTCGGTAACGTAAAAGCTGAAGGTGCCGCCCTGTCCGACGTAACTTGTTGTACTGCTGGCCGGCGGATAGGAAAAACTGAACGAGTTCACCTGGGGCGGCCTGGGCGTCAGGATGATGCCCAGCGCCGTAAGCGTCGTATCGATATCGGTGCCGCCCCCTGGTGCAACGTTGGTGAAGAAGATCGGATACTGCGCGTTGTCTGCTGTCACACCGACCGGAAAACCTGTGTCAACGGCAAAGTTGGACCCGCGAATATCCTTGTACAGCGGCTGGCCTTGATCCCGGAAGCCAAATGGGTTCGCAAAGAACGTACCTCCATTGGGGTCGATGCCTTGGAGAGTTTGGCGATACCGATAGCCATCGTCGGTGACGTAATACAAATCCGAGTACAGGCGTCGGCCCGCGCCGTTGTTGCCAGTAAAGGCCGACAAGGCGTAGGTAAATACGCGCCCGTTGATATCGGTTGTCGACGTGGTCACGCTGGAGCGCACCGTCACATCCCAGGCTGATACCGAGTTATTCGAAGGCGCAGGCGGATCGATCACCCCGTTGGGACCGACACCGCCGGCCAGACCGGAAAACAGTACGCCGTAGATACCGGTCGAAGGAGCTGTAAATACACACGGCACATAACCCGTTGGGTTACCGCCACCGGTAATGCTTCGTGGACCTGCGAGTTCTTTGGTCCTGGTGTCTATCAGCCCGGTCGTGCCGGTGGTGCAAGTGAAGGTGGTCGCACCGGGGATTGTCTCGCGACCTTTGATGCCAAAGCTTTGTGGGCTGAATAGGGATATCACTCCGTTGCCAGCACCAGTGCGGTTGCGTGAACCCAGCAGGATGTTCTCTCCAGCAAGCGCATAAACATAGATGAAAGCACGCCGCTGGACGACGCCAAGGTACGTCGTGGTTGCATCCAGGTCCAGGTTGGCGCGCCCCCCGTCCGCATGGGCTGCCACGTACCCGGTCGGATAAAGCGAGCGGCTACCCTCGGCCAGCACGGGCATCGCCATTGCCAGGACCAGGCTCGCCAGCACTGTCTTGATCCAGCTTGCGACCACTAGTCCATTTTGAATGCGAAACATACTCACCTCAGTTGAATTTGGCACGCCAAAAAACCGTCTAATTGCAGTGTTTCAGAATCGTGACAAAGAATCGACCTTCAGGGTCGTACAAATAGTTACAAAAGTCGCGTGATTGTATCGGGTGGGGGGTTAAAGCACTAAAAATAGGTTATCCCTCAGAAGGCCCGGGTCTCTCCGGGTTGCGGTGTGGCACAAGTGCAACGCGAACCTCGCCTGCATCAAGGCCGTACATCTGAGCAAACTCTGCGATCGCCTTGCCGCTGCTCACAAATGCGCCGCGCAACGCCTCCTGTCTGGCCAGCAATTGGGCGTGTTCGGCCAGGGCTTCTTCCAGCAGGCTATTGATCTCGGCGTCTTTACCCGCGACGCGGCCAAGGTACTCCTGGCGCGTCAGATCCGATGCCTTGAACGCATTCATCAACTGCGCTCTCAACTTCGGGCGCAAGTCCTCGCTGGAGCGGGCCTGACGCCGCCGAAAGAGTTCGACCAGTGCCTGATACACGTGCTCAGGGGCCACAGACGCAACCGCAACCCCGTCCAGGTCGTAGCGCTGACGCCGCGCGGCAACGCTCTGAAGATAGCGCGTTGAACGGGTGTGAACACCGAGTGCGGCTTTTAACGAGACGCGATCGAAATGCTCGGGGTGGCGGGCCAGCAGTTCATGAAAGATTCCCAGCTTGAGCGGAAGGAACTGCGCGCCAAACAGATGGGGATAAAGCTCAAACAGCTTCTCCAGAGTCTGGCCGACCTTCGGCGTCGGCGTCGTTTTTGCAGCGGATTGTTCCTCGCTTCGGTTGGCGCCGGGGGCCCCCGGTGATTCTGGCGTCGTAGGTGTCATGGATTCAGTCCGTTGGTCAAGGCGCGATTGTCAACCATCAACTGCCAGCAGGCTGGCATACTGTTACCCAGTGATCGACACGCCCGGCCCCCATCCCGATGCCCCAGTGCCCGGCACGCCCGCGCTTGGGCGCTCCGGTGCCGCCTCGCCCGGGCACTTCGACGAGTTGCGCGGCTTGGCCCATAGTGGTGCGCAGGGTTCAGAACACGCTTTGACACCGGCATGGACGGAGTTCTTCGGACACGCGATGAGCGCTGGCGCGCCGGGCCTGAATCAGGGCGCGGCCGCACTGGCGCGCCGAATCAGGGACAACAGTGTCAGCTATAACGTGTACAGCGACGAGGTCGGATCGCAGCGAGCCTGGTCCCTGAATCTCTTTCCCCTGGTGATCGATGCACGCGACTGGACGCTGATCGAAACTGGTGTGTTGCAGCGCGTACGCTTGCTCGAAGCGGTTATCAGCGATGTCTATGGCCCGCAACAACTGCTGGCAAGCGGTATGCTGCCAAGGGCTTTGGTTCAAGGTCACCCTGGGTATTTGCGCGCAATGCACGGCGCCATGGCCAATGGCAGCACCTATTTGCACATCACGGCATTTGATCTTGCACGCGGGCCGGGCGGCGACTGGCAGGTGGTCGGCCAGCGCTGTCAGGCGCCCTCGGGTCTTGGCTACCTGCTTGAAAATCGCCTGGCCGTCTCCAGCCAGTTCCCCCAAGCGTTCAACTCGATGCGGGTGCAGCGGCTGGCTGGCACCTACCGCGCGCTGATGGACGGGCTCAGAAAACAATGCCCGGCGGGCGCGGATTCCCATCTCGCATTGCTTACGCCCGGCCCTTACAACGAAACCTATTTTGAGCACGCCTATCTTGCGCGCTACCTCGGCCTCACCCTGGTTGAAGGCGGCGACCTGACGGTGCGCGACGAACGCCTCTACCTCAAAACCCTCAAAGGGCTGGTGCCGATCCACGGCCTGCTGAGACGCGTCGACGACGCCTACCTGGACCCACTTGAACTAAGACCGGACTCGACGCTTGGCGTTGCCGGTCTGCTACAGGCCATTCGTGCCGGTAACCTGCTGGTGGCCAATGCGCCGGGCGCTGCGTTTCTTGAGTCCCCCGCGCTGCTTGGCTTCCTGCCCGCGCTGTCGGAGTATTTGCTGGGCGAGGAACTCCGTTTGCCGTCGCTTCCCACTTGGTGGTGTGGTGAGCCTGCGGCGATGCAGCAGGCCATTGCAGAATTGCCCGGCCTGGTCATCAAGCCAACCTATCCCTACTCGCCCACGCGCGAAAGCTTTGAGCCGACGCTCGGACAATCACTGTCGGCGTCCGAACTCGACGCCTGGCGAGCGCGCATCGTCGAGCATCCGCAGGAACACACGCTCCAGGCATATGTGCCGTTGTCGCAAATGCCGACCTGGCAGTCGCCAACGCCGGACCCAAGCACCCAGGACGGCGGGGCCGGCGTGGTGCCGCGCTCGGTCATGTTGCGTGTATTTGCGGTCTCCGATGCAGCCGGATCATGGCGCGTGCTCCCGGGTGGGCTCGCCCGCGTGGCGGCTTCGCAGGCCCAGATTGCCTCCATGCAACGCGGTGGCAGCAGCGCTGATGTGTGGGCTTTGACGCGCGAGGACGTCGACCCTGGCGGCGCTCTGGTGCAACCGCAACTAACTCCCGCCACCCAGGCGCAACGCGCGCGCATCGTGACGAGTCGAGCCGCGGAAAACCTCTACTGGCTTGGGCGCTATACCGAGCGAACAGAAAATTTGATTCATCTGGCACGCCTGACGCTGGAGTGCCTGCACGGCGAAGAGCAAGGCTCGCCCCACCTGCTGGCCTGGCTGAGCAAGCTCGCGCTCGACAATACGCTGGTGCTACCCACGGTGGTGTCGGCAACTCAGGACCGCGCCGCCTTTGAGCGCGCGCTCATCACCGACTTGGGAAGCACCGAGGGTGCAACCAGCGTGGGCTACTACCTTAGAGCACTCAGATTTGCCGGTTCGGCGGTGCGCGAGCGACTGTCCCAGGAACACTGGCGCATGATCGTGCGCGCCGAAGAAGACCTGTTTGCACGCTGCGCGGCCATGGCCAACGGGGCTGATCGTACGTCACTTGATGCCCTGCGCATCCTCAGGGCGGCAAGCGACCAGCTCGCGGCCATCACGGGCGCCCAGTCCGACCGCATGACACGCGACGATGGCTGGCGATTGCTCAATACGGGCCGTCTGATTGAGCGCCTAGGCTTTCTGACCTCCTCCATGTTGGGCGGATTCGCAACCGGTTCGGTGCACACCAACGGCGGCTTTGACGCCATGATTGAGCTGTTTGACAGCACCATCTCATTTCACTCGCTTTACCAGCAAAACCGCGACCTGCCTGCGCTGATCGACTTGCTGGTGCTCGATCAGGACAGCCCCCGTTCGCTGACCTGGGTCGTCCAAACCCTGCGCTCCCGACTGACAGGGTTTGGCGGTCGCGGGTTGACTGATCTGGCGGAGCTGACCAAGCAAATGCCGGACGCGACGCACTGGAGCCTGGCAACCATGTGCCAGCGCCAACCGCTACCGGGCGGCACAGCCTCTGGCGACACGGAACCCCAGGCGGCGGCGCGGGCGAGCTATTTCCACCAACTTAACGACACCCTGTTGCGCTGCGGTGCAGCGGTGGCACTGGTTTCTTCGCAAATCAATGCCACTTGCTTCACACAGGTGCTCGAAACGAATCAAAGCGTGGGGACCGGATGAAACTCCAAATCACGCACGAGACCCGCTACGACTACGATCCCGCCGTGCAGACCGCGCAGCACATGGCCTATCTTCGACCGCTCGCGACGGCGCATCAACAGGTCGTGAGCCATGCGCTGCGGATTGACCCGGTGCCCGCGCGGATCAGCGAAACCCGCGACGTATTCGGAAACTCACGCTGCTATTTCGCCGTTGGGTCCCCGCACCGCCAGCTCAAGGTTGTAGCGCATAGCATTGTGCAAACCGAGTCCCCTGCCTCGCCCGTGAGCAGCATCGCATGGGAGCAGACACAGGCTCTTATTGGAGCTCAGTCGATGGCCCGGCACGACGCAGCGGCCGAGTTCGTGTTCGCCTCACCCTTTTGTCCGCAGCATCAGGAATTTGCCGCCTATGCACGCCCGAGCTTTGGACCGGGCGTGGGCGTGCTGGCAGCCGCCCGGGATTTGATGAGCCGGATCTACGTCGAGTTTGCGTATCAGAGCCAAAGCACCGAAATCAATACGCCGGCATTGCAGGCGCTGGCGCAACGCAACGGTGTTTGCCAGGATTTTTCCCACATCATGATCTCCTGCCTGCGTTCGATGGGTTTGGCGGCACGCTACGTCAGCGGCTATTTGCTGACTCTGCCACCAACGGGCACGATCAAGCTTCGAGGCAGCGACGCCTCGCACGCCTGGGTTTCCGTTTACGTCGCGGATCTGCCGGTGGACCAACGGTGGTATGACCTCGACCCCACCAACAACCGCTGTGGCTGGCACGCGCCCGGCGACGACTACGTGCGCCTCGCCATCGGGCGCGATTTTGGCGATGTGTCGCCCCTTCGCGGTGTCATCCACGGTGGCGCGAGCCATACACTCACCGTCGCGGTGACGGTTGAGCCCGGCCCCGATGGCGGGTCATAATACTATCAATTTAATAGCTGCTAACGCTTACCCAACATGCGCTAGACGCCAATTTCACCTTAATAATAGTCGCCACCAAGGACCCCCATGAGCATTTACGACAAGTTGACCGCCCTGGGCATCACACTGCCCCCGGTTGCCGTTCCCGCCGCCGCCTACGTCCCGTTTGTCCAGTCCGGCAATCTGGTTTTTCTGAGCGGGCACATCGCGAAGAAGGACGGCAAACCCTGGGTTGGGCAACTGGGCAAGAACCTGCAAACCGAAGACGGCAAGGCGGCCGCCAGAGCCATCGCCATCGACCTGATCGGCACGCTGCATGCGGCGGTGGGGGACCTCAACCGCGTCGAGCGAATTGTCAAACTCATGTCGCTGGTCAACTCAACGAGCGAGTTTACCGAGCAGCACCTCGTAACCAATGGCGCGAGTGAGCTGATCGGTGAGGTTTTTGGCAAGCGTGGCGCGCACGCACGCAGCGCGTTCGGCGTGGCACAAATACCGCTGGGCGCCTGCGTCGAGATCGAGTTGATTGCACAGGTCCGCTGAGCAAAGCCAGCTTCGGTCAACCCGCGGCCAAGCCGTTTTCGTCGACCGTGGTTGTCAAGACCGGCAGCCGGGCCCGACGGGTTAGCGGTGAGGGCAGTTTTTGCGGCTTGTGCACGCCAAAGCCCTGGGCGAAATTCACCCCCAGTTCGCGCAGTGCATCGATCACGATCTGAGACTCGGCGAATTCACCGACCGTCTTGAGCCCCATGATGTGTCCGACCCGGTTGATGGTCTCGGCCATGGCTCGGTCCAGCGGGTCGGTTGCAATGTCGCGCACGAAACTGCCATCAATTTTCAAAAAGTCCACCGGCAGGTTGCGCAGGTAGCCAAACGAGCTGGTCCCAACGCCAAAATCATCCAGAGCAAACAGGAAGCCAAGACCCTTGATGTCGTGCATGAACTGCGCCGCGCCGCGCAAATTGTTGATGGTTGCGGTCTCCGTGATCTCAAAACAGATGGAACGTTTGGGCAAACCATGCTGCACCGCATGGCTGCGAATGAAATCGCAAAGCCCGCTCGAGTTGATCGTCGTCCCTGAGAGATTGATCGCGCAGGTAAGCGGCGAACCCAGTTGCTTAACGAGATCGTGATAGCGCGAAAACACGGTCCTGATGACCCAACGATCGATCGCTGGCATCACGTTGTAGCGCTCGGCCGCCGGAATGAAACTGCCGGGCATCACGATTTGCCCGTCCTCGTCAATCATGCGCAACAGAATCTCGATGTGGTGGGCCGCCTCGCCTTCCTCGCCAAGGGCCTGATACGACTGATAGTGCAGCGTGAAGCGCTCCTCCTCGAGTGCGCGCGTCAGGCGCAGGGCCCAGTTCACTTCCTGTCGTTGTTGAACGATGTGTTCATCGGCGCCGTGGTAAACACGAACCTGATTCGATCCACGTGCCTTGGCCGCGTAGCACGCCGAATCCGCTGCGGCAAATGCCTCGGCCGAACTGTGCGTCTGCGCGTTAATCACCACCAGCCCGATGCTCACCCCCACAACGAAAGCCTTGCCCTCGACCATCAGACGGTAGTCGCGCAGCGCCGACACCAGGTCGGCCGCAATCAATTCGGCGCGATCTGGCGGACAGCCCTCGAGCAGCGCGCCAAACTCGTCGCCGCCCAATCGCGCGAGCGTGTCGGACTGGCGTAATCTGGCCTGCAGTCGCGCCGAGACCTGCCGCAGCAGCGTATCACCCGCCGCGTGGCCACAACTATCGTTGACCAGCTTGAACTGGTCCAGGTCCATGTACATCAGGACGTGCTGCGTGCCCTGCGCGCGCGCGCTGTCAAGGGCGGCGTCGACCATCTTCTCAAACTCGCTGCGGTTGAACAACCCGGTCAGCCCGTCATGGGTGGCGGCCCAGGACAGACGCTGCGCCAACCTGCGCGCAGCACTGACGTCCTGCAGCACGATCACAC
The DNA here is from genome assembly GCA_963844495.1 of uncultured Pseudomonadota bacterium. Lineage (GTDB taxonomy): Bacteria > Pseudomonadota > Gammaproteobacteria > Burkholderiales > Burkholderiaceae_C > Rhodoferax. The sequence continues at coordinate 37,346 of CAWJOT010000029.1, forward strand.
CACCGACCACCTGCCCGCTGCGATCATGAATTGGAGCAGCCTTGTCTTCAATCGCCCGCTCGGTGCCATCGCGCTTTCGCAGGATGATCTGTTTGTTGGTTGATACGATGCGGTTCTCCCGCAACGCCAGCCCCATCGACGTTGCCGTCGGCAGGTGGGTCGTCTCCTCAACCAGTTGCATCACCTCGGCGAGTGCGCGCCCCTTGGCCTCATCCTGTGACCACCCGGTTATGGCCTGCGCCACCGGGTTTAGGAATTCGACCGTCTCGTGCCGGTCGGTCGTGATCACCCCCTCGCCGATTGAGCTTAGAGTGACTTCTGCCCTTTCCTTTTCGTCAAACATGGCGGCGACCATCTGACGCGCCTGCCTTGGCACGCTGCGCAGCAGGAGAAACACGAGCAACGCCAGTGCCAATCCAATTCCTGCGGCGATACCGGTTCGCAGCAGCACCGGTTGTAGCGACCTGCGCACCTCCACCTGCCCGAGCCGCACGCCATTGTCGGCCAGCACTGCCGAGCGGATCATGAAAGGTGCGCCGATCTTGTTCTCCGATGCCGCAATGACAGCACCGGCCACATCTGTAATCCGCGCCTCTTCATCGGCTCGCTCGCTCGGGAAGCGCCTGAGCAATTCACCCAGCCTGTGTTCCTGGTAACGCCAGAGCTCGGGCGACGCACCGATCAGTTGGTTGATCGTCTCAGCCTTCACCGCGGCCTTGGTCTGGAGCTCGGCCACCAGCGCTTCTCGGGCCACGCTGAAGTAGCCGATCGGTAGCGCCACCGCAAACACCGCGCTCAGGAACCAGGCAATCGCCGCGACGCGTCTTGGCAGTCGACGATAGGTCCTCAGGTCAGGATCTCGTTGAGCCACCATGGGACTTACCGCACCCAGTGACCGTTTTGCTGCAGTATCTGCCGACCCTGCGCGGAACGAACAAAGGCCACAAACTGGCGTACCTGCTCCGACGGGTGGGGGCCGGTGACCAGCAACAAACTCTTGTACAGAGGATAAGAGCCGTTGGCCAATGCCGCGGCAGTCGGCTCGACGCCATTGAAGCGCAGCGACTTGAGCTCGCGTCCTTCCGCAATGATTTGCGCCAGCGTGCTTGGCCCCAGCGCGCCCGGCACACGCTCCAGGGCGTCGACGGCGTCCTGATCGGTCACTGCGAATGCCATGCCCGCTCGCTGCTCGGACTGCTCCTTGGCCGCTCGCATCTCCGGTGAAAGGTCTTTGATCATGGCACTGTCGCTATCGCCTACCGGACGCAAAATGATGCGGATTCTGCTGCCGTCAGGCCAGTGCGAGGTCTTGCCGGAATAGATATCGACCAGTTCACGCGTCGTGAGGCCGACGGCCGGGTTGTTCAACGCCGTGGCAAATACAAAAGGCGTGCGTGCGTACTCGAGACCGAGGGCACCAGCCTTCACTTCGCTGGGCGTCAACGCTCTGGAACTTAGCGCAAGATCGACGGCACCCGAAAGCAGCGCCCGGATGCCACCACCACTGCCAAGACTGGGCAGCACGGTCACTTTCATTTGCGGATACTGCCGGGTAAAGGACTGCGCCATCAACTTCATCGTCCCCAGCGCGCCGCCGGTACCACCAACCTTGATCTCCTGCGCGTGCAGCCCGGCAGTCGCCCAGCACAACAACAACAGCGCAAGCCAGGCCCTCAAGCGCAAACACCTCAAAATTGTCGGTAACCACGGGGTGTCTGGCTGCGGCCGGAGCCCCATGACATTGGACAGGGAATTTGAATACATGGGCCTTACCACACTGTGCCTGAAGTGTAACTTGACCGCCGTCCCAACGTGTTTGATCGGGTTCGAGGCGGGCCACCGCCTGGGCCGCCAAAAAGGTGTCAAAGCCGGGCCAGGAATTGCGATTGAACCGAGCGCAAGCGATCAGCGTCCACCCGATGCGGCGCGATTTCGGCCAACGGCACCAGCACAAAGGCCCGTTCCTGCATGCGCGGATGGGGCACGACCAGCCTGGCGCTGGCAACCCTGGTATCACCATAGAGCAGAAGATCAAGGTCGAGCGTGCGTGGCGCGTTGCGAAAGGGTCGCTGGCGTCCGGCTGCGTCTTCGAGTCGCTGCAACGCATCGAGCAGTTGGAAAGCGCTCAAGACCGTTGTGACCTCGACCACCGCATTGACGTAGTCCGGGCCAATCCCCCCCAACGCTGTGCTGCGGTACAGGCTTGAGTAACGCACCAACGCGACGCCGTCGACGCCGGCCAGATCGAAGATCGCGGCGCGCACAGCTAGCACTGGGTCGCCCAGATTGGCGCCCAGCGCGATGTACGCCGTGACCGGCGTGCGCGCAGCCTTAGTCAAGTGCCAGCATCCGGTGCCGATTCCCCGGCGCCGCGTGCGGCGGAGCTGCGCCGCCGTCTGCGCCGCGGCTTGGGCGCAACCACCGGCGTGGCGCCATCGCCCGTCGCGTCGGCCTGATGCACGCCCTCGGCCGGTGGCGCCGGTTTAGCCTGGTTGACAGGCGCGGGTGCCCGGTGCACACGCGGTGTGCGCGGGCGCTGGGCCAACTCTTCGCGGATCTGGTCGAGCATGTCCAGGCGCAATTCGTCATTGGCCATGCTGAACTCCTGCCACCAGTCGGCCAGCACCACGTCCACCTCGCCAACGTCAGCACGCAAACGCATGAAGTCAAACGCCGCGCGAAAGCGCGGCTGCTCGACCAATCCCAGCGGTGCGCTACCCAAGCGCTTCTCAAAGCGTGGCTGCATCATCCAGATTTCGCGCATGTCCGCTGCGAGCTTGCCGCGACCTGAGACATCGCCGATGCGGGCATTGAACACATCGTCAATCGCCTCCTGCAATGCCGGATGCGAATGTTGACGCTGCTCCAGGCGCCGCGCCCAACCATCACGCACATCCGCCCACAGCGCGCAGGCCAGCAGAAAGCTCGGCGCCACCGGTTTGCCCTCGCCCACGCGCCGATCGGTATCGCGCAGGGCGGCATTCACAAAAGCCTGCTCGGCACGTTCGACCACAACGTCGAGCAACGGGTAAATACCGCGGGCCATGCCCAACGCTTTGAGCTGTGCGATGGAGGCCAGCGAATGGCCGGTTTGCAACAGCTTGAGCATCTCGTCAAACAACCGACTTTGCGGCACATCTGCCAGCAGTTGCTGCGACTTGATCAGTGGCCCGGCGGTCTTGGCTTCGAGCTTGAAGCCAAGCGCGTTGAGCTTCGCGCTGAAACGCACGGCGCGGATGATCCGTACCGGGTCTTCGCGATAGCGCGTGGCCGGGTCGCCAATCATGCGGATCACCCGATTCTTGGCGTCGCGGATGCCATGGTGGTAGTCGACCACAACTTGGGTTTCCGGGTCGTAGTACATCGCGTTGATGGTGAAGTCGCGCCGCACCGCGTCTTCCTCCTGCGGGCCCCAGACGTTGTCGCGCAACACGCGACCGCTGACGTCAACCGCATGCTTCATGCTCGCAAGTTCGCTCTTGCTGGTCTTCTCGTTGCCAGGAACCTGCTCGGCCGCGGCGTTGTCCATGTAGGCGCGAAAGGTCGAAACCTCGATCACCTCATGCTCGCGGCCGCGTCCGTACACCACGTGCACGATGCGAAAGCGCCGCCCGATGATGAAGGCGCGCCGGAACAAGCCCTTGACCTGCTCCGGTGTGGCATTGGTCGCAACATCAAAATCCTTGGGCGCCAGGCCCACCATCAGGTCGCGCACCGCGCCGCCAACGATATAGGCTTCGAATCCGGCGCCTTTGAGCGTGCGAACGACGTTGATGGCACGGGCATCGACCAGTGCCGGATCGATGCCGTGGCCGGCTACGCCGACCTCCTCGCGTTTGCCCAGCGACAAGCGCTTTGCCCCGCCAGAGTTTGGTTCCTTGCCCAGCAGTCGTTGGATAAATTTCTTAATCATACAAGTCGAGTATGCGCCATCCGCGCTGGGTGGCCAGTGCCCGCAGCCGTTCATCGGCGTTGGTCGCCACCGGGTGCGTGACCCGCTCAAGCAAGGCCAGGTCGTTGATGGAATCGGTATAAAAAGTGCTTTCCACGCCGGCCCACGTGAGATCGCGACGTTCGAGCCACTGCGTCACGCGCGTGAGCTTTCCCTCGTGCGCCGAAGGCACACCCTTGATCTCCCCGGTAATCCAACCGGTGCCGCCTTCGGCGTCATCGAGCTCGAGCTCGACCGCGATCAACTCAGGCACGCCAAAGGCGCGTGCAATCGGAGCCGTCACAAATTCATTGGTGGCTGTGACGATCACCACCTCGTCGCCCGCACGCTGGTGTCCCCGGACCAGCGACAGGGCCTGTGGTGTGATGGCTGGTTCAATCACAGAGCTCATGAAACGGGCATGAGCAACTCCTGATTCGATAGCACCGTGGCGCCGCACCGCCGCCGTCGCAAAGCGCACATAGTCATGAATATCGAGGCTGCCTGCCTTGTATTGGGCGAAGAACTCGTCGTTGCGGCGCTTGAAATCGAGAGGATCGGTCCAGCCGATGGTGGTGGTAAAGACACCCCACGCGTAGTCGGAGTCAATCGCAAGCAAAGTGTTGTCCAGATCAAACAGGGCCAGTTTCATCGACTCAAGCGTCCTCCATCATCGCCTTGATCAGGGGAATCGTCACCGCGCGCTTGCTTTGCAAGGCGTAGCCGTCGATCAGTCCAAGCAGTTCCATCAGGCTGCCCAAGTCGCGGCTAAAGCGCGTGAGCATGAAATCCATCACCTCGTCGCCAAGAAAGACCCCGCGCGCGTCGGCCGCCTGGCGCAGCACGGCACGGCGCTCCGCCTCGGTGAGCAGATGCAACTCGAAAACGTGGCCCCAGCCCAGTCGTGAGCGCAGGTCCTCGCGCAACGGCAAATCAGCCGGAGGCAAGCAACCTGCGGCCAACAGAGCACGTTGCTGGGTCTGCGCGTTGACGAACCAATTGAAGGCAGCCTGCTGCTGCACCGGCGTGTACAAATGCACGTCATCCATCAGCAGCACCGACCAGTCCTCGCTGAACTCAGGAGGATCAGCCGTGCTGGGGTCGAGCCAGCCGGTGCGCGCACCCTGTTCGAGCACGGCGTCGTGCACCGCCTTGAGCAGATGCGTCTTGCCGCAGCCCTGGCTACCCCATAAATAGGTTGGCACCGGCGAGCGCGTGGCACGACCCGAGGCCGGTGAGCCAACCCACAGTTCAAGATGGCGCAGTGCCGCTTCGTTGGGGCCGGCAAAAAAATTGCGCAGCGTCGGCCCGCTGGCCAGACCGATGTCAAGGGCGATCTGCTTCATACCCGGGCTTTAACCGTGGTACAGATCGCTGGCCATATAGCCGGCGCGCACCCGTCGCATGGCCACCAGCAACACGGCACTGGCGGGCAACGCGATCAGCACGCCGACAAACCCCAGCAGTTGGCCAAACGCGAGCAGCGCAAAAATCACGGCCAGCGGATGCAGACCGATGCGCTCGCCGACCAGCCGTGGCGTCAGGTAAAAGCCCTCAATCACCTGGCCCAGGCCGTACACCACCGCGACCATGATCAGCGCCTTGGCCGGCCCGGCGGTGGCGGCAAATTCAAGAAACCCCGCCAGGGTGGCTAGGATCAGGCCCAGCCCAAAGCCGACATAGGGCACGAACATGGCAAGTCCGGTAAATATGCCTATGGGCAAGGCCAGATCAAGGCCAAAAAGGGCCAGTCCGCTGCTGTAAAAAGTCGCCATGATCAGCATGACGAGCAGTTGACCGCGCAGATATTGGCCCAACACGGCGTCGGCCTCGCTGGTAAATGCGTCATAGGTGGTTCGCAACCGCGGCGGCACGAACTCAAGCGCGCGTTCGACAAAACGGCGCCAGTCCATCAACAGGTAAAACAGCGCAACCGGGATCATGACCGCGTTGCCGATCAGCGCAAACGCGACACTGCCGCCGAGCTTGAGCGATTTCATCGCCGAGCCAAAAGCGTCTTCAAAATTGGCGGTGAGGTACTTCAGAACAAAGGCCTTGATGCTGGCCACGTCCATCGCGAAATTGACGCCAAACTGGGCAAAAAACGGTTTCAGTGACGTGTTTAGCCCGTCAAGCAGCACCGGCACCTGCTCGCGCATCAGCGGCAGTTCCTTGGCCAGAATGGGCACCACCAGCAACACGATACCGAGCATGACGACCAGAAACAGCAGTTCGATGACAAGAACCGCCAGAAACCGCGGCAAGCGGCCGCGCCCGAGACGCTGAAAGGCGTCGACCAGCGGCGTCAGGGCATAGGCAAGGATGGCCGCCACCACAAAAGGCGTGAGAACGGGCGCCAGCAGCCACAGGATGAAGCCGGTCACAGCCGAGATCAGGGCCCAGGCCGCAACCTTCTTTTGAGTGGGAGTAAATTGCATGCAAGTGGCCGGTTCAAACCTTTAGAATCCTGACAAATTCTATCGGGCTGAGTCAAGTCGCCAAACCCCCTGCACTGTACATCACCATGACCCATCCCACCGCACTGTCCTACAAGGACGCTGGCGTCGACATCGATGCCGGTGACGCGCTGGTCGAGCGCATCAAACCCATGGCCAGAAAGACCCTGCGCGAAGGCGTGCTGGCCGGAATCGGTGGTTTTGGCGCTCTTTTCGAAGTACCCAAGCGGTACCAGGAGCCGGTGCTGGTCAGCGGCACCGACGGTGTCGGCACCAAACTCAAGCTCGCGTTCGAGTGGGCGATGCACGACACGGTGGGCATCGATCTGGTCGGCATGAGCGTCAACGACGTGCTGGTGCAAGGTGCCGAGCCGCTGTTCTTTCTCGACTACTTCGCCTGCGGCAAACTCGACGTGGACACCGCCGCGGCGGTCGTGGGCGGCATTGCCCGCGGCTGTGAACTCTCGGGCTGCGCGTTAATCGGTGGCGAAACGGCCGAGATGCCAGGCATGTACCCCGTCGGGGAATACGACCTGGCCGGTTTTTGCGTTGGCGCGGTTGAAAAATCAAAGATCCTCACCGGGGCGAACATCAAAGTTGGCGATGTGGTGCTCGCTCTGGCCTCCAGCGGCGCACATTCCAACGGTTTCAGCCTGGTACGCAAGTGCATCGAGCGCGCCGCAGCGAACTTGCCCGACACGCTAGACGGCCAGCCGTTCAAACAGGCCATCATGGCGCCAACGCGACTGTATGTGAAGAGCGTACTTGGGGCGCTTGCGGCGCATCCGATCAAGGCGCTGGCGCATATCACGGGCGGCGGACTGCTGGAGAACATTCCCCGCGTCCTGCCCGAGGGCATGGCTGCGCATCTCGTCAAAGGCAGTTGGCCGCGCACGCAGCTGTTTGCCTGGCTGCAGGCCACTGCCGGGATTGACGACATCGAGATGAACCGCACGTTCAACAACGGCATCGGGATGGTGCTGGTCATCGATGCCGCCCATGCCGTGGCCTGCGCAGCCACCTTGCGCGCGCTCGGCGAGCAGGTGTACACGATCGGCGCAATTGCCACCCGCGGCGGCGCCGCGGCAGTCGTTGTCAGCTGAGCGATACAGCCATAGCATGGATTGCCACGTCGCTTCGCTCCTCGCAATAACCGACACTGTTGACTGCCACGTCGCTTCGCTCCTCGCAATAGCGGACACTGTTGATTGCCGCGGCGGCTACCCGCCTGTCATTGCGAGCGCAGCGTGGCAATCCACGTCTGCGATCTGCGGCGACCTTCGGTCTCGGGCCTGACCGGGCCGGCTTCTCCATGCCAACCCCCAAGAACATTCCGGCAGGCGTCTGGGCGCTGGGTTTTGTCAGCCTGCTGATGGACGTCTCCAGCGAGATGATCCACAGCCTGCTGCCGGTGTTCATGGTCACGACACTGGGCATCAGCGTCCTTGCCGTGGGTCTGATCGAAGGCGCGGCTGAAGCCACCGCGTTGATCGTCAAGGTATTTTCCGGCGTCCTGAGCGACTACTGGGGCAAGCGCAAGCCGCTGGCCATCATCGGCTACGGCCTGGGCGCTCTGTCCAAACCGCTGTTTGCACTGGCTGGCGGTGCAGGCCTGATCGTTGGCGCGCGGCTGATGGATCGCGTCGGCAAAGGCATTCGCGGCGCGCCGCGCGATGCGCTGGTGGCCGACATCACACCACCCGAACTGCGTGGCGCCGCATTTGGGCTGCGCCAGTCGCTCGACACGGTGGGCGCGTTCGTCGGGCCCTTGCTCGCGATGGGCCTGATGCTGCTTTGGGCCAACGATTTCCGCGCCGTGTTCTGGGTCGCCACCGTTCCGGCCTTCCTGTGCCTCGCGCTACTGGTGTTTGGCGTGCATGAACCACCCACCCATTCAGCAGAACCCCGGCGCAACCCGCTCAGCCGCGCCAATCTGTCCCGCCTCGGTGCCGGGTATTGGTGGGTCGTGGGGATCGGCGCGGTATTTACGCTGGCGCGCTTTAGCGAAGCGTTTCTGGTGTTGCGCGTGCAGCAAGGCGGCTTGGGGCTGGCCTGGACGCCGCTGGTCCTGATTGCCATGAACCTGGTCTACGCCGCAGGCGCTTACCCGCTTGGCAAACTGGCCGACAAGGCGTCGCACACGATGCTGCTGGCCTGCGGCCTTGCATTGCTGATCGGCGCAGACGCCCTGCTCGCCTACAGCAACCGCGGCGCCGGGGTCTGGGCCGGCATCGCGCTGTGGGGCCTGCACATGGCCATGACGCAAGGGCTGCTGGCGACCATGGTGGCGACGACTGCGCCCGCGGATTTGCGCGGCACCGCCTACGGCTTCTTCAATCTTGTGAGCGGCCTGGCGATGCTGTTGGCCAGCGCACTGGCCGGTCTGCTATGGGATCGGCTGGGTGCGTCGTTCACGTTCCTGGCCGGTATCGTCTTTTGCCTCATCGCACTGGGCTTGCTGGTGCTGCGCGGACGACATAAAAACCCGTTAAACGCTATCAAATAAGTAGCTTGATACGACTTTTGCACGGGCGTTGCAGCCCTATTTGCCGTTGATTTTATGTTGCAGTTCGCGGTACTGCGACAAACGTTCCCCACCCAACGCCACCGCCCTGGCCACGGCCTTGGCCGCCTGCCGAGGTCTGCCCGTCTCGAACAGAACCTGCGCCAGATTGTTCCAGCCGTCAGCAAAATCGGCATGCCGCGCCACGGCCACCCGGTAGGCCCTGAGCGCGGCGTCGAACTGCCGCAACGCGTAAGCGCTGTTGCCAGCACCGAGCAAGGCGGTGCGGTCCTCCGGCCACTTCGCCAGCGCCACCGCATACGCCGTCTGGGCGGCACGCGGGTTGATGCGCTCCAGCGCCGCCACCGCCGCTGTATAGGTTGCGGCTTGCGCGCTGGCCGGAAGACGATTCGGCGGCAGCGCAAGCATCGCCCAGTAGTTCGTGCGCGCCCAGGTTCGCTCAAACGCGAACAGCGACATCTCCATGCGCTCGCTCGGGCCAGAATGCAGCAAAAGGCTGTTGCGATCACGGTCATAGCCGATCACCACGGCGTAATGCCAGACCGGGTAAAACGAGAACGCAAGGTTCTGGAACACCAGCACGGGATTGCCTGCCGCCACTTCTCTGAGCAGGGTCTGCACGCTCGGGCCCAGCGGATACGCCACCAGCCCCTGGCGCCGGGTGGCGGCCAGCATTTCGGGCTGAAACGAGCCCTTGCGTCCCGGCACAAAGACCTGCGCCACCAGGGCTTCGGGCGCAACCTGCACACCGGCGGCACCGGCTACCATGGCCAGCGCGGCCGGGCCGCACTCGAACTCTTCCTGAGGAAAGAACGGAACCTTGGTCAGTTCCACCTGGGCCGGCAGCGCAGTGGGCCATTGTTCGGCCAGAGTTGCCATCTGCGGCGTTGCGCAACCGGCGCTCAGCACCATCCAAACAAAAAACCCCGTCAGGACGGGGGTGCGCAATGCCAACGACCGGCGGTTCACCGAACCGATCGTGTAAACGGAAATACCTTCGTGAAGCCCATGATGTCAGTCACCAGCAGCACAATGAAGACGGTAAACAGCAGCCCCAGCACATCGCCCCCGGCAGGAGCCTGATCGATGCGTCCGGCCAGTTGCGCCACTTCGGCGTCGGTCATGGCACGCACTCGCTCGGTTGCGGCTTGGGCACTCACGCCCTGCTCCTGCAAAGCCTGGCCCACGTCCTGGCGCGCCAGGAAGCTGTTGACCCGGTCACGGCTGGAGAGGATGTGCGTTCCCACAATCGTTTGATCGGTGGTAATGATGCCGGCCCGCGCCGCCGCCGGAAAGCCAACCGCCGTCAGACTGAAGATAAGGCAGGACGCAAGAAGGCGTTTGTATGGGTTCATGATTTCTCTCGTGGGTGGTTTGACGATTTGCCACAGCCGATAACAGCTTTGGCCCGCGAATCTAACCGACGAGCGGCATTCAGGTCAAAAGCCGTTACACCGTGAAACATCAATCGTCTGTACCCATGAGCGCACGCAACTTCATTCCGAAGACCCGCAATGCTACAAAATAGATAGCTGCTGACGCAAGCAGCATAAGCGCAACGAGCCAAATTCGTTTGAAACTATCGGCACGCAAAGCGGTCCATTCAAAGGCCCCATTGGCCCACAACAAAAAACCCAGCAACAAGACGCTGGCTGCGCTCACGCGAAGCGCAAAAACGCCCCAGCCAGGTTCGGGCTGGTAGCTGCCGCGCACGAGCAAGCCGCGCAGCAGCCACGTGGCGTTGATCAGGGCGCCAAGCCCAATCGAAAGCGTCAGCGCCGCGTGTTTGAAGATGGGGACCAGCGCAACATTGAGCAATTGCGTGATCACCAGCACGACGACGGCGATTCGCACCGGGGTTCGGGTATCGTGCCGGGCGTAGTAAGCGGGCGCCAGCACCTTGATCGCGACAATGCCTACCAGACCGACGCCCCACCCGATCAGGGCGTGACTGATCCGGGTCACGTCGAGATCGGTGATAGCGCCGTAGTGGTAAAGCACGGCCACCAGCGGGCGGGCAAAGGCGATCAGCGCCAGCGCGCTCGGCAGGGCCAGCAACACGACCAGGCGCAAGCCCCAGTCGAGCATCGCGGAGTATCTGGCCGCATCACCGTCGGCGCGTGCATTGGCAAGCTGGGGCATCAGGACCACCCCCATCGCCACACCCAGCAGCGCGGTGGGGAACTCCATCAGCCGGTCGGCATACGTAATCCAGCTCACGCTGCCCGGCGCCAGATGGGAGGCAATCTGCGTGTTGATCAGCATCGAGAGATGCGCCACGCTCACACCGAGCAGTGCCGGTCCCATCAACTTGACAATACTTTTGGTTCCCGGGTCGGCCCAGGCCGTGCGCAGTTCGCGCCAGCGCAGCCCGATCTGTGGGGTAATTCCGATTCTCCTGAGCGCGAGCAACTGCACACCGAGCTGCAGCGCGCCGCCGAGCAACACACCACCGGCCAGCGCGTAGATCGGCTCCAGACCGAGTGCCTTGAACCAGGGCGCGCCGAGCCAGGTGGCGGCGATCATGCAAAGATTGAGCAGCACCGGCGTCGCTGCGGGCACGGCAAAGCGCCGCCAGGTATTGAGCACACCGGCGGCCAGCGCCACCAGCGACATGAAGGCGATGTACGGAAACATCCAGCGTGTCATCACGACGGCCACCTCAAAGCCCTGCGCTGTTTGCTGCAAACCGCTGGCCATCGCCCAAACCAGCACCGGCGCGCCGGCCACACCCAGAATGCTCAGCACCAGCAAGGCCCAGGCCAACACCGTGGCCGCGCGGTCAATCAACCCTGCGGTGGCAAGCTCGCCGTGCTGAGCTTTGCACGCGGCGAGCACCGGCACAAACGCCTGGCTGAACGCGCCCTCGCCAAAAAAGCGGCGAAACAGATTCGGGATGCGAAACGCTACATTGAAGGCGTCGGTCAAGGTGCTGGCGCCAAAGGTCGAGGCAATCAGGAGTTCGCGCGCCAGCCCGGTGATGCGCGAGGCCAGCGTCAGCAGCGAAACCACGGAGGCGGATTTGAACAAGCTCACGACGCGCAGTGTAGCCGCCGCCGCCTGCCCCGCTCACGGGCAGCCACGCACTCGCCTGCGCCTGTTAGAATGCTTGGCTTTGCTGAGATCATCCACAGACTCAAGGAAACCCATTTATGGCATCTGGAAAACCCAAGAAAAAGAACCCGCGCCTTGCGTCGGGCCGCAAACGCGTCCGCCAGGACGTCAAAATCAACGCCGCCAACACCTCGCTGCGCTCGAAGTACCGCACCGCGATCAAGAGCGTCGAGAAGGCGGTGGCTGCTGGCGACAAGGCCAAAGCGACCGAATTGTTTGGCAAGATGCAGGCGGTGGTCGACACCGTGGCCGACAAGGGTATCTTCCACAAGAACAAGGCCGCGCGCGACAAGAGCCGCCTGTCCACCAAGGTCAAAGCCCTGACCACAACAACCGCCTGATTTCAGGCAACTCGCACGGATCAATTCCTCTGGAAAGTTTGATCCGCCGTTTGTAACGGGTGCGCTGTCAGCAAAGAGCAAAGAAGCCGTCGCAAGACGGCTTCTTTGTTTGTTGCTCCTGCTGGCGGATTCGGTCCCACACTTGACGTTGTTGAAACCCAGCCTATAATTCGATAAAGGTAGAAATATAGATAAACCTAAAAATGAAACAACAAAACGATGCGGCAATGATCGCCCGCTATGCGGACATGCTTTCAGCCATGGGCACCGAGCCACGGCTGCGAATACTTCGGCTTCTTCTTAGCGCGCATCCCGAAGGCATGGTGGTTGGTGAAATTGCGGATGAACTCGACATTCCCAATTCAACGCTGTCGCATCACCTGGACAAACTCAAAAACGAGAACTTGGTCAAGGTGGCCCGCGAAGGAACCTATCTGCGGTACTCAGCCAACAACGATGCATTGCAGGAACTGCTGGGTTTCCTCTACGCCGAGTGCTGCACCCGAAACAAAGTCATCGAACCGCAGGCAATCGTCTGCTGCCGTTAACCTCAAGGAGATCCTCATGATTGCAGATGCAAATGTAAAAGAAGTTGTCAAGCAGCGCTATGGCGAGGCAGCCAGCCGGGTAGCTCATGGCGCAACGAACAGTTGCTGCGGCGGTGCGCCGGGCGGCAGTTGCGCTACGGACCCGATCACCTCCAATCTGTACGACGCCTTGCAAACGGGGGAGATTCCGCAAAAGGCTTTACTTGCCTCGCTCGGTTGCGGCAACCCGACCGCGCTGGCCGAACTCAGGGCTGGCGAAGCGGTTCTTGATCTTGGTTCGGGTGGCGGCATCGACGTCCTGCTATCAGCCAGACGGGTCGGGCCAACCGGCAAAGCCTTTGGCCTGGACATGACCGACCAGATGCTTGCGCTGGCACAAGAGAACAAGGAAGCGAGCGGATTGACCAATGTGCATTTCCTTAAAGGCGAGATTGAAAGCATTCCGCTGCCCGACAACTCGGTGGACGTGATCATTTCGAACTGCGTCATCAACTTGTCAGCTGACAAGGACCGGGTCCTGAAAGAAGCCTTTCGGGTATTGAAGCCCGGCGGGCGCTTTGCCGTATCAGATGTCGTGGTACGTGGCGACGTGCCCCCCACGATTCGCAAGAGCGTCGAGCTTTGGGTTGGCTGCGTGGCCGGTGCGCTGTCAGACACGGACTACCTGGCCAAACTTGCAAATGCAGGCTTTGAGCATGCCGACATTGAAGTTACAAGGGTCTACAGCATGGAAGATGCGAAAGACTTCCTGACCGGCCAGGGGCCGGAAATCCAGCGCATGGCGCAGGAGGTCGATGGCAAGTTTTTCAGCGGTTTCATCCGTGCCACCAAGCCTCTTGTTGCAGCGATGGCGAGCGCACCCAGTGCGGCTATTCAAAGGGCGCCATCGTCCTGCTGCTGTGGCGGTGGTGGCTGTGCAGGCAAGTCATGACAACGCATGTTCTGTTTCTCTGCACCCACAACTCCGCCAGGAGCATTTTGGCCGAGGCGTTGCTGAACTCGATGGGAGGGGGTCACTTCAAAGCGTACTCAGCCGGAAGCAGCCCTCGCAATAATCAGAAACCCAATGTACTGGCGTTGCAGGTGTTGCAAATGGCAGGCATCGCGACCGAAGGATTGCGCAGCAAGAGCTGGGATGAATTTGCAACTCCCGATGCGCCGAAGATGGACCTGATCATCACCGTTTGCGACAACGCGGCCGGTGAAGTTTGTCCCGTCTGGCCGGGTCACCCGGCTACCGCACACTGGGGATACGCTGATCCGTCGCTCGTTGATGGAGCGCAGAAGCACAGGCTGGAAGCATTCCGCAATACTCTGCACGCAATGAAACGTCGGCTCGAACTGCTCATCAGTCTGCCCCCGGAAAAGCTGGAAAGGACGGTGCTGCAAACGAATGCCCGTCAGTTGGCCAACACCTGATCGGATCTTGAATGCGCGTCGAAAGCAAAGTGACTGCCGTGCAGACTAAACATGCCGGCATGAGCGTATTTGAACGCTACCTGACGGTCTGGGTCTTTTTGTGCATTGTGGTTGGCATTGCCTTGGGGCAATTGTTCTCCGGCCAATTCCAGGTCATAGGCCGCATGGGGATCGCACAGGTCAACTTGCCCGTGGGTTTGCTGATCTGGGTGATGATTATTCCGATGCTGGTCAAGGTGGATTTTGGGGCACTGGCAGAGGTGCGCAAACACATCAAGGGCATTGGCGTCACGCTGTTTGTCAACTGGCTGGTGAAGCCGTTCTCCATGGCGTTTCTGGGCTGGTTGTTCATCCGCCATTGGTTTGCCCCTTTGCTACCACCTGACCAGCTTGACAGTTACATTGCCGGACTGATCCTGTTGGCAGCCGCCCCTTGTACGGCCATGGTGTTTGTATGGAGCCGCCTTACTGGCGGTGATCCGCTGTTCACCTTGTCCCAGGTGGCGTTGAACGACAGCATCATGGTCGTTGCGTTTGCTCCACTGGTCGCGTTCCTACTGGGCCTGTCTGCCATCACGGTGCCATGGAATACCCTGCTCATCTCGGTGCTGCTGTACATCGTGATTCCGGTGCTCCTGGCACAAGGGCTGCGCAAGTCGCTGCTCGCCAAAGGTACGGCAGCATTTGACGCAGCGATGGCCAGGATGGGTCCTTGGTCTGTCACGGCGCTGCTGGCAACTCTGGTGCTGCTATTTGCCTTTCAGGGGGAAGCCATTTTGAAGCAGCCGCTGGTGATTGCCCTGTTGGCAGTGCCGATCCTCATTCAGGTGTTCTTTAACTCTGCCCTGGCCTACGGGCTCAACCGCGCATTGGGTGAGAAGCACAACATTGCTTGCCCATCGGCGCTGATTGGCGCATCAAACTTCTTTGAGCTTGCCGTTGCCGCTGCAATCAGTCTGTTTGGATTCAATTCCGGCGCGGCTCTTGCAACTGTGGTGGGCGTCCTGATCGAGGTTCCTGCCATGCTCCTGGTCGTGCACGTCGTCAACGCCAGCAAGGCCTGGTACGAGCGAGCTTAGCGATGTGAATAGAATACGCCCTTAACGGCCCGCCATTGAACGGGCCGGTTCTTTTTGAAAGATGCCATGACAGTTGCCGCCCCCTTCATCGAAGCCGCCTCGCCCCACGTCATGAACACATACGGGCGCGTGCCCATTGCCTTGTCGCACGGGCAGGGTTGCCGCGTCTGGGATGTCAATGGCAAGCCGTATCTGGACGCGCTGGGCGGCATCGCAGTTAACACGCTCGGGCACAACCACCCCAAGCTGGTTGCTGCACTGCAAGACCAGGTCAGCAAGCTGATCCACACCTCGAACTACTACCACGTTCCGAATCAGGAGGTGCTGGCGAAAAAGCTCGTCGAGCTCTCGGGCATGACCAATGTATTTTTCTGCTCCACCGGGCTGGAAGCGAACGAAGCAGCGCTGAAACTTGCGCGCAAGTTTGGCCACGACAAGGGCATTGAGCGGCCCGAGATTGTGGTCTACGAAAAGGCGTTCCATGGCCGCTCCATCGCCACGCTGAGTGCGACTGGCAACCCCAAGATCCAGGCGGGCTTCGGCCCGCTCGTCGAAGGCTTCATCCGCGTGCCAATCAACAATATCGACGCACTGAAAGCAGCCACCGCGGGCAACCCGAATGTGGTCGCGGTGTTCTTTGAGGCAATTCAGGGCGAAGGCGGCATCAACCCGATGCACATGGACTATCTCGGCGAGGTGCGTGCACTGTGCGACCAGCGTGACTGGCTGCTGATGATCGACGAGGTGCAGTGCGGCATGGGGCGCACCGGCAAATGGTTTGCCCACCAATGGGCCGGTATCGTGCCCGATGTCATGCCGCTGGCCAAGGGTCTGGGCTCGGGCGTTCCGATTGGCGCTGTCGTGGCAGGGCCGAAGGCCGCCGAAATCTTCAAGGTCGGCAACCACGGCACCACGTTTGGCGGCAACCCGCTGGCGATGCGCGCCGGTGTGGAGACTATTCGCATAATGGAGGAAGAAGGATTGTTGGCCAACGCAGCAAAGGTCGGCGCGCATCTGGCCGCTGCCCTGGCACGGGTCCTGGCAACGGAATTGGCCTCGGGTGCGGTCAAGGAAATTCGCGGCAAAGGCCTGATGCTCGGCGTCGAGCTCTCCAAACCCTGCGCTGATCTGGTCGGGCAATGTGCGAGCAATGGTTTACTCATCAGCGTCACCGCCGATACCGTGATCCGCCTGGCTCCGCCATTAATCATGAGCACAGCCGAAGCCGATGAAGTGGTCGGCATTCTGTGCCCGCTGATCAAAGCGTTGCTGGCCAAGGCGCCATGAAACACTACCTGCAATTCAGCGACTTCAGCGCGAGCGATTACGCGTACCTGTTTGAGCGCGCCGCGCTTATCAAGAACAAGTTCAAGGCTTACGAAAAGCACCAACCGCTGGTCGATCGCACGCTGGCCATGATCTTCGAGAAGGCATCAACGCGCACGCGCGTGAGTTTTGAAGCGGGCATGTACCAGATGGGCGGTAGCGTGGTGCACCTGACCACGGGTGACAGCCAGCTCGGGCGCTCCGAGCCGATTGAGGATAGCGCCAAGGTCATCAGCCGCATGGTTGACTTGGTGATGATCCGCACCTTCGAGCAGGACAAGATCGACCGCTTTGCCGAGCACTCCCGCGTGCCGGTGATCAACGGCTTGACCAACGAATTTCATCCGTGCCAGATCCTGGCCGACATCTTCACCTACATTGAACACCGTGGCTCCATCGCGGGCAAGACGGTGGCCTGGGTCGGCGACGGCAACAACATGGCCAACACCTGGCTGCAGGCCAGCGAAATCCTTGGTTTCAAGGTGCACGTCAGCACGCCAAGCGGCTACGAGGTGGATCAGTCGATTGCCGGCCTGCGCTCAGCCGAGAGTTACCAGGTGTTCCGTGACCCGATGCAGGCCTGCGCCGGCGCCGACCTGGTGACCACCGACGTCTGGACCAGTATGGGCTTTGAAGCGGAAAACGACGCGCGCAAGATCGCCTTTGCCGATTGGTGCGTCGATGCCGACATGATGCGGGTGGCCCATCCCGACGCCCTGTTCATGCACTGCCTGCCCGCGCACCGCGGCGAGGAAGTTCAGGCTGAAGTCATTGACGGGCTACAGTCCGTCGTCTGGGACGAGGCGGAAAACCGCTTGCACGCACAGAAGGCGCTGATGGAATTCCTGCTCCTAGGCCGACTCTAGCGATTCAGCGCATTCGTCAAGTCCCCGGCTCTGGCGCGCACACCGGGCAGCGGCGGCAGATCAAAGCGCCTGCTGATGAATTTCAGGATCGAGGTCGTATCGTAAGGGGTCGAATCGATGAATCCGCGCTTGACGCCCGGACCAATCAACAGCGCCGGAATGCGCGAACCCGGCCCCCAACGATCACCCCATCCCGGTCCCTGCGGCGGGGGCACATGATCCCAGTAGCCGCCGTTCTCGTCATAGGTCACGATCACCAGCATGTTCTTCCATTGCGGGCTGGCACGCAACGTCTCCAGCACACCGGCGATGTGTGTGTCGCCCGACATGATGTCGGTGTAGGACGGATGCTGCGTGTCACGCCCGGCCGGTTTGTAGAAAACAACGGCAGGCAGGGTTCCAGCTTGAATGTCGGCCATCAGATCGGAGCCGTCTTTCAAATGCCGCGCGCGGTCCTGCGTGCCCGGCGCGAAGCGGGCAAAGTAATTGAACGGCTGGTGATGCGGCTGAAAGTTGGGTGACTCGTCGCTACGCTGGTAAATCACCTTGCGTTTGGCCTCCGCTGGCTGCATACCGTCGGCCAGCGCGGCGTTCCAGCCCCCGGCGTACCAGGCCCACGACACGCCCTTGGCTGAGAGCGTGTCGCCAATCGTGGTCATGGTCTGCGCGGGCAGCGGCAGGCCCGAGTCGTAAGCGCCGATCTTGACACCCGCAGGACCGGCGTGGCTCAGTGGCCCCTCGGGTGCGGGAGGAACGCCGCTGGGCTGGTACGGCGGCTGCGTGGTATTCACCGACCAACCATCGGGCGTGACACTGCGCGAGAGCCCACTGCCAGCCATGTGCACTGCGCCAACCGTCGCCGAGGGCGAATCTGGTCGCTTCTCAAGCTTGCCGGAGGCGTCGAGTACGGCACGCATGCGCGCGGGTGCCGCGTCGAAGCGTGGCGTGCAGGCACAAATCAGCCACAGGTGGTTCAGGTAGGAGCCACCAAAGGCGGCCTGAAAAAAGTTGTCGGCCAGCGTGTACTCGCGTGCCCACTGCCAGAGCTTGAATGGCGCGCCGTCGTAGTAACCCATGGTCCAGCCACCCACATTGGACATAGCGGCAAACATGTTGTTCTGCCCGCCGTTGATTTGCTCGATGTGATAGAAATAGTCGTGGATCGGACTCGGCACGATTACCGTCGGCGGCCGGTTCACTGGCGCGGCGTCAATCCGGAACGGCGCATTGGGCAGGCGCGGATAGCTTGCATCGGGTTTGCCATCGCGGCCAAACACCAGCAACTCGGGCAGCACCTTGCCATCGTGATCGAGCTGGGTTTTTTGCGTCGCGGTGGCCCGGCCAACGCCATTGGCCCCGGGAAACATGCCATACAGGTTGTCGAAGCTGTGGTTTTCGGCGTAGATCACGACCACGTTGTTGATGCGTTGCAGTCCAGTGTATTCGGCACGGGTTGCCGATGCCGCTGCGCAACCGGCGACCAGCACAGCCACCAACACGCAGCCCATCGTCGCCGCAACCGGAAAGAATCGTCTGACTGACTGCATAAGGGTCTCCTTGACAACGCTTGGGCGTCCCAGTGGATCATGAATGTTGCACCACGCACTTGTCGGCATTTTTACATCAACACGCCGGGGGTCCGGCGATTGACCTGAAAAAATATTCTTCCTGCTCATATATAGGCATCAAATACGGCTGTAAAGCTTGTGTGGCAAGTTTAGGCAGCTATCGAATCAATAGCATAAAGCGCACTCGATCGCACCATCCAACGCACTGATACGGATGCTTTCCTACCCCACATTTACCCGTTGGCGCGGTACCACTCGGGGCCAAGGCATAGACTCTGGTCGTGAAAACTGCACTCTATCTTTGTCTCGGACTTCTGGTGGCGGTCGTCAGCATGATCGAATTTGGCGTTCTCCGAGGGAGCCCACCGTTGGACCTGGGCGTGCATGGTTCCCGCCTCAAACCGCCATCGCCGACACGCAACAGTGTCTCCAGCCAGGCCGCGCTGTACCCGCAGCATCCACAGCGCACCTACGCTGACATCCAACCGCTGCCTCTGAAAGGCGGCAATGCAGCAAGTTCGCTTGCGGAATTGAGCGCGGTACTGCGAGCCATGCCGAACATCACAGTCGTGCAGAGTCAGCCGGACTATGTCTATGCGCAAGCGCAGACCCGGTGGCTGAAATTCGTCGACGATCTGGAGTTCTGGGTGAATCCGGCGCGTCGTGTGATCGAGGTGCGAAGCGCGAGCCGCCTTGGGGGTAAGGATTTCGGCGTGAACCGGCAACGGATGGAGGCGATCCGCGCGGCTTATCTGGCTCACGGGTCAGACGCACCCCGGTAGAGCCAGGGGAGGTCAAGCAAGCGCTCACCGAGCAACATCATTGATAAGTCGCGGCCCAAGCGCATCCATCCGGTGGCATGAAAGATGCGCCCGTTGCGAATGGATCTAGCCTGCACGCGTGCATTGCGTCTCCAACGCCGCGCAGCATAGTTTGCCAGCGCTTGCGACATATCGACCCGATCGCCGCGCAAGCTCTGGGCCAAGGCATGTGCGTCTTCAATGGCCATACCCGCGCCCTGCGCCAAAAACGGCACCATCGGATGTGCTGCATCGCCGAGCAGAGCGACTCGGCCTTGTGCCTGCTCGCGTGTTCCCGCCATCGGTGGTCGAATGTTCAGGGCCCACAGCCGCCACTGGTCAATCGCCTGAATCAGTTCGCGCAACGGGGTACAGGCTTGTGCCAGCTGGTCGCGCAACCGGGGTCCATTGCCACTGTGGTCCCAGTACTGCGGATCACCGAACATGTGACCCTGCACCACAGCCACCACGTTGAGCCAGTTGCCCCCGCGAACCGGATACTGAACCACATGCCAGTCAGGCCCGAGCCACGCCGTAATTTGCTCGGACCGCAAATGTTCGGGCAAGGTGGCCTGCGCGACCAGGGCGCGATAGGCCAATTGGCCGGTCGAAACTGGTTGACCGTCGTCGAGCAGTTGTCGGCGCACGCTGCTCCAAAGCCCGTCCGCGCCGACCAGCAGGTCCCCATCGATCTGTTTTCCCGCACCGGTATGCAGCGTCACACCGTCCGCGCGATTGTCAAATCGCACGACTTCGGTGTCGAGGTGAATTTCCACGTTGGTCTGCGCGCGCAGCGCCTCGGCCAGCACGGCCTGCAAATCGGCGCGATGCAGTGTCAGGTACGGCGCGCCATAACGACGCCGCACCACATCGCCCAGGCGCAGGACGCCGAGCTCAGCGCCGGAGACGGCGCTACGCACCTGCAGTCGATCGGGTAGTGCGCCCACCCGCAACAATGCCTGGTTCAGACCCCAACCCTGGAGCAACTTCACGACATTGGGTCCGAGCTGCAGGCCCGCGCCGACCTCGGTCAACGCAGCGGAGCGCTCAAACAAGTCGACACGGGCCCCCTGGCGTGAACAGGCCAATGCCGCAGCCAGTCCACCAATGCCACCGCCGACGATCAGGACATGCCGATTCATGAATATGCCGTCCTTTGCAACGCGAATGTGTCAGAGCAGCTCATGCGAATCAGCGCGCCTTACAACGCCCGCTTCAATCTCCCTATTCCCTCCTCGATCTTGTCCACCCCAACCGTTGCAAAACTCAAGCGCAGCGTCGCCGGATCAGGATCGTGCGCATAGAACGGTGCCCCCGGGACAAAAGCCACACCGTGATCGATGGCGCGCTTGGCAAACTCGGCTGCGTTGTTGCCCTGGCCGCGAGAACCCGTCAATCTGGCCCAGAAGAACATGCCACCGTGGGGCTCGTTGAAATTCACGGCGTCGCCAAGTTCACGACGCAACGCTTGCGCCATCTTGGTAGCGCGCTCGGCGTAGGTCTTCTTCACCACCGCCAACGCCGCATCGAGCCGATTGAGCGTGAGGTAATGCGCCGCAATAGCCTGACTCAAGTTGCTCGTATGTGCGTCGCTGAACTGCTTGCACATCGTCGCCTTGGCCAGCAGTTCGCTCGGGGCAATCAGCCAGCCCACGCGCAAGCCCGGTGAGAGGATCTTGCTGAACGATCCGCAATGCGCCAGCCAATCACGGCTGCCGCTTACCTGTGCGCTCAGGGCCAACAGGCTTGGCGGC
Organism: uncultured Pseudomonadota bacterium; assembly: GCA_963844495.1. Lineage (GTDB taxonomy): Bacteria > Pseudomonadota > Gammaproteobacteria > Burkholderiales > Burkholderiaceae_C > Rhodoferax. Next base: position 59,072 of record CAWJOT010000029.1, read on the forward strand.
GGGGGCTGGTCAAAATACAGTTCGCCGTAGGGATCGTCCTCCACCACCAGCGTTTGGGTGCGCGCGGCCAGTTCGAGAATGCGCTTGCGCCGCGCCAAACTTAGCGTGGCGCCGCTTGGATTGCCAAACGTGGGAATCAGGTAGACCAGCTTGGGCTTGTGCTCGATGATCAACTTTTCCAGTTCGTCGACATCAACACCGTCAGCGTCAATCGGCGCGCCGATGAGCTGCGCGCCGTACAACCGGAAGCACTGGATGGTGGCCAGAAAAGTCGGCGCCTCGACGATGACCTTGTCGCCAGGCGAGATCAGCGTCTTGCCAATCAGGTCGAGCGCCTGCTGGCTGCCAGTCGTCACGATCAGACCATCGGGCGCCACGCTTGCACCCTTGTTGCCCATGAAGCCACAGATGCCCTCACGCAGCGGCTGGTAGCCTTCAGTGGCGCCGTATTGCAGAACGGCTCCAGCCTGACCGGTCAAGACGGCGTTGGCCGATTCGGCAATCCCCTGGACGTCAAAAAGCGCAGGGTCGGGGAAGCCACCGGCAAAACTGATGATGCCGGGCTTGCCCAGGAGTTTGAAGAGTTCGCGAATAGCCGACGTTTCGATCGTATTCAGGCGCTGGGCAAATTGCATGAGATTCCTTCAGGTTCAGGCGCTGGCTCGCGCCTGCCATTATTATTCAGCATCAGGACAGCAATTAGCCGATGACCCCCGACGCGATTGAAAAATTCTTCTCCACACTGCGTTCGGCCAACCCGAACCCGGTCAGCGAGCTCGAGTACACCTCGGTATTTGAGTTGCTGTGTGCCGTCGTGCTCTCGGCTCAGGCCACCGACGTGAGCGTGAACCGGGCAACGCGGCTGCTGTTTCCAACTGCCAACACGCCGCAAAAGATCATTGCGCTGGGACCCGAGGGCCTTGAGTCCTACATACGACGCATTGGCCTGTTTCGCAGCAAGGCCGCGCACCTGGTCCAAACCTGCCGCATCCTGCTCGCGCGCCATGGTGGCGTGGTTCCGCGCACGCGTGAGGCGTTGCAGACGCTGCCTGGCGTTGGCCGCAAAACGGCCAACGTGATCCTCAACGTTGCTTTTGGTGAACCCACGCTGGCGGTCGACACCCACGTTTTCAGGCTGGCGAATCGCACCGGACTGGCTCAGGGGAAGACGCCCGACGAAGTGGAACGCCAGTTGCTAAGGCGCGTACCCGCGACCTATCTGAAGCATGCCCACCACTGGCTGATTCTGCACGGGCGTTACGTCTGTCAGGCGCGCAAGCCCAACTGCCGGCAATGCGCCGTACGTACCGAATGCACCTTCAAGGACAAGACGCCAAACCCGAGGGCAGCGCCACCCATTGCTCACCCAGCACCCGAATAGCGATGCGCCCGTCAAACACCGCCTCCAGCGCGCGGTGCGTTGCGGCATCGGCGCAGGTTCCCTGGTGCGTGACGCGCCCCTGCGCCATGATGACCATCTCGTCGGCATGCAATGCCATCGAGACCTCGTGCAATACACTGACCACGGTCGTTCCCGCGCGCACAAGTGAGCGCACAACGCCCAGCCAGTCCGCCTGGTGCGGCGGATCCAGATTGGCCAGCGGCTCATCCATCAACAAGACCTGCGCCTGCACTGCGAGCGCGCGCGCCAGCAGCACCCGCTGACGCTCACCGCCGGAGAGTTGGCCCAGGCAGCGCGCGCGCCAGTCCCAGGCCTGCATCGCCCGCAGCGCGGACTCAACGGCCTGATGATCGGCCGCGCTGGGCGCACCCAACCAGGCCTGATGTGGCAGGCGACCGAGCATCGTGACGTCCCAAACGGTTAAATCGTCACCCACCAGTTCGTTTTGGCCAAGCCATGCAAGTTGGCGTGCCCGCAGGCGTCTGGGCATACCGGCCATGGGTTGCCCCAGCAAGGTGACCACGCCACTGGCGGGCAACAGCCCGGCAAGCACCTTCAGCAGCGTCGACTTGCCCGCGCCGTTGGGGCCAACAACACTGGACCAACAGGCCGCCTTCAGGCGCAAATCAATGCCCCGCAATACGTCACTGCTTCCGAGCCGGGCCCGGATCGATCTTGCGTCGATAGCTACAGAATGCATAGCAACCATGATCAGCTCGAACCGCGCCGATCGCTGCGACGCATCAGCCATAGCAGGTAGCCACCACCCAGCACGGCGGTGAGCACGCCCACCGGCAACTCCTGCGGCGCAATCAGCGAGCGCGCCAGCAAGTCAGCGGCCATCAGCAACACGGCCCCCATCAGACTCGAAAGCAGGCTCAAACGCGCGTGCATCGTGGTCGCCAACGAACGCACGAGATGCGGCGCAGCCAACCCGACAAACGCAATCAACCCGGTCTGCGCCACCGCGGTCCCGGTCGCCAGCGCAAGCACACCCACCAGCACCACGCGCAACTGGGTCAGTGGCAAGCCAAGACTAGCGGCGGTCGCTTCTCCCAACGACAAGCCATCGAGCCCGCGGCCGAAAATCCACGCCAGTGCCATGCAAAACGACCACACGGCAAACATCAACGCACAGGCACTGCCATCGATGAATCCGGTGTTGCCCAGCATGAACGACTGCACCGTCTGCATCGCAGTCGGTACGCTCAAGAGCAGGAGCGAGCTCAATGCCCCCAGCACAACGCCCACGATCACGCCAGCGAGCAACAGACGTACCGTGTGCTCCACGCCACGCGCCAGCGCCAGTGTGAGCAGCACCGCAGCAACCGCGCCGATGAAGGCCGCACCGGTCAGGCCCAGGCGCGCGAGCCACTGCGCGGCAAGCGGAGAGACCCCAAACAGCACCAGGACCAGGGCCACGCCCAGCGAAGCGCCGGAGGCGCTGCCGAGCAAGTAGGGGTCGGCCAGCGGATTGCGAAACAGGCCCTGCGCCAGCGCCCCGGCCAGGCCCAGCAGAGCACCGGCGGCACCCGCGCCGAGTGTGCGCGGCAAACGGATGTCCAACACAATGCGCATCGCCAGCGGATCGTTCCATGCGCCCAGCACGTTCTCAACGCCGGTGCTGCCTGCGCTCATGCCAATGATGAGCATGACCACACTGAGCAACACCAGCGCCAGCGTCAATCGCGCCGCACTTGGTTGCCTGGTGGGTTTGATCATGGCGCCGTGCTGCGCAAACATTGCGCAATGATCGTGGCCGCCTGCGCCATCCGCGGCCCCGGTCGGACCAGAACGTCGGTCTGTTCGGCGCTGAATACGCAAACCCGCCCGGACCGGATGGCGCGCATGCCAGCCCACCCCGGGCGCCCCTGCAGGCCGACATGGTTGCGGTCGCCCACCATGATCAGATCGGGGTCGGCGCGCACCACATATTCCGGATTGAGTCTCGGAAACGGACCGGTTCCGGCCGGGGCAACGTTGGCAACACCGAGCGCCGTCAGCGTCTCCCCAATGAAGGAGGTCGGCCCAGCGGCATAGGGCGCGCTGCTGACTTCAAAGTAGACCCGGGTATTGCGCAGACCTGGTGCAAGCGAGCGCGCCACCGCCGACAACTCCGCGTCCATGCCCTGCCAGATCCGCTGCGCGTCGGCAACGCCCAGCAGGTGGCCGATGCTCAGCAGCACCCGACGCACGTCTGCGTGATTCTTCGGCTCGAACGCCAACACCTTGAACCCAAGCGCCTGCAGCCGACCCGCCACCGGCGCCGACGTCGCCGTCAGAACCAGATCGGGTTTGAGTGCCGCAATCGCCTCCAGACTCGGGTCCAGACCACCACCGACCTGGGCCAGCGAGCGAACGCTTTCGGGGTAATTGGAATAACGATCGACGCCGACCAGACGGGCGCACTGCCCCAGCGCGCAAACGGTTTCGGTCAACGACGGCAGCAGGCTGACAATGCGTCGCGGTGGCTCCGAAAAATTGATGCTCAGACCACGATCATCGGTGATCTGCGCTGCCTGCGCCGCCCCGATTGCTACAAACATAATAGCTGCCAGCGCCCTAATCACGGGCGCCGGCAGCTGTTTTTGCCGCTGAAAGATCAGGGCTCCAGGCGCCATTGCAAGCCCGTGTAGAAGGTTCGTCCGGCGCTGGCGTAGTGGCCGACCTGCTGGTATTGCGCCGCTGCCGCGTTGTCCAGGCGCAGCACCCATTGCCAACGCCGGTTCAGCGCCGCACTTGCCTGCAAGTTCAGCAGCGCATAACCTGGCAGCACGGTGCTGTTGGCGGCGTCGTCAAAGCGTTCGCCCACGCCCTGGATTTCGCCGCGAAACTGCCAACGGTCAAGTTGACGCTCGAAGGCCAGCATCGCATGGCGGCGCGCTCGCAGGCTAAGCGTGCGTCCGGTGACGGCGTCGAGCGGGTCGAGCCAATCGACTGAGCCACGCAGGGTCCACGACGCCATGCTGGCGCTGCCACTGAGCGTAGCGCCACGCAAGCTGGCCTGGCCAACGTTGTAATAGCAGAAGAATCCGGCGTCGCAGCTCGACAGCGCGGCGCTGGAGCTGATCATGTTGGTCAAGGCATTGCGGTACAGCACCGCCTTGAGCGAGCGGTCGGTGGCCACGTATGCGATGGCAAGTTCGCTGTTCTTGCTGGTCTCAGGGGCCAGCGTGACGCTGCCGTAGGGTCCAAAACTCTGTTCCAGGGTGGGTGCCCTGAAAGCACTGCCCCAGGCCATCGTCGCACGCCAGTTTGGCGTGAGCGCGTAGCCATAGGCCAGGCCCGCGGTTTGGCGTGTTCCGAACAGGTTGTCGCGATCGCTGCGAAGGTTGACCTGGAACGAGTGCTGGTCCACATGGCCACCGTAACCAAGCGCAAGAGCATTTTGCGTGCGCTTGCCCTGAAATGCCGGGTCAAAAAAACCGGAAGGTTTGGAGTCGAACTCATCCCTCTTTTGCTCCACTGCCGTCGTCAATGTCCCGATCCCAAGGCGCAAGCTGTTCTCAAACAAGATGCCTTGCAATGTCGTCTGGTAGTCGTACGGCACGTCGTCGCGCTGGGTCACCGCGCTGCGCGAGACGGTCAACGACGTGCGATAGGCGTCGCTCCATCGCGCCGTCCAGTTCAGCGCCATGGTGTCAAGACTGCCGCTGGCGGCATAGTCAGCGCCACCATTCCACGGCACATAGTGCGAGTCGAGCCTGCTCGTCAGCGCCTGCCACTGCAGCCGGTGCTCAGGGCTGAGTTGGTAGCCCAGGCGCAGGCTGGCGCTGCGGCTCGCTGTTGCCTCATGATCGGGGCTGTGTTGCAGGTCGGGCCGCGTGTTGTACCCGTCGCTATCTTGCGACCCCAGGTTCAGGGCGTAGTCCCAACCAGCCTGCGCACCGCTCAGGCCGACACTGGCCTGGCGCGTGTTCAGGCTGCCCACCCCAAGCTCGGCGTGGGCGTTCCACCCCGGCGTACCGCGGCGGGTAAAGATCTGGACCACACCGCCCATGGCGTCGGCGCCATAGATCGCGCTGGCCGGTCCACGCAGCACTTCGATGCGCTCAATCTGCGACGCCGGGACCAATTCCCACGGCGCCCCACCGCCAAGACGCAGCCCGTCCTGCGAGTCGACGCGCACGCCATCAATGTAGAGCGCGGTCATGCGCGAGTCCGCGCCCCGGATGTAAACACGCGCCGAGTCACCGGAAGCGATGGTTTGCAGCCCCGGCAGGCGCGAGAGCAACTGCGCCACCGTCGTTGCGCCAAGCGCTTCAATTTCGGCACGTTCAACAATGCTGATGTCGGCAATGACATCGGTCACGCGCTGCTCCAGGCGCGACGCCGTAATCACGACGCCGTGCAGCTCTGCAGTTTGCGCCAGGCACGGCGCTGCAAACGCAAGGGCCGATGCCAAGACCAGCGCTTGAGGTAGGTAAAAACACGTTTTCATTAAAGGAGAATCAAGAAAGTTGCCCTCGCCGTCGTCCCCGACAGCGCCTGAGCGTTACGGTTGCGCGCGGGCGCACAACCACCGTGTTGGCCGGTATCCGGGCTGGTGGAACAACTTCCATCGCCTTCCCAAGCGTGTGTTCAAAACGCTCAGTGGCCGTGATGGAAGCGAAATCTTGCGATTCGTCCACTTACCGTTGCGGGGGCAGCGCAGGTTAGGTTCGCTGTTGCCAGTTCGCCCTCCTGCTTCCCGTTGAACTGCGGCATGTGAACCACACCGCGAGCACCAACGCAGCAATTTTACAACCGATTGTTTTGACCAAACCCTACAATGCGGTCCTATGTCGAAATCGTCTCCAGTCGACCAGATTGCCGAGCGGGTCGAGCGCCTGCTGGTGCGCTATGAAGAATTGCAGCGCACCAACGCTTTGTTGAGTACCCAAATCGACGCCGTCACGCAGGAGCGCGATTCCCTTAAATCCAGGCTTGCTGCTGCGCGCGCGCGCATTGATGCGCTGCTCGATCGCCTGCCACCTTCCACGATCGACCCGGCGTCGACCCAAGACCCATGAAACAGCTCGAGGTTCAAATCATGGGACAAAGCTATCTGCTGGGCTGCCCCGACGGCGGAGACGCCCGCTTGCTCGACGCCGTGGAACGGGTGGACACAGCGATGTGCAAGATCCGTGACGCAGGCAAAGTTCGCGCACGCGAGCGTATCGCGGTTCTGGCCGCGCTCAATCTGGCCTTTGACCTGGCCGATCAGGATGGCAACGCAGTGGCGACGCCCGACGACCCTGCCTTGGGTGATGAATGGGTGTTGCGATCGCTGATTGAGCGTCTTGACCGCGCACTGGGCAAGGACGGACGCCTTCTTTGAAGCCGCAGGTACTTGCAACACCCAGGCGCGGGCAAGCGCCTACAATCAGAGGTGTCTGCAGTGCTCGTCGGGCTTTATATTTCCTTGAACCAATGCTCTATGAGCCAGGGCTTGGAACATCACGGCTCAAGCGTGATCATCTCGCGTTAGATGAACCCAATGACCCGTTGACCTCGCCCACCTGAACCCCGGTTCAGGATGCCGGTCCGGCGGCATTTGCAGACAACTACCCAGCCCCCGTTATGAACCTCGAACCGCAACTGATTGTCGAACTCGCTGTGCTGGGCTTGAGCACCGGCTTTCTGGCCGGCCTGCTCGGCATTGGCGGAGGCATGATCATGGTGCCCTTCATCACGATCATCCTGTCGGCGCGCAATGTCGGCCCCAACCTTGCGGTCAAGATGGCTATTGCAACGTCGATGGCGACCATCATCTTCACCTCAATATCGAGCGTGCGTGCCCATCACGCCCGCGGTGCCGTGCGCTGGGACCTGGTCAGGGGGCTGGCGCCAGGCATTATCCTGGGTGGAATCGTCGCGAGCCTGGGCGTGTTCGCCCTGCTCAAGGGTTCGTCGCTGGCGCTGTTTTTTGCCTTGTTCGTGAGTTTCTCCGCAACGCAGATGTTTCTCGACAAAAAGCCCACGCCAAGCCGCCAGATGCCCAAGACAGCCGGACTGCTCGGCGCTGGCGGCGTCATCGGATTCCTGTCCGGCCTGGTCGGGGCCGGTGGTGGGTTTATCAGCGTTCCGTTCATGGCCTGGTGCAACGTTGCCATTCACAACGCGGTGGCGACGTCGGCCGCGCTGGGCCTGCCCATTGCGTTGTCAAACGTCGTGGGTTATGTCGTGAGCGGACAGAGTGTGACTGGCCTGCCGCCCTACTCCTTTGGCTATATCTGGTTACCCGCACTGGCCGTGATTGCCTCTTGCAGCGTCCTCACAGCCCCGCTTGGCGCGCGTGTCGCGCACCAGTTGCCAGTTAAACAACTCAAGAGGGTTTTTGCCACTCTCCTGTACCTGCTCGCAGCGTACATGCTGTACAAGTCGCTGGCGCCTGGCCAGTAGTCGCCATTGAGGCAGCTCGACGAGTTCGCCACGGACCGGCATACGCGCGAGGCACGGGCTTGCTCAGACCCCAATCGGAAATATTGTGCTGGCGGAGCAGGGGGGATTCGAACCCCCGGAGGGTTTTACCCCTCGCACGCTTTCCAGGCGTGTGACTTAAACCACTCATCCACCGCTCCAGCAGCGCGAATTTTAGCTGAGTCGCTCCGGCATTCGAGTCGACCGGCGCCAGCGCTCAACAAAAAAGCCACCCGAGGGTGGCTTTTCGTTTCGGTCGCTGGAAGACTTAGTTCACGCCAATCTTCTTGCCGTCCTTGTAGGTCGACAGCGTCATCGAAGGATTCTTCAACTCGCCATTGGGTTCAAACGAGATGTTCGCCGTCACGCCCTTGAAGTTGGTTTCAGCCAGTTTGGGGGTGTAAACCTTCGGGTCAACCGAATTAGCACGTTTCATGGCATCGACCAAAACAAACGTTGCGTCATAGGTAAACGGGCTGTAGATCTGGAACTGACCCGGATACTTGGCGTCGTACCTAGCCTTCCATGCACTACCGCCTGGCATCTTGGCGATGGAAGCGCCGCCTTCGGCACACACGACGTTGTTCAGGCTCTTGGCACCCGCAGCAATCTTGATGATTTCGGTCGTGCAGATGCCATCGCCGCCGAAGAACTTCACATCGGTCATGCCCAACTGGTCCATCTGGCGCAGCATCGCGCCAGCCTGTGCGTCCATACCACCGTAGAAAATTGCATCAGGCTTCTTGGACTTGATGGCGGTTAGGATGGCCATGAAGTCAGTCGCCTTGTCGGTCGTGAACTGGTCATCGACCACCTTCATGCCTTTGGCCAGCGCGGTCTTCTTGAACACCTCGGCCACGCCTTGTCCGTACGCGGTGCGGTCATCGATCACGGCAACGGTCTTGAGCTTCATGGGGCCTGCAGCGTACTCGGCCAACCCAGCGCCCAACGAGTTATCGTTGGCGATGATCCGATACGTCGTCTTGTAGCCAGGTTTGGTCAGATTGGGGTTGGTCGCCGCGCCGGTAACGTGCGGAATGCCGCAATCGTTGTAGATCTTCGAGGCTGGAATCGTGGTACCCGAGTTCAAGTGGCCGACCACACCCGCAACCTTAGCATCACACAGTTTTTGCGCGACTGCCGTACCCTGTTTGGGATCCGCCGCGTCGTCTTCAGCCATCAGTTCGAACTTGATCTTCTTGCCACCGATCACAAGGTTCTGCTTGTTCAAATCTTCAATCGCCATCATCGAACCGTTGGCGTTGTCCTTACCGTAGTGGGCCTGGCCACCCGACATCGGCGCCACGTGGCCAATCTTTACAACTTGTACATCCTGAGCCAACGCCAGACCGGCAACAGCGGCGATCGCTGCAGCAACGGTGATTTTCAACTTCATTTGCATAGACATCTCCAAAGGTTAAATAATGTGAATAAATTGCTCCACCCATATACGATACCGCAATTTTCACGCATCCGACACAGGGAATCCACGTATTTTTCCCGCAACTGTATTGGGCCAGGGCTCAGGCCGGGCGTTGCGCGCCAAGGTCATGCCGGGTGATAGAGTGGCCGTGATCGGCGTACTGCTTCCAGCGGATGCGCCCGGACAGACGATCCGACTCGCCGGGCCCGACGACTTCAATCACGCGATTGAATTGGTCGAACCCGTCGGGCACCGTAGCGCCTAGGTTGATCAGGACCTCGCGGTGCGGTACCTGCGCGATCGACCCGGCGAACACGATCGGCGTGCTGGCAAGTGTTGCGGGGTCCGCGTCCAAACCGCAGTGGGGCACGAAGTCGGTTGCTGAAAATGCCCACAAGGCGTCGTCAAGCCGCTCCAACGCATCCGCCGGGCCAGTCACCACCAGGCGCGCCCCGCTGCCCACGGCTTTGCGCAGCAAACGGCACAGGTAGTCGGTGGGCTTGGGGACGTTGAAATGAAACGCTACCTCGGTCATCGGTGAACCTCCCGGAACTGGCATTGGCTATTTGGCACCGCTTAGCAGGAATTGGAGCAGGAGCGCGACCGGCCGTCCGGTTGCTCCCTTGGCCGCTCCGCCCTTCCAGGCAGTGCCTGCGATATCCAGATGAGCCCAGGCAAACTTGCCTGCAAACCTCTGCAGGAATTTGGCCGCCGTGATCGCGCCCCCGGCGCGTCCGGCCACATTGGCCACGTCGGCAAAATTGGTTTTCAGTCCCTCTGCGTAGTCGTCATCAAGGGGCAATCGCCAGCAAGGGTCCGACGAAGACTCGCCCGCAGCAACCAGGGAGACGGCCAAATCATCGTCGTTGGCGAACAAACCGCTGCGCACGCCGCCAAGCGCGATCATGCAGGCTCCCGTGAGCGTCGCAATGTCCACCACGGCGCGCGGCTTGAAGCGTTCCGCATAGGTCAGTGCGTCGCACAGGACCAGCCGGCCCTCGGCGTCCGTGTTGAGTATTTCAATGGTTTGACCGCTCATGCTGGTAACCACATCGCCGGGCTTGATGGCTCTTCCGTCGGGCAGGTTTTCGCAGGCGGGGATCAGTCCAATCACGTTGATCGCCGGCTTCAATTCTGCCAACGCCCGAAATACGCCAAGGACACTGGCCGCCCCGGACATGTCGAACTTCATCTCATCCATCTCTGGCGCGGGTTTGATGGAAATGCCTCCGCTGTCAAATGTCAGTCCCTTGCCCACCAGCACCGTTGGCGCCTCGGTCTTTCGCGCGCCGGCGTAGCGCAACACGATGAAACGCAGAGGCTCGTGCGAACCCCGGGCAACAGCCATGAACGACCCCATCGCCAGTTTGGCAACCTCTTTCGGACCGAGTACATCACAACTGATCTTGTTGGCGGCCTTGGCGAGCGAGCGCGCCGCGCCGGCGAGCATGGTTGGCGTCGCATGGTTGGCAGGTCTGTTGGCCCACTCCTTGGCAAACTCAATCCCGGCCACGGTGGCGACGGCTTGATCAAAGGGCGACTTCAGCTTCGATGCGTTTGGCAACCCAAGGACCACACGCTGGATCGACCTCGGCTCCGGTTTCGACTTGGTCGTCGTATAAACATAACTTGCCTCTGCAACTGCGACCACTGCGCTGCGCAAAGCGTCCGCCTGCAGTGCGCCAGGGAAATACAGCGTCAGCGTCTTGACGCCGTTGCTCTTGACCGCAGCCACGGCCGAAGACAGGCCCTGACGCAGTTCCTTCGCCGAGCCATCGCCGCAACCGGCCAACACCAGACGGGTGCAAGACAAGCCCTGAGGACGGTGCAGAACAAGCGTTTTGCCAAGCTTGACATCTATATCGCCCGCTTTCAACAACTCGGCTGCGAGTTTTGACAAGACGTCAGTTCCGGGCTTGAACGACTGGTCGATTGGCATAATCAAGGCGTCGCATCGTTGCGCGCCTGCCGCACGCGGCTCCAGTGTCTTGATTTCAAAGTTCATAATTCACCTTTTGTAGAAGTTAAGGACCAAGCCCGGAGCGTCGATTTTCGGCGACTCCCCGTCTTGCAAACTACCGATGCTATTCCATTCCTCGCTGCGTCAGGAACTCGCGCGAAGTTTTGGCGCCACGCTGGTCATCCTGGTCACGGTTGTGATGACGATGACCTTGATCCGAACCCTCGGACAGGCCTCGCGTGGCAGCTTCAATCCGTCGGACGTGATGTTGATCATGGGCTACATCGTCCTCGCCTACATGCCGACGATATTGACGTTGAGCCTGTTCATCGCCATCATCGCCACGCTGTCACGCATGTACCGCGACAGCGAAATGGTGATCTGGTTCACCAGCGGCAAGGGCCTATCGGCTCTGCTGCGGCCATTGCTGCGGTTTGCCTGGCCCGTGTTGCTGGTGGTCATGGCGCTTGCCTTGCTGGTTTTGCCCTGGTCGAATCACAAGATTGAGACCATGAAGCTTCAGTATGAGAAGCGCGGCGATATCGAACGTGTTGAGCCCGGGCAGTTTCAGGAATCGGCCGCGGGCACGCGCGTGTTCTTTGTCGACAAGAACACCTCGGGCAAATTATCAGGCTCCAATGTCTTCATTGCTGCGACCGAAAACGGCAAGGAAACGATTACCTCGGCGCGCAGCGGTCGCGTCGAACGCATCAACGAGGGTCTGTTCCTGATGCTCAACAACGGGCAGCGCCTCGAGAGTGCGCGTGGTCTGACGGAAATCAAGATCAGCGAGTTTGAGGGCTACGGCATTCGTGTGAGCGACGATTTCGCTGGCAACGGCGATTACGTCGCCGTCAACACGCGCCCCACGCTTGCCTTGCTGCAAGACCTTTCGTTGGCGAACCAGGCCGAACTCTCATGGCGCATCGGGTTGGTGCTCGCTGCGGTCAATTTTGTGCTCATTGGTATCGCGGTCTCGGGCGTCAATCCAAGGGTGGGTCAGAGCGCCAATCTGATCTTTGCCCTGTTTACATTTGTCTTCTATTACAACTTGTTGAACCTGGGCCAGAACTGGATTGCTTCGGGCCAGGTGACATTCGGCGCCTTCATGCTTGCCGTGCACGGCGGCGCGCTGGTGCTAGGCGCCCTATGGCTCGCCAAGGGCCACAATCACTGGCATTGGCGCGGTCTGCTGGCCGGAGCGGCCAGGACGCGCACGAAGGCACTCAGTTGAAGACCGTTCGGCGCCTGATCTACGGTGAAGTGCTTTATGCCGTGAGCTTCATCACGTTGTGCTTTCTGTGCCTGTTCCTGTTCTTTGACCTGGTCGAGGAAATTCAGTCGATCAGCCGCTACGTCGCCACCGGGTATGGCCTGGTCCCGGCCCTGAGCTACGTAGCGCTGATGATCCCGAGTCATCTCTACGAATTGCTTCCCATTACCGTGCTGATCGGCACGATTTTTGTCATGGCGCGATTGGCGCAGAGTTCAGAATATACGATTCTGCGAACCAGCGGCCTGAGCCCTTGGCGCGCCCTCAAGACGCTGCTCTTGCTGGGCGCGGGATTTGCGGTGCTGACTTTCGTAATAGGCGATTACGTTTCTCCCGCGGCCGATCGCAGTGCGCAGTTGCTCAAGGCACGCTACCAGGGACGCATAACGCTCGGACACACCGGCGCGTGGCTCAAGGAAAGACAGGCATCCTCGCAGTATGCAGTCAATGTCGGCGCATTGGAATCCGATGGCGGCATGCGAGGTGTTCGCCTGTTTGAGTTCGACACGCAGGGCTTCCTGCGATCCATGACCCGGGCCGATTCGGCCTACTACGGGCCAGGCGAGGCCTGGACCTTACAACGTGTCGAGCGCACCGAATTCCCGAAGCGTACCAGCGAGACAGACCGGATCGAACATACGCGGGTCGACCAGCTTCTATGGCCCAATCTGTTGACTTCCGAGATGGTCTCGGCGGCGCTGCTCAAGCCTGAGCGCATGAGTACGATTGATTTGTTCGAGTACATGCGCCACCTCGATGCCAACGCCCAGAGTTCGCAGCGATACGCCATCGAGTTTTGGAAAAAGGTGTTCTACCCGCTGAGTTGTCTGGTGATGGTGGTGCTGGCGCTGCCTTTTGCCTACCTGCACCTGCGCAGCGGAGGTATTACGGGTTACGTGTTCGGCGGCGTGATGGCGGGCATCAGCTTCTTCCTGCTCAACAATGTGTTTGGATACATCGGAACTCTGCAGCACTGGCAGCCCTGGCTGAGTGCCGCGCTGCCCGGGCTGATCTATTCGATGTTGTCTCTGACCGCTTTTGGCTGGCTGGTCTGGCGACGTTAGCGCGCTCAACGCTGCCCTGGCGTATCTGTCAGCCCGGCGCGAGCCCTCATTCATGTCGGCCGCTACAGACACTAGCGTGGGGCATAATAAATTGCGCTGTTAGCCCAAATCTCACATGAACCTACACCAATTCCGCTTTGTTCAGGAAGCCGTGCGTCGCAATCTCAACCTGACGGAAGCCGCCAAATCACTGCACACTTCGCAGCCCGGCGTATCCAAGGCGATCATCGAACTCGAAGAGGAACTTGGTATCGAGATTTTTGCCAGACATGGCAAACGCCTCAAACGCGTGACCGAACCGGGCCAGCATGTGCTGCGCAGCATCGAACTCATTTTGCGGGAGATTGGCAACCTGAAGAAGATCGGCGAGCAATACAGCGCGCAAGACAGCGGCACGTTGTCCATTGCGGCCACGCACACGCAGGCCCGCTACGTCCTGCCCGCGCCGGTGGCGAAATTGCGCCAAGCTTATCCCAAGGTCAACGTCAGTCTGCATCAGGGCTCACCCGAACAGGTGGCAAGCATGTTGCTCGACGAAATCGCCGACATTGGCATTGCCACTGAATCCCTGGCCAACTTTTCCGAACTTGTCACGCTGCCGTGCTATGAGTGGCAGCATGTACTGGTCGTCCCACAGGGCCACCCACTTGCAACCCGGGACAACCTGACGCTCGAAGATATCGCCCGCGAACCGCTCATCACGTATCACCCGGCCTACACCGGACGCGCCAGGATAGACCAGGCCTTCGCCACGCGCAAGCTGGTACCGCGCGTGGCGCTGGAGGCGATCGACTCGGACGTGATCAAGACCTATGTCCGGCTCGGCCTGGGCATCGGGATCGCCGCCGAGATGTCGGTGCACGACGTGGTCCACGACGGCGCCAAGAGCGATCTGGTGGTGCGCCCACTGGGACACCTCTTTGGCCAGAATGTGACAAGAGTGGCGTTCAAACGTGGCGCTTATCTGCGAAATTTCGTCTACAAGTTTGCCGAACTACTCAGTGACCGCCTGAATCGCGCCATGGTGATCCGTGCCTTGACCGGCGCCGTCGATGACTATGAGTTGTAATGCGGCCGTGCCCCTGTCGTCTTGCTGAAGCATCCATGAACACCCTATTCACCCCGCCTGTGCAAAGTCGCCTGCCCGGCGTCGGCACCACCATTTTTACCGTGATGTCGGCACTCGCGACCGAGAAGAAAGCAGTCAATTTGGGTCAGGGCTTTCCTGACTTTGATTGCGACCCAAAGCTGATCGACGCCGTGACCCAGGCCATGCAACAGGGCTTGAACCAGTACCCGCCGATGACGGGCATCGCGCCCCTGCGCGCTGCGATTGCTGCAAAAAACGAAGCACTGTATGCCCGTCAATACTGCCCTGCAAACGAAATCACTGTGACCGCTGGCGCGACGCAGGCGATTATCAGCGCGATTCTGGCGGTCGTGCACCCGGGCGACGAAGTCATTGTGCTCGAACCCTGCTATGACAGCTACGTCCCCAACGTTGAACTCGCTGGCGGTGTGCCGGTGCGGGTGCCGTTGACACCGGGCACATTCCGCCCCGATTTCGACCGCATCGCCGCAGCGATCACGCCGAAAACCCGTGCACTCCTGATCAACTCGCCGCACAACCCGAGCGGCACCGCATGGAGCGCGGCTGACATGCTTGCCTTGCAGGAAATCCTGGCAGCCACCAACGTGTTGCTGATCAGCGACGAGGTGTACGAGCACATGGTGTACGACGGTGGGCAACATCAAAGCGTGGCACGTTTTCCCGGCCTGGCCGCGCGCGCTTTCATTGTCTCGAGCTTTGGCAAGACATACCATGTCACTGGCTGGAAGGTTGGTTATGTGGCCGCGCCTGCCTCACTGACCCACGAATTTCGTAAGGTTCACCAATTCAACGTTTTCACCGTCAACACACCGGTGCAGCATGGCCTTGCGCAGTACATGGAGCAGCCTCGGGCCTATCTGGAATTGCCGGCGTTTTACCAGTGCAAGCGCGACCTGTTCCGTCAGGGGCTTGCGCGCACGCGCCTACGCGCCCTGCCGTGCGAAGGCACCTATTTCCAATGCGTGGACATCTCACAGGTGAACGACCTGACCGAGACCGAATTCTGTCGCTGGCTCACGGCCGAGATCGGCGTGGCGGCGATTCCCCTTTCGGCGTTCTACGGCAGCGGATTCGACCAGCGCGTTGTGCGTTTTTGTTTTGCGAAAAGAGACGAAACGCTTCACTCGGCACTGGCGCGGCTGCGGGCCTTATAGCCATCCGCCAGCAAATTCGTACCAGTGAAAACCCGTAGTCGATTTCGCTAGCTATGAAACTTGTAGCAGCTACCAATCTCGGTTATAGTTTCGCGTCACACCGCAATACAGTGGGTAGTCGAGTTCGGGAGAGACGGTTGCAGCATTCAAGTGGATTGAACCCGGCGAGCACAGCCAAAGCATCGAGGAGAGTTGTTTGATGAGTTCCAAAGAAAATGCCGCAATCGGTCAACTGTTTGGGCTGCTTGAGTCTCGGTACGCGATCCGCGTGCTGTGGGCCCTGCGCGATGGTCACGCCCAGACCTTCCGGCTGCTGCAGGACAGCGTCGGCGGCATTACTCCCAACACGCTCAACACCCGCGTGAAGGAACTAAGGCAGGCGGGCTGGGTACAGCACGGCCGGGACGGCTACGTGCTGACGTCCCAGGGAGCGGATCTGCTCAAGCGCTTGGCCGACCTTCCGGCCTTCGCCACCAAATGGGCCACGGCCCAAGCCAAGAAAGCCGCCTAGGCCCGCGATCAGGAGCAAGGGTAGCGCCGGTTGATCACGCCGCGCCAACGCGGCCGTTGGCGGCTGGCATAATTACGGGTTGTCTCCGAGCGGGCGCGATGCATAGCGCGGCGCGCGGCGTTTCCCCCTATCGCAACAGGATTCACGCATGATTTCGACACCCTCTGGACTGCAATACGAAGATTCGATCCTTGGTACCGGCGCCACCGCCAGCCCGGGCCAAAGCGTCACTGTCCACTACACAGGTTGGCTCTACAACGACGGCATCCAGGGTGCCAAGTTCGACTCCAGCAAGGACCGCAACGACCCCTTCAAATTCAAGCTTGGGGTGGGCATGGTGATCGGCGGTTGGGACGAAGGCGTCGCGGGCATGCTCGTGGGTGGCTCGCGCACCCTGGTCATCCCGCCATCGCTTGGCTATGGTGCACGTGGCGCCGGCGGCGTCATTCCACCCAACGCCACCCTCAAGTTTGATGTTGAACTGCTGGGGGTTTCGGGCTAGCGCGGGTTCGAAATTGGCGCGTGGCCCGCTCTTGTCGCCTTCTCGCAGCCTTGAATTAGTCGGCTGCGCCCCCATATCAGGTCCGTCAGAACAAAAACAGATCACATCCGAATGTCCGAACCCAATCCAGTTGAATCCGAGCCGATGCCGGTTGTCGACATAAATGCTTCCGAGGTTACTGGCGATCCCGCGCTGGAGCCAAGTGACGCCCTGGCGCGCTTGCAGTCCGATCTGGCCGAGCAGCAGTTCAAGAATGCAACGCTGGCAGACCAGTTTCTGCGCGCCAAGGCCGAGGCAGACAACGCCAGGCGACGCGCCGATGAGGAAATCTCAAAAACGCGCAAGTTCGCAATCGAGAGCTTTGCCGAGAGTCTGCTGCCCGTGGTCGACAGCCTGGAAACCGGGCTCGGCATCGCCGATGCGTCGGCGGAACAAATTCGTGAAGGGGCCCAGGCAACCTTGCGTCAGTTGCTCGCCGCCCTGGAACGCAACAAGGTCGTGGTCATTGATCCGGCGCCCGGCTCCAGGTTTGATCCCCATCAACAACAGGCCATCAGCGTGGTGCCGTCAGACTTCGACGCCAATTCAGTGGTCAGCGTGCTGCAAAAGGGTTATCTGATGGCCGAGCGCGTGTTGCGACCGGCCTTGGTGACGGTTGCTGCACAAAAATAATCTTTTGACTTGAAAAGTATCAAGTTATCCACAAGTTGGAAACATCTGAACACAGGAGTAGATCATGGGAAGAATCATTGGCATTGACCTTGGAACGACCAACAGTTGCGTCTCGATCATGGAGGGCAACACACCCAAGGTGATCGAAAACGCCGAGGGCGCGCGCACCACGCCGTCGGTTGTTGCCTACCAGGAAGATGGCGAAGTGCTGGTCGGTGCGTCGGCCAAGCGCCAGGCGGTGACCAACCCGAAGAACACGCTGTACGCGGTCAAGCGGCTGATCGGCCGCAAATTCACCGAAAAGGAAGTACAAAAAGACATCGACCTGATGCCGTACAAGATTACGCCGGCCGACAACGGCGACGCCTGGGTTGAGGTCCGGGGCAAGCAGATTTCCGCCCAGCAGGTCAGCGCCGACATCCTGCGCAAGATGAAGAAAACTGCCGAAGACTATCTGGGCGAGCCGGTGACTGACGCTGTCATCACGGTTCCTGCCTACTTCAACGATGCGCAGCGCCAAGCCACCAAGGATGCCGGGCGCATCGCCGGACTCGAGGTCAAACGCATCATCAATGAGCCGACCGCTGCGGCGCTCGCGTTTGGCATGGACAAGAACGAGCGCGGCGACCGAAAGATTGCGGTTTACGATCTGGGTGGCGGGACGTTTGACGTCTCGATCATTGAAATCGCCGATGTCGACGGTGAAAAGCAATTCGAGGTCCTATCGACCAACGGTGACACCTTCCTCGGCGGTGAAGACTTCGACCAGCGGATCATCGACTTCATCATTGCCGAATTCAAGAAGGATCAGGGCGTCGATTTGGGCAAGGATGTGCTCGCCTTGCAACGCCTGAAGGAGGCCGCTGAAAAGGCCAAGATCGAGCTTTCGAGCAGCGCCCAGACCGACATCAACCTGCCATACGTCACGGCCGATGCCTCCGGTCCCAAACACTTGAGCATCAAACTGACGCGCGCCAAACTTGAGTCCCTGGTCGAGGACCTGATCGAGCGCACGATGGCGCCGTGCCGCACCGCGATCAAGGACGCGGGCGTGAAAGTCACCGAGATCAACGACGTGATTCTGGTCGGTGGCATGACGCGCATGCCCAAGGTCCAGGAGAAGGTCAAGGAGTTGTTTGGGCGCGAGCCACGCAAGGATGTGAACCCGGACGAGGCGGTTGCCGTCGGCGCTGCGATTCAGGGTCAGGTGCTCTCGGGCGACCGCAAGGACGTCCTGCTGCTCGACGTGACCCCGCTCTCGCTGGGTATCGAGACCTTGGGCGGGGTCATGACCAAGATGATCAGCAAGAACACGACCATTCCGACCAAATTTGCGCAAACGTTCTCGACTGCCGACGACAACCAGCCTGCCGTCACGATCAAGGTGTTCCAGGGCGAGCGCGAAATCGCCGTGGGCAACAAAATGCTGGGTGAATTCAACCTCGAAGGTATTCCCCCGGCCGCTCGCGGCACGCCGCAAATCGAGGTCTCGTTTGACATCGACGCCAACGGCATTTTGCATGTCGGCGCCAAAGACAAGGGCACCGGCAAGGAGAACAAGATCACGATCAAGGCCAATTCCGGATTGTCCGAGGCAGAGATTCAGCAAATGGTCAAGGACGCCGAGCTCAATGCCGCCGACGACAAGAAAAAGCTTGAACTCGTGCAATCGCGCAACCAGGCCGACGCCAACTTGCACAGCGTCAAGAAGAGCTTGGCCGAGTACGGCGACAAACTCGAAGCCGGGGAAAAGGAAAAAATTGAGGCCGCGAGCAAGGAACTCGAAGCCGCGCTCAAGGGTGAGGACAAGGCCGCGATCGACGAAAAGAACGCAGCGCTCAGCGCGGCCAGTCAGAAGTTGGGCGAGAAGATGTACGCCGACGCGCAGGCCAAGCAAGCGGCCGAGACCGCCGCAGGCGCCTCCGAGTCGTCAACCGGCGCTGCCGGCCCGGGATCGCAAGGCGCAGACGACAACGTGGTCGATGCCGAAGTCAAGGAAGTCAAAAAGGGCTGAGCCCGCCAGACCAGACACCGTTCTGCGCATTGTGATCGGGCGCCGCCTTGAATCTCCCCCGTGATTCAAGGCGGCGTTCCTGTTAAAACCGGGCACCAATAGACATGGCTAAGAGAGACTATTACGAAGTTTTGGGCGTTCCCAAGAACGCCTCGGACGAAGAGATCAAGAAGGCGTATCGCAAGCACGCGATGAAGCATCACCCTGACCGCAATCAGGGTGATTCGTCGAAGGTGGCCGAAGAAAAGTTCAAGGAGTCCAAGGAAGCCTACGAAATGCTCTCGGACCCGCAAAAGCGCGCCGCGTACGATCAGCACGGCCATGCCGGGGTGGACCCCAACATGCGCGGGCCGGGCGGCGAGGGATTCGGCGGCTTCGCCGAAGCGTTTGGTGATATTTTCGGCGACATGTTCGGCCAGCAGCGCGGGCGCGCCGGCGGCGCCCGGCAGGTCTTTCGGGGCAGCGATCTGAGCTATGCCATGGAGATCACGCTCGAAGAGGCGGCCAGCGGCAAGGATGCCCAGATTCGCATTCCAAGCTGGGACCCATGCGATGTCTGCCATGGCAGCGGCGCCAAACCGGGTACGCAGGCCAAGTCCTGTGGCACCTGCGGCGGCTCCGGGGCGGTGCAGATGCGCCAGGGCTTCTTTAGCGTGCAGCAGACCTGCCCGACGTGCCGCGGCGCAGGCAAAATCATTGCCGATCCCTGTACTTCGTGTCATGGTCAGGGCAGGATAAAGCGGCAGAAAACCCTGGAGGTCAAGATTCCGGCGGGCATTGACTCGGACATGCGAATTCGAAGCGCAGGCAATGGCGAGCCCGGTACGAACGGTGGTCCACCTGGTGACCTGTACATCGAGATCCGGCTCAAGAAGCATGCCATTTTCGAGCGTGACGGCGATGACATTCACTGCTCGGTACCGATCAACATCATCACCGCCTGCCTGGGCGGCGAGCTTGAGGTGCCCACGCTGTCGGGCAAGGCCACGATCGACATCCCGGAGGGCACGCAAACTGGCAAGCAATTCAGGTTGCGCGGCAAGGGCATCAAAGGCGTGCGCTCAAGTTATCCGGGGGACCTCTACTGCCACATTTCAGTGGAGACACCGGTTAAACTCAGCGAGCACCAAAAGAAGCTGATGCGCGAGCTCCAGGAGTCGCTCGAAAAGGGTGGCGGCAAGCATTCTCCCAGCGGTGACAGTTGGGCCGACAAGCTCAAGAGCTTTTTCAGTTGACGTCAGGACCCTGATCAACCCGGAGTCGAGTGCATGAGTGTCAACATTTCCTTCCTCGGCGCCGCGGGCACGGTCACCGGCTCCAAGTATCTGATTCGTCACGCAGGCAAGTGTCTACTCGTCGATTGCGGTCTGTTTCAGGGCTACAAGCTGCTGCGTCTGCGCAACTGGACGCCGCTGCCGGTGGTACCCGAGCAAATTGACGCGGTTGTGCTCACGCATGCCCATCTTGACCACAGCGGCTACCTTCCGGTGCTGGCCAAGGAAGGATTTTCAGGTTCGGTGTACGTGACCAGCGGCACGAGCGAACTCTGCCGCATCCTGCTGCCCGACAGTGGACACCTGCAGGAAGAAGATGCCTCCTTTGCCAACCGCCATGGCTTCTCTAAACATGCGCCAGCCATACCGCTGTACACGCGCCAGGACGCGCTGGACTGTCTGCCGCTGCTCAAGGTGGTGGGCCTCAACAAAACGTTCCAGCCCCTGCCCGGATGGCGCGCGACGTTCTCTGCGGCGGGACACATTCTGGGCGCCTCCAGCGTCCTGCTCGAGGTTGGCGCACGCCGCATTCTGTTCTCGGGCGACCTCGGTCGCAGCGACGATCTGATCATGAATCCCCCCGCCCGACCGCCAGCGGCCGACACCGTGCTCGTCGAATCCACTTACGGCGACCGCGAGCATCCGGCCATCGACATGCTGGCAGAACTCGGCCCGGCTCTGGCGCGGGTCTGCAAGCGTGGCGGCGTGGCCGTGGTGCCGGTATTTGCGGTAGGTCGGGCGCAGGCACTTTTGCACGCCATCGATCAGCTCAAGCAAATCGGTGCGATTCCGACCACCCTGCCGGTTTTCCTGGACAGTCCAATGGCCGTGCACACCACCGAACTGTTCGAGCGCCATCCAGGCGAACATCGCCTGAGCAGCAAGCAGACGCATGCACTGACACATTCGGCGACCATGATCAACAGCGTGGATGAATCTCGCGCATTGGCCAGTCGTCACGGGCCGATGGTGATCCTCTCAGCCAGCGGCATGGCTACCGGGGGTCGCGTGCTGCACCATCTGGCGCACTACGCCGGCAACCACCGCAACATGATCATCCTCACCGGGTTCCAGGCCGGGGGCACGCGCGGCGCAACGCTTGCAAGTGGCGCTGGCAGCGTGCGCATCCATGGGCGCGACATCGAGGTCAATGCCGAAGTGGTGCAACTGCACTCGGCCTCGGCGCACGCCGATGCCAACCAGATTCTGGCCTGGTTGCGTGCCATGCCCGAGAAGCCCGGTCAGGTCTATGTCGTGCATGGCGAGCACGGCGCCTCGGACCAACTGCGCAGACGCATCGAACTCGAACTTGGCATGCGCGCGATGGCACCCGAGCACGGCTCAACCTGGCCGACCTGAGGTGGGTCGGTGGTGATGGCACCCTGGCAGCCCGGCACGGGTGCGCTCGCCAGCCGTTTGCGGCGCTGTTTTGAGTTCGCTGCCCGCACCAGAGCGTTGTTGGTGAACTTTTTCGGCGTCCTCGTCATGATGCTGCTCGTGTTTCCCGCGCTGCCAATCCATGGTGAGATGATCGATCTGAAGCTGCACTACGATCTGGGGCAGATTCAAACGCTGATGGTCCAGTATGGCGCCGACGGTCGCACCGTGTACGCGCTGGCCAGCCCAACGCTCGACACGCTGTTTCCGCTGTTGTATGTCACTTTCTTTTCCGGGCTGCTGTACCGGTTTCGTCCAACCGAGGCGCTGTGGGTGGCAGCGTTCATCCCGGTTTTCGCCGGTGCCTGGGATCTGTGCGAAAACCTTCAAATCACCGTCATGCTGTTGCAGTTCCCTGATCTGGGCGCCTGGCAAGTTCGCGTGGCGTCATTCTTTACCAGTGTCAAGCATTTGCTAAGCGCTGTCTGTGCGTTGACGGCGCTTGTTTTTGTGGCTATTTTTGTGGCCCGCCGCCTGAGACACGTTCCAAGAATTGATATATATTGATCCGCAACACAAAGTAAGTGTCGGCTCCAGCCCCCACTAGGAGTAGCGCGAATGAACGACGATACCAAGGCCTGCCCGGTTTGCGGCGAAAGCATCAAGGCCGTAGCCATCAAATGCCGGTTTTGCAATACCGATCTGGCCGCGTACACGACCTCGAAAGAGTCAGAGATCGAAAGGCCCCTGTTCACAGGGCATCCGGTGATCATCTACAACTTTTGGCAATGGCTGGCCGTTGTGTTGACGCTCGGCACCGCCTACCTGTTCTACTGGATACGCAGCGTCTCCACGTCTTACGAAATCACAACCCAGCGGATCCGGGTCGAGCGTGGGCTGTTCTCCAAGTTGAAAGAAAACGTCGAGTTGTTCCGCGTCGATCACTTTGATCTTCACAAACCGCTTGGAATGCGCCTGGCCGGACATTGCCTGCTGCACCTGCGTTCATCCGACACCAGCTTTGCGACTGTAGTCATTTTTGGCATCCCGAATCTGGAGTCGCTGGCGGATACCTTGCGCGAGTGTTCGCTGCGCGAACGTACCCGAAGGCGGGTGACGACTTTCGTGCAAGCCTGACGGCTCTGTCACCCGTCAATGCTATTGTTTGGATAGCGCCCTACGCCCGTTTGGCAGGCGATGCAGCCGAATTACGTATAGTTGTACGCGATCAGTCTTGCACGGGCGGTGGCATACTCGCGTCTGAGTTGGGCCACATAGTCCGCGGTACTCTGAATTTGGGTGACGGCGCCAATGCCCTGGCCGCATCCCCAGATATCCTTCCAGGCCTTTGACTTGTCGCCGCCAAAGTTCATTTTGCTCGGATCGCTCTCAGGCAGGTGTTCCGGGTCGAGACCGGCGTTGCGGATGCTCGGCGCCAGGTAGTTGCCGTGCACCCCGGTAAACAGGTTGCTGTACACGATATCGTCCGAATTCGAATCCACGATCGCCTGCTTGTAGGCCTCGGAGGCGCGGGCTTCCTCGGTCGCGATAAAGGCCGAGCCAATGTAGGCAAAATCGGCGCCCATGGCTTGCGCAGCCAGTACCGCCGCACCCGTCGAGATGGCCCCGCTCAGGATCAGCGGACCGTCAAACCACTGGCGAATCTCCCCGATCAACGCAAACGGACTCTTCACACCGGCATGACCCCCGGCGCCCGCGGCGACCGCGATCAGGCCATCGGCACCCTTTTCAATGGCCTTGTGCGCGTGCTTGTTGTTGATGACGTCGTGCAGCACGACGCCGCCATAGGAATGCGCCGCATCGTTGATGTCCTCGCGCGCGCCCAGACTGGTAATGATGATGGGCACCTTGTACTTCACGCACATGGCCATGTCATATTCGAGCCGCTCGTTGCTCTTATGCACGATCTGGTTGATGGCAAAGGGTGCAGCCGGTCGATCGGGATGCGCCAAGTTGTGCGCGGCCAGCGCCTCGGTAATCTCGATTAGCCAGGCTTCAAGCTGTTCGGCCGGTCGGGCATTGAGTGCGGGCATCGAGCCGACGACGCCAGCAATGCATTGCGCAATCACCAGCTTCGGGTTGCTTATGATGAACAGCGGCGAGCCGATGGCGGGAAACGGCAGGCGGTTCAGGGGGGCAGGTAGTTTGGACATGGTTAAAACGCTTCAAGTGCCAGCGCCGTCACACACTGGGCGCCTTCGACGATGGCGTCGCGCAGCCCCGGCGCCTTGGTCAGCAGATGGTCAGCGTAAAAGCGCGTGGTGATGATCTTGGCCTGCATGAACGCGACATCTTCGCCTTTGGCGATTTCGTCCTGTGCAATCAGCAGTGATCTGGCGAGTTGCCAGCCAGCCATCAGGTTGCCCGCCAGCATCAGGTACGGCACACTGCCCGAAAACACGGCATTCGGACTTGCCTTGGTGTTGCCCGCCACAAAGTTCACGACATCGAGAAACGCCAGGCGCGCGGCTTTCAGGCGCGCAGCAACGGCCAGCGCGTCGTCCGTGCCACTCTGGGTCAGCAACTTCTCGGTGCCCTCGATTTGTGCAGCCAGGGCCTTGGCCGTTTGTCCACCGTCGCGCGCCGTCTTGCGCCCGACCAGGTCGTTCGCCTGAATCGCAGTCGTGCCCTCGTAAATGGTCAGAATCTTGGCGTCCCGGTAATACTGCGCACAACCGGTTTCCTCGATGTAGCCCATGCCGCCGTGCACCTGCACCGCAAGCGAGGTCACTTCCAGGCTCATCTCGGTGCTGTAGCCCTTGACCAGCGGGACCAGAAATTCATAGAAAGTCTGGTTCTCCTTGCGGGTTTGCGCGTCGGGGTGATGGTGTGCTGCATCAAACGCCGCTGCCGCCACCGTGGCCATGGCGCGGCACCCCTCGGTATAGGCCCGCATGGTCATCAGCATGCGCCTGACGTCGGGGTGATGGATGATCGGCGCTCCCGCCATCACCGAACCATCGACCGGGCGGCTTTGTACGCGTTCACGCGCGAACTCCACCGCCTGCTGATAGGCGCGCTGGGCAATCGCAATCCCCTGAACGCCTACACCGTAGCGCGCCGCGTTCAT
Organism: uncultured Pseudomonadota bacterium; assembly: GCA_963844495.1. GTDB lineage: Bacteria > Pseudomonadota > Gammaproteobacteria > Burkholderiales > Burkholderiaceae_C > Rhodoferax. The sequence continues at coordinate 84,302 of CAWJOT010000029.1, forward strand.
CATGATGAACATGTATTCAAGGCCCCGGTTCTCCTGGCCCACCAGGTAGCCTATGGAGCCGTTCTTGTCGCCAAACTGCAGCACCGCCGTTGGACTTGCCTTGATGCCAAGCTTGTGCTCGATGCTCACGCACTGAACGTCATTTCGCGCGCCCAGGGAGCCGTCCTGGTTCACCAGGAACTTGGGCACCACAAACAGGCTGATGCCCTTGGTGCCCTCGGGCGCACCACTGACGCGTGCCAGCACCAGATGGACGATGTTCTCGGCCATATCGTGCTCACCCCAGGTGATGAAGATCTTGGTACCGAATATCAGGAAACTGCCGTCGGCTTGCGGCTCGGCACGCGTGCGCACTGCCGCCAGATCGCTGCCAGCCTGCGGTTCCGTCAGGTTCATGGTGCCGGTCCATTTGCCGCTGACCAGGTTTTCCAGATAGATCGCCTTCAGTTCGTCGGAGCCCGCGGTCAACAACGCCTCGATCGCCCCGTCTGTGAGCAACGGGCACAACGCAAAACTCATGTTCGCCGAATTCTGCATTTCGCCGCAGGCCGCGCCGATGGTCTTGGGCAGGCCCTGACCACCAAAGTCGACCGGATGCTGCAGGCCTTGCCAGCCACCCTGCGTGAATTGCTCGAACGCCTCCTTGAAACCAGGCGTTGCGCTCACCGCACCATCGTGCCAACTCGTGGGGTTCTTGTCTCCCTCGCGATTGAGCGGGGCGAGCACTCCCTCGTTGAACTTGGCTGCCTCTTCCAGCACGGCTTGCGCCGTCTCGTAACCAGCGTCTTCAAAGCCTGGCAACTTGGCAATGCCTTCAATATCGGCCAGATACCGGATGTTGAAAAGCATATCCTTGAGAGGGGCAACGTAGCTCATCGAGGGTCTCCAGGTCGTTACAGAGCGGCAACCAGTTCCGGTACAGCCACAAACAAGTCGGCCTCAAGGCCGTAGTCCGCCACCGAAAAGATGGGTGCTTCCGGGTCCTTGTTGATGGCGACAATCACCTTCGAATCCTTCATGCCCGCCAGGTGCTGGATGGCCCCTGATATGCCCACCGCGATGTAGAGCTGCGGCGCCACGATCTTGCCGGTCTGACCGATCTGCCAGTCGTTGGGGGCGTAACCCGCGTCCACCGCGGCGCGCGAAGCGCCAATGGCAGCGCTGAGCTTGTCGGCCAGCGGCATCAGCACCGAATTGAACTTCTCGCTTGAAGCCAGGGCGCGGCCACCGGCAACAATAACCTTGGCGGCCGTCAACTCGGGGCGATCGTTCGTCGCAATTTCGCTGCCGACGAAGCTCGCCTTGTCGCTGGCAGCTACCGCTGCTATAGTTTCAATAGCTGCAGGCGCTTGTCCCGCCTGCGCTGCAGGGTCAAAACCTGTTGTTCGCACGGTGATGACCTTGACGGCATCACTGCTTTGAACCATTGCCATCGCGTTGCCCGCGTAGATCGGGCGCTCAAATGTGTCTGCGCTCTCCACCTTGGTGACGTCCGAAATCTGGCCGACATCGAGCTTGGCGGCAAGACGTGGGGCGATGTTCTTGCCCGAGGCCGTGGCTGCAAACAGTATGTGGCTGTAGTTCGGGGCCAGCGCCTGAATCTGCGCTGTCATGTTCTCGGCCAGGCCGTGTGCCAGCGATTCGCCGTCTGCGTGCAGCACTTTGGTGACACCGGCGATTTGTGCCGCCGCCGCAGCCGCGGCGCCAGCGCCGTTGCCAGCGACCAGTACGTGGACATCGGAGCCGCATTTCAGCGCCGCGGTCACGGTGTTGAGGGTTGCGCCCTTGACGGACGCGTTGTCATGTTCGGCAATTACGAGGATTGTCATTCAGATCACCTTGGCTTCGTTCTTGAGTTTGGCTACCAGCGTGGCAACGTCGGGCACCTTGATACCGGCGCTGCGCTTGGGTGGTTCGGTAACTTTGAGGGTCTTGATGCGGCTGCTGACGTCGACCCCAAGATCTTCGGGTTTGAAGACATCGAGCTGCTTCTTCTTCGCCTTCATGATGTTGGGTAGCGTCACGTAACGCGGCTCGTTCAGTCGCAGGTCAGCCGTCACGATGGCGGGCAAGCTCACGCTGATCGTCTCCATGCCGCCATCGACTTCACGCGTGACCGAAAGCTTGCCGTCAGTCGCTTCGATCTTGCTGGCAAACGTCGCTTGCGGCAACTCGGCCAGTGCGGCGAGCATCTGGCCGGTCTGGTTGCAGTCATCGTCAATGGCCTGCTTGCCAAGGATCACCAGTCCCGGCTGCTCTTTGTCAATCAGCGCTTTGAGCAGTTTGGCCACAGCCAGTGGTTGCAGTTCGGCGGCGGTCTCGACCAGAATCGCCCGGTCGGCACCGATCGCCATGGCCGTGCGCAGCGTTTCCTGGCACTGCGTCACGCCGCACGAGACGGCGATGACTTCCGTGGCAACACCCTTTTCCTTCAGGCGCACGGCCTCTTCCATGGCAATTTCGTCAAAAGGATTCATGCTCATCTTGACATTGGCGACATCCACACCGCTTTGATCCGATTTGACGCGGACCTTGACGTTGTAGTCCACCACCCGCTTGACTGCGACCAGGACTTTCATTGTTACGACTCCAGAGTTGTTAAAAATTGGTTTATCCGATGGCGGTTGACGTCAATCACGTTGACGTACACGTCAAAGCCGATTCTATGCGCAGCGCTGCGTCGCACCCGTCACTGACTGGACGTCAGCATCAAACAAGAAAAACGAACGACCGTGCTTTTTCGCATTATAACCAACGAAAACGCGCTGCTGCTCAGGTCCCGCGTGTGTGCACGACGCGCTGCGGATACGGAATCTCGACGCCGTGCTCGCGCAGCGCGCGCAAAATGTCCAGGTTGACCAGTGAGCGCAGATTGTCGCTGCCGTTCTCCGGGTCGGAGATCCAGAAGCCAACCCTGAATTCAAGTCCATCAGCCCCAAAATTGATGAGGGCCACCGAGGGTTCGGGCTCCCGCAAAACCCGCACCTGATTGAGCGCCGCCTGTTGCAGCAGTCCAAGCACCAGCTCGACATCGCTGTCATAGCCCACCCCCACCGTCGTGGAAAGCCAGACCCGGGTATCGGCCAGCGACAGGTTCTCAACCCGGCTGGTGATCAGCATTTCGTTGGGCACAATCGACTCGCGACCGGTCAGCGAGCGAATCACGGTATAACGCGCGTTGATCTGCGTGATGCGTCCCTCAAAGCCGTCGACGCGGACATTGTCACCAATGCGCATGCTTCGTTCGGCCAGAATGACGAACCCACTGACGTAATTCGCGGCGAGTTTTTGCAGACCGAAGCCGATGCCCACCCCGATCGCGCCGCCGAGCACCGAAAGCGCCGTCAAGTCGATGCCGACTGCTGACAGCGAAACCAGCAGCCCGACAAACAGCAGCAGCGCGCGGCTCAAATTGCTCAGCGCCTTGCGCAGGGACAACTCACTACCCGTGGCTGAGCGCAACAGACGCGACTCGATCGCCGAGGAGATCCACAATGCGACGATCAGGACAATGCCAGCGGTCAACACACCCTCGATCAAGGTCCGCACCGACATCCGGGCACCGCCTACGCTCCACGTTATCAGGTCGAGTTCCTCAAGCATCAACTGCAGCAAGCCACTGACCCACAACACGACGACCAGCCAGCCCAGCCAGGACACGGTACGCTCTGCCAGCCGAACCAGCGGCGCATCCGCGAACGCGAGTTGCGTCACGCGCACACCCAGCCGAATCACAAGCAGCGAGATCAGCACGGGGATCGCGATGTGAAAGAGCACCAACGGCTGCCAGCGATGCATCAGCGTTTTGCCCAGATACGCCAGCAACAGGTACAGCAGGAAGAACAGAACGCCGTCGACAACGCGTTGGCCAAACATGACCGAACTGCGCTCCCGCGTGGCACGCGCGCGCCCAATCAGCGAGGCCAGGCTCCAGGCAGCCAGCCCGCAAAAGACCAGCACCGCAGCTTCCACCGCCGCGGTCGCGGTGAACAGCGTGCGCAGCCAGTCTGCCAGGTCAGTGACGGCGGGATCAAACATCGGCGAGCACGCGCAGATGCGCCTCGACACTGCGGGCGAGCGCGCTCAGGTTGTAGCCGCCCTCCAGACAGGACACGATGCGAGCGTGGGCATGGCGGCGCGCCACATCCTTGATCCGGTGCGTGATCCAGGCGTAGTCCTGTTCGACCAGACCGAGTTGGCCCATGTCGTCCTCGCGGTGCGCATCAAACCCGGCACTGATGAAAATCATCTCTGGCGCAAACGCCTCCAGACGCGGAATCCAGGCGGCCTCGATCATCTCCCTGATTTCCATGCCCTTGGTGTAGGCGGGAACCGGCAAATTGAGCACGTTGGCAGCACCTGAATGAACCCAATCCTGCGGATAGAACGGATGCTGGAAGAAACTCACCATCAGGATGCGCTCATCCCCGGCCACGATGTCTTCGGTGCCGTTGCCGTGGTGCACATCAAAGTCGACGATCGCCACGCGCTTGAGACCGTGACGCTCGAGCGCATAACGCGCGGCAATCGCGACGTTGTTGAAAAAGCAGAAACCCATGGCCTTGCCGCGGCAGGCGTGATGCCCGGGCGGGCGAACCGAACAAAAGGCGTTTTCCATCTCGCCTGCCATCACCGCATCGGTCGCGGCCAAGGCGGCGCCGGCAGCGCGTAGCGAGGCATCCCAGGTGCTGACATTGATCGATGTGTCGGGGTCAATCTGCGCGTGCGTGGGTCCACCGGCATCGATCTCTTCGCGCAACCCATCGCTGAGGCCACGCAGGGCCGCGATGTGCAGCCGCTCGTGCGCAAGCTCAATATCCCGGGTCGAAGCAACCGGGGCATCGCGTCGCTGCAACGCCAGATCGAGGCCGGAAATCAGGAGCCGGTCCTCGATGGCGTCGAGCCGTTCCGGGCATTCGGGATGTCCCGCGCCCATTTCATGTTTCCAGCAATCGCGATGGGTAAAGTATCCGGTCATGTCAGGGTACGCGAGCGTCTCTCAAGATTTTTGGTAAGGTCCGGCCATGGATGCACAACAAAAACTCAAATCACTGGTCGATCAGCTTAACACGGTGATTGTCGGCAAGTCGGCTCAGACGCAGGATTGTGTCGCCTGCCTGCTCGCTGCCGGTCACCTGCTGATCGAAGACGTGCCCGGGGTCGGCAAGACGACGCTGGCACACGCCCTGGCGCGAACCTTTGGCCTGCAATTCTCGCGCGTGCAATTCACCGCCGACCTGATGCCCAGCGATCTGTCCGGCGTTTCCGTCTACGAGCGTGGCAAGGAGGCGTTTGTGTTTCATCCGGGGCCGCTATTCGCCCAGGTGCTGCTGGCCGACGAGATCAACCGCGCCAGCCCCAAGACGCAAAGCGCCCTGCTCGAAGCGATGGAAGAAAAGCAGGTCAGCGTGGACGGCGAAACACGCGCCCTGCCCACCCCTTTCTTCGTGATTGCCACGCAAAACCCACACGATCAGGTCGGAACCTACGCCCTGCCCGAATCCCAACTCGACCGCTTCCTGATGCGCATTTCCCTGGGCTATCCTGATCGCAGCGCGGAACGCGACCTGTTGCTCGGCCGCGACCGGCGCGACATGGTCGAAGCCCTGCCGAGCCTGCTCGATGCGGCGCAGTTGCAAGCGCTGCAACAGCAGGTGCTGGCGGTGCACGCCAGCGCGGCGTTGCTCGACTATGTTCAGAACCTGATTGAAGCGACTCGCAACGGGCATTGGTTCGTGATGGGCCTGAGCCCGCGTGCCGGGATGGCGGTGCTGCGCGCTGCCAAAGCCCAGGCCTTGCTGTGCGCACGCGACTACGTGGCGCCCGACGACGTGCAGGCAATCCTGGCACAGACCATCGCGCACCGTTTGATCCCGGTAAGCGATGCGGGCCGTGGCTCGGCTGAGCAGGTACGCGCCATGCTTGAGGCCGTGGGTCTGCCGTGAAGTGGTTCCAGAGATGGCTGGAGGCGCGCCTGAGCGTGCGCGAGACGATCACGCTGACGCAGCGCAACGTCTACATCCTGCCCACCGGGCCGGGCCTGATGCTCGGGGCCACCTTGCTGCTGCTTCTAGTCAGCTCGATCAATTACCAGCTTAATCTGGGCTACCTGCTGACCTTCCTGCTGGCCGGAAGTGCCGTCGTGGGCATGCACGTCGGGCACGCGACGCTGCGCGGATTGACGATGAATTTGATAGCGCCCGATGACCAGTTTGCGGGCTCCGTGGCCGTCGTTGGTGTCAACATGCAGAGTCACAGGCGGACCGTGCGCTACGGAATCGGCGTGGCGATATCGGGCTCGGATCAGTGGGTCTGGACCGACGTTGCGGCCCAGGGCAGTGCCACCGTGCACATCGCCTTTACACCCAGGCACCGGGGCCTGCACCGCGTGCCAACGCTCACGGCAGAAACACGCTTTCCGCTGGGCACGTTCAGAGTCTGGACCGTCTGGCGACCGGCCGCGCAGGTGCTGGTTTACCCATTGCCGGAACGGCTCGCACCGCCGTTGCCCCCGGGTGAGCCGCGCGCCGGACTGGCGGCGATGCGGCGCACCAGCAGCAGTGGCGACACGGACGGCGTTCGCCCGTACCGACGTGGCGACCCGCGCAAACTCATTGTCTGGAAAAAAGCGGCCAAAGCCGATGAGTTGATCAGCCGCGACGCACAGCAGGCGCAGCATTTCGAGTTGTGGCTGGATCAGGACCAGACCGGCACACCCGACCCGGAGGAGCGCCTTTCCCGCCTGTGTGCCTGGGTCCTTCTGGCCGAGAAGCAGGGACTCGACTACGGGCTGCGCGTGGCCGCAACAACGCTGCTCCCGTCCAGTGGCGAGACGCACAAGAAGCGCTGCCTGAAGGCACTTGCGCTGGCCTGAGCGACGGAGGCACCGATGCTGAACCACTGGCTTGGACGTCTCTACAAGCTGCCGCGCGAGGGCCGCGACGCGCTGTTCCTGCTGTGCGTCATCGCCTGGATTGTGCTTCCGCTGACGCCTCACTTGCCGCTGTGGTGCAGCGCCCTGGCACTGGCGGTGATCGGATGGCGCGCCACGCTTGCCGTGGCCGGGTCCGCGCTGCCCTCGCGCTGGTGGTTGCTCGCGGTGCTCGCATTGACCGTGCTGGCCACGGTGCTGACGTATCGGACGCTGCTCGGGCGTGACCCGGGCGTTACCATGATCGCCGTGCTGTTGAGCATGAAGACGCTGGAATTGCGCGCCCGGCGCGATGCCTTCGTCGTATTCTTTCTGGGCTTCTTTACGCTCCTGACCAACTTCTTCTTCTCACAGTCATTGTTGACGGCTGGGGCGATGCTGGTCGCCCTGCTTGGTCTGCTCACGGCGCTGGTAAACGCCCACATGCCGGTGGGCAAACCGCCTCTGTGGCACGCCGCCAGGATCGCCGGTTCCATGGCCCTGCTGGGTGCGCCGATCATGCTTGTGCTGTTTGTGTTATTCCCCCGGGTCGCCCCGTTGTGGGGAGTACCAGGCGATGCCATGAGTGGCCGCTCCGGACTGTCCGCAACGATGCAGGTTGGCAGCATCGCCAGCCTGGCCCTGGACGACAGCATGGCCATGCGCATCCAGTTCGAAGGCGCGGTGCCGCAGCAATCGGACTTGTACTTCCGCGGCCCGGTGCTCTCGACGCTGGAGGCTCGGGAGTGGCGCGCGTTGCGTTCGGTGCTGCCGCCGCGTCTGCGACTTCCCGCCAACCTTGAGGTCTTTGGACCGGGCGTCAAGTACCGGGTCACGCTCGAACCAAGCAACCGGCCATGGCTCATGGTGCTCGATGCCACGCCGCAAAGACCGCTGTTGCCCGGGTTCGAGCTCACCATGACCCCCGAGCTGCAGTGGCTTGCCGACCGGCCGATCACCGATCTGGTGCGCTACGACGTCACCAGCTATGTCGACTTTCGTCACGGCCCCCGTGGTGCCGTCGCGGGCCTGCAGGAGACACTGGAGTTGCCAGCCGGTTCCAACCCGCGCACCCTGGCGCTCGCAGCCCAATGGAAAAGCGAGGCACAGCACCAGCACGCCGATGCCGCGCATTGGGTGGCGGTCGGACTCGAATACTTGCGCAGCGGCGGCTACAGCTACACGCTTGAGCCCGGCGTCTTTGGTCAGCACAGCGCCGACGAATTCTGGTTCGACCGCAAAGAAGGATTTTGCGAGCACATTGCATCGAGCTTTGTCGTCCTGATGCGCGCGCTCGGTGTGCCCGCACGCATCGTCACCGGCTACCAGGGCGGCCAGACGAACCCGGTCGATGGCTATTTCGAGGTGCGCCAGAGCGACGCCCACGCCTGGGCCGAAGTTTGGCACAGTGTGCGCGGCTGGGTGCGGGTTGACCCGACGGCCGTGGTGGCGCCGGGACGGATTGGTGCACTACAGCGCTTGCAGGCGCCACGCGGCGTGGTAGCCAGAGCCCTGTTTGGGGCCGTCGATCCGGCGCTGGCGATCAATCTGCGCGCACTTTGGAACGCCGTCAACAACAGTTGGAACCAGCGCGTACTCAACTACACGCAGGGCAAACAGCTTGAACTGCTGCGCAACATCGGCTTTGCGTCGCCGGACTGGACCGATCTGAGCTACGTGCTCATTGCCGTTGTTGTAGTTGCCAGCCTGCTCGGTGCCGCCTGGACGTTGTGGGAGCGCACGCGGCAGGACCCCTGGTTGCGGCTGCTGGCGCGCGCAGCACGACACTTGCGCAAGGCAGGCATCGGGGTGGCGGCGAATGCGACGCCGCGCCAGCTCGCCGCCAGCCTGGGCAGCCGCGAAACTTCCCCGAGCCTGCCGGTGGCGCAGTTTCAGGCCTGGTTGCTGCGACTGGAGGCGCAGCGCTACGCGCGTTCACCGCAGCGGCCGGATGCAGTCGCTACACTGCAACGCGAACTCAAGACTTTGATGCGATTCAAGTGACCTCCGGAGCCTTTCCAATTGCTATGCTTTTTGTAGCTGCCTGCGCAGCATCGACGGGCTATGCAGCCCAAAAACAGCAGTTAATCAGAACTGGCACAACGGCAACCGGTAGCGCTGGCGAAGACCGCGGTCCGCTCTATGCCCGCCGCACCGATGCCATGCGCTGGGCCGACGACGTCGCCGAACGGCGCGACCTAGAGCGCGCCTGGACCCGTCGAACCATTGGCGGTGCACGCCTTGTCAGGCAAATCGCGAAACTGATTGCGCCCCCGCCTGTGGGCAGCAGCCAAGAACTGGCGTCTGTACCGAAGCCGATTTGTCGAGCCGATTCGCATTCAAGCCGGTGTGCAGTTCTGGCAGGACAACCGGGAGGCCCTTGAACGCGCGCAGGCCCAGACTGGCGTGCCGGCTCAAATCATTGTCGGCATCATCGGCGTGGAGACACTCTACGGTCGGCACATGGGCACGTTCCGGATCATCGACGCGCTGACAACGCTGACTTTTGATTTTCCCGCGCTGCACCCGCGCGCAGCTGAACGCAGCGCGTTCTTCCGCTCCGAGCTCGAGCAGTTTCTCAGTCTTGCGCACCGAACCGGCGTCGATCCGATGAAGCCACGCGGCAGCTACGCCGGCGCCATGGGGATGCCCCAATTCATGCCCTCAAGCTGGGCCAGGTACGCCGTCGATTTTGATGGCGACGACAAGGTCGACTTGTTTGGCAGCGCCGCTGACGCGATTGGCTCGGTGGCCAATTATCTCAAGAGCTTCGACTGGCGGCCCGGCATGCCAACCCATTACCCGGTGCGATTCGATCTTGCCAGGCTTGACCTCGATGCCCTGCTCGCGCCCGACATCCTGCCCACTTTCAGCCTCACCAGCTTTGGTGCAAAAGGCGCAGTGCTGGAAGGTGCCGCGCTGGCGCATGCAGGCTCCTTGGCATTGGTGGAACTGCAAAACGGCGACGAGCCGCCGAGCTACGTCGCAGGCACGGAGAACTTCTACGTCCTGACGCGCTACAACTGGAGCAGCTACTACGCCATGGCGGTGATTGAACTTGGGCAGGCCGTGGCGCAGGAAGTTACTCCGTAGCGCGCGACAATCAGAGCAGCCTCACCGTACCACCCCATGCCGCTTAGCTGGAACGAAATCAAGTCCCGTGCGCTGACCTTCAGCCGCACCTGGGCTGACGCGGCTAATGAAGACAGCCAGGGCAAGCCGTTCTGGATTGACTTCTTTGAAATCTTTGGCATCACCGACAAGCGCGTTGCCACCTTCGAGCACGCCGTCAAAAAATTGCTGGGAGAGAAAGCCAGGGTGGATGGCTTTGTCGATCTGTTCTGGCCCGGCATGTTGCTGGTGGAGCAAAAGTCGCGCGGCAAGAATCTGGACATCGCGCTGACGCAGGCACTGTCTTACTTTCCCGGCATTGCCGAACGCGACTTGCCTCAGTTGGTCATCGTCTGCGACTTTGCTCATTTCCGGGTGCACCGGCTCACCACCAACGAGACGTTTGAGTTTGCGCTCAAAGACCTGCACAAGAACATCAAGCTCTTTGGTTTCATCGCGGGCTACAAGGCGCTGGAGATCAAGCCGCAGAGACCCGGTAAACATCAAGGCCGCCGAGCGCATGGGACGGCTGCACGATGCACTCAAGGCCAGCGGCTATAGCGAGCACCCGCTTGAAGTGTTGCTGGTGCGCCTGTTGTTTTGTCTGTTTGCCGATGACACCGGCATCTTTCAACCGGCGCAGTCGTTTCGCACCTTCATTGAGGAGCGCACGTCGACCGATGGCTCCGACCTGGGCTCGCGGCTGGCGCAGTTGTTTCAGGTGCTCAACACCTTTGAGGCCAAGCGCAGCAAGGCGCTGGACGAACAGGTCGCCGCCTTCCCGTACGTCAATGGCAAGCTGTTTGAGGAATCGCTGCCGATGGCGGACTTCACCAGCGCCATGCGCGAGGCCCTGCTGGACGCTTGCGCGCTGGACTGGTCGGCCATCAGCCCGGCCATTTTCGGCGGCCTGTTCCAGAGCATCATGGACGACAAGGCGCGCCGCAACTTGGGCGCGCATTACACGTCAGAGGAAAACATCCTCAAGCTGATCAAGCCGCTGTTTCTGGACGAGCTTTGGGCTGAGTTTGCCAAGGTCAAAGGCAACAAGAACCGGCTGTTTGAGTTTCACAAGAAGCTGCGCACGCTGACGTTTTTTGACCCGGCCTGTGGTTGCGGCAATTTTTTGGTGATCAGTTACCGTGAGCTGCGCGAGCTGGAGCTGGCCGTGTTGCGCGCCATCAATCCGGCCGGGCCAAAAGGCAGTCGACGTGCATCGGCTCATTGGCATTGACGTGGACCAGTTCTACGGCATCGAGATTGAAGAGTTCCCGGCCCAGATTGCGCAGGTTGCCCTGTGGCTGATGGACCACCAGATGAACCTGCGCGTGAGCGAGGAGTTTGGCTTGTACTTTGCGCGCATTCCGCTGCGCACCACGCCGCACATCGTGCATGGCAATGCACTGCGGCTGGATTGGAATGAGGTGTTGCCAGCCGAGCGCTGCAGCTTTGTGCTGGGGAATCCACCGTTTGTAGGTGCCAAGATGGAGCGATCAGCAGCGCGAAGAATGACTTGTCGCCATTGCTCGCGCATCGATAACGCTGGTGTTCTTGACATTGTCACGGTTGGTACGTGAAGGCGGCGAACTACATGAAGCCGTTCCCTGAACTGGTCGAAGGGCTCCGGCGCAGGCGGGGCAGATGCCGGGGGCTCATACGCTTCGCTTTTTGAAATCGCCCCCAACATCCGCCCCACCCACGCCTCAGGTGATAGGCGACGCTGACGCACATTGCCCAATTCGCTGCGCCTTCGTCTCCACCAACAGCATCACGCAAGGCGAGCAAGTTGGCGTGCTCTGGGGCTGGCTGCTGGCACAGGGCGTGCACATTCACTTTGCACACCGCACGTTCAGTTGGACCAACGAGGCCAAAGGCAAGGCTGCCGTGCATTGCGTGATCATCGGTTTCGGTCTGGAAGACCGGCCGGGTAAGGTGATTTACGAGTACGACGACATCCGGGGCGAGCCCCATGCGGTGCTGTAACCAACATCAATCCTTACTTGGTTGATGCACCGGACGTGGTGCTGCCGCGACGTTCATCGCCGATCTGCAATGTGCCGGAAATCGGTTCGGCAACAAGCCGATTGATGACGGCAACTACCTGTTTTCTACCGAGGAGAAGCTGGCCTTCATCTCTCTGGAACCCGCAAGTGCCAAATGGTTTCGCGCTGGCTCGGCGCCGACGAGTTCCTGAACGGCTACGAACGCTGGTGCCTGTGGCTGGGCGAGTGCCCGCCCGGCGAATTGCGCGCCATGCCCGAGGCCATGAAGCGCGTACAAGCGGTCAAGGCATTTCGGCTGGCGAGCAAGAGCCGACCCGACGCACAAACTCGCAGGCACCCCGACGCGGTTTCATGTCGAGAACAGCCGAGCAAGCCATACTTGCTGATTCCCCGGGTATCGTCCGAACGCAGGGCAGTTCGTACCGATGGGCTATATCGATGCAAAAACACTTATCAGCGATATCACGCACATATGGTCACCGGCACGACGCCGTTCCACTTCGGGGTCCTCTCCAGCACCATGCACAACGCCTGGATTCGCTACACCTGCGGTCGACTCGAGAGCCGATTTCCGCTACTCCAAAGACATCGTCTACAACAACTTTCCTTGGCCCGACTTCCCCCAGAGTTCCAAGCCAAATCAAGCCTCTAGCGCCCGTAGATAAAGCGCAGGCCGCTATCGAAACTGCAGCACAGGCGGTGCTCGATGTGCGCGCCAAATTCCAGATCTGGCGACCAGCCCGCCACGCTGGCCGACCTGTACGACCCGCTGACCATGCCGCCCGAACTGCTCAAAGCGCATCAGAAGCTCGACGCCGCCGTGGACAAGGCCTATGAGCGCAGCGGCGGCAAGAAGAGCTACAACAGCGACGCCGAGCGCGTGGCCTTTTTGTTCGAGCTGTACCAGAAGTACACCAGCTTGCTGCCTGCCGACGCCAAGGGCGGTAAGAGAAGACCGAGACCCTGACTGGTTGAAACTCACGGCCCACTGTTCCTACGCCTCGGTCCCGCGGATCGACGGTAAACTTGGCCCCATGCGTCCCTCCGAAGCCCTGTCCTTGCACCGAACGCAAATACGCGACATTGCGTTGAGTCATCGTGTGAGTGGCGTTCGGGTGTTTGGCTCGGCCTTGCGAGGTGACGACGTCCCCGGCAGCGACCTTGACCTGCTGGTCGAACCGACAACACAAACCACGCTGATGGACATTGGCGCCATTCGCTTTGAGCTCAAGCAACTGCTGGGTCTGGAAGTCGACGTATTGACGCCCAACGGGCTGCCAGCGAGTTTTCGCGAACAGGTGCTGCGCGAGGCCGTCGAGCTATGAGTCGCGCAAATCCGCTGCGTCGATTACCTTGGGCATATCGTTGAAGCGATCGACAGCGTGCAGACCTACACCGCAGCGATGGATTTGGCTTCATTCTCCGCTGATCGCAAGACACAAGATGCGGTGATTCGCAACCTCGAAGTCATTGGCGAAGCTTGCAACAACGTAGTCAAGAACCATCCTGGGTTTGCATGGCAACACTCGACTGTGCCTTGGAATATTGCCTATGAAATGCGCAATGCCCTCTCTCACGGTTACTTTTCAGTGGATCTTGGCCTCCTTTGGCAGACCATTCAAGATGATTTGCCGCAAATGAAAAAGCAGATATCGGCCTTGGTATGAGATGCCACGAGGACGAGCGCGCCGCCTGACTCTGTTCGCCTCGACAACCGCCCGCACCGACAGAATAAACGTGGGCTCGCGCGACGCGCGGCTATCGGGCAAGCCCAGGATCAGGCTGCGGCCCGTCGTAACCGTGGATGATGACCGTGTCGGCGCTGGCCGCCGCCAGTCTGAGTTCGCGGGCGCGCTGGTACTCGGGCGAGTTCCAGCATTCGAGTGCTGCCTGGTAGCTCGGGAACTCGATCACCACATTGCGTGAGCGACTCGTGCCCTCGACCGCTTCAAACTCTCCGGCGCGCACCAGAAAGCGCGCACCGAACCTGGCCAGGGGCTCGGCATTGGCTGCCACATAGGCCCTGTACTGCTGCGGGTCGCTGACGTCGACGCGTGCGATCCAATATCCTTTTGCCATGCGCTTGCTTTCTTTGTGAAGGGTCGATGAATATCAGTTGTCCCAAGCCGAAGCGCGTAACGAACGAAGCAGCTTGTGCAAGGGTTGCGCTTGCGCTGGCAGAGCGCCCGCCCCACCGAAGCTCTTGACGCTATCACGATCAAGCAGAAATAGTTCGTTGTGGACGTCGGTGGCTGGTCTTGGCGGCGCACTCGAAGGCGTCTCCTGGGCAATCCAGAGGTGATTTGCCGCGCACACGAGTTCGTCAACTTGCTCGTCGTTCAGCGCACGCTTGTGCACCACATCAATCCAGTGGACCCGATCGGTCTTGGTCTCGCGCCGGTAGTTGTCCTGGTCAGACGAATCAATGATGGGTGCGTTGCCCATGCGACGCCCGGCGAAGCGACTGACTTCGATCAGCTCCATGCCATCGAGGTCGAGGCCGAGCCAGCGCGCGCCGCCGTCGTTGACAAACAGTCCGACGTATTCGCTATAGAGGCCGCGCGAAATGCGGGCGATTTCTTCGGGTGGCGTAAAGAACCGACATTTCTCGCGTTCGCAAACGGCAGCCTTTTCCGCGCCGAACGATGCACGCGGGCAACCCGCACCCATGGCCGGCAACGAAAACATCGCGAGCGCAAGCACCCCCCATGCCGCGAGAACAGGGCCGTGTTGCGAGCAGCGAGAATGCACTCTTTTGGACATCGCCATCAGGTCGGGAAAGCTGTGAACAAAATTCTATAGCGCAAAAGCTTGCTACAGTCAGCGACGAACTCGCTGCTGGTAAGCCAGGTACTCATCGCCAAAGAGCTTGGCCAATGCGCGCTCCTCGGGCGCTATTTGAAACCGAGCCATGCGATCCGCTTTGGAAAAGGCTGCCTAGTGCCTGCGGCTAAGAACGCTTGCGCGCGGTCACTTCGATTTCGATCTTCATGCGCGGATCGATCAGCCCGGCACAAATCATCGTCGACGCGGGCCGTATATCCCAAAAATACTTGCGCAGGACCGGCCAGCATGGCTCAAAATCCTTTGCGTTGGGCAGGATGTAGGTCACGCGCACCACGTCCTTCAGACTGGCGTCGGCATGACGCAGGGCGGACTCGATGTTCTTCAGACATTGCTCGGCCTGTTGCAGCAGATCATCCGAGATCGACATGGACGCGTAGTCAAAGCCGGTGGTACCCGACACAAAGACCCAGTCGCCATCGACGACCGCGCGTGAGTATCCAATCTGCTGTTCAAAAGCGGAGCCCGAGCTGATAAGTTTTCTGGTCATGGTTTTTCCGGTTGAAAGTGGCACTGGGAGCGCAGAAGTCGCTCAAGCGCCTTCGGGAACAAGAAAATCGCTACTGATGCGGGCGCCGAGGTCGCTGATCCGGTCCAGAAACTGCGTCAGATAGGCGTGCAGGCCGGTGGCCAGTATCTCATCGATGCGACCGTACTTGAGCTCGGCGCAAAGCTTTCCTGCGCGTCGGCGTGTTTCATCCGATTGTTCGTTGGCCACCAGGGCGAGATTGCCGACGACCTCATTCAGGCTGGCATGCAGCGAGCGTGGCATGTCGGCGCGCAGAATCAGCAATTCGGCGACACGCTCCGGGCGGATCACGTCGCGGTAGACCTTGCGATAAACCTCAAAACCCGACACGCTGCGCAAGATGGCACTCCAGTGGTAGAAGTCGGCTTCCTGTTCGCGCACGCCAGCGGCTCCGTAAAAGTCAGTCGGGACCGCGTGAAACTTCACATCCATCAGTCGGGCCGTGTTATCGGCGCGCTCCAGAAAAGTACCCAGGCGCATGAAGCGCAGCGCTTCGTCCATCAACATGGTGCCCAGCGTGACGCCGCGAAACAAGTGCGAGCGAAATTTGACCCATTCAAAGAAGTGGGACGGATCACGTTCAAAATCGCCCGACTTGATCATCCGTTTGACTTCGAGCCATGTCTGGTTTTGCGTCTCCCAGACCTCGGTCGTAAGCGTACCGCGCACCGCGCGCGCATTCTCGCGCGCTGCGCTCAGGCACGACACGATGGACGACGGGTTACTCTCGTCCTTGACCATGAACTCCATGACCTTGCTGCCCTCAACCTCGCCCAAGTTGGCGCTATACAGCGGCAACAGTTCGCTGATACTCAGCAGACCCTGCCAGCCCTGCTGCGACACCGCCTGCGACTGCGGTAGCAGCGAGGTTTGGTAGTTGACATCGAGCATGCGCGCGGTGTTCTCGGCACGCTCGGTGTAGCGTGACATCCAAAACAAGTGATCGGCGGTGCGTGAAAGCATTTAGACCTCCAGAATCCAGGTGTCCTTGGTGCCACCACCCTGCGACGAATTGACAACCAGCGAGCCTTCCTTGAGCGCAACACGCGTCAGGCCCCCCGGAACCATTTGAACCGTCTTGCCACTGAGCACATAGGGGCGCAGGTCGATGTGCCGTGGCGCGATGCCGCTTTCGACAAACGTCGGGCAACTCGAAAGGCTCAGGGTCGGCTGCGCGATGTAACGGGCCGGATCGGCCAACAACGCGGCACGAAACTTTTCGATTTCGCCCCGACTGGCCGCCGGTCCGACGAGCATGCCGTAGCCGCCCGCGCCGTGCACCTCCTTGACCACCAGATCCTTCAAGTTCGCCAGCGTGTAGGCCAGGTCGTCGGGTTGGCGACACAGGTAGGTCGGCACGTTATTGAGTATTGGTTTTTCACCCAGATAGAACTCGATCATCTTCGGGACGTAGGCGTAGATCGATTTGTCATCGGCCACGCCGGTGCCCACCGCGTTGCAAATGCTCACGTGGCCGCAGCGGTAGACCTCTAGCAGGCCGGGGCAGCCCAAAGTGGATTGCGGGTGAAATGCCGCCGGATCGAGATAATCATCGTCAACGCGGCGATAGATCACGTCCACCCGTGTCGGGCCACGCGTCGTTCGCATGTAGCAAAAACTGTCGCGCACGAACAGGTCCTGCCCTTCGACCAGTTCCACACCCATTTGCTGGGCCAGGAATGCGTGTTCAAAATAGGCGCTGTTGTGCATGCCCGGGGTGAGCACAACCACCGTCGGCTCGGCCGTGGTCTCCGGGCTGCTCGAGCGTAGCGTCTCAAGCAGCAGATCGGGGTAGTGGGCAATGGGTGCCACGCGATGGGCGTTGAACAGCAAGGGAAAAAGGCGCATCATCATCTTGCGGTTTTCCAGCATATAGCTCACGCCGCTGGGCACGCGCAGGTTGTCCTCCAGAACGTAATACTCGCCCTGCCCGTCGGGATTTGCGGCGCGCACAATGTCGATGCCGGAAATGTGCGAATAGACGTTGTTTGAAACGTCGACGCCAACCATCTCAGGACGAAACTGCGCGTTGCGCTCGACCTGCTCGCGCGGCACAATGCCCGCCTTGATGATTTCCTGGTCGTGGTAGACGTCGTGAATGAACCGGTTCAGGGCCGTGACGCGCTGCACCAGACCACGCTTCAAATGACTCCATTCCTGAGCCGCAACGATGCGCGGGATCAGGTCAAACGGGATCAGGCGTTCGGTACCCGCACCCTCCTCGTCCTTTTCACCGTACACCGCAAACGTGATGCCAACCCGGCGAAAGATCACTTCTGCCTCTTCGCGCCGCTTGGCCATCGTGTCACCTGGCTGGCGCGCCAGCCAGTCGTCGTATATTTTGTAATGATCGCGAATCTTGGCCCCGTGAGTAAAGAACTCGTACGGCAACTGCGTATACATTTCGTCAAATTTCGGCATGGCGCGGAACTCTCCTGCCTTAAGCATAGCAAGCTTTGGGCCAGGACGACTCAGCCGCGCATCGCAAGGAGCCTGCGATCAATCTGGTTTGGTGCCGTCGCACGCCGCATTTGCATGACCTAAATCAAGCCCGCCAGCGAGTTCCCCCGGTAACATGCGCCGGTTCAAACGTACGCTTCGAGGTCCATTTGTCAGAGTCGCCCTTCAAAGGTAATCAACCCGGTGCTTTATCGGCCGAGGAGCCGGACGTCGCGCGGCTGATGTACGCGAGCCTTTCGAGCGTCAACCACTCGGTGTTCGAGGAGATCGACAAGATCCGTTTGCGATCGCTGCAACGCAATGCGCTCGACAAGGTCAGCGTCGCGCTGTTGCACCAAAGTGGCTGGTTCGCGCAATGGATGGAAGGCCCGATTCACGGCGTGCAGGCAGTGCTAGCCCGGGTGAGCAGCGACCCGAGCTATCAGAGCTTGACGGTGCTGCATCAGAGCTCGGGCCCGCGGCGTCTGGGCGAACCGTGGTCGATGGCCATCGTGCAGACGCGGGAGGAATCCTCCGAGTTTGCCAAGCGGGTCATGGCCCTGCATCAGGAGCACCTGAGCGGCCGCGAGGTCGAGCCAGCGGCCGTCTGGCGGCGACTGTCCACGCCCTTGACCAACCCTGGCGCGAGCCGGCAGGCGCTCAGCGATCATTTTCAGCGCGTCATGGTCTGCTCTGCGCTAGGCACCGACTCGTTCAATTTGGTGCGCTGGCTGGGCAAGACCTTCAGCACCGAGGTGGTGCACCGGCGCTTCGTTGGTTCGCGCCCGGACTCGATGGACGTCGGCACTGACTACGTCGACATCGAGACCGGTCAGAGCGTGCGCCGAATCATCGCGATGGCGCGCCACGGTCTGCAAATCGGTCTGACACAGGCGTTCCTGTCAGACTACTCGCACGTCATTGTGCTGCTTTCAGGCATTGCTGAACGCGACCGGCAACTGTTGGAACGTCTGCTTGCGGCTTGTAGGAACCTGACGCACCGCCCGGTGGTGGTCGGGCTTGGCCCGTCAGACGCCGACCACAGCACGCTGCAACGACTTGCAAGCGATGGCGGATTGATCTATCTGGACTGCGACATTGCCGGCGACACGAATCCCGAGTCGCTATGGGCTGCCGCCGAGATGGCACTTGATCAGAGCACGGGCCTGGACTCGGTCTGGCCGCCGTCAATCCGCCCGACTTGAGGTCCGACGCAGGGAATCGCTTTCATCAGGACCCGGAGATCGGCATGCGGTGGTGCCAGTAGCGCGACGACTGCTCGCGCTGACACGTGATGTCCTGTGCGCTCTGCGAACGCCAGATCATGGCTCCGCAATGCGGCGAGTCGACAACGCGCGCCCCGCGCTGCTCGTAGCGCGCGACCACCGAAGGCGCGGGATGACCAAAACGGTTCCTATAGCCAGCCTGTACCAGCGCAAAGCGCGGTTGCACGGCGTCTACAAATGGCTGGCTGCTTGAGTTCTTGCTTCCGTGGTGTGGCACCAGCAACAGGTCGGACTTCAAATCGGTACCCTCCTGCGTGGCTTGCGCCACCAGATGCAGTTCCTGCGCCTGTTCCAAATCACCAACGAACAGGGCCGAATGCCCAGCGCCAGCAATTCGCAGCGTGCAACTCATGGCGTTGCTCTTGCTGGCAAACCCGTAGTCGGCCTGCGCCGGGTGCAGAACCATGAACTCGACCCCGTCCCACCGCCAGCGCGTTCCGGCCACACAACGCTCGGAGCGGCGCAGGCTCTGGACTTCGTGATCGTCCTCGATCGAACTCGACAAGAGCGCCTGCGGCTGCGTCGCCAGCAGCGCAGGCGCGCCGCCGGTGTGATCGAGGTCGCGGTGACTGAGCACCACCAGATCAAGCGACAGGTCCAGGGCGCGCAGCAGCGGTACCAGAACGCGATGGCCCGCATCGCTATCACGGCTAAAGCGCGGCCCGGCGTCGTACGCCATCGCATGATGGGCCGTGCGCACGATCACCGCACTGCCCTGCCCAACGTCGGCGGCAATCAGGTCGAACTGGCCTGGCTCGGGCCGCTGCACCTGCCAAAGCAACACCGGCAGCATCAAGGGCAACCCGGCCAGGCGCAGGCCCCAGGGCAAACGCATCGCCAACAACAAGCCACCGAGCACGCCGATGGCGCCCGCCCACAGTGGCGCCTGCGCAACACTGACGGTTGCCAGCGGCAGGGCAACAAGCAACTGAAGGTAACGCATCAACACCGCCAGCGCCAGCGCCGCAAGGTCCCAGGCCGGAGCGAACAGCGCGCCGAGCATGGCCAATGGTGTAACCAGCAGCGTGACCCAGGGAATCGCGAGAGCATTCGCAGCGAGACCAACCACGGAAACCTGGCCAAACAGCAGCAGCGTCAACGGCGTGAGCGCCAACGTGATCACCCATTGCTCGTGCACAAGCCGCCCCAGGCTCGAGCGGGTTTGCGCCAGGCGGCTCGGCGCTGCCCGGTCCTGGCCGCTGTCATTTCTATTCGGTGCGGTTCCGGGATCGGCGGCGAATAAAACCCCGACGGCGACAAAACTCAACCAGAATCCGGGCTGCAACAGCGCCCACGGATCGAGCAGCACGACCGCCGCACAAGCGAGCAGCCAGACCTGCGGCCAAGGCCAGCGCTTGCCTGCGAGCTGCAGCGCGCCGACAGCGGCAAGCATCAGCACCGTGCGTTGCGATGGCACGCCCCAGCCACTGAACGCGGCGTAGCCGCTGGCGAGCAATACGCCGCCGATCAGTGCCGCGCTGGCAGCGGGCAAGCGTAGACACAGACGACTTGAGCGGCGCCACAGCCAGCCCAGGAGCAATTTGGCTGCCCAGGCGAACATGGTGATGTGCAGCCCGGAAATGGACATCAAATGCGCAACGCCAGTGGCACGGAAGACGTCCCAGTCAGAGCGATCAATTGCGTTCTGGTCGCCCACGACAAGCGCAGCGATCAAGCCCGCGCTTTGGCGGTCGGCGACCCGCTGGTAGATACGCTCACGCACGCTTTGTCGCAGTTGCTCAACTGGATGACGCCGGGTCTGGCCCAAGCGCTGCGGCGGCGCGTCCTTCGCTGCGGTGCGCACATAGCCCGATGCCTGCAAGCCCTGCTCCCAGAGCCAGAGCTCGTAGTCAAAGCCAAAAGGGTTGCTGACACCGTGCGGCGCCTTCAGGCGCAGGGTGAATCGCCATCGCTCACCCGCGCCGACCTCCAGCGCAGGCTGCGCTGCCTCGATCACGTGGCGCTCGGGAGCGGCAAACGACTCGGCGTACCAAGCCACGTACACAAGCGGGGGCAGCCGCACCGCCTGAGCGTTGAGCTGCGCGGACTCCACTTCCATGCGAAAGCGCACACCTGCCTCGTTGCGTTGCGGCATCGCCGCAATGACGCCGGTCACCACCACGTCGCGCCCCTCGAGGGCGCTGTCCAGGGCCGAGGCCAGGAAGACACTCGAACGCAGCCCGGCGAAACCCAAGCCGGCAGCAAAGAAGGCGAGCATGACAAGCGTTGGATGCCATCGTCCTGCTACTGATTTCATAGCTACAGACGCCCATATGACAAGCGCTGCAATCAAAATCAAAGCATAAGTCGGGACTGAATAAAGTGTTGGCTGTTGAAGCTGTGCGGCGCTGCCGAGCACGACACCAAGCAGAGCCGGGACCAGCAGCCGGGCGCGGACCATGTTCAGAATCGACGCTTGGACCATGCGCTGCGGTCGGTGGATGCCCAACGTTGCGCTGCGTCAGCCTGGGCTTGCCGGACTTACAACCGCGTCCGTGGCCTGGTTTGCGTCAGCCAGTCAAACGGGTCCTGCTGCAGCACCATGTCAATGTCGAGCCCAAGCACCTCGCCTACGGTGCCGGGAAAGGTCACAGCCAGTGCGCGGTCAGACAACCCGGCACCCTTGGCGCGGGCGCGCCATGTTGCCAGGTGAATAACGCCGGCCAGCGGCTCGTAAACGTCGTGTTCAAACGGTGCATACTGATGTTCGAGCGCATCGATCATGGATTGTGGGAACTGCCACTGCCGGGCCAGGCCCGCGCCCGTCTGGGCATAGCAATAGCCGAAAGCCCGTCGCTCGGCGCGAGCACGGTGCAGGTCGAGCGGTCCCACTTCGCGGTCGAGCGCCGCAACTTCCTGGGGCATGCAGATATGAATCGCCAACTCGCCGACCGCGTGGATCAGACCACAGGTAAAGGCAGCCTGCGAATTTTGCCGCACCATGCCCGCAAGCGAGCGTGACAGCTTGGCCACGTTCAGGCTGTAAGCCCAGAATTGCTGCAACGAAATGCCTGGCACCGCCTTGAGCGAAGCGCCACTGGCGGCCGCCGTGGCCATCGCATGTACCTGTGACAGCCGCAGGATCGCCAGTGACTCGGAGACGCTGTTGATCTTGCCCGAGAGCTTGAAAAAGTCCGAATTGGAAAGCTGCAGCAGGCGCGTCGTCAGCGCTGGATCGGTGCTGATGAGTTGTGTGATTCTCTTCAGATCGGGCTCTTCGCGCTCGAGCTCGCTGAGCAGGAGCGCCACCACCTGTGGAATGCTGGGCAGCACGAACTGCGACGACAACAAGGCAATGAGTTCCATGACAAGACCAGTTCACTAACAAACGATTGAGTAATCGGCAATCCCGAGCGTAACATGATGTTTTGGCAATGTCTCGGGCTCCGATCTTGCGACACCCGCGTCAGCCCGAAGATACGTTTTGGTACACCGGGTAACACACCGCGAGTGACATTCGCGCGCCGCACACGTACACTTCGGCCCGTCGAGGGGACCGCCCTGGCTACTTCGGCATAACCCAACAAACTACCTTATACGAG
>CAWJOT010000030.1:0-31650 GCA_963844495.1 uncultured Pseudomonadota bacterium
GGGCGGATGCGACTTGCTTCAAGACACGGCGGGCAATATCGCGTAGCATTCGCGATCAATTCAGGAGTAAAAATGAAGAACGCCCTTTTTTTCGCAACGTTGTGTGCCACCATGGCTTTGCCTGCTACTGCAGCAGACGTGACCTACCGTGCGGATGTGGCCCCCCTGCTCAAAGCGCAATGTGCCGCATGCCATTCAGCCGACGCAGGTGCCCCTACGCTTCAGGAATTTGACTTGGCCAAGGAGAAATTACACAAGGCAATGAAGGGCCCACGCGTGGATTCGGTCTGAAAACCTTCTGGTTTTGATCGTCTACCCGGATTCAGGGGCATTCATGCGCCGTCTCGATGATGGAACCAACAAGAATGCGGGGGGCAAGCCCGGCAATATGCGCGAGTACTTGGGTGACACCGATGCGGAGCGTGCAAGAACCTTGCCACGTTGAAGGCGTGGGTCGGTGACGGCGGTTGGAATCTGAATCGCTGGTCGGCGCGTGGCGATGTTCCTGGCGTACAAGGAACAAGCTGACGAGCTGGATTTGAAATACTCAGTCTGCTGTGAACGTCACCGGGGTCACCGCGCAGGTTTCCACAATGGCACCCTAGCGGCACCTTGCGTACATGAAGCAAGCT
Source organism: uncultured Pseudomonadota bacterium (assembly GCA_963844495.1). Classification (GTDB taxonomy): domain Bacteria; phylum Pseudomonadota; class Gammaproteobacteria; order Burkholderiales; family Burkholderiaceae_C; genus Rhodoferax. The sequence goes on from CAWJOT010000030.1 coordinate 633, forward strand.
CTGGGCTCGGGGGAGATGTTTGGATGAACCGTATACCGCTCAAGACGACCCTCGCGGCTGAAGCCTGACTTCTCAAGCGCCCGCTGCGACGCACTGTTTTCGGTGTCGCAAGCTGCGTGAACTCGAAAGATGCCGCAATCCTGGAGCGCCACGCTCACAAGGGATTGAATCGCCTCCGGCATGAAGCCTTTGCCCCAGTGCGAGGGCGCAAGAACGTACCCGATATCAACTGCGCTGCCTTGCATTCGGGCCTCGAGCATTCCGATCGCGACCTTGGAGTCAAGCTCGTTGATCACATAGGGACGACGACTTCCGGTCTTCCATTCCTCTATGCACGAAGCGATGAACTGTCGCGTGACCGATTCCGAGGCGTGTGGCCGCCAGATCATGAACCGGCAGACTTGTGGATCTTGCGCGTACGACTGAAAGATTGCGTTTGCGTCGGCAAGCACCGGGCCACGCAAGTGAAGGCGCGGGGTATCGAGTGTTGCAGGTAGCGGATGCATTGGAGCACTCTAACTCAATATCAATAGCGGGAGACACACCCGTGTCTCCCTGCATGGCGATGGTGCGCCAAGGGGTCACAAATCAAGGCGAAGCGCCGCGAATCGGCCAAGCAGAAACAACTCACCCCAACACTAGCGTAAACTGCAACCTATCATTTTGATAGGAGTCGGGTTTGGCAATCCCGTCCAGCCACCAGCTTGAACGGCATATCCGGCAATCTTCGGCAGAGAGCTCCAACGTGGCCTTTGTCAAACACGCTTTGGACCAATGCGTGCACGGCAGGTGAACCAAGCAATGGCAATGGAAGTGCTGCGCATGGGGCGTATGCACAGGCCGCCGGAGCCGGACATCCGTTTCACGGGGTTGAAACGCCGCATGGAACACTTTGTGTCGGGCATGAACGTGGCGGTGGTGGTTGCGGTGGAGTACCCCGAGCCCGGTCTCACGGTGCTGACCGTCATTGACATAACGAAAGGCTAATAACTATGTACCACTACACCGACGGCGGGCTGCGCAATGTGTGGCTAGCCAATGGCTTTGAAATCAAGAAAACCAGGTTTGGTGAAGCCGTGACGTTTCACGACAGTGACGGCCTTACGCAAGCTATCTGCCAGGCATTGGCGGCAAAGATCGGCATCCTCACCGGTGTTGAGCTGCGCTACATCCGCAGCGCCGGCATGGGCCTGTCGCAGCCTGCACTGGGCAAGCTGATGGGCATCGACGGGCAATCCATCGCTCGTTGGGAGAAGTCCGGCAAAGTGCCACGCTGGGCCAACAAACTGATGCGCCTGCTCCACGCCGGACACGCCCAAGGCAACGAACCCATTTGCCGTGTGATGGAACGCATCAAGACCGTAGAGCGCATCGTCAAACAGCGCATCGTGGTGCAGGAAGACCGTGGCCACTGGACGCCCAGCGTGCAGGAAAGCGCTGACCCGATTGCTGTCTGACTCATCGGCTTACCGGCCGGTGGGCCTATGCCGGGCCACAGCACGGCGCCGACTGCTGAATGGGCAGGCACTTCACCGAACCGTAAGAACAGAACACGCAGCAGTCTCCGGGCTTGGGCCGCAGCACCGTGCGGCAGCCGGTGCACTCGTAGAAGAACATGCAAGCGTCGGGCGGCATCGTCTCTTCGCGCACCACCCCGCAATGCGGGCAGGTTAGCTTGGAGCGGAGGATCACGGTATCGTTCATTGGTGGGTCTTTCGGTGCGCGACAGCGGCTCAGATCTCTTCGGGCACCATTTTGATCGCCCCGCAGGGACACTCTGAAACGCAGATGCCGCAGCCCTTGCAATAGTCGTAGTTGAATTTGAAACGCTGGCCCGGCCCGAGCTTGATGACCGAATTGTCCGGGCACACGCCGTAACAGTTATCACACTCAAAACAATTGCCGCAGGACAGGCAGCGGCGCGCTTCAAACAGCGCGTTCGACTCATCGAGTCCACCCTGCACTTCGTCGAAGGTACTTTGCCTGCGGATGATGTCCAGGGTAGGTCGCACGGTCTTGGGTGCGTCCGTGTAGTACCACGTATTGAGCTTCTCGAAACTCGCCAGTTCGTGCTTCGCCGCAGGCTTGTGCTCCTGGCCGCGCAGCCAGGCGTCGATGTTGCGCGCAGCCTTCTTGCCATGACCGATGGCGACGGTCACATTGCGCTCTGCGGGCACCATGTCGCCACCGGCGAAGATGCCCGGATGACCCGTCATCATGTTGGCGCCGACCCGGACCACGCCGTCGGCGATCTCCAGACCCGGCACTTTGTCAAGCAGGGACAGGTCCACCTCCTGTCCCAGTGCCAGAACCAGCGAGTCGGCCTCGAGCTCCTCGATTTCTCCGGTCGGTTGTGGCTGGCCGTTTGCGTCGAGCTCCATCTTCTCGATCAACGTCTTGCCGCCATCGGTGTGCTTGATGGTCGAGAGCCACTTCATCATCACGCCTTCCTCGATCGCTTCTTCGACCTCGAAGTCGTGCGCGGGCATCTTGTCGCGGGTGCGGCGATAGACAATGATCGGTTCGGCGCCCAGGCGCTTGGCCGTGCGCGCCACGTCGATCGCCGTGTTGCCCCCGCCATAGACGATCACGCGTCGGCCCAGCATCGGTTTGTCCTCCCCTTCCATGGAGCGCAGCACCGCTACCGCATCCATGACGTGCGAAGCATCGCCCGATGGAATAAAGGCTCGCTTGGCAATGTGCGCCCCGACCGCCAGAAAGGCAGCGTCATAGCCGCCGTCCTTCATGCTGGCCATGATGTCGTCGACTTTGGTGTTGAGCATCAGGCGCACGCCGATGTCGGTGATACGCTTCATCTCGGCGTCGAGCACCTCGCGCGGCAGGCGATATTTCGGAATGCCAAAGCGCATCATGCCGCCCACCATGGGCCCCGCCTCGGCAACGCTCACCTGGTGGCCAAGGCAGCGTAAGTGGTAGGCGGCGGACATGCCCGATGGCCCGGCACCCACCACCAGCACATGTTTGCCGGTTTCATTCGCGATCGGGCGAAAGGCCCAGCCCTTCTTCAAGGCCTCGTCGCCCAGAAATCGCTCCACTGAGTTGATGCCCACCGGCAGGTCAATCTTGCCGCGATTGCAGGCGCCTTCACAGGTGTGGTAACAGGCGCGACCCATGATGGCCGGAAAGGGGTTGTCCCGGGTCAGGTGGCGCCATGCGCTTTCATAGTCGCCCGATTCGGCGTGAAACAACCAGCCCTGGATATCCTCGCCTGCCGGGCACTGGTTGTTGCAAGGTGGCAGGCGATCGAGGTAGACCGGGCGGTGCGTGCGCCAGGAGCCAGTCTTGTTGGCCAGCGAAGAGCCTACGTCGAGGGTGATGGCAAAGGGCTTTGTCATGTCAGTTGGCTCCCTCTTCGAGCAGATCGTATTTGCGGATATTGAGGTCTGCCATGGCCTGGATCCTGGCGATCGTCTCCACCATCGGCTTCTTGCCGAACAGGTGGGCATAGCGGCGCTGCAGTTTGAGATAGTCCTCCACCGGCACGCGTCGGCGGATCTTGGAGACGCGCGTAACCTCCCCGTGCTCAGCCTCATAGACCGGGAACATGCCCGTTTCCTGCGCCAGGCGCGCGAGTTTGATCGTGTCCTGCGAGGCCGCACCCCAGCCCAGCGGACACGGTACGAAGATGTGAATGTAGCGCGCACCCCGAATCGACATCGCTTTGGTGACTTTGCGCTCCAGATCGCGCAGGTCGGCCACGGTCGCGGTGGCGACGTAGGGAATGCCGTGCGCCATGGCGATGCGCGGAACGTTCTTGCCCTGACCAAACACGTTGCCCGGCTCCGGGCCCAAGGGCATCGTGGTGGCGGTGCGTGCCGCGGGCGGCGTCGCCGAGGATCGCTGCACACCGGTGTTCATGTAGGCTTCGTTGTCATAGCAGATGTAGAGCACATCGTCATTGCGCTCGAACATGCCCGACAGACACCCAAACCCGATGTCGGTGGTGCCGCCATCGCCACCTTGCGCGATGACCCGCACATTCTTGCGACCCTTGACGCGCATCGCCGCAGCAATGCCGGTGGCCACCGCAGCCGTATTGCCAAACAGCGAATGGATCCACGGAATCTGCCACGAAGTCTCCGGATAAGGTGTGGAAAAAACCTCCAGGCAGCCCGTGGCGTTGACCGCGATAAGCTGGTTGTCACAGGCGCGCATCGCTGCGTCTATCGCGTAGCGTGCACCGAGTGCCTCGCCACAACCCTGGCAGGCGCGGTGGCCCGAGTTGAGCGAATTGGTGCGCGCCATGTCGGACTGCACCGCGCGCTGCTCGGGCGCGAGCAAACGATTTCCCACGGTGAACGTGCCGGTCTGGTAGAACTTGACTTGTTGGTCCATGTTGCTTCTCCCGCGTTCAACCAAACTTGGCCGGCACCGCGCCGAGCTCGCGCAGGATGTTCTCCGCGATCGGCCCGGTGCGACGCGTCTGGCGTTCGCGCTCAAGCACGCGATTGACGATGCTGATGTCGAGGTCCAGGAAATGCACGGGCTCGATTTGATCGTGCATGACCTGACGGATGACCCGGTGCAGGCTGGCCTTGGTAATCGCGCGCCCGCCCAGCCCCGCAATAACGGTTCGTACCTTGATTGGCAATCCGTCGGTGGCCATGCGCACGTTGGTCGCGACGATGCCGCCGATGCCAACGGCCAGGCTCTTTTCCAGCACCACGATGCGCTGGACGTTCTTCATCGCTTCGCGGATGGCAGCGAGCGGGAACGGGCGGAACGAGGTGATGCCGAGCACGCCGACCTTGAGCCCGTCATCGCGCATCTCGTCGACCGTGTCCTTGATCGTTCCCAGCACCGATCCCAACGCGATCACCACCGTTTCTGCGCCCTCCATCCGGTACGGGCGTACCAGCCCGCCTGCTTCGTGCCCAAAGATTTGCTGGTACTCGGCGGCGATGCGCGGGATCAGCTCGAGCGCCTGCAACTGCTTGGCATGGGCCAGGTATCGAACTTCGGAAAACGCTTCCGGGCCGACCATGGCGCCGATCGAGACCGGGTCGTCCGGATCGAGCGACTGGCGTGGTACGTAGGGCGGCAGGAACGCATCGACCTGCTCCTGGGTCGGCATGTCGACCCGCTCATAGGCGTGCGTGAGAATGAATCCGTCCATGCAGACCATGACCGGCAAAGAGAGTTCTTCGGCCAGCTTGAACGCCTGAATATGAAGGTCCAGCGCCTCCTGGTTGGTTTCGGCAAAAATCTGAATCCAGCCACAGTCGCGCTGACTCATGGAGTCGGTGTGATCGTTCCAGATATTGATGGGCGCGCCGATGGCCCGGTTGGCCACGGTCATGACGATCGGCAGACCGAGCCCGGAGGCGTTGTAGACCGCTTCTGCCATGAACAGCAGACCCTGACTGGCGGTAGCGGTATAGGTTCGGGCACCGGCGGCGGACGATCCGATAGCGACCGACATGGCGGCAAACTCGGACTCCACATTGATGAACTCGCAGTTCTTGACCGAACCGGATTTCACCATCTCGCCCAAACCTTCGACGATATGGGTTTGAGGCGAGATCGGGTAAGCGCAAATGACTTCGGGTCGGCACAAGGCCACGGCCTCGGCCACGGCATGCGAACCTTCGCATTGTTTAAGCATGGCTGGCTTCCTTCGCTTTGACGAGGTTGTAGGCTTCGGTGGCCGCTGCGATGTTGCCCGCGGCGACCTTGCCGCTGAACTTGTCCTCGATGGCAGCGACAACGGAAGCCAGAGAAATCAGGCCCGAGGCGGCGGCAAAGCCACCCAGCAACGGCACATTGGGGACCGCGCGGCCCACGTGCTTGAGCGAAATCTCGGTCGCCGGCAGGACAATCAGGCGATTGCCGTGCATATTCTTCACGAATTCATCCAGGCCGAGTTCGGCAAATGTCTTGTTCGTGTTGATGAGAATGTAGCCCTCGGGGCGCTGCAATCCCGACAGAACATCCACCTGATGCAGCAGCGTCGGGTCCTGGATGATGAGAGCATCGGGCAGCATGATGGGCTCGCGCAGCCGGATCTCCTTGTCGTCGATCCGGCAGAACGCGACCACGGGTGCGCCCGTGCGCTCGGAGCCGAAACTGGGAAAGGCCTGGGCGTAGCGACCCTCCAGAAATGCCGCGATCGAGAGCATTTCGGCGCCGGTTACGACGCCCTGCCCGCCTCGTCCATGGATGCGTACCTGGAACATTGCTTCTCCTCGGAACCGGTTATGCAGAGTAAGAGTATTTGCCTCAACGAAGCATATCTTCGGGCATTTCCTGCGGATACGGAAATGAGGGGTTTTTCCGCACGTTCACCTCGCCACCTTCCCCCACTCCGTCTCGTACGTCGTCACCAGCACCTGGTTCGACAGGCGGTTGACCTCGGCGGGAACGCGGGCCATGTCCAGCGGGAAGTCAAACAGCGCGGGCAGGCTTTGCGGCGTGAGAAAGCGCAAACCCGCGGGCAGCGTGGTGGGCAGGCGATAGGGGCGGCGGCTGGCAATCACAAAGCCCCATTCCCCAAAGCTCGGCACGTTGGCGTGGTACGGCGTGGCGTTCAGGCCCACCGATTCAATCGTCGTCACAACGGTCCAAAAACTGTGTCGTGCCACCAGCGGCGAAGTGGTCTGGATCACCGCGTAGCCGCTGGCGGCCAGGTGTTTGTCCAGTAGCGCATAAAACGAGTTGGTGTAGAGCTTGCCGATGTTGAAGTTGGTCGGATCGGGGAAGTCCACCACGATCACGTCAAAGGTCTCGTTCGTGGTTTCCAGCCACTTGAACGCGTCGGCGTTGACGACTATGACCTTGGGCGACTTCAAAGAGCCTTCGTTGAGTTGTACCAACGCGGATTGCTGCGAGAACAGTTCGGTCATGGCCGGGTCCAGCTCGACCAGGGTCACGCTTTGCACGCCGGGGTATTTCAGAATCTCACGCACCGCCATGCCGTCGCCGCCGCCGAGCACCGCCACCGTCCTGGGCGCGCCGCCACTGGCGGAAAAGGCCGACATCGCCGGGTGCACCAGCGCTTCGTGGTAGCGGTACTCATCGCGCTGCGCGAACTGCAGGTTGCCGTTCAAGAACAGGCGGTAACCAGCGTGCCCTTCACCAGCACCACGTGTCACGACGATGCGCTGATACGGTGAGCTGCTGGCAAACGCCACCGGGTCCTGATACAGCCGATCCTCGGCCCAAGTCGTGATGTGGTCCGCCGCTGCCATGCCTGCAGCGAGTGCTCCCAGGGTGAGGATGCAGGCGGCGGCGTGGGAGCGAAGCAGCCGCAGTTCATGCCGAAACAGCCACAAGGCCCACAACGCAACGGCGGCGTTCATCAGACCGAACAGCAAGCCGGTGCGAATCAGCCCGAGTTGCGGTACCAGGATCAGCGGGAACGCGAGCGACACTGCCAGCGCGCCCAGATAGTCAAAAGTCAGCACCTGCGAGACCAGGTCTTTGAGCGCCACATTGCGCTTGAGGATGCGCATGACCAGCGGGATCTCCAACCCGACCAAGGTGCCCACCGCCAGCACGAGCGCGTACAGTAGAAACCGGAACGACCCCGGCAGCCAGCCGTGTGCTATAAAAAGAAGAGCGGGTAATGCCCCACCCACAAGCGCTACCAGCAGTTCTATCCGCAAGAAATGGGCCGGCAACTGACGCTCGAAAAAGCGCGACAGGTAGGAGCCAACGCCCATCGCAAACAGGTAGGTGCCAATGACGGTGGAGAACTGCAGCACCGAGTCGCCCAGCAGGTAGGACGCCAGTGCGCCCGCGGCAAGCTCGTAAACCAGCCCGCAGGCCGAGACGATGAAGACCGACGCCAGCAGGGCGACTTCAACCGGGCGTGGCCCGGTCTCTGCGCCGCGCATCAATGAATGGCGGCGGCGATGATGATGCAAATGCCCAGCGACATGGCGGCGATCACCAGCGCCAGCGCCCGGTTCTGCTTCTCGATGATTTCGATCCAGAGGTGATAGGGCGTGATCTTGTCAATGATCACAAAACAGAGCCAGAAAATGACTACGCCCATCAGCGCAAACACGAGCGAGCTCAGCATGACTCCCGGCTTAATCCATTCAATACCCATAGCGATCTCCTTCAAAAACTCAAACGCCTGTCCTCGCGAGGCCGCAGGCCGTGGCGATCCATGTGGGCAAACCACGAGCCTGGATTGCCGCGCTGCGCTCGCAATGACCTGCGCGTCTCATTTGTGCCCGCCGCCGCCGGAAAATCCGCCGAACGAGCCCCCCGAGCTGCGCGCATAGCTGCTCGATGAACAATTCTGGACGCTTGGATCACACGACGAACACTCGCTCAACAGCGCCAGCACGACCAACAGCATGAAGCTCAGCACGATCACAGTGACACAGCCCACGCCCCTGGTTGCGCTGACTGGTGCCGCGTCGCTGCGCTTGAGCAGGTCCTTCTTGTCTTCCAGCGCGAACGCCTTGGCGATGGTGTCGCTGTTGATCTTGCTGCCCAGCGACCAGGTCAGCTCGTTCGGGGATTGTTCCAGCGAGAGCACGCTGTTACCGGAAACAAAATCGCGGTTCGAGGTTTTTTGGCCGCGCGTGACCTGCCAGTAGAACTCGCCAGCCACGTACGATGTCTCGGCGTTGTAGCTTTCCTTGAGCGCGTAGCGCGTGCCAAGATAACTGGCGCTGGCTCCGTTGGCGTTCATCACCGGCGCGCCAGTGGTGGGCTGCACCACGCTCCAACCCTCGCTTGAATCGACCAGGAAAATGAAGCCGCGTTTGAGGTTGTAGAGCAGGTACTCGTCCCAGCCAAATTGCTCGTCGGAGTCGTTCGGATCCACGCCCATGCGGTGCTGGAAGCCAACGACCTGCCAGTCCACGCCCTGGAGTTTGCCCACCGTACCCAGCGGGATGAGCGGCGTCACCGGTTCGTCCTGCAGCGCGTGCTTGAGCTCGGAGCCCACGCCCTGCGACAGGTCGATGATGCTGTTGCAGGAACCGCAGGTCATGCTCTTGCTTGCAGCGAGCGTGACGGTAAGTTGCGCGCCACAATTGGGACAGTTGAAGGCGCGTCCCTTTTCTTCCTTGGTCGCGTCCTCGCGCAGCCCGGTCAACTTAAGGTCCTCGAGCAGGACCGACTTGCCGATGCAAAGGTGTGGCGGGCGGATGCTGTAATCGATGCTGATGACTTCGCCGCCGGAGCGCTGCGCGGCAGGCGCGGTGATGTCGCGCCCGATGATGCTGCCACTGCCGCCCAAGCCGCTGTCGGCCTCGCCCTGGCCGCGAAGTTCGATCATGGCAAACGAGGTTCCAGGCACCGGCAGGCGCGGCAACTCGCCCTGCGCAGCCATCAGCGCAACCTGGTTGTTGGCGGTGATCGTGTAAGTCTTGCCGTTGATCGCAGTGCCGCGGCCGACCCGGAAGAAGTCAGCCTCGGGCAACTCGCGCTGGCTTTGCATCGCGGTGCTGAAGACGTATGCGCCGTTGTCTTCGCTCAGAAAGGCGCTGCTGCCGTCGCTCAGAACGGCATGCCACTCGGTCCAGGTTCCTTCGCCATATTTGTACTGCAAGCGCCCCACCAGCGTGAACGCCATCTTGTTCCAGACGCCGGAGGTGTGCAGTTGTAGCGGGCTGTGATCGTCAAACAGTTCGGCCATCTTGCCGATGCGCGCCAATGTTTCGCCCTGGCGAACGACCGCACTGTGGCAATAGCCGCAAACCGCATGGGTCGATTGCGCGCTGGCAAACTCGACCGGCGCACCGCAGCCTGGGCACGGTGCCCGGTACGCACGTTGGGGCGATGCTGTGACCACGCTCTAGTCGGCGCTGAGGGCGCCTCAGACCAACTTCTTGAGCAATTCGGCCTTCTTGGTGTCAAATTCCTCCTGGGTCAAGACACCCTTGGTCTTGAGTTCGCCGAGCTTTTCCAGCGTTGCCATCAGGTCTTCGGCCTTCACTCCCACGGCCGGCGCCGCCGTCTGCGCGGCCCCGGCGCCTGCCCCTTGCAGCCCGGAGGACAGGTTTTGCGCCAGTACCTGACCGAGTGCGACACCGGCGCCCAGCCCCATGGCGCTGCCGGCAATGCCGCCACCACCCTCGCCTGAGGCCTCAGCAAATTTGGGTATCGCCTGCGCGGTCTGGTATTGCATGAACTTGCCCATGTCGTTGCCGACCATGCCCATGCCGATCTTTTGGTCGAGAACTTTTTGCAGATCCTCGGGCAGCGAAACGTTCTGCACCGTCATCGCTTCGAGCTTCAATCCAACCTTGGCGAACTCCGGCGCGAGCTGTGTCGTCAGCGCCTGCGCGAACATCAACTGGTTGGAGGCCAGGTCGAGAAACGGGATGCCGCTGGCGGCAATGGCGTTGCTGATGTTTTGCAGCACCAGGCCGCGCAACTGGCCTTCCAGATCGGTCACCCCGTAGCGGTCGCGTGTGCCCGAGACCTCGGTATGAAACAGTTTGGGGTCGGCAACGCGGTAGCTGTAGTTGCCAAAGGCGCGCAGCCGAACCGCGCCGAAGTCCTTGTCACGGATCGTGATGGGCTGCGGGGTGCCCCACTTCTGATCCATCTGTTGGCGCGTGCTGAAGAAGTAGACATCGCTCTTGAACGGCGACTCAAACAGCTTGTCCCAGTTCTTCAGGTAGGTCAGCACCGGCAGCGTTTGCGTCGTGAGCTTGTGCATGCCCGGGCCAAACGCATCGGCCGCTTTGCCTTCGTTGACAAACAGCGCCATTTGGGATTCACGCACCGTCAAGGAGCCGCCGTTCTGGATTTCCATGTCGGCCATTGGGAAACGCCAGGCCAGCGTGCCATCCGAATCCTCGGTCCATTGAATGATGTCAATGAACTGCTTCTTGATGAAGTCCATCAGTGCCATGTGCAACTCCTGTTGGTGAGAACGAACGGCAATGATACCCGTCGGCAACGCCGCGTGCAGCACAATTTGGCCGCGCGCGAGGTTGTCCGCTAGACCAGTACGGCGGCGAGCGCGACCAGGGCCGCGGTTTCGGCGCGCAGCACGCGTGGCCCCAGCGTGACCTCGACAAACCCCAGCGAGCGCGCCGCCGCAAGCTCGGCGTTGCTCAATCCCCCCTCCGGACCGGAGAGCAGCGTCAGGTCCGCGTCGGGGCAATCCGAGTCGGTCAGTGCCTGGCGCAAGCCTGGCACACCTGGGCACAGCGACAACAACAGGCGAGCGCTCGCCGGGGGTGCGGGTGCGTCGGTCGAGGCCTCGGCCCAGGCGACAAAGCTGCTCACGTCACGAATCAGCGGCACCCGGTTGCCGCCACACTGCTCACACGCTGCGATGGCCACGCTTTGCCAGTGGGCAACCTTCTTTTCGGCTCGCTCGCGGGTCAGGCGCAGGACGCTGCGCTCGGTCATCAGCGGCCGAATGCTGGCCACGCCAAGCTCGGTGGCCTTTTCGACCAGCCAGTCCATGCGCTCGTTGGCGGGCATGCCCACGGCCAGATGCACGCCGCGGCTGGCTTCGCGTTCGAGCCGCAGGTGTCGTTCAATCTTCACCTGAACGTCGCGGCGGCCCATGCGCGTGACGGTGGCAACAAACTCGCCCGGACTGCCCGCGGCCAGGCCCCAGCGGCCGTTGAACAAAGTGAGCTCGTCACCGGGCTGCAGGCGCAGCACCTGCACATGACGCGCTGCGTCGGCGGCGAGCTCAAGCAACTCGCCTGCAACCAGCGCCACGGGGCAGAAGATGCGGGGGCTCGAACGTGTGTTCATGCGCTTGTTTGCTACGAAAATGAGAGCTGCTTATGCATGTTTGACGGGCGTCGCAGCCAAGTTTTCTCTAAATTCGGCCGAACGCGTAGGCGCTTGCCGGGAGGATGCCCTCGACGCGCTCCACCAGCCGCAGCAGGGCCCGGAGCTCGCTGTAGCGCGAACATGTGGCACGGATGTAATGGATGAAGCGAGGCGTGTCCGCGAGGTACTGCGGCTTGCCGTCGCGCAATGTCAGGCGTGCGAAGATGCCCGCCACTTTGAGGTGCCGCTGCAGCCCCATCCACTCGACACCGCGATAAAACTCGCCAAAGTCCGTGCCAACGGGCAGACCCGCCTTGCGCGCCTTTTCCCAGTAGCGGACGGTTATGTCAAGACAGAACTCCTCTTCCCAACTGATGAACGCGTCGCGCATCAAGCTGGCAATGTCATACGTGATCGGGCCGTAGACCGCATCCTGAAAGTCGAGCACGCCGAGCTCGGTGGCAGGCGTGGGGGCTGCCGCAGCGCCGGGCCGCCCCAAGCAAGGCACGGCCCCCTCGGGGGGCAGCGCAGCACACGCAGTGGCAAGCGTGGGGGCCAAATCCACAATAAGATTCCTGGGCATGAAATCGCGATGTACATACACATTTGGCCAGGCCAGGTTGTTGTGGATGATCCTTGCAAAGGCGTCGTCCAGGGTACGCTGGGTGTCGGTGTCGATGTTTATGTTGCGGTACCGCGTCAAATACCACTCGGGGAAAAGCTCGAGCTCGCGGCGCAGCAGGGTTTCGTCATAGGCTGGCAACACACCTGGGCGCGACGCCAATTGCCACGCAATCAGCGCGTCTACGGCCTGCAGGTACCGGGCATGGTTGGCCTGGGAGGGGTGCCGGTCCATCACCTGCATCATCGTTTGCGGTCCCAAGTCGCCCAGCAGCATGAAGCCGTTGGCCTGGTCCCATGCCAGCACCTGCGGCACCCGCAACCCGGCTTTGCGCATGAGCTGTGCGACCTTGACAAAGGGGCGCGAGTCTTCCCGATCGGGGGGCGCATCCATGATGATCCGCGTGCCTTGCGCTGCATCGATCCGGAAATAGCGCCGGAAGCTCGCGTCGGCCGAGGCGACCCGCACAGAGGCGATCGTGAGCTGGTGCTGCGCGGCAAGCGCGCCGAGCCATTCGTCGAAATCGCCTCGTCGCTGCGCCTGCGCCCAGACGATGGGCGCACTCGGGCTGGACTCGGGGCTGGCGGCTTGGCTCATGGATAATCCATTCTACAAAGCCGGACCCTGCTGGTTCGGCTGCAACCCTTCCTCGCGACCGATTTTGCCACTGCTTCCATGCGCATTTTGATGCACAACCTGACACGCCGGGCCTGCCAGGCCTGTTCCGGTTCGGGCCGCGTCGTTTTCCTTGCTTTGGCTGCGCTGCACGCCACCACGCCTGGCGCGCAGGAAGTCGCGTTGCAACTGCGCAGCAGCCTGATGCTGGCGCCACAGATTGCGCCAGGCGCGCGCAGGGCCTTGCCCACTTTTGTTCTTGGTGAAAGCCTCTTTGGCAGCCCGGACCGCGATCTGGTGGTGCAGGGCAGAGCCGAATTGCGCCGCGGCGACCTGGTGATCAAGGCCGACCGGATGGCGTACGACTGGCCCAGCGATCTGGCCAAGGCAAGCGGCCAGGTCTGGATCAATCGTGCGGGCAACATTTACGAAGGGCCGGCGCTGGAAATCAAGCTCGATAGCTTTACCGGGTTCTTCACCGAGCCGCGCTACCAGTTGCTGAGGAATCAGGCGCACGGCCAGGCCGATCGGGTTGACTTTATCGACGACCAGCACACGGTCATTCACAATGCGAGCCTGACCACCTGTCCGCGTTTGCCGGGACCGAGCTGGCTGCCGGACTGGATTTTGCGCGCCACCACGATCAGCCTGGACACGCAGGAGGACGTGGGATCGGCGCAGGGAGCCCTGCTCAGCTTCAAGGGTGTGCCGCTGCTGCCCATTCCCTACCTCAGTTTTCCGTTGGGTGACGGGCGCAAATCGGGCGTCCTGCCGCCGACCCTGGGCCTGGACAGCGTCAACGGTGCCGAGGTTGCCATTCCGTACTACTGGGACATTGCGCCAAACCGCGATGCCACGTTGACGCCCACACTCATGAGCAAGCGCGGCGTCAATCTGGCCAGTGAATTCCGATATCTGGAGCCCGATGCCGCCGGGCAGTTGCGGTTTGACTGGATGCCCAAAGATCAGTTGCGCGATGACGATCGATGGGGGCTCGCGTTCGAACACAAGGCGATGCTCAGGAATGCTCTGGTCAGTGCACTGACCGATGGTGCCGTCGGGCTGAACCTGAATCTGAACCGGGTCAGCGACAACAATTACTGGCGCGACTTTGGCCACGCCAGCGCGTCACTGACCCGGCGTCTGCTCTCCAACGATGCGTCGCTATCGTGGTCGAACGGAAATTTCTCAAACACGCTGCGCGCCATCAAATGGCAGACCCTGCAGGACACGGGCTCACGCATCATCCCGCCGTACGACCGCTTCCCGCAATTGGCAACGCGCTATGCGCGCAGCGACGTTGGCGGCGTCGACTATTCGGTGGAAGCCGACTACACGCGGTTTCAGGCGCTTCGATCGCTCACCCTGCAACCCAATGCGGAGCGATTGTTCACGGCGATTCAGATCAGTCGCCCCTGGCTTGCTGCGGCCGGTTTCATCACGCCAAAGCTGCAATTGCACCTTTCCAACTACAAGTTTGACGAGGCGCTGGCCGGCGCAGGCAACACATTTACGCGGGTTGTGCCGAGCTTGAGCTTCGACAGCGGACTCGTGTATGAGCGCGACACCAGCTATTTCGGGCGCAGCTTGCGTCAAACGCTGGAGCCGCGCGCTTTCTACGTGAATACACCGTACCGCGATCAAAGTTTGCTACCGAATTACGACTCGGGCATCAACGATTTCAATTTTGCGACGATCTATACGGAAAACGCCTTTGTTGGCAATGACCGGATCTCCGACAGCAACTTGCTCACGCTTGGCGTGACCACGCGGCTGCTCAACCCGCAAACCGGCGCCGAGGTGGCGCGTTTTGGCATCGCCCAGCGCTTGCGCTTCAAGGATCAACACGTGACCTTGTTGCCGACCGACCCGGTGGTGTCGGACCGGATCAGCGACGTGTTGTTGGGCGCCTCGATCAACTGGGATCCGAAGTGGGCTTTTGATTCCACCGTGCAGTTCAATCCGACCACGCAGCAGTCGGTGCGCTCGACCATCGGCGGACGCTACAATCCGGGCCCTTACCGCACGGTGACGGCGGCGTATCGCTATCAACGCGATGCCAGTGAGCAAATTGACCTGGGTTGGCAGTGGCCGGTCAACGACCTGTGGGGCGACCGTGGGCAGGATCTGGGTTCGGGCCAGGGTCAGGGTCCCGGGCGTTGGTACAGCGTGGGGCGTTTGAATTACAGCCTGATGGAGCGAAAGCTCGTCGATGCGATCGTCGGATTTGAGTACGATGCGGGATGCTGGCTCGGGCGCGCGGTTCTGGAGAAGCTGCAAACCAGCGAGTCCACGGCCACGCAGCGCATCATGTTTCAGCTTGAGTTTGTCGGATTTACGCGGTTGGGCGTGAGCCCCTTGAAGACACTGAAGGAAAATGTCCCGAATTATCAGTACCTGCGCGAGCAGGGTGGCGCCCCGAGCCGGTTTAGCAATTACGAATAGTCCATCATGTCCCATCGCCTTGTTGTTTTGATTCTCCTGGCCTTGAGCCTGGTCACCGGCTCGGGCTCCTGGTCCCAGGGGCTTCGAATCCCGCCCGCTGCCAATGCGAATGCCACTGCCGGTGCCGTCTTGCAGGCTGACTACATCGTTGCGGTGGTCAACTCCGAACCCATTACGAACGGAGAAGTGCAGCGCGAGTCCCAGCGAGTGATGCAGCAACTCGCCCAGCAACGCCGGGCACCGCCCGACAGCCAGGAGGTAACGCGCCAGGTGCTCGAGAGCCTGATCAACCAGAAAGTGCAGTTGCAATTTGCCAGGGAATCGGGTGTGCGGATCGACGATGCGGCCATCGACCAGGCTGTGCAAAACATCGCGCGGCAGAACCAGTTGGAAGTGGCCGAGCTGGAGCGGCGCGTCGTCGCCGGTGGTCTTTCAATTGCGCAATTTCGCAGCCAGCTGCGCGATCAGCTGATGCTCACGAGGGTGCGTGAACGTGAGGTCGACTCGCAAGCGAAGGTCTCGGATCTGGACGTGGACCGCTATATTCTTGAGCAAAAGAGCAACGCGGACCCGGCGGCCAATCAAATCAGTTTGGCCCAGATTCTGATTGCGGTACCCGAAAACGCAACACCCCAGCAGACGGCCGAACTCCAGACCAAGGCCCGCGGTGCCATGGCGCGCGCGCGCGCGGGTGACGATTTTGATGCGCTGGTGCAGCAGTTCTCCAACCCCGCGGACCGTGCCAACGCAGGCCTGCTTGGATTGCGCAGCACCGATCGCTATCCACCGTTGTTTGTTGAGGCGACGCGCAATCTCGCCGTGGGCGGGATTTCCGATCTGTTGCGTTCGCCCGCGGGGTTTCATATTCTCAAGGTCGTCGAACGAGTCAACGCGGCGATGCCCTCTGCCAAGGTGACACAAACCAGGGCGCGGCACATCTTGCTGCACGTGAACGCGCAAAGGAGTGAGGCCGCAGCGCGCCAGCAACTGAGTGATTTCAGGAAGCGTATTGTCAGCGGCCAGGCCAACTTTGCCACTTTGGCGCGCGATCATTCGGAGGACGCCAGTGCGGCCAAGGGCGGTGATCTGGGCTGGGCCAATCCCGGGATGTTCGTGCCTGAATTTGAAGCCGCGCTTGAGCAGCTTGCTCCGGGCGATTTGAGCCAGCCGGTGGTATCCCGTTTTGGTGTTCATCTGATTCAGTTGATGGAGCGGCGCCAGGCCGCGCTGAGCGAGCGCGAGCAACGCGAGCTGGTGCGTGCTGCGTTGCGCGAAAAGAAGCTCGAGGAAATGTACGTCAGTTGGGCGCAGGAACTGCGCGGACGCGCCTACGTCGAACTGCGCGCGCCGCCCAAATAGCACCTGGCAGGACCGGCAGGATTGCCGCTTGAAACACGTCGCACGCAAGCGCTTTGGCCAGCATTTTCTGGCTGACGCCAACGTCGTCGATGCCATGGTCGAAATCATTGCGCCCAGGCCGGGCCAGGTCATGGTGGAAATCGGACCTGGGCTCGCGGCTTTGACGCAACCCCTGGTCGAACGCCTGGGGGGGATGACGGTCATTGAGCTTGATCGCGACCTGGCAGCGCGGCTACGTGCCCGCCCGCAGTTGAGCGTGATCGAGTCAGACGTTCTGAAAGTTGACTTTGCCGAGTTGGCACGCGCATTGGGCGCGCCCAAACTGCGTGTCGTTGGCAACCTGCCCTACAACATCTCGACCCCGATCCTGTTTCACTTGCTCGACGCCGCCGATTCGATTGAAGACCAGCACTTCATGCTGCAAAAGGAAGTGGTCGAGCGCATGGTCGCGCATCCCGGGACCTCAGACTACGGTCGGCTCAGTGTCATGCTGCAATGGCGTTACCGGATGGAAAACGTCCTTTTTGTGCCACCCGGGAGTTTCCGGCCGCCCCCGCGAGTCGACAGCGCCGTCGTGCGCATGGTGCCGCGCGCCGAGCCCGAGTCATTGGAGCCGGCGCTGTTGCGCGATATCGTGCGAGTCGCTTTCAGTCAGCGCCGAAAGCTGCTGCGCCACACGCTGGGCGTCTGGTTGCAGGAGAAGTCCCCCGGCACCGAATTTGACGTGCAACGCCGCGCCGAGGAAGTGCCGGTCGCCGAGTACGTCGCCCTGGCCGCGAGCCTGTAACAGAAAGGGCAACTTTCCGACGGGCCGCCCCGAGGAAACGAAGTTCGGCGTAAGCGAAAATCAGCCCCCTCGGGGGCAGCGCAGCACGCGAAGCGACAAGCGTGGGGGCTATCTCAGGCTGCGGTCAGCCAGTACCCCGCGTTGAAGGGGCTGCTCATGCGCAGCGCCTGGGGCGAGATGTCCAACAATCGGTCGGTTGGCATCTTCTCGCCGGATTCAGTTGTCAGATCAATGCCGGAGACCGCGGGGCTACCCGCGGGAACGCCTTTTGCCTCATCCGCCCGTTCTGCTTGGCTGGTTTGTGCAGAACGGGCTACAGAAAAGAATAGAAACATCGAAACGGAATTTTTCGATCTCCCCAGTAATCTGCGGCGTCGCGGAAGATGTCGAGCAACTGCTCACGCGCCTCCTTGTCGAACTTTGCATTGGCCGGAATATGCTCGAGCACCACGATAAAGCCGGGCTGCGGGCCCGATTTGTGCACCGGGTCGGTCATGCTGTCGTAAAGGGCGTCGAAATTTTTGCCCACATGCACCGACAGCATGAACTGCTGCCCAATCAAATCCAGGACATCCTGCTTGGTCTGTGCGTTGGCCAGGTTCGCATACAAAAAGTGCTGGCGCAAGGACCGCGCCGCTTCCTGCAACTCATGAACCCGAAATGCGCGGATCGATTGCACGATATTGGGGCGTACGCCGCGCAATGGCACGTCCGCTGGCGCACCTGGCGGCGCCGCTGACTGTTGATGAAGTGACATATCCATTCCTGCTTCACTTTTCAAAATTAAAACCGCCGATTCAAGGCCGGATCCTGCTAAAGCTCGCATAGTGGTCCCCCGTGAAGTAACACGCATCGGGTGTCCTGGTCTGCCCGCCGCACACGATGCGCCGGGCTCCCCGGTCCCGCGAACCAGGCGTCCTGACGGTGTATTCGCGGTAATACCCCCGCTTTTGGAGCGGCAGCAAGCGCTCCCGGTTCCCAAACACAACGCCATCTTTTGCATGTTCGAACGGGCCGCCCCGGCGGATTAGTTCGTAAGTCCTCACTGCCTGCGGGGGCAGCTCGCCCACTGACACCGTGGGTAGCGCCCCGGTAGGCGGTACACCCCTTGCCTGTGCCAAACCGCCGCCAACCAGCGCCATCAGGACAAAGCCAGCAAGTGCCAACTTGAGGCGCATCAGACCAGGCATTTTGAACACACTCCCGACAACACTCCGGGTTTACCCGGAACCACCAAATCGGTAGTGTCGCGTATTTGCCTGAAAAATGCAAGCGATTGCCCAAAAAACAGGCAATTTTGCGGGATTTAGGATTATGTGAGTTAGCGCAAACTTTATCTATATGACTAACGCGTGGCGTTTGCGTCGGCGACGGTAAGCGCGGTCATGTTGACAATCCTGCGCACGGTGGCACTGGCGGTCAGGATATGAACCGGTTTGGCGGCGCCGAGCAGGACCGGGCCGATGGCAATATTGCCGCCCGCGCCGGTTTTTAGCAGGTTGTAGGCGATATTGGCTGCGTCGATATTGGGCAGCACCAACAGGTTGGCGTCGCCCGAGAGGGTGCTGTTGGGCATCAGAAGGGCGCGCGCCTTGCCGTCGAGGGCGACGTCGCCGTGCATTTCGCCGTCCACCTCGAGCCAGGGCGCGCGCGCGCGCAGGATCTCCAGCGCCAGGCGCATCTTCAGTGCGCTGGGCTGGTCGCTGCTGCCGAAGTTTGAGTGCGACAGCAGCGCGGCCTTGGGGCGGATGCCAAAGCGCATCATCTCCTCGGCTGCCATGGTCGTTATTTCAGCGAGCTGCTCGGCGCTGGGGTCGTAGTTGACATGGGTATCGACGACGAAAAGCTGGCGTTGCGGCAGCATCACACAATTCATACAGGCATAGGTGTTGACACCGGCGCGCTTGCCGATCACCTGGTCAAGGTATTGCAGGTGAATGGCGGTGGTCCCCCAGGTGCCGCAGATCATGCCGTCCACGTCGCCCTTGTGCAGCAGCATCGCGCCAATCAGCGTCAGGCGACGGCGCATTTCGATCTTGGCGACCTGCGCCGTCATGCCCTTGCGTTCGGTCATGCGGTGATAAGTTTGCCAAAAGTCGCGGTACCGATGGTCCTGCTGGACATTGACGACCTGATAGTCGTCGTCCTGGCGCAGGCGCAGGCCGAACTTCTCGATGCGCTCGGCGATCACGCCTGGTCGACCGATCAGTGTCGGCAACGCCAGTCCTTCGTCGACCACGATCTGGGCTGCCCGCAAGACGCGCTCCTCCTCACCCTCGGCGTACGCCACGCGCTTTTTGAGCGCCAATTTCGCGGCCGTGAAAATCGGCTTCATAACGGTGCCCGAGGCGTAAACAAAGCTTTGCAACTTCTGACGGTACGCGTTCATGTCCTTGACCGGACGCAGCGCCACGCCGCTGTCAAACGCCGCTTGCGCGACCGCGGGCGCAATCTTCATCATCAGGCGTGGATCAAAGGGCTTGGGGATCAGGTACTCTGGCCCGAAGGCAAGCTTTTCGCCGGCATAGGCGGCGGCCACCACCTCGCTCTGCTCGGCCTGCGCGAGTTCGGCGATCGCGTGCACCGCCGCAATTTCCATCTCGACGGTGATGGTCGAGGCACCCGCGTCGAGGGCGCCGCGAAAGATGTACGGAAAGCACAGGACGTTGTTGACCTGATTCGGATAGTCGGAGCGACCGGTGGCGATGATCGCGTCATCGCGCACAGCCTTGACCTCCTCGGGCAGGATTTCCGGCGTCGGATTGGCGAGCGCAAAAATCAGCGGCCGCGCCGCCATCTTGCGGACCATCTCGGGCTTGAGCACGCCCCCGGCGGACAGACCGAGGAAGACGTCTGCGCCTTCGATGACTTCACCGAGCGTGCGGGCGGTGGTCTTTTGACAGAACGCAATCTTGTCGTCATCCATCAGCTCGGTGCGGCCCTCGTAGACCACACCCGCCAGATCGGTCACGTAGATGTTCTTGCGTGGAAACCCCAGCTTGAGCAGCAGTCCCAGGCAGGCCAGCGCGGCGGCGCCGGCGCCGGAGGTCACCAACTTGACCCTGGCCGGGTCTTTGCCCACGACCTTGAGGCCGTTCAGAATGGCCGCGCCAACGCAAATGGCCGTGCCGTGCTGGTCGTCGTGGAACACCGGGATCTTCATGCGCTCGCGCAGCTTGCGCTCGACGTAAAAACAATCGGGTGCCTTGATGTCCTCAAGGTTGATGCCGCCAAAGGTGGGTTCGAGCGAAGCAATGATGTCGACCAGTTTGTCAAGGTCATTCTTTTCGTTGATTTCGATGTCAAACACGTCGATGCCGGCAAATTTCTTGAACAGCACCGCCTTGCCTTCCATCACCGGCTTGGCGGCCAGCGGTCCGATATCACCCAGGCCGAGCACGGCCGTGCCGTTGGTGATCACGGCCACCAGATTGCCACGGCTGGTGTAGCGAAAGGCGTTGTTGGGGTCCTTGACGATTTCTTCGCACGGCGCCGCGACGCCGGGTGAATAGGCCAGACCCAGGTCGTGCTGATTGACCAACTGCTTGGTTGGCGCAATGCTGATCTTTCCTGAACCAGGGAACTCGTGGTACTCGAGCGCTGCTCGGCGCAGCAAGGCACGCTTGTCTTCGGGGTTGATCGGGGATTGGGGCATGACTGTCTCCTGCTGTGGCCAGAGCGACCGCGAGATCGGCGCGTCATCTCCTCTGGGGTCAGGAAATTGTAGACCCTGGCCCTAAAACCGCGGCTCGGCATCCGCACGCCCCTGGCGCAACTCAGCTTCTTGCGGCAGCGACTTGCAGCAACCAGTCAAGAAAGATCTTCATCACCGGTCGCTCGTCGGCGCGCTCCGGCGTGACCAGATAGTAGGCGCGCCCGGCGCCGACGCTTTGGTCGCAAGCGACCACCAGTTCTGCGCGCGCAAGCTCGGTCTGCACCAGCAGACGCGGCACCAGGGCCAGGCCCATGCCATGCGCAGCGGCAGCGGCCGTCATCGAGAACAGCTCATAGCGCGGCCCCGACATGGCCAGAGGCGCCGCGACGCCGATGGCGTCAAACCACTGCCTCCACGCCCCGGGCCGCGTACTTTGCTGCAGCAGGGGAAGATCGGCCACTTGCTCTGGTGTGAGCGTCGCCTGGCCTGCCAGAAATTTCGGATGACACACCGGCACCACGTCTTCAGCGAGCAACCACACCGCTCGGGTCCCGGCCCAGTTACTGAGTTGGTCGGCTGAGCCTGCGTACAGCGCGGCGTCAAACGGCGTGTCGGCAAACATGAAGGCGCGTGTGCGGGTCTCGATATGAACGCTGATTTCCGGATGCAGGGCCTTCAGACCGGGCAGGCGCGGAATCAGCCAGCGTGTGGCAAAGGTTGGCACCGCCGCCAGATGAATGCTGCCGCCTCGGCCCTGGGTCGACATGACGTCAAGCGTATCCTGCTCAAGCGCCTGCAACCGTGGCGCCACCTGGGCGGCGTATTCGGCACCGCGCTCGGTCAGCGTCACGCCGTGGCGCGTGCGCCGAAACAGCGCGATGCCAACAAACGCCTCGAGCGCGCTGATCTGGCGTGAAACCGCCCCTTGAGTTAGCGCCAGTTCTTGCGCGGCACGCGTGTAGCTCTCGTGCCGCGCCGCGGCTTCGAGGCAGGCCAGCGCCTGCAGCGACGGTATTTTTCTTCGCATGATGTGCGTAATATACACACGATCGCACAAGAAAGTCTGGATACTGCTATGAAATTCATAGTTGACTGCGCAGTATTGATAGGCGATAGAGTCAATTTCGCGAGCAATTTCGACATCTCCGAAAAGCGATGCTCAATATTAAATATGAAAATAGCTAATGTCTGGGTGATAACAAGTCGTTTGCCATTCGACCCAGTCGGGGGCTACGATGCGCAATGCGCGGCCGAAGCAGCCGCATATTGCCCACCCCCACAGGAGACCGCACATGGCGCACGCAGCATTCAACTGGCAAGACCCATTCTTGCTCGATCAACAGCTCGGCGACGATGAGCGCATGGTGCGCGATGCCGCCGCCGCCTACTGCCAAGGCAAGCTGCAGCCGCGCGTGCTGGAGGCCTTTCGTGCTGAGAAGACCGATGCGTCGATCTTTCGCGAGATGGGCGCGCTCGGTCTGCTCGGGCCGACCATCCCCGAAGCCTACGGCGGGCCGGGTCTGAACTACGTCGCCTACGGGTTGATCGCACGCGAAGTCGAGCGCGTCGACAGCGGCTACCGTTCCATGATGAGCGTGCAAAGCTCGCTGGTGATGGTGCCGATTTTTGAATTTGGTACCGAGGCGCAGCGCCAAAAATACCTGCCCAAACTCGCCACCGGCGAGTGGATCGGCTGCTTTGGCCTGACCGAGCCCGACCACGGCTCGGACCCCGGCTCCATGGCCAGCCGTGCCCACAAGGTGCGCCGGCGGCTACAAGATCTCGGGCACCAAGATGTGGATCTCGAACAGCCCGATCGCCGACGTGTTCGTCGTCTGGGCCAAGGAGGTGAGCGAGAGCGGCCAGTTGGGTCCGATTCGCGGCTTTGTGCTGGACAAGGGCATGAAGGGCCTGTCCGCGCCCACCATCCACGGCAAGGTTGGCCTGCGCGCGAGCATCACCGGCGAGATCGTGATGGACGCCGTGTTCTGCCCGGAAGAAAACGCCTTCCCCGAAGTGCAAGGCCTCAAGGGCCCGTTTACCTGTCTGAACTCGGCCCGCTACGGCATCGCCTGGGGCGCTTTAGGTGCGGCCGAAGACTGCTGGCTGCGCGCGCGCCAGTACGTGCTCGATCGCAAGCAGTTTGGTCGCCCGCTTGCAGCGAATCAGCTGATCCAGAAAAAGCTTGCCGACATGCAAACCGAGATCGCACTGGGCCTGCAGGGCTGCCTGCGCCTGGGCCGCATGAAGGACGAAGGCACGGCATCGGTCGAGATCACCTCCATCCTCAAGCGCAACTCCTGCGGCAAGGCGCTTGACGTGGCACGCATGGCGCGCGACATGATGGGTGGCAACGGCATCAGCGACGAGTTCGGTGTGGCGCGTCATCTGGTGAATCTGGAAGTGGTCAACACCTACGAGGGTACGCACGACATCCACGCGCTGATTCTGGGCCGGGCACAGACGGGGATCGCGGCGTTTGCAAATTAGCAGATTTTGGCTGGTCGTCTGCGCACGGCATGGGTGGCAGGGGTTTGGGGTACGGGCCCGCGCCTCATGCTGCCAAATGCGCACAAATCGGCGCGGACCCATACCCCACGCCCTGCGGGTGGCGTTATTGAGTTTGATACGATGCCGCCAATGAATCCAGCTGTGCAATCTGTCGAGATTCGGCACACCGACAAGTTCCCTGAGCCAGATTTTTCACGCATTCAAAGAGCCGTTTTTGGCGATGTGCAGCAGTTGTCGGTAGAGTTGGAAGCAATCCTGTGCGAAGAGGCGGCTGCGTCCCAAGCGGTCCCGCAGGTGCATTTGTCGATGGTTCGAGTTGGCGCCTACGCTGGTGACGAAGTTATCGGCTGGTCCTACGGTTGGCCCGAGCGAGGAAACACTTTCTACATGGCGAACAGTGGGGTCATCGCGCCATACCGTCGGCGTGGAATCTACTCGTCGCTTTTGAGCGCCATCACTGATCACGCTTTGTCAATGGGAGCGACCACAGTCCGATCGCAGCATTCGGTTCTCAACAACCCGGTGTTAATCGCAAAGTTGCGAGCCGGCTTCCACGTTTCCGGGTTATCGCAGTCAGCCCAAATGGGCACGCTTGTTGAGTTAACTCGCTACCTGAACGTCAAGCGGCAAGAGCTGTACCGCAAGCGGGTGCTTCCATATGTCGCACCTGATCTCCCGCAGAGTTCACCCAACGATAAGACGCTGAACGACAGTTCAGCCTTCTGAGGATGCAAAATCCAGCCGCAGAGGAACGCCCCCATGATTACGCTTGCTTGCATCGTGGTGGCAGGGCGTGGGGTATGGGCCCGCGCCTCATACTGCCAAATGCGCACAAATCGGCGCGGACCCATACCCCACGCCCTGCGGGTGGCGTTCGTGGGTGGACTGGCGAACGTCGGACTCACCCGTTTGGGGGATGTTGAAGATTTGGCGCTACTTTCGATGGAGCAAACAACTCAAGTGGAACAATCAATAATTTCCGGTTTTGTGGTTGAACTTGCCACGGCACGCGCAGCAGCCTGCGGCCGAAATTGCGTTGGAACCTCAATGCAAATGACTCAAGTGAGCTCGAGATGAACCGATGGAATATCCCCGCTGTGCTGGAGCAAGAAGTCCTTGCGCGAGATCCGACCTGCGTCTATTGCAGAATCGACTTTTCGCTTTCAAGTGCAACGCGCGGCGCCAAGCCTTCGTGGGAGCACATCGTCAATGACGTGAGAATCGTGACGCGGCAAAACATTGCGAGGTGCTGCATGTCGTGCAATGCAAGTAAGGGAGCCAAAGAGTTGCGAGCCTGGCTGGCGTCAAACTACTGCAGGCGCAAAGGCATAGCCGAGAGTTCGGTTGCGCAAGTTGTACGAGAGGCGCTATCCAATCCACCGTTTCATGCAGGCACCTAGCCCGTCCTTTGCACTAGTGCGACCCCGCGCTTCACGCGCGCGCCGGTCCAACAGCCGGTTTCCGTGCGCCAATCGCCACTCAAACCTCCCACACATCCCGCCATGGGGCCTTGGGCTGGGGGCCGATTTCTGCGCGTTTGGCAGTATGAGGACCCCGGCCCAAGGCGCCATGGCAGGCGCACCCTCAACAACTTACAAGTAGCATTAAGAAAGAGTATTCATGACCGACAAACCCGCAGCCCTGTCGCACCTCAAGGTGCTCGACTTGTCGAGAGTGCTGGCTGGCCCCTGGTGCACCCAGATGCTGGCTGACCTTGGCGCTGATGTGATCAAGGTCGAGCGCCCCGGCGAGGGCGACGACACGCGGCAATGGGGGCCGCCGTTTCTGAAGGACGCGCAGGGCAATGATACCGACCAGGCCACGTATTTCACGGCCTGCAACCGCAACAAGCGCTCGGTCACGATCGACATGGCCAAGCCCGAAGGCCAGGCGTTGATCCGTCAGATGGCGCTGCAAAGCGACATCCTGGTGGAGAACTTCAAGGTCGGCGGGCTGGCGCGGTATGGCCTGGACTATGCAAGCCTCAAGGCGCTGAATCCGCGTCTGATTTATTGCTCGATCACCGGCTTCGGTCAGGACGGCCCGTACGCGCAGCGCGCCGGTTACGACCTGATGATCCAGGCCATGAGCGGGATGATGAGCATCACCGGCCGTGCCGACGATGTGCCCGGTGGGGGACCGTTGCGGCTCGGCGTGGCCCTGACTGATCTGATGACCGGCGTCTACGCGGCAACGGCCATTCTGGCGGCCATTGAGGTTCGGCATCGCACCGGCGAAGGTCAGCTCATCGACATGGCACTGCTCGATGTCGGTATGGCGATGCTGGCGAATCAGGCCGCTGGCTTTTTGAACTCGGGCGAGGTGCCGCAACGCCAGGGCAACAGTCACCCCAGTCTGGCACCGTACCAGGACTTTGCGACGTTCGACGGCGCGATGCTGCTGGCGATCGGCAACGACGGTCAGTTCGCACGCTTTTGCGCGGTGGCCGGGCACACCGAATGGGCCGCCGATCCGCGCTACGCGAGCAACACGCTGCGGGTCAAGCACCGCGAAACGCTGATTCCCGCGATGCAGGCGGTCACGTGCCAGCGCAGCACGGCGCAATGGCTGGCGCTGCTTGAAGATCAGGCGGTGCCGTGCGGACCGATCAACGACATCGGCCAGGCCTTCGCCGAGGCCCAGGTGGTGGCCCGAAATTTGGTAGTAAAACAGCCCCTAGCGCCCGAACGACGGGCGCAGACAGCTATTGAATCAATAGCAACGGTAGCCAGTCCTCTGCGCTTGATGAACAACCCGCCGGTGCTGCACCGCGCGCCGCCAGCGCTGGGCGAGCACACCGCGCAGGTGCTCGCGGAACTCGGCCTCGATGAGTCGGCGATGGCCAGGTTACGGCAGGCTGGCGTGGTGTGAATCGGCCAACCTATCGAGCTGGCCTGCGGTTGACCAGCACGATACCGGCTGCGACCATCGACAAGGCTGCCAGCAGGTTGACAGTTACCGGCTCATGCAACCACAGTGAGCCAAACAAGAGGGCGAACACAGGCGTCAGAAAGACGAAAACGGAAATCTTGGTGGCCGGGTAGCGCCCCAGCATCCACATCCAGGCCAGGTAGCTGGCAAATGCCCCGAGCACGGTCTGTGCCGCCAGCGACAACGCGGCAAACGCACTGAAATTCCAAACCCATGGCTCGCCAAGCGCCAGCGAGAGCACCGGCAGCACCGCGGCGCTGATACCGACCTGATAAAACAACAGTTTTTCCGGTGAGATCTGTGTCAAACGCGAGCTGCGGATCACCACCGTGGTTAGTCCCCAGAACATGCCAGCGGCCAGTGCCAGCAAATCGCCCAGCCACTGGCGGTCGACGCCCGGCGTTGCCGAGTGTTCACTCAGGGCAAACACGACAGCGGCAAAGGCAAAGGCCAATCCCAGCCATTGCACGGAGCGCAGCTTCTCGGAAGAAACGAATAGCGGCAACAAGCCGGCCACCCAGAACGGCGAGGTGTACAGGAACACGGTCAGACGCGAGGCCGGTGAAAATTGCAGCCCGATGTAGAGACAGGCAAACTCGGTGGCGAACAGGGTGCCAGCGAGCAGTCCGGGAACCAGCGAGCCGTCCCGTCCCCAAAGGCGCACCCCGCGCCACAGGCACCACAAGCAAAGTAATAGCGTCGCCCCGGCAAAGCGAATCGCCGCCTGAAAGACCGGCGGCAATTCCGGGATCGTTGCCTTCACCAGCACTTGTTGAAAACCCCAGAACAGGCAGCATGCCAGCAGCAGGCTTATCGCCACGCCGTCAAGGTGCTCTTTGCGCGGGGTCATGGAAAGATTCCTGATTGATGAACGGGACCATTCAAGAGCGATCCACGCTGGCGTCGATTCTAGTGGTCGATCGGTAGTTTCCCTAGGTCCTACCCAATGAAAGCGGATTGAAAGCTAGGTGGGTTACCGCCAACCGGTTAAACAACCTAGGAGATTTCGTGAAACTCAAACCTTACCTGCTCCGTCCAGTTTGTGCTGTCGCAGCCTTGGCTTCGTTTGCCAGCCTGGCTCAAGCTCAGTCGGTCGAAGTCTTCGGCTTGCTCGACATTAGTTACCTGTACACCACTGCCAGCGGTTCGGGCTCTGTGACCTCGATCAATACCGACGGCAACACTTCGAGTCGGCTCGGTTTTCGGGGCACGGAAGATCTCGGCGGCGGTCTGAAGGTCAACTTCTGGCTCGAAGCCGCGGTGAACCCCGACTCTGGCACTGGCGGCTCGACCAGCACCACCAACAAGGATTCGGTCGGCGGCGGCGGCCTGACCTTTGGTCGCCGTGCCACCCTTGGCGTGCAGGGCACTTGGGGCGAAGTCCGCTTTGGCCGCGATTACGTCCCAAGCTTCAGCAACCTGACGGTTTCCATGCATCCGTTTGGCACCAATGGTGTGGGCGGTACCGGCCAGTTGTTCTATCAGGTCAATACGGGTGGGACGACCGCGCGTACCGCTGTGCGCGCCTCCAATTCCATCGGCTACTTCCTGCCGTCGAATCTGGGCGGCGTCTACGGCCACCTCATGTATGCCATGGGCGAGCAGCCGAGCAACGCGGGTGCGACCGTGGATGATGGCAAGCACATGGGCTTGCGCCTTGGCTATCGCGCCGGCCCGCTCAACATGGCAGTGGCCACCGGCACAACCAAATACGCCACAGGCGATTTCAAGCAATCGAACTTTGCCATCAATTACCAGTTCGGACCGGCCAAGCTTATGTATCTGTGGGGCAAGAACGAAGTTGGTGTGACCAATACCACAGCCAACATGATCGGAACGCAATGGAAAGTGGGAACCGGCGAGGTGCGCTTTGCCTACACCAAGCTCAAGGCCGAAGCGGTTGCCAACGACGCCAGCCAATGGGCCGTTGGTTATGTTCATAACCTGTCCAAGCGTACCGCGCTGTACACCAACTATTCACAAGTGAGCAACGATGGCGTTGGAACCCGCTTCGTCGTTGGAAGTGGCAATAGCGTGACCGAGCCCGGCGGTAACAGCTCCGGTTACGAATTCGGCGTGCGCCACAGTTTCTGACCGAAGTCTGCCGACGCGACCGGCTGCCCTGCCTTGCGCAGGGCAGAGGTGTGTTCAGGCCAGCAGGCTGTCGGCGCTCACGTACTCGTAACCAAGATCGCGCGCGACAGCTTCGTACGTGACCTTGCCGTTGGCCACATTCAGGCCGTTCTTCAGGTGCACGTTGTCCTTGAGAGCTTGCTTCCATCCCTTGTCGGCGAGGGCCACTGCGTGCCCGATGGTGGCGTTGTTCAGGGCAAAGGTGGAGGTCCGCGCTACGGCGCCGGGCATGTTCGCTACACAGTAGTGCACGACGCCATCAACCACGTAGGTGGGTTCGGCATGCGTGGTGGCATGCGAGGTCTCAAAGCAACCGCCCTGGTCAATCGCCACGTCAACAACGACAGCGCCTTTTTTCATGCGTGAAATCATGTCGCGCGTCACAAGTTTTGGCGCGGCAGCACCAGGCACCAGAACGCCACCGACGACCAGGTCGGCGTCAAGCACGGCTTCTTCGACACTATGCGCGTTTGAGTACACCGTGGTGATGCGATTGCCAAAAATCAGGTCGAGCTGACGCAGGCGATCCACGCTCTTGTCAAGCACCGTGACCCTGGCGCCCATGCCAACGGCCATTTGCAGAGCGTGCGTACCAACGACGCCAGCGCCGATGATTGCCACATGGGCAGCGGGCACGCCGGGTACGCCGCCGAGCAGGATGCCCATGCCGCCCTTGGATTTTTCCAGGTGCGCGGCACCGGCTTGCACCGCCATGCGACCGGCTACTTCGCTCATCGGTGCGAGCAGTGGCAGGCCACCACCGGGACCGGTGATCGTCTCGTAGGCGATGCAGATGGCGCCGGATTTGACCAGTGCTGCGGTCTGCTCGGGATCGGGTGCGAGGTGCAAATAGGTGTACAGAATCTGGCCCGGGCGCAGCATTGCGCATTCCTGCGGTTGCGGCTCCTTGACCTTCACGATCATCTCGGCTTTGGCAAATACTTCCTTGGCGTCCGCCGCCATGGTGGCACCGGCTGCCTTGTACTGCTCGTCGGTCAGTCCGATGGCGGCACCGGCACCGGTCTGCACCAGCACCTGGTGACCTTGCGACGTGAGTTCGCGCACGCTTGCCGGGGTCAGGCCAACGCGGTATTCGTGGTTCTTGATTTCTTTGGGTAGTCCGACCAGCATGTTGTGCTCCAAGTACTGAGTGATGAAAACACGCAGTGTGAAGCAAGCAGTGCTATTTGAAAACAATCATTAATATTTCATCCAAATCATTCATTCAACTAATAGTATTGAAGTTTCAATAATTTCTGATGCCCACCTTCGTCATCGCGAGGCCGCAGGCCGTGGCGATCCATGCAGTCAATGGATTGCCACGCTACGCTCGCAATGACGGAGTCAGTGGATTGCCACGTCGCTTCGCTTCTCGCAATGACCGCAGACGAAAAAAAGCCCGCCGACCCCAAGGGCCGGCGGGCAGTGTCAACCAGAAAAAATCAGCGGTTGGTCGGGAAGCTGAACAACGCGCCTTCACGAACACCAGCCGAGGGCCAGCGCTGGGTGATGGTCTTGCGCTTGGTGTAAAAGCGCACAGCGTCCGGTCCGTAGCCATGCAGGTCCCCAAACAGCGAGCGCTTCCAGCCACCAAACGAATGGTAGGCCACCGGCACCGGCAGCGGCACGTTGATGCCGACCATGCCGACCAGAATGTTGTCGCTGAAGTAACGCGCGGCTTCGCCATCGCGGGTAAAGATGCAGGTGCCGTTGCCGTACTCGTGGGCATCGATCAGGTCCATCGCCTCCTGCAGCGTTTTCACTCGCATGACGCCGAGTACCGGGCCAAAGATTTCTTCCTGGTAGATCTTCATGCCGGGTTTGACGTGGTCAAACAGGCAGGCACCCAAAAAGTAACCCGCCTCGTGGCCGCTGACCTTGACCCCGCGGCCATCGACCACCAGCGTGGCGCCCTCGGCCACGCCCTGATCAACATAGCCCTTGACCTTCTCGAAGTGCGCCTTGGTGACGAGCGGGCCCATGTCGTTGGCGGGATCGGTGCCGGGGCCGACCTTCATCTTGGCAATCTCGACCTTCAGCCCGGCCACCATGGCGTCGGCAGTGGCATCGCCCACCGCCACGACCAGCGGAATCGCCATGCAGCGCTCGCCGCAGGAGCCGTAGGCTGCGCCCATCAGGGCGCTCACAGCGTTGGGCACGTCGGCGTCGGGCATCACCACGGCGTGATTCTTGGCGCCGCCAAGCGCCTGCACCCGCTTGCCGTTGGCGCAAC
>CAWJOT010000031.1:0-20815 GCA_963844495.1 uncultured Pseudomonadota bacterium
CAACCGCGCGCAAACATACCCAGACCAAAAGTCTGGTCGGTTCAACTTGACAAGGTGCTCCCTTCGAGATATCTTTAAGATATCCAACTACGAAGGAATTGAGCATGCGTACTCAGGCAACTACCGACCAGATCGCGTTTCGCTACCGCAGCGCCGACAGTGCCACAGGCGTGACGCGCGAAACGGCCAAGCGCCTGGCGGATCGGTTGGGCGTCGATGAGACTCAAACCATTCATATGGCATTGCACGAAATGGCCCTCAGGCTGCTGCCGCAGTACGAAGCCGACGACGGTGCCCTGACAGCGGCACAGGTGCGGCAGATCAAAAAGCGCGTGCCGCAAGGCAAGAAGCGTTCGACCCACTCCAGCCTCTTCGAGGTGGAGAACGCATGACATTCCAATGCTGGGGTGAGCCAGTGGCCGGGGAGATTGTCTGGTGCCACTTCCCAGACAGCATCAGCCCACGTCCGAAGCCCCGACCCGCCTTGATCCTGGCGGTATTCGACGACGATGCCCCCCTCTTTGACGTGCGCGTCGCCTACGGCACCAGTCAGCGCACCAGCACGTTGCACCGGGGTGAATTTGCCATTTTGCGGGACCACAATTTGGCTGCTTATAACGCCGCAGGTCTCAGTTACGACACCAAGTTCGACTTGAAACAGGCACTCGATCTGCCGTACACGACCGAATGGTTTTCCGTACCGCCCGCTGCGCCACATGGACAATGCCCCAAGCTGGGCACGCTGCATCCGTCGCTGGTGCGCGCCGTGCAGGCAGCATTTCGGGCTGCCTCCAGCTGAGCCTCGATTTCAAGCCCGGAAATTTGCACAAAATCAGGCTGTAGCCCCCGTCCATCCTGCGCAGGCAGCTATGAAAAACGGAGCATCTATGCGCTGCGCTGGATCAAAACTCCAGCCCTGCGCCCGGATTTTGGAGGCGGGACTGAACGCCGCCCAGGCCTGAAACTCGCCCTCGTGCGACTCGACACGGACCGTCTCGCCAGCGTCGGCGCCGCCGCGCGCAATCGAGGACTCGAAAATCCAGGGGTGACGGCGCAACAGCGAGCGTTCCTTGCCAGGTTTTAACGAAATAGTCTTCATGCACCCATTGTCGCGGCCAGCGGCTCAATGGGTGGTGACTGCTTTTGCAACCTTGCACATCGACGAGGACCGGTCAGCGGTCTCGCGTGTAGCGCTCGTGCAACTCGGCTGGTCGCGCCGCACGCTTCCTCATCCGGACGTTAAGCAACTCAACGCCGACTGAGAAGGCCATGGCAAAGTACACGTACCCTTTGGGAACATGATGATCAAACCCGTCAGCGATCAATATGACGCCAATGACTACCAGGAACGCGAGAGCCAGCATCTTGATCGTCGGATGTGCGGAAACGACGCGGCCGATCCCGCCGGCAAAGGCCATCATCAGCAGCGCAGAAACAATGACCGCTGCGATCATGACGCCAACTTGGTCGACCATGCCCACGGCGGTAATGATTGAGTCGAAGGAGAAGACAAGATCAATAATCGTGATTTGAAAGATGACGGCGGAAAAAGTGGCGCGCACCGCCGCCGAAGCTCCACCCCTTTCGCCTTCGAGCAACTGGTGAATCTCCTTGGTGCTCTTCCAGAGCAGGAAGAGGCCGCCACCGATCAGTATCAGGTCGCGCCCCGAGATCTCCTGCCGCAGTACAGAGAATAGTGGCGCCGTCATTCCAACAATCCAGGAAAGCAGGAACAGGAGCCCGATTCGCATGAACATGGCGAGGAACAGACCGATCCGGCGCGCAAGGTCACGGCGCTGCGCCGGCAGCTTGTCCACCAGGATCGAAATGAAGATGACATTGTCGATTCCGAGCACCAGTTCAAGAACGGTGAGCGTCAGGAACGCGATCCACACCTGCGGGTCGGACAGGAACTCAATCATGTGACCTCTCTAAAGCCCAACGCTGGAAATAGGCGTCCCGCCCCCTGCGTCTGAAGCGCCAAGGGTACAGCATCGGCCTTCAGTAAGTAATCGCCATCGCTGGTACGTCAACGCGGATCATCGCCTTCTTGAGCGCGCCGTGCACGGCCCTGACGTATTCGGCGGCCCATTTTTCGTTCTCGAACCAGGCCACGCCCGCGGCTTCGGTCACGCGCAGCACCTTGTCGGCGGTCAACACCTTGCCGCTGGCACGCAGCGGTTCGCAGTCGAGCGCCGTGAACTGGGCGTCGAGCCAGGCACGCGCCACATCGTGCCCCAGCGGCGGTTCGTCCTCAACGTTGAAATGAAACTCCAGCCCCTTGGCCAACAAAACAATAACCTGGCTACGCATAAAGGTCCTTTCTTTCAATTTCTTCGCAACATTGCCTCATTCTATTTTTTTTGCCTGCGCCCTGATCCTGGCCCGCGGATGCGCGGCGTCGTAGGCGCGCGCCAAATGCTGGAAATCGAGCCGCGTGTAGACCTGCGTGGTCGTGATGTTCGCGTGCCCGAGCAATTCCTGCACACCGCGCAAATCGCCGCTTGACTGCAACAGGTGACTGGCATAGGAGTGGCGCAACATGTGCGGGTGCACTGGCGTAGCCAGCCCGGCCTGCAGGCTGCGTTGACGTAGGCGTTGCCAGATCGATTGGGCAGTGAGTCGGGTTCCGTTGCGGCCGATAAACAAGGCTGTTTGGGTCGCTGCCAACTGTTCCGTCCCTGCCTTGCGTAGCCCCTGCGCACGCAATGCCAGCCAGGCTGCCAGTGCCCGCACCGCTGTGGCACCGACGGGTACCGTGCGTCGCTTGGAGCCTTTGCCAAGCACGTGCGCTTCGGCCGCCTGCAAATCAATCCAGCCGCGCGCATTCGCGCTGGCTTGGACGTTCAGACCGGTCAACTCGCCCACGCGCAGACCTCCGCCATAAAGCAATTCAACAATGGCCGCGTCGCGCGCTTCCAGCCAGGGGTCGGCGCGGTCGTTCACAAAGCCCGCCAACTGCACGCTCTCGTCCACGCTCAGCGCCTTGGGCAGCGGCTTGCCGACCCTTGGCGTGCGCACATCCTGCACCGGATTGCTGGCCACCAGCGCCTGGCGCCCGAGCCATCGATAAAAGCCGCGCCAGCCCGAGAGGATCAGCGCAATGCCCCGGCCGCTGCGGCCCGCGCCGTGCATCTGCGCGACCCAGCGACGGATGTGACCGTCCTGAACCTGCAGCAGGTCGACCTTGGCCTGCGCCGCGTAGCGCGCGAGCCGGTCCAGATCAAGCGCGTACAGCTCGACCGTGCGTGTGGCCAGGCGCTTTTCGACGCGCACATGCTCAAGGTAGCGCTCGACGAGCTGTGCGCCCATGGTTACCGCAATCTTGAAAGGGCCGCGCTGGCAAGCTCGCCGATCTGCGCCAGAAACTCGGTGCCCAGTGAACTGCTGAAACGCTGTCCCTCGGGCGAGGCCAACACGATCAGACCGAACGCGGGGCCGCGACCATTGGCGCTATCAGCGCGCAGGGGCAGCATCGCCAGCGAGGTTGCTGCCAACGGATCGGCCAGCCAGCTGACCGCCTCAAAGCCGGTGTTGACGCCACAAAACGGTTCCATCAGGGACGAGGCAAACAGCTTGGCATCCTCGCTCACCCCGGTGGCGAAATCGGCCTTGGCATACTGCGGCGCCACGCCCCAGACCTTGATGCTGATCTGCGGCACCGAGAACAGTTCACCAATCTGTTGCGCGATCTGACCGGGCAGCGCCAGCGGATCGTTGGCCAGGAACAGGCTGATCGCCCAGCGCAGCAGCTTGTCCGAGAGTGCGACGTTTTCGCTGCCATGGCGCATCATCTCGACGATGCGCAGCTCCAGCAGTTTGATCTTTTCGCGCAGCAGCGTGGCCTGACGCTCCTGCAGGCTCACCGCGCGCGAACTGTGCGGACTGCACAGTTGCACGCTGGCCAGCAGTTCGGCATGGCGATCAAAAAAATCAGGCGTATTGACCAGGTAGTTGGCAATATCGTCCTCGGTGATGGCATGGGTCAGGGGAGTGCTCATAAATGGTCCGGTAACTCGATTTCACCATGAAAAACAGTGGTCGCCGGTCCGGTCATGCGCACGCTCGCTGCACCCCCGGGCCAGGCAACGCTCAGATCACCGCCGCGCGCGTGTACCTGCACGGTGCCTTCGAGCAACCCGAGACGCACGCCAGCGACCACCGCCGCGCAGGCGCCCGAGCCACAGGCCAGCGTCTCGCCAACGCCACGCTCGAACACACGCAGCCGGATCCGGCTTGTGTCCACAACTTGCATGAAGCCAACGTTGACACCACGCGAAAAGGCGGGTGCACCTGCACGGCCGGACCCAGCGTGGCCACCGCCGCGCGCTCGACATCGTCGACCAGCAGCACCGCGTGCGGGTTGCCCATGGACAGTACCGCTACAAAAACAGGAGCTGCCTGTGAAGTATCCATGAGCTCTAGTGGCCATTTCTCCCACAAGCCGGTGACTTGCGGCGTGATCGCACCGGGCGCAAAGGGAATGTCGGCCAGGGCAAACACCGGCGCACCCATGTCCACCGAAACGCCGCCATCGGCGTGCAGTTGGGGTTCGATCACACCGCCTTTCGTCTGCACGCGCAGCACGTCCTTGCCCGAGAGCGCATGCTCGCGCACAAAGCGCGCAAAGCAGCGCGCACCGTTGCCGCATTGCTCGACTTCGGCACCGTCGGCGTTATGAATGATGTACTCGAAGTCGATGCCTGGTGCCGGGCTGGCGCGCACACCAAGGATCTGGTCGGCGCCCACGCCAAAGTGGCGGTCTGCCAGAAAACGGTAATGGGCAGCGTGCAAGCCAAGTCGTCCTTGCGTCTCATCGAGCACAACAAAATCGTTGCCTGCGCCCTGCATCTTGGTGAAACGGATTCGCATGGAGGAATTATCCGCTTATCCTTCCCTCTTTTGGCCAAGGACACAAGCTATGCGCATCCCCGACTGGACCCCTGCCCTCAAGCCGCAGCCACCCGAACTGGTTCAGGCCGTGCTGGCGCGGCGTGGCGGCACCCTGCTCAACCTGGACAAGGCCTTGCTGTGGAGCGAACCACTGGCGCGCGGCTGGAACGTGTACTTGGGGGCAGTGCGCACCGAACTCGCCACCAGCCGCAAGTTGCGCGAACTCGGCATTTGCACCGTGGCGCTGCTGACCGGCGCGAACTACGAGTTTCATCATCACGCGCCGGACTTTCTCGGCGCCGGCGGGAGCGCCGAGCAGCTCCGGGCCCTGACCCAACATCTTAAGTTAAATCCGCGTGCAGCGCCCGTCGATAAGGCATGGGACGCTATTGAAAGCATAGTGATTCAATACGCCGCACAAATGACACTGGACGTTGCCGTGAACGACGCCGTGTTTGCCGCGCTGCGCGAGCACCTCGATACGACGCAGATTGTCGAACTCACCAGCGCCATTGCCACCTACAACATGGTCGCACGCTTTCTGGTCGCGCTGCACATTACTCCTGAAGAGTAGCCCGCGTGAGGGCTGCCGCGGCGCAGCACGCGCAGTGGCAAGCGTGGGGGCAATATCTATTCGGCTTTGATACCGTTGTCCTTCACCACCTTGGCCCAGATATCCATCTGGTGTTCCACAAACTGGCGCGCCACCTCAGCCGATCCGCCAACCACCGCAATGCCCTGCGCCTCAAGCCTCTTGGCCACCTCGGGCAAGTGCAGCGCCTTGTTGATTTCATCGTTCATCCGTTTGAGGATGTCGGGCGGCGTCTTGGCTGGCGCCAGCACGGCCCACCAGGCGGGCGCATCAAAACCGGCAAAACCGCTCTCGGCCAGCGTTGGGACAGCGGGCAGGTCTGGCGCACGCTTGGTCGTGGTCACAGCGAGCGCGCGCAGGCGCTTGCTGTCCAAATGCGGTTTGACCAGAAACACCGAGCCGATGGCCAGCGGCACATGCCCTGCAAGCGCATCGTTCATCAGCGGCCCGCCGCCCTTGTACGGAATGTGCTGAAAGTCCAGACCACCATTCTTTGCCAGCAGCGCCATTGCAAGGTGACCCAGGCTGCCCGAACCAATCGAGCCATAACTGACACCACCCTTGAGCTTGGCCGCTGCCACCACGTCGGAAAAGGTCTTGAACTCCGACCCGGCATGGGTGGCCAGCACCATCGGCGCGGTGCCAATCAGGACGATGGGCGCGAGATCTTTCCTGCTGTCAAACGGCAGACCCGGTATCAGGCTGGGGTTGACGCCGTGGGTGTCAAAGACGACGGCAAAGGTGTAGCCGTCGGGCGCGGCTGCGGCCACAGCGGCCGCGCCAATGGAACCCGATGCGCCCCCCTTGTTCTCCACGATCACGCTTTGCCCGAGTTGTTGCGACAGGGGTTGCGCGAGCAGGCGCGCAACCTGATCGACCGACCCACCCGGCGGAAACACGGCAACGAGTTTGATTGGTTGCTTGCCGGGCCAGGCCTGCGCCATAACGCCAGGTACCGCCACCAGTGTTCCCAAGGCAAAAGTCGCTGCGAGCAGCGCACGCCATCTTTGATGCTTCATGAGAGATTCCCGTTGATTGCCGAAGTCGGTGCAAGAGCATACCGCGGACCCGCGCCCATGGAACTTCGGGTAAACGCAAACATCACGATGGCGACACCCACGCCTGCAGTTTCGTTGCAGAATCGCGTTCATGCCACGCTCCAGTCAATGTCTGCACCCGGCGCGCACGCCGGTTCCGACACGGGCGGCCGCCACCGTGCTGCTGCTGCGCGATGGCGTGCAGGGCGTGGAAGTGCTGATGACGCGCCGCTCGGCGACTGCGAGCTTTGCGCCGGGAGCCTACGTCTTCCCCGGCGGGGCGATCGACACCGAGGACGCCAGTGCGCACAGTCAGGCGACGCGACGCGCAACGCAAAGCGACCTGCACCTCACGCAGGCGATTGCCGCCATCCGCGAGAGTTTTGAAGAACTCGGCGTGTTGCTGGCAAGACATGGCGACGGACGCATGGCAGATCACACCGATGTCGCAGCGCTGGATCGCGCGCAACCCGTGCTCGTCCAATGCCACGAACGCGGCCTGACGCTGAGTGCCGACGAGGTGTTTGTGCTGGCGCGCTGGATCACCGATCGTGATCTGGCGCGGCGCTTTGACGTACCTTTTCTGGTCGCACGCATGCCCGAGCGACAAATCCCGGTGGCCGACGAGTCGGAACAATTCGAACCCGTGTGGGTACGCCCGGCCGACGCATTGGCCCGGCACCAGGCCGGTGAGTTTTTCATCATATTTCCCACCATCCGCACGCTCGAACACCTGCTCGAGTACCCCAGCGTCGAGGCGATCCTGCAGGCCTGCGCCGCCACCGACTTACCACTGTGGACAAGTTGCCCGCGCGCTGGATTGCTGGGCGGGCGCGAGGCGCGCTACATGGAGCACGACCTGCCCTATGGCGAACTCGCGCTGGTCTGCCCGGACGGTCAGATCGTGCACCCGCTGGATTGGCAATCCGAGGTCGCGGTGCCCCTGTTGAAGAACGTGCAGCGCCTGACCGCGCCAAACCCGGGCGCGATGACCGGGCCCGGGACCAACAGCTACCTGGTCGGCGACGCCGCCAGCGGTTACATCGCCATCGACCCGGGGCCAGCCGACAGCGCCCATGTGGAACGACTGTGGCAAGCCGCCGGTGGCGATATCCGCATGATCGTGTGCACCCATTCGCATCCGGACCATGCGCCGGGCGCAGCCCGGTTGCAGGCGCTCTGCACACCGCGGCCACCGATTCGTGGCCTGCCCTCGGCAAGCACGGCACGAGCCCACAGCGTCTTCACACCCGACCAATTGCTACAAAATCATGAGCGCCTGACGCTTGTCGGACGGGCATCAGGGGCTGATTACACTCACACCCTGGAGGTGCTCCACACACCGGGACACGCGGCCAACCACCTCTGTCTGATCCTGCTCGAAGACGGTCTGCTGTTTAGCGGCGACCACGTGCTGTGCGGCAGCACCACGGTGGTCGATCCACCTGACGGCGACATGACGGCCTATCTGGATTCGCTCGACGTTTTGAGCGCGGCCTGCGCGCAACACGATATCGGCTTCATCCTGCCCGCGCATGGTCATGTGATGGGCGGTTACGACGGTGAAGGCGCACGCGTCATCGAGCAGCTCAAGGCACATCGTCTCAAACGTGAAGCGAAGATCGCCGCCGCCATGCGAGCCCAACCCAACGGGACCCTGGACGACTGGGTTGCCGCCGCCTATGGCGACGTACCGCGAAGGATGTGGCCCCTGGCGAAGCGTTCGCTGCTGGCGCATGTCGTGCGGATTGAAGGTGCCTCCCAGCCGGAGCGCGAAGCCTGACAGTCAGGTCTTCGATCTCCTATTTTGCCTAGGGTTTTCACCCGTGCGCACCTGATTGCGCCATGCTAGCGTTAAACTTTTTAGTCAATCAATCAATCGAGGGAGTTGTTTATGAATGTCACGACAAGGACTCTGAGGCTCGTCGGTGCGGGATTTCTTCTGGCCGCGCTGCAAAGCGTGTCGTTTGCCCAGTCGCTGCAAGGCATTGCGGTGACCTATCTTCCCGCCGCCACTGCAACGACGGCAATTCCGACGTTGTCCGAGTGGGGTCTGATCGGGTTGTCGCTGCTTTTGGCAGTCGTCGCGGTGTACGCCCTGCGTGCCGGTAAAGGTGCGAAGCCGCTGGCCGCGGTCATGCTTGCTTCTTCCCTGGCGCTGGGTGCCATTGGAAGCGGGAATCTGGTTGGCGAGGCTCAGGCCGCTGGTGTCACCAACGCCAGTTGCCCGGTGGATGGTCAATTGTGTTACATGACCGTTGCATCGGGGGGAACTGTGACGGTTGAGACCGTCAATTCTGACGTGGCGGTCATAAACAACACCGGAGTCGCTCAAACGATCACCGGCGTTGTTGAGCTAACGTCGTGGGACCATATTTATCCCACCGTATTGACGCCGCAATGCACCGTTTCGCTTGTACTTCAACCAGGTGCGACGTGCTACATCTACAATAACAGTTCGGCATAGATTTTCTCAGCGCAGTCGCCGCGGGAGCGCGGCAATATCTGCGCCCATTGAAAACGCCGTCTTCAGGCCCAGCTACAGTTCTGTTGAACTCTTGCTCCTGCGGACGGTCCATTGCCAGCATTCATCGTTTCAGCCCTCGCCCTGCTTTTTGTTGCCTGGTTGCTGGGTGAGCCCTTTCTGGCGGAACGCCGACGCGCAAAGCTTCGCAGCCTGCCGTTTCCGGCAGCGTGGCGGCGCATCCTCAAGCACCGTGTTCCCTACGTTCACTCTCTACCGGCAGACCTGCAGCTCAAACTCAAGGGTCATATCCAGGTCTTCGTTGCCGAGAAGACGTTCATCGGTTGCGACGGGCTCGAGATCACCGACGAGATGCGCGTCACGATCGCCGCGCAGGCCTGCCTGCTGATTCTTAACCGAACGCGTGGCTACTACCCCAAGCTGCGCGAGATTCTGGTTTACCCGGCGAGCTTTGTGGTTGACCAAGAGCACACCGACGGCATCGGCGTGGCCCACCATGCGCGCCAGTTGCTGTCCGGTCAATCGTGGGAACGCGGTCAGGTCGTCCTTTCCTGGCACGATACGCTGGCGGGTGCGGCAGCGCCGGACGATGGCCAGAATGTTGTCATTCATGAATTTGCCCATCAGTTGGATCAGGAAACCGGCGTCGCCAATGGCGCCCCCGCGCTTGGACGGCGCTCGCACTACACGCGCTGGTCGCGCGTGCTGGGGACCGAGTTCAGGCATTTGCGCGCAGCCCTGTCGCAACAGCAAGCCACCCTGATTGGCGGTTACGGCGCGACCGATCCGGCAGAATTTTTTGCGGTGATCTCCGAGGTATTTTTTGAGCAGCCACGGCGCATGGCCGACGAACACCCGGCCCTGTACAGCGAACTGGCACGCTTCTATCGACTCGACCCGCTGCTCTGGTAAACCGGGGCACGGGGTAACATCCTCGGCATGACCGTCAACAACCCTAGGCCTGCAAACGCGCCGCGCGGCGATGAACGGCTGGCCAAGCGCGTAGCCGCGATGGTGCCGTGTTCGCGCCGCGCGGCCGAGCACATGATCGAGGTCGGAGCAGTGCGTGTCGACGACCAAGTCGTCGAGGAACCGATGTTTCGGGTCTCGAACCAGCGCATTGCGATCGACGTCGACGCAGGGAAGACCGAACTCGAAGCCGTTACCCTGCTGCTGCACAGGCCCCCGGCGACTGCTGCGGCACCGCCGCCCGTGCTCACGGCTGCCAATCATGACCCGCAAGACGCATCAGGCGTGCGACCTCTCAGACGCCACCTGGAAAATCTCCAGGCCGCTGCGGAGCTCGAGCCCGGCACCAGCGGTCTGGTGGTCTTCACGCAGGATTGGCGTGTGCTGCGCAAGCTCAGCGAAGATGCCCAGGTGATTGAACACGAAGTCATGGTCGAGGTCGCTGGCGCGGTCCCACCGTCGAGCCTGCGGCGCATGAACCAGAAGTCCGCCATGGACGACCTTGCACACGCGGGCGTGAAGGTCAGCGTCAACAGCGCTGGCGAGGCTTCCAGCGGCCTGCGCTTCGCGTTCAAGGGCGCCCATCCCGGACTGATTGCGCTCCTGTGCGACAGAGTCGGTCTGCAAATCGTAAAGATGAAGCGCATCCGCATTGGGCGCGTGGCGATGGGTCAGTTGCCACCAGGGACGTGGCGTTACCTGCGTCGCGATGAGCGTTTCTAGTCACCGGCTTGCTCCCCCGACATGACGGTGCTGCAAAATATTCGATAATCGGCCACAGCACTGATTTGGATCTACTTATGTTCTTGCGCTCTCTGAAGTTTCTGGCCACTGCATGCGTCGCCCTGCTGCTGCTGGGAGGATGTGGCAACGGCGAGCCCGCACCGGCGCCAACCGGGTTGACCGTGACGGCGGCGGAATCGGCGGTAACCGTGTCGTGGGACATGGTCGAGGGCGTCGAGTACTGGGTGTTTTATGGTCCGAGCAGCGTGGCCCCGAGCGCGACGGCTTCGATGCAGCGCTGGTTTGGTCTGCCCGGTGGCAATGTATTTCTCAAAGTCAGTTCCCCCTATGTGATCACGGGATTGGTGAACGGCATGAGCTATTCCTTTTCAGTGAACGCCCGCATCGATGGCGGCCCTGGTGGCCCGGGAGCAGACGCGGTGGCGAGCACGCCAAGAATCGCCGGTTCAAGCTGGAGCGCCGAGGCGGGCGGGCCGGTGGGCAGCGCCGATTTGCACGCACTGACCTTTGGCACGATTTACGTGGGCGCAGGTAGCGGCGGCGCGATGGTATCGAGCCCGGACGGCGCGACTTGGAGCATCATCAATTACGCCACCAGCAGCAATCTCAACGCTGCATCGTTCTTTGGCACATATAAATTGGTCGGTGATGCCGGGACGGTGCTGACCAGTGTGGACGGCGTGGCCTGGACCACACAGAACAGCGGGTCGATCCAAAACCTCTACGCGATCGCAAGCAACAGCCTGAGCCTCAATGTTGCCGTCGGCGCCGGGGGCACCATCCTTTCCAGCGTGGACGGCGTAAGCTGGAAGGCAGCGACCGATTCGGCGACGACCAGCGACTTGTATGCGGTGACCTATACCACCTACAACGGTGGCACGTGGCTGGCTGCAGGCGCGGGCGGAACCTTGATCCAGAGTGCGGATGGACTGACATGGAAGACAGTCACGTCCAATACCGCCGCCAATTTGCGGGGGCTCGCGTACGGCTTGACGTCCCTGAGCGCGGGCACCAGCACCTTTGTCGCCGTCGGCGATGCGGGCACCGTGCTGACCAGCAGCAATGGTGTTGACTGGACTGCCCAGACCCTGCCGGGCGCGGGCGGCGTCAACGCCGTCACGTTTGGCAGTCAGTTTGTGGCGGTCGGCGAAGGTGGCAGCATTTTCACGAGCACCGACGGATCAACCTGGGCCGCCGCCGCCTCGACAACAACCCGTGACCTGTACGCGGTGGTGCGTGGTCCCAACGTTTATTCAGCGCTCGGCGCTGCCGGCACCCATTTGTTGTCCAGATAAAC
Source organism: uncultured Pseudomonadota bacterium (assembly GCA_963844495.1). Lineage (GTDB taxonomy): Bacteria > Pseudomonadota > Gammaproteobacteria > Burkholderiales > Burkholderiaceae_C > Rhodoferax. Next base: position 12,018 of record CAWJOT010000031.1, read on the forward strand.
ACCTTTGCGCGCGGCGGCGACGTGTTGTGCCGTTCCCAGGCGCTGGTCCATCCATTGCAGTAGGTCCATCCACATCCGGCGAATTTCCTCGTCGCGCGGCGTTCTAAGCGCATTGGGCAATTCAACCGTCACCACCGGTACCCCCCTTTGCACACCGCCATAGTTACCCAATGAGCCGGGGAAAATGCCGACCTGGGCCAGCAGCAGGCTTCCAAGCTTTTTGGGCGGCACCACGGGTCCATCAAAATCAAGCACCCCGAATGGCGCGTGAATACTCACGATCAGGTTTGGCTTGAAGGTTTGCAACTCCCGGTAGAGGAACTGTGACTCGGGTTCGGACAGCGGCTTGATCCCAGGCCATCGCCTTGGATCCTTGCGCGTGCCCTGTTCCCAGTACACCTTGGTGTCGCGTGCCCAGTTGGGGGTGGGGAAATTGCGGTTCAGATCCACGCCGTTGGCATTGACGCGTTTGGGCGATGCGCTGAGCACACCGTCCGGGTTGAGCACCGGCACAAAGCGCCAGTAAATTCCCTGGGTGGCCGGTGTTTGCATTTGCGCTGCCAGTCCGATCCAATGAAGCGCGACCGAGGCCGACGAAAGTTCGTCGCCGTGGATGGCTCCAACCACCAGCACGCGAAAACTGACCTCACTTGGTTTGATATCGCGCATCCAAAGCGTCCTGCCCTGAACCGAGCGCGCCGCGGAGGGCTGCAACTTGGCCGCCTCGCACAGCGCGCGGCGAACGTTTGGCAATTTGGGAACCAGTTCGGCACAAGGTCCGCCGGCCCACACCAAGTCACCCGCCAGCAGGAGCAAGACTGGCCACAGGCTCTTGATGGATCGATACAACATGGACAGCAGTTTAGCCCACGCGGAAAAATGTGAAGCCCACCGATAAGCCGGATTCTGTGCAACCGCACGTCCTTTCAGACGTTCAGAAGTGACTGCCATTACTCTGGGCTGTTGGTCACCCAACAGCTCGATGCTACCTACCCGCCAGCTCCGGGGGCCCCATCAACGCTGGCCTACTTGGTATTGCTGCGCGTAGAGATTGCCCGTTTCACCCACCCTGGAAGTTCGTACCTTCGGCTTGCGCCTACGGTGCGGCTCCCAAGCTGACTCGTCTCTGTTGCTCTGATCCTCACCTTATACAGCCTGCTTGCGCAAGCTGTTTTCAGTGGACAGCCGTTAGCTGCTACGCTGCCCTATGCAGTCCGGACGTTCCTCCAGTGCCCCGTTTCCGGGATCGCACCAGCGGCAGTCTGGCAGGCTTCACCCCCCGATTATCGCCATTGCCCATAACCTTATATCGGAATTCGTCGATCAAGTAGTTGAAAATGTGCAGGTCCCATGTTTCCGTCATCGCCGCCGAGGTATGAAGCACAACCCCCTGCCCTTCGGCGATGACGAACGCCCAACCCATCAAGGAGCCTCCATGAAAGCTGACAACATCCTGCAAACCATTGGCAATACGCCGCACGTACGCATCAACCGCCTGTTTGGCAATACCCACAACGTGTTCGTCAAATCAGAGCGCAGCAACCCGGGCGGTTCGATCAAGGACCGGATCGCGCTGGCGATGGTTGAGGCCGCCGAGAAAAGTGGCGTGCTAAGGCCTGGCGCTACGATCATCGAACCAACCTCTGGCAACACGGGCGTTGGTTTGGCCATGGTCGCCGCCGTCAAAGGCTATAAACTGGTCCTGGTGATGCCCGAGAGCATGTCGATCGAGCGCCGCCGCCTGATGCTCGCCTACGGGGCCAGCTTTGACCTCACCCCCAAGGAAAAGGGCATGAAGGGCGCGATCGAGCGCGCCACCGAGCTGGTCGCGGCAACGCCGGGGGCGTGGATGCCTCAGCAATTTGAAAACCCGGCCAATATCCATGCTCATGTGTTCACGACGGCGCTGGAAATCCTGGCCGACTTTCCCGATGGTGTCGATGCCCTGATCACAGGTGTGGGTACCGGCGGACACATCACCGGCTGCGCCCAGGTTCTCAAGGCGCGCTGGCCGCAGCTCAGGGTGTTTGCCGTCGAACCCACGGCCTCGCCGGTGATTTCTGGTGGCGCCCCCGGGCCGCATCCGATTCAGGGCATCGGTGCGGGCTTTATCCCGACGAACCTGCACACCGGATTGCTCGATGGCGTGATTCAGGTCGATGCCGAACCGGCGCGCGAAATGGCACGACGCTGCGCCAGGGAAGAAGGCATTCTGGTGGGTATTTCAAGCGGTGCAACGCTTGCCGCGATTGCGGCAAAGCTGCCCGACCTGCCCGCCGGTGCGACCGTGCTCGGATTCAACTATGACACCGGTGAGCGCTACCTGTCGATTGAAGGATTCCTGCCGGTCTGAAAAGGCAGCGTCATGCGTTCGTCATTGCGAACGCAGCGCGTCAACCCATGATTCGCCTGACCGAGCTCAAACTGCCACTGGAGCACGCGCCGCAGGCGCTGTCCGAACTGGTGAGCCAGACGCTGGGTGTGGAGCCACACGCCATCATCAGCGTGACGCTGTTCAAGCGCAGCATTGATGCACGCCAGGCGCAATTGCGAAGGGTCTACATCGTAGACGTTGAGCTCGACCCGGCACTGGAAGCGTCCCTGCTGGCCAGGTTTAGCGGCAACCCGCACGTCTTCGCCGCACCCGATATGGGCTACGAGCTTGTGACTCGTGCGCCGCAAAGATTGGCGCTGCGCCCGGTCGTAGTCGGATTTGGCCCCTGCGGTATCTTTGCCGCGCTGCTGCTCGCGCAAATGGGCTTGCGGCCGATCGTGCTGGAACGCGGCAAGAAGGTGCGCGAGCGCACCCAGGATACCTGGGCCCTGTGGCGCCGACGTGAACTCAACCCGGAATCCAATGTGCAGTTTGGCGAGGGCGGCGCCGGCACCTTCTCCGACGGCAAGCTCTACAGCCAGATCAAGGACCCACGGCAGTTGGGGCGCAAGGTGATGAACGAGTTCGTCAAAGCCGGGGCGCCGCCTGAAATTCTGATCGATGCGCACCCGCACATCGGCACCTTCGGACTGGTCAAGGTCGTAGAGAACCTGCGCGAGCAGATCATTGCCCTGGGTGGCGAAGTTCGTTTCCAGCAGCGGGTGATCGATGTGCTGATTGATGGTGCTGGCGAAGGTCGGCAGGTACGTGGTATCACAGTGCAGGACCTGAGCACCGGGCAACCGTACGAGTTGCACGCCGACCATGTGGTGATGGCCCTTGGGCACAGCTCGCGCGATACCTTTGCGATGCTGTTTGAACGCGGGGTCGCGATGAGCGCCAAGCCGTTCTCGATCGGCTTTCGCGTGGAGCACCCACAAGGTGTGATTGACCGCGCGCGCTGGGGCAGGCACGCGGGCCACCCCGGCCTTGGCGCTGCCGACTACAAACTGGTGCACCATGCGAGCAATGGCCGCTCGGTCTACAGCTTTTGCATGTGCCCCGGTGGCACCGTGGTGGCCGCAACGTCGGAACCAGGCCGCGTTGTGACCAACGGCATGAGCCAGTATTCGCGCAACGAGCGCAACGCCAACGCGGGGATCGTGGTCGGCGTTGCGCCGTGTGACTTCCCGACCGATACCGCGGCATTTCATGCCACGCTGGGCGAGCAGGTGCCCACGCCTGACTCGCTGGGCGGCGAGCAGCACCCGCTGGCAGGCATCGTGCTGCAGCGCCAGCTCGAATCCAACGCCTATGTCATTGGGGGCAGCGATTACAACGCCCCGGCGCAACTTGTAGGGGACTTCATCGCGGGTAAGACTTCGACCAGCCTTGGCGGCGTGGAGCCGTCGTACAAGCCCGGCGTGACGCTAGGCAGTTTGACCACCGCCCTGCCCGGTTACGCGATTGAAGCGATCCGGGAGGCGCTGCCCGCTTTTGCCCGCAAGATCAAAGGCTTCGACATGCCCGACGCCGTGCTGACCGGTGTCGAGACACGCACTTCATCGCCTTTGAAGATCCCACGCGGGGACAACCTGCAAAGCGTCAACACTTGCGGCTTGTACCCGGCTGGCGAAGGTGCCAGCTACGCCGGGGGCATCCTCTCGGCCGGGGTTGACGGGATCAAAGTGGCCGAGGCGATCGCCAAGAGTCTGCTGGGCTGAACCAGCCAACCCTTATCTGCTGCGCGGCTCACCGCGCTCGTTGACAATCAGGGTCTGACCCGGCTGCTGCGTCATCTGCACGTGATGCTCCTGGCCCTGAAAGTTGTAGGTAACGTCCCAGTATTGGGGTTTGGCCTGGCTGGGCACATTTTTGCAGCGACGCACGTCGCGCGTCGACGCTTGCGATGAACCGCCGTCGCGTCCGGCATTGGCGCCAATGGCCGCCCCGGCCACAAAGCCGCCAACGGTGGCGAGGTCCTTGCCGGTGCCGCCACCCACCTGGTGCCCAAGGATGCCGCCGATCAGTGCCCCGACAATGGCACCCGGGACATTGGGCCCGCCTTGTTCCTGCTGACTGAACTGCTCGCGCTCGATCCAGCAGCGCTGCTCGGGCGTCCCGACCACGGCGCGCGCGGAAGTGACGTCCACTTCATACAGGCGCTCTTCGTCGCGCCGACGCGTAGTCGGGTACCGGCACTGTGGCCGCCGCCTCAGGCACGCCAACGGCACGTTGTGGCGGATTCACCATCCGAACCGATGAGATGCGGTCGTTCAAACCCATCGCGCCAAGCGAAGCATATCTTCCCGGCTGCAGGAGTATGCAACGGCCACGAAACTCTGCGTCCTCACAAACTTCCCATGGGCTGCCAACAACGATAACCGACGAGGCCACATCGTTGAAGTTGTGCCTCGAAAAGTCTTCGATCGCCCTGTCGGTCGGCAGCGAGCGGCCAACAAAGTCATCATGTTCGTAGAAGATGACCTGCGGGACCACGCGACCCGGCGCCACAGCGCGCTCCTGCGCACCGACCGCCCGCGCCGAGGAAATTCGGTCGTTCAGACCGATCTCCCCCAACGACGCGTAGCTGCCGGGACGCAGAATGATGCAGCGCCCACGAAAACCCACATCGTCACATACCTCCCAGCGCTCGCGTGCAACGACCACCGATGAAGCACGGTCATTGAACCCGTAGCGCGCGAAGTCACCGACCCGTGCGTCTGTCGTGAAGGATCGCCCTCGAAAGCCATCGTGTTCGTAGAACGTGATCTGCGCAGTCGCCTGGCCAACGATAACCGTTGCCGCGAGAGTCAAAGAGATTTTCAATATTGCGTTCATGGGTAGATCCTCAAGAAGAGTCGGTCTGTGGCGAACCGGACTCGTGGCTGCGCACGTGGGCGCCGCGCCGTTACGAGTTGTTCAGGGCGGCAATGCGCTCCTCGATCGGTGGATGCGTCGAGAACAACCTGCCGATACCACCGGCGATGCCCATGGCGGCCAGGCTCTTTGGCAGTTCACCCGGTGTCATGCCGCCCAGGCGTGCCAGGGCGTTGATCATCGGTTGTTTGCGGTTCATCAGTTTGGCCGCCCCTGCATCGGCGCGAAATTCGCGTTGACGCGAGAACCACGCGACCACGATCGCGGCCGCAAAGCCCAGCACAATGTCGAGCACGATGGTGCTGATGAAGTAGCCAACGCCCGGGCCACTGGAGCGTTCGTCGCCCTTGCGCAAAAAGCTGTCGATGGCATAGCCAATGACGCGGCTCAGAAACACGACAAAAGTATTCATCACGCCCTGGATCAGCGTCATGGTCACCATGTCGCCATTGGCAACGTGACTGACCTCATGGCCAATGACGGCCTCTATTTCTTCATGGGTCATGCCCGTCAACAAGCCGGTCGATACTGCCACCAAGGCGGAGTTCCTGAACGCGCCGGTGGCGAATGCATTGGGCGCACCCTCAAAAATACCAACCTCGGGCATGCCGATACCCGCGCTTTCCGACAACTTGCGAACCGTTTCGACAATCCATGCCTCGTCTGCGTTTTGCGGCGTATCGATGACACGCACGCCAGAGGTCCACTTGGCCATCGGCTTGCTGATGAGCAGAGAAATGATCGCTCCACCAAAGCCCATCACCAGCGCAAAGCCAAGCAAAGCGCTCAAGTTGAGTCCGTTGGCGTTCAGGTATCGGTTAAAGCCAAACACGTTGGCGACGATGCCCAGCACGACCACCACCGCGAGGTTGGTCATGACAAACAAGATTATGCGTTTCATGTCTTCCTTAGAGATCCCCGCACCGTTGGGGAGTCAGCCCAGATATTAGGCGGTTTGGCGCCCAAATCAAGCTCGCAGCGGGTTATCCCACAAATTCGGTTCCGATTTCGCCGGCCTGAACACACTCAAATCGTCATAAAAAGTAAGCTCTTCGTTGGCAGGCCACCAGCCCGGGACACCCAGCACCGGAAGATGAGCAAAAGGTTTCGCTGCAAGTTTGTCGGCGCTCACATCAGAAGCCATCCATTGATCCAGTTCCGCTATCGATTGTGTAGCCGTCTGCGCCCGCCATACATGGGTTGTGATCGATTTTCGCGGCGAAACAAGCTTCTCCAGCAAGGCGTGGCCGAACAGCACCAGGCGCGCTTCTTGCCAGAGCGGGCGCAAATCCACAAACAGTCGCCTCCAGTCTTTCGCAGCCAGCGCGTCCCACAGCACATCGGGCCCCATCAAGAATGAGGCGTTCTCGTCAAAGACGGTCAGGCCGTCGCGCGCGGGGCCACGCTCAGAGGCAATGCCGGTTCGAGCCATCTGGTCCACGTGCAGGCGGTTGAGCTGACGTTTGGTACGGGGAAAGTGCAACCACGCCAATCCATTGAAGAAGTCATGCAAACCCTTGCGCGTAGGGCAGCAGTTGCTATTGAAGATATAGCGCTCGTAAGCCTCGCCCGCAGGCAGCCGGCTTTGCGGTACAAAGCACACCGGCGAAGCGTTTCCGGTGGGCGCGGCGTTGAGCGCCTGGTCGACGCTCTGGCCAGCGGCCACGCTGGCCGACGCCACTTGGCCCACCTTGACATACGGCGCCAACCATGGAGCCGCCCAGTTGATGCCGGCTAGAGCATCCGCCATGGCAGGGATTGACCGGCACGCAACGGTTTGAGTAGCGCCTCACCAAGGGCGAAGCTCTCGGGCGAGGTCCAGCGTTCACGCAGCAGGGTGATGGTGCCGGTATTGCGCGCCAGGCCATAGAAGTCAGCGCCGTTGAAACTGGCGAAAGGTTCAAGGTGATGCAACGCACCCACCGAATCAAATGCCTCGGCATACATCTCGATGGCGGCATGGCCGGTGTAACAACCGGCGCAGCCGCTGGCGTGCTCCTTCAGATGAGCGGGATGCGGAGCGCTGTCGGTGCCCAGAAAGAACTTGGCGCTACCACTGGTTACGGCTTCGAGCAGCGCCACGCGATGGGTTTCACGCTTCAGCACGGGCAGGCAGTAGTAGTGCGGGCAGATACCGCCCGTGAAGATGGCGTTGCGGTTGAACAGCAGATGGTGCGCCGTGACGGTGGCCCCGGTATATCGGTCAGTTTCCATCACGTACTGGGCGGCTTGCCTCGTAGTGATGTGCTCGAACACGATTTTGAGCTCGGGGAAATCCCGCCGCAGCGGGACAAGGACTGTGTCGATAAACATAGCCTCACGGTCGAACAAATCCACCTCTGGTGCGGTGACTTCACCATGCACCAGCAACGGCATGCCTTCGCGCTGCATGGCTCCAAGCGTCTTATAGACCTTGCGCACGTCGGTCACTCCGTCGTCGCTGTTGGTGGTGGCGCCAGCGGGATAAAGCTTGACGGCCACCACGCCAGCGTCACGTGCACGCTTGACTTCGTCGACGGGCAGGTCATCGGTCAGATAGAGCGTCATCAGTGGCTCGAATTGGGCCGCCTCGGGAACGACAGCCCTGATGCGGTCGCGGTAAGCCAATGCGGCCCGCGTGGTCGTGACCGGCGGACGCAAATTGGGCATGATGACAGCGCGGCCGAACTGGGCCGCGCTGTGGGGCACTACCGTGCGCAGGATTTCCCCGTCGCGAAGATGCAGATGAAAGTCATCGGGCCGGGTAAGCGTAAGGGCATTTGTCATGGGCGACATTGTCGCCAATGGCTCAAGACGTGCTCAACGCACGCTCGCGCCGACAAATCCGGGCAATGCATGGCACCAGGCCGACAGCGTGCCCCCGTGCGGTAGGCTCGTGTGGGTCGGTCCCTCGTAGCGAAAAGTTGTTGAACCGCCTCCCAACTGATCACGAAGCGCGGCGCTCACCGGTACACCGGTCCCACGCGCGATACTGTCCAGAAGGGCCCTTCCAGTGGGGCCTTGACCGGTCGAACAATGCATGAACTGGATGGAGCCATAGGGACCAAAAATGGGTCGCAACCGGCCGAACATGCGGGTCATGGCCGCGGGCGCTCGACCGTCGACCGTGGAACGATTTCCACCCCACCCGGCCGAGCCGTCTCCAACACCAACCCCTGCCGTGCCGGGCGCGCCATGGCCGTGAAACCGAAGCAACATGACTGAGCCTGGTGCGGCAGCACCCACGATCAGGCTGATCGCTTGCTCAACGCCGTTGGACATGCCTCCAATTGCAATCGGGTTGCCCCCGACGCGCTCAATGTCGGCCCGTTCGAGCCGGTAGAGGCTGGGGTCAAACACGTCAACGCAATCGACAATGCGCAGGGACCTCTCCCCTGAGCAAAGCCGCTCCCACGTGATCGACTCGACGGTGCCATTGCCACCGATCCCGCGCTCGGACTGAAAGCGGCGGACCGCTGCGCTGGTTCTCGGGCCGAAATCACCATCAGCCGTCGCTGAAATGCCGGTACGACTCAACAATTTCTGGAGCACACCCACAACGGGC
>CAWJOT010000032.1:0-56126 GCA_963844495.1 uncultured Pseudomonadota bacterium
TCATACATTTGAAGCAATCCGTTGCCCGGATTATTTGCTCGACCCAGGGTTAGGGTTGTCCCCGGGGGCAGCGGTGAATGGTGCGCTGCGGTACCATTCCCGATTCTCAGGCCGCAGGGCAGACCGTTCTGCGCCGCGCCCCGGCTGCATTTTTTCCGTCGCGATGAACGCCACTATTGAACTCGATACCCTGACAACAGACGGCGCGCACCCGGCGTCGGGGCACGAACGCATCCGGGAAATCCCGTACAACTACACGTCTTTTTCGGACCGTGAAATCGTCATCCGCCTGCTCGGTGCGCGCGCCTGGGACGTGCTGAGCCGATTGCGCGAAGAGCGCCGTACCGGACGCTCCTCGCGCATGCTCTACGAGGTGCTCGGCGACATCTGGGTGGTCCAGCGCAACCCCTATTTGCAGGATGACCTGCTCGACAATCCCAAGCGACTCGCTCTGCTGGTGCAGGCTCTGCATCATCGTCTGGGCGAGGTACAGAAGCGGCGCACGCCGCAGTCGGACGCGCCACGCGACGCCCTGGTGGGTGAACTGCTTGATGCGGCGGTTCGAGCCGTGCACGCCTTCGCCGCGGCCTTCGAGGAGGTGGCGGCGCTGCGGCGCAAAACCCAGCGTCTGCTGGTCAAACTCACAGCCAGGGACAACATCAAGTTTGACGCCTTGTCGCGCGTCAGCCACGTCACCGATGCCACTGACTGGCGCGTCGAATACCCGTTTGTGGTGCTGACGCCCGATACGGAGGCGGAGACAGCCGGGCTGGTCAAAGGGTGTATCGAGCTGGGTCTGACCATCATCCCGCGCGGCGGCGGCACCGGTTACACCGGCGGGGCGATTCCGTTGACCTGGAGAAGTGCGGTCATCAACACCGAAAAGCTTGAGGCCATCAGCGAAGTCGAGATGATTGAGTTGCCGGGCGTAAGCGGCACCGTGGCCACGGTCTGGAGCGAAGCAGGGGTGGTGACGCAGCGCGTGGCCGAAGCCGCCGAGCGAGCCGGCTATGTCTTCGCGGTGGATCCGACCTCAGCGGAAGCATCCTGCGTGGGCGGCAACGTAGCCATGAACGCGGGCGGGAAGAAGGCGGTCCTGTGGGGGACGGCGCTGGACAACCTGGCGTCCTGGCGCATGGTGACGCCCGACGCGCAGTGGCTCGAAGTCACGCGCATCAACCACAACCTGGGCAAGATTCATGACGCGGCGCTGGCAAGTTTTGAACTGAAGTATTTCAAGGCCAACGGCAAGACCGTGCTGCGCACCGAACGCCTTGACATCGCGGGCAGCGCGTTCCGCAAGGAAGGACTGGGCAAGGACGTCACCGACAAATTCCTCAGCGGGCTGCCAGGCATCCAAAAGGAAGGTTGCGATGGCCTGATTACCAGCGCGCGCTGGATCGTGCACCGCAAGCACGCCCACACCCGGACCGTTTGCCTGGAGTTCTTTGGCCATGCGCGTGATGCCGTGCCAAGCATCGTGGAAATCCGCGACTTCATGTTTGCCGAGCAACCGCGCAGTGGCGTCGTGCTCGCCGGGCTGGAACACCTCGATGACCGCTACCTCAAAGCGGTTGGCTACGCGACCAAGAGCAAGCGCGGGGGCCTGCCCAAGATGGTGCTGTTTGGCGATATAGCAGGCGACGATGCCGACGCGGTGGCACGCGCCACCTCGGAGGTGGTGCGCATCGCCAACTCGCGCAGTGGCGAGGGATTTGTCGCCGTCAGTGCCCCGGCGCGCAAGAAATTCTGGCTCGACCGCAAACGCACCGCCGCGATTTCCCGGCATACCAACGCGTTCAAGATCAACGAAGACGTGGTCATTCCGTTGCAGCGCATGGCCGAGTACACCGATGGCATCGAGCGCATCAATATCGAGCTGAGCCTGCGCAACAAGATTGCCCTGTGCAATGCGCTGGAGGAATTTTTTGTCGGCGGGCATTTCCCGCGCGGCAAACACGAAGAAGGCACCGAGGTCGGGTTGGCAGAATTGTTCGAAGAGCGTGCGGTGCAGGCGCTGGTCCTGATTCGAGGCGTGCGCGACCTGTGGGCCGGGTGGTTGCGAGATGTGGACCCGTTGTTTCCCGAACTGCAGGACCGCAGTCTGCGCGCGAGTTGGAAGACGCAGCTTCGGCTGCCTTTGCGCAACCTGTTTACCGGCGCTGCGTTCGAGGCAATCCTCGCTGAGTGCGTGGCGATCCATCAGCGCGTGCTCAAGGGCCGGGTCTGGGTCGCGTTGCACATGCACGCGGGCGACGGCAACGTGCACACCAATATCCCGGTCAACAGCGACGACTACGAAATGCTGCAGGCCGCGCACGGTGCGGTCAAACGCATCATGGCGTTGGCGCGTTCACTGGGCGGGGTGATCTCGGGCGAACACGGCATTGGCATCACCAAGCTCGAGTTCCTCAGTGACGACGAACTGCGTCCGTTTACCGAGTACAAGGCGCGCATTGACCCCAGCGGGCATTTCAACAAGGGCAAGTTGCTACGAAATGTGCAGCACGTTACGCAGGATGCAAGAGCGTCACAGGCCGATTTGATGCATGCCGACCTGAGCAATGCGTACACGCCGAGCTTCGGGCTGATGGGGCACGAGTCGCTCATCATGCAGCAAAGCGACATCGGTGCCATTGCCGACAGCGTGAAGGACTGCCTGCGCTGCGGCAAGTGCAAGCCGGTGTGTGCAACGCATGTGCCTCGCGCGAATTTGCTGTACAGCCCGCGCAACAAGATTCTTGCCACCTCGTTGCTGGTCGAGGCCTTTTTGTACGAGGAGCAGACGCGCCGCGGTATCTCGATTCGCCACTGGCAGGAGTTTGAAGATGTGGCTGACCATTGCACGGTGTGTCACAAATGCCTGTCGCCGTGCCCGGTGGATATCGACTTTGGCGATGTCAGCATGAACATGCGCAACCTGTTGCGCAAGATGGGGCAAAAGAGCTTTCGCCCGGCCGGTGCGGCCGCAATGTTCATGCTCAATGCCACGCGGCCCGAGACGATCCGGCTCGCGCGCCTGGTGATGGTCAACGTCGCGATCAAGGCGCAGCGCCTGGCCGCGGATTTTCTGAAGGTGATCACCCGTCTGCAGACCGCAGCACCCCCGGCCACCGTGGGCACGGCGCCGCTCAAGGAGCAGGTGATTCACTTTGTGAACAAGAAGATGCCCGCTGGCTTGCCGAAGAAGACCGCGCGTGCCCTGCTCGACATTGAAGACAAGAACTACGTACCGATCATTCGCAACCCGGCGGCGACCACGGCCGAGAGTGAGGCCGTCTTCTATTTTCCGGGTTGCGGCTCGGAGCGGCTGTTTAGCCAGGTTGGCCTGGCGACGCAGGCGATGCTATGGCACGCGGGTGTGCAAACCGTGCTGCCACCGGGCTACCTGTGTTGCGGCTATCCGCAGCGCGGCGGCGGCGAGTATGACAAGGCCGAGAAGATCATCACCGACAACCGGGTGTTGTTTCACCGTGTGGCCAACACGCTGAACTACCTGGATATCAAAACCGTGGTGGTGAGCTGCGGCACCTGCTACGACCAGTTGCAGGGCTATGAATTTGACAAGATATTCGAGGGCAGCCGCATCATCGACATCCATGAATACCTGCTGGAGAAGGGCGTCACACTGAAGGACGCCGGTGCCTTTTTGTTTCATGACCCCTGCCACAGCCCGATGAAGTTGCAGGAGCCGATCAAGACCGTCAAAGCCCTGCTGGGCGAGCAGGTGATCCTGTCCGAGCGTTGCTGCGGTGAGGCCGGTACCATGGCACTGAACCGGCCCGACATCGCGACCCAGGTGCGTTTTCGCAAGGAAGCGGAAATCCTAAGCGGCGAGGCGCAGTTGCGCGCCCAGGGCGTTGGCGCCAGGGACAACATCAAGATACTCACGTCGTGTCCGGCCTGCCTGCAAGGCCTGAGCCGCTTTGGCGAAGACTTGCAAAACGGTTTGCTGCAGGCCGACTACATCGTCGTCGAGATGGCCCGCCAGATTTTGGGCGAGCAATGGTTACCTGATTACGTCAAGCTGGCCAATGCCGGTGGCATCGAGCGGGTGCTGGTGTGAAATTGCCCAGGCCAGAACTATTTGTCATCGCGAGGCCACTGGCCGTGGCGATCCATGGTTTGTCATCGCGAGGCCAAAGGCCGTGGCGATCCATCGCGGAGTGCCCGCCTGTTGGATGACCGCGCTGCGCTCGCCATGACGACCTCGCACTGCGCCTTGTGCGCCGGGCCTGGCGGTGTGCCGGTGTTTGCGGCAGCCAAGTTTCGCGTGATCCGCGCCGAAGAACCGGGGTTTCCCGCGTTTTATCGCGTGGTCTGGACAGATCACGTGGCAGAGTTCTCGGACCTTACGGTAGAAGACAGAAACCTTTGCATGGCGGCGGTCAACATCGTCGAGCGCGCCCTGCGCGAACATTTGCAGCCGACCAAGATCAACCTCGCGAGTCTGGGCAATGTGGTCGCGCATGTGCACTGGCACGTGATTGCGCGCTTTGACTGGGACAGTCATTTCCCGTCACCGGTCTGGTGCCCAGCCCTGCGGCCGATGAATGCGCCAGCGCTGGCAGCCGTGACCGACTCTCTTGCTGCTGTTGACGGGGTCATTGGGCACGCGCTAGCCACCCTCGGTGGCCCTTTGTGATAACTTCATCTCTTTAGCAGGTAAATTCCCATGGCAGGTTTGCAATCCGGCGCTCCGACGCCACAGGCAATGACGGTGCACAGCCAGTCCAAGGTGCTGGAAGTGAGCTTTTCCGATGGTGCGCAATTTCGCATCCCGTTTGAGTTGATGCGCGTCTACTCACCGTCAGCCGATGTGCAGGGTCACGGCCCCGGGCAGGAGGTGCTGCAAACCGGCAAACGTGAGGTCGACGTGACCGCGCTCGAGCCGGTCGGCAACTACGCCGTGCAGCCCGAGTTTTCAGATGGGCACAACACCGGCATCTTTTCCTGGGACTACCTCTATTTCCTGGGCTCGCAGCAAGACAAGCTCTGGGCCGACTACGCCGCACGCCTGAGCGCCGCCGGTGTCGAGCGCGACGCGCCCATGCCCGCCAAGGCCGCGGCCGGTTGCGCCAGTCACTGAGCGCAAACCCGGTGCCATATCCCCCGTTTGGGGGATAGCCTGCGCCAACCCGGCGCGCTACAGTCAGCTTTGACTTGGTTGCAGTCGCTATCAAATTCGCAGCTGGTCACGCCCATGCTACGGGCTCTGGAGGCTGATTTGATAACAAAACACGCGACCCAGGCGCAGGTGCTGTCCTCGTTGCGCGAAACCGAGCAAGCCAAGGCCAACCAGCGCGAGCGCCAGACCCAGCTCACCGCCCCGGTAGCCGGTGTCATCCAGCAACTCGCCATCCACTCCGTAGGCGGTGTGGTCACCCCAGCCCAGCCACTGATGATCGTGGTACCCGACAGCAACACCGTAACAGCCGAGGTGACCATCGCCAACCAGGACATCGGCTTTGTCAACGCGGGCCAAATGGCCGAGGTGAAGCTGGAAACCTTCCCCTACACCCGCTACGGCACCGTCAAAGCCAGGGTGGATGTAGTCACTGCCGATGCGGTGACCGATGACAAAAAAGGCAGCTACTACCCGGCCACCCTGACCCTGAACCAGAAAGACATGCTGATTGATGGCAAGCGGGTGAACTTGAGCCCCGGCATGAACATCACCGCCGAGATCAAGACCGGGCAGCGCCGGGTGATTGAGTTTTTGCTGAGCCCGGTGCAGCGGGCAGGTAGTGAGAGTTTGAGAGAGCGGTAGGTGCCGCATGAAACACATGGGCACGATCAACACATGGAAGGATTTGCTATGAATTCAGTAGCTGTTCACGCATATCCATCGGGCGTTGCAGACCGATTTGACTGTGAAAATAGGGCGCTAAAGACCAAACATCAATGTTGGCGATGGCGTGGTGACCGCTCAAACACCAAAACCGCTCACGCCCGTTCCATGCGGCTTTCGGGGCATAAATGGCTGGGAAGGCTCATCGATGCTGCGTGGGGCAGTTCAGGTATTCAGACCGATACACGAACACGGAAGGTGCCGCAATGAATCGCCTCAAGAAAACGTTGCAAATATTGCTGGCCGCAATTGCCGCACTACAACTCTCCGCCTGTGCCAAAAACGTGCAATGGCAAGAAGAGGTCTTGCTCAATACGGGCGAAACGATCTGGATTTTCAAGGAGGTGCGCTACACGATCAAAGGCCAGCCCGGGAACCCGTTGGATATGGGGTATCTGCCGGATTTTGAGGAAACCACTTCATTCAAATATGGCGGGCGGGATTTTCTTTTTAAAGACACAGCACAAATCATGGTACTGGCTATTTCGGAGCAAAAGACGCCAGTGCTGCTTGCTGAACCCGTCTCAAAAGGTTGGCACAGACACGCCAACTTCCCGCTATGCGCTACGCCCTATTACGTTCAATTCATGCCAGACGGCACCGGGAAGAATTGGACTTGGTTAAAGCAGATTGACCCGTGGACTCACAACTTGCCCACCAATTTGATGCTTGACAGGGAGATACCTTCCAAGGTGAAAAGCCGCTACACGATGGCCGACAAGGCGAAGCAAGGATTTTGGGGAGATCCTAGCTTAATAGGCATTCAAAAGATTGACCCTCTTGAAACAAACCAGAACTGTCACGGGAGTAAATGAGCATGAATACACAACAAACCTACGCGTTACTAGCTTTGCAGGCATATGAGGCGTCAGCAAAAAATACGCTACCGCTCCCACCCGATTGGACCGAAGTCCTCCCGCAACCCACCGGCACAGACGGCTTCGCCTACTCCGTGTATAGAAACACGGCGACCAATGAAATCGTGATCTCGTTTCGCGGTACTGATTCATTCTTGAGTGGTGACATGCTGACCAACCTGGGCCTGAGTCTGAGCCAGGAAACACAGGCCGCAGCCGTCTATGCACGCGTGCTGAAGGACTACGGTGCCGCTGCCAACATCACCTTCACCGGCCACAGCCTGGGTGGCGGCTTAGCGGGCACCATGGCGGTTTGGTTCAACCGCACAGCAGTAGTGTTCGATCCGGCACCGGCACAAATAACCGCTACGTATGGTCCCAGCGTCAGCAGCGTGATTGCCTCTTTGGGCGCGGATGCGCCGCAGTCCATCAAGGACTATTACGCCAACATCACAGCGCAGTTTGCTGCCCGTGAGAGCAAGGTCACCAGCTATTTCGCACCAGGCTCTGCCGTCTACTCGATCTCTACTGCGGGGAACACGATTACCGGCGCTGGCCAGGACAACCCGGTTCAGTTCGGCATCGATAACATGGGCAGCCTCGGCGGCAGGATCGACATGCACTCCCAGGCCCTGCTTACGGCGGGCTTGTTGTCTGATCCGTTCAAAACCTCAACCGTGGCGGTGCAGCGCGCATTGCCTCGCATCATGGATAAGGCGTTTTACGCCTATGCAACCAGCGGCACCGAACGTAACTTCCTGATCGACCTCATCCGAAGCGAACAAAGCGCCGTCACAGGCCTAGGCAAACTTACCCACTTCGCCACCGACCTGAACAAACTCGGCACCAACATCGCAGGCCTGAACGTCACGGCGCAAGACGCCCTCATCGCCCAAGGCATCGAGTGGTACTACTGGCAGGGCACCGACTACGCAGGGCAAGACTTCTTCGTCAACAATGTGGCTCAGCCCAATTTGCTGCAATACACCACCGCCCAAGGCGAGGGGTTGCGAAACCGCGCAGAACAAGGCATCCGCAGTACATTCACACCTGGCTTAACTCAGCCTACACCGCCAGCACTGGGACACGCGCTTTGCGCCGTGGGCACGTCACCTTTGACCAATGGAACGTGGTCGCAGGCAGTACCGGCGCAACGGCTACCGCACGCGAGGCCAGCAAGAGCCAAATCTTCATCGGCGGCACGGGTGCAGACACCTTTACCGGGGGCGACAAGAGCGACGTCATCATGGCCGGGGACGGTGTCGACACCCTCAACGGCGGGCTCGACAATGACTCGTTGTACGGCGGCGCAGGCGCTGACGTCTACAACTTTACCGGCGACTTTGGCAGCGACACCGTGCTCGATGCCGACGGCTTGGGCAGTCTGTGGGTTGACGGCGTGCAGCTAAGCGGCGGCCAACTGCTCGCAGACAACGTCTGGGAGTCGGTGGACCGGCACTACCGCTACACGCTGATGGGCGGCAACCTGATCATCGGCCGTGGCACCGACGCCAGTGCGAGCACGATGAACGGCAGCATCACGGTCAAGGGCTGGAGCGCAAGCCCGAGTCTGGGCATCACCCTGGACAACACAGCGCTGACCAACCCGGCGGCCATCAACATCTACACCGGCGAGCAACGCGCCCAACTCATCGGCATCGAGATTGACACCAACATCCTGCCCGGTGACCCGCTGTACAACACCTACAAATGGGGTGCTACCAGTTGGGCTGCAGACGGTACCCTGACTGGCGGGGTGGCGCAGGCCAACTTTGCCGACGTGATCACCGGCAGCGCGCTGGCCGACAAGATCTTCGGCCTGGGTGGTAACGACGCGCTTGATGGCGGCGCGGGCAATGATGAAATCGATGGCGGCGTGGGTGACGACCTGATTGGCGGTGGTGCTGGCTCCGACAACATCAAGGGCGGCGATGGCAACGACTTTATCGTCGGTGCCGAGAGCCTCAGTGTCTTGCAACGCAGCAAACCCACCGACAGTTGGACCCTGCCAGCGGGCGCAACCCTGCTATCCCAGGGCAACACCTGGGGGACTTACACCCAGGACGGCACGGTTTTTTGGTATCGCCCCAACCCGGTGGTGGTCGACGATGCACCCGATGTGATTGATGCCGGGGCGGGTGATGACTGGGTTGATGGTAGCGCCAACTTCGCCCCAACGAATGCTATTGATTTGGTAGCTACTTACGCAAGTCAGTCGGGCATTGCAGGCCGATTTGATTGTGAAATCAGGCGCAATCGTCGAGGTGATAAGTCGCGAATGCGCGGGCGTCGGGCGGGGCCCAATAGCGGGGCTTGGCTGCCTCTTGCTACGAGAGGGCACATCACTTCGCAACGGACACAATCATGAAATGCAAGAGGACACCGTGCCCATCGTCTGTCTTAGGTACCACGTTTGTTCGGCTCGCCCTGGCAGTGAGTGCCATGGCTTGCACTTACGCTAACTCTGGTGGATGGGTGTATCACAGCGGCAAAGGCTACACCCTTTGCGATGAATTGCACAAGCGGCTTAACTCGTTCACCTATCCCGACCCAAAAAAGCATCTCAACGCCAGCTGTGGCTGGAACGCGGCGCTCAGTTATCCGGGATTCAAGCAACCGCCGTGGCAAGAGCTAGATGTGACGCAACATGAGGAGTTGATTTATCACCTCATCAAATACACGGGGTCTCCCAATGGTCTAACAGGGTTGCCTGGCTCGGCCGAGCAATTTATTCGGGAGGACGTACGACAGTTTATTGCGCTAGGCGGGCGTGTGCAGTTATGGCGAACACGATTGATTACCGACTTCTTCAACAAGAATCATCCAGAGGTATGGGCGCCGCCGGGCCTGCAGAACGTGGTGCAGCTTCGTTATCAAAGCCACCCGGCTAATCTTGAGGCAGACGCGGCTGCATGTCCGGGTATTCCCCGTCCTGGTTGGTACGGGAGAGTATTCATTGTGAATGACGAACTTACTGATGTGCATCCAGACATGGGGCACGCCGGGACAACTTTAGCGGGGTATTCCCTGGTTCTATATAGAAAAAGGCCTCACCTCTTATCCAGATGGGGTAGTGACTCGGTCTCCGTCGGTTGGGACACTGGCAGTGGCCCACACCAAATGTGTCAAATCGATTTCAACTTCAATCAATCTCGGAGGAAATAATCATGGCGCTTACCTGGACATCAATTTCAGGCAATTTCAATGACACGCTGTACAACGACTTGTTGAAGGTCGAAGCACCAACCGCTACAGTGAGGCTGACCGGTTTGATGGTCAAAGGTAACTTCACTATTGGCATTGGTTTCGACCTTATCAAAGGGGGCCTGCCAGTTCAAAGAGCGGTATTCACGGGTCTCGGCTTGAAGGCCGATTTTCTGACCGCTGCAAGACCCATCGTTGGCCTATCAGCACAAACCGAATATGATTTTGTAAGGGAACTCCTTGCCGCGATAAATGCCCACAACAGTGGAACCGATCTGAACGCCATTATGGCGCGGCGTGCAGCAGCAGCCCAAGCTGACCCAGCTTACGCAACCTACCTGGGGTCAACGCCAAGAAGCACATTCAGCTTCGTGAATGAAGCCGAGGTTCGGCAAGCATTTGACGCACTCTGGGAACCTGTTTATCGGGAATCGATTTTTGCCAAGTGGCCAGAGACCCGATCTGATACCGGTTTTGCCTCATCGCAAGAACTCATTGCTCTGGCCAGTATGACGTGGAATGGTGGTGCCGGTATCCTTGGGAATAAGTTGCGCGCAGCGATACAGGCTGGCAATCGTGCCGAGGCCTGGTTTGAGATCCGCTATGGCAGCAATGGTGGTGATTCAGAAAGCGAGGGCTTGGCCAAACGTCGATATGTTGAATCGCAGTTGTTCGGCCCCTACAACAATGCGGCCAGCGTAACCGCCGCCGAGTCCAAGCAGGTTTTTGCCATGCTGACCAAGCATCGTGCGAGCATCTTTGCGTATGAAGCAAAGTACGGGATACCTGCGGATGGCACCAGTGCTACGCGCAACATGATTACCGAAGCCTTGCTCGACGCGAACCTCGCCTCCATTGCGAAGCCGCAATCCCTCTTCGACGCTCTGATCCCGGCGCGGGACGCCTTCATTGCATGGCTCAACACCCAGCTCCCAGTCGAACGTCAAATCGACGCCTCCATCCTCAACCCGGCTGCTATCTACTACAACGGCAATACCACGCCTGGAGTTATTGGCAGACTCGACGCAAGCAGCGATGACGGCAAAGGCACCGCACTGGAACACAACGTCATGGTGGGCAACGGTGGTGCAGACATTCTCATCGGCGGTGCCGGTGATGATGTTCTGGTGGGACAAGCGGGCAGCGATGTGCTTGAAGGTGGAGCCGGTGTCGATGAACTCTTTGGCGGCACCGACAACGATATCCTCAATGGCAGCATGGGCGACGACATTCTCTACGGCGGCGGAGGCGAAGATCTGTACATCTGGAACACCGGCGATGGCAACGACACCATTGTTGACGACGACGGCGGGCGACTGATCGTCAACGGCGTGGGCTATGGCTTTGGTGGCGGCACCATGACCAAAGTCGAAGGTCAAAACGTCTGGGAGGATCCCACAGGCAACGTCAAACTCACCCACAACAGCCCGTGGCGCATAGAGCTGTCCGATGGCTCGGTCATCCAATTGGGGGAAGGTTTTGACCCGGCCAAATGGCATATCAACTTGGTTGAAGAAGGCGCACTAAAAATCTACACCGGCGAGCAACGCGCCAAACTCATCGGCATCGAGATTGACACCAACATCCTGCCCGGTGACCCGCTGTACAACACCTACAAATGGGGTGCTACCAGTTGGGCTGCAGACGGCACCCTGACTGGCGGGGTGGCGCAGGCCAACTTCGCTCCAACGGGCGCTATTGATTTTGTAGCTACTTACGCAAGTCAGTCGGGTGTTGCAGCCCGATTTGACTATGAAAACCCGGCGCTGAAATTAGCAAACCTGTGCGTGCGACGGCAATTTGACCGCTCAAACGCCAAAACCGCTCACGCCCGTTCCATGCGGCTTGCGCGGCATAAAGGGCTGGGAAGGCGCATGGATGCTGCGTGGGGCAGTTTGGGTACCCGACCTGGATGTTGAGTCCGTACGCAATCTGTCCACAGATCAAAACAATGCAATACGGTGAGCAATGTGTGTCGTTCACACGCAAGTAGTGGCGTAGGCTTGCACGACCGATCAGTTCATGCCTGAAGCTGCTGCACCCCTCAAACGTGAATGGCCTGCTCCAGCACGTTGGCCACCCATTGATTCAGGCTCAGGCCAGCCACCTGGGCTGCCACACTGGCCTGTGCGTGAACCTCGGGCGGTACACGCAACAGCATTCGCCCCGAAAACGGTTTGTTGGCTGGCAAACCCAGCTTGGCGCAGTGCGCGAGATAATCATCAACCGCTTCATGAAACCCGGCTTCGAGTTCATCCACGGTACCGCCGTGAAACCCCACGATGTCGCGAATGCCAGCCAGATGGCCGACAAAAATGCGGTCCGCTTCGTCAAACTCGATGCGGGCGCTGTAGCCCTTGTAAAGCATGGTGTTCATGGTGTTACCCCTATCGATTCCAAAAATTTGCGGGCGTCGAGCACGCGATACCGCAAAGCCGCGCGCTGCGGGTGCGGCCGGTGAAAGTGTATTCCACACACTCCAACTTCAGACGCAGACGGGGGTCGCAGTGCCTATCGAACCAGCGCGGCTCTGGGAAATCAAAGCGTCCGTGACAAGAGTCAGGACACACTGCTACCATCGCAACCATGACAACGACCCACTTTGGTTATCAGTCGGTTGACGAGGCTGACAAGGCAAAACACGTGCGTGGCGTGTTTGATTCGGTTGCGCCCAAATACGATTTGATGAACGACTTGATGTCGATGGGCCTGCACCGCGCCTGGAAGGCATTTACCGTGCTGGTGGCCAACCTGCGTGAGGGCCAGCAGGTGCTCGACATTGCCGGTGGTACCGGGGATCTGGCGCTGGCGTTCTCTAAAAACGTGGGCAAGAGCGGGCGGGTTGTGCATACCGACATCAACGAGGCCATGCTGCGCACCGGGCGCGACCGTTTGCTCGACGCTGGCGTGTCCTTGCCAACCCTTGTTTGTGACGCCGAGCAATTGCCTTTTGCCGACGGCCATTTCGATGTCGTGAGCGTGGCCTTTGGTTTGCGCAACATGACGCACAAGGACAGGGCGCTCGCCGAGATGAACCGCGTCATCAAACCCGGGGGCAAGTTGCTGGTGCTGGAGTTTTCCAAAGTTGCGCCGCCGCTGGAAAAGCTCTACGACTGGTATTCGTTCAAGGTGCTGCCCAAGCTCGGGCAACTGGTGGCCGGCGACTCTGAAAGCTACCGCTATCTGGCGGAGTCGATTCGCATGCACCCGGGGCAGGACGCGCTCAAAGCCCTGATGAAGAACAACGGCTTTGGCCACGTGGACTACCATAACCTGACCGGCGGGCTGGTGGCGCTGCACGTGGGTATCAAGTGCTGAGGCTTGTATTGTGGCGGTCTGTCCTCATTTGACGCTCAATCTTCTGGAGTTGGCATGAAATTTTGGTCTTTGCTGCTGGTGGTCTTCTTGCTGTTTGCCGGTACCAACGCCGAGGCGGCGAGACGGCTCGGTGGTGGGCGATCGATCGGTCAGCAATCGAGCAATGTGACGCAACGCCAGGCCGTACCGGCGCAAGGGGCGGTCAAACCGGCGGCGCCCGCACCGGCAGCACCGGCGACCGTGGCGCCCAAGCGGCCATGGGGCGCGATGCTTGGCGGACTGGCTGCGGGCTTGGGGCTGGCTTGGCTGGCACATTCCCTTGGTTTGGGTGCCGCGATGGGCCAGGTCTTGATGTTCGCCTTGCTGGCCATGATTGTCTTGCTGGTCGTTGGCTGGTTCGTGCGCTCGCGCAGGGCGGCGCAGGCTGCTGGGCCAGGCGGCGTGGCAGGCGCACCGTTTGCATTTCAGGGTGCGTCAGCGTCCGGGGTTGCAAGCTCGCCGGTGGCCTATCGTCCGGAGAACGTTGGCAATGACGCCTCGGCCCGGCCGTGGGAGCGCAACTCGATGTTGGACTCATCCGCAGCGGCGCCAGCGGCTGCGGGTTCGCTCATTGGCTCGGGGCTCATGGGCTCGCAAACCTGGGGCATACCGGCGGGCTTTGATGCCGACGGGTTTGTCAGGTCGGCCAAGGCCAATTTCCTGTCGATGCAGGCGGCCTGGGACAAGTCCGACATCGCCGCGCTGCGGGTGATGATGACCGATGCAATGCTGACCGAAATTCGGGCCGAGCTGGCTGAGCGTGACGCCAAGGCCGATGGTGCGGGTCGCAGCACCGATGTCGTGATGATCGAAGCCCAACTGCTTGGCATCGAAGACCGGGGCGACGATTACCTTGCCAGCGTTGAGTTCTCCGGCATGATCCGTGAAGAGCCCTCGGCCGGTGCGAGTCCGTTTCGCGAGGTCTGGAACATGACCAAACCGAAGAGCGGCGCGACCGGCTGGTTGGTCGCTGGCGTGCAGTCGCTGCAATAGATTCGCGCCGCGCCGCCGCCTGCGCGGCGCGACACAGGAATAAAATGGGGACCATGGCAACATCGTCCCCTTTTTCTTTGCTCCAGGGATTCTTTCAGGGTACTGCCCTGCAAGATTTTGAACCTCCAGCGTGGGTCATCGGCGAGGGGCGACGCCGCGTCGTCCTGCTGTTGAACCACATCTTGAGCCAGGAACGCGAGGCAACGGCGCGGCTGGCACGGCAGCAGGGCCGTACCGTGCACTTGAAATGGCGGTCCTTCTCGATGAGTCTGGTGGCGACGCCGGCTGGGCTGCTCGATCTCGCGCCGCCGGGGACAACGCCGGACCTGGTGTTGGAGGTGACGCAGGAGTCGGCTTGGGAACTCGCGCAGGCGGCGCTGCGCGGGGATCGCCCGGCGGTGCAAATTGAAGGCGATGTGCAATGGGCAGCCGAGGTGAACTGGCTGGTCGACCATGTGCGCTGGGACCTGGAAGAGGACTTGGCGCGCATGCTGGGCGACGCGGCCGCGCACACGCTGGGCCAGATCGGGCGCCAGGCGGCCCGGACCCTGCGCGAGTTCATTGGAGCGGGCAGCACCGGTGCGAGCAAGGCGTCGGCATGACGCGCCTGTTTCGGGGCGTGTTCATATCGTGGGTGTTCCTTCGCCATGGACTCGATCAACTGTTGCTCACGAGCTTGCAAAAGCCATGGCTGAACGCACTGGCCAGAGCCCTGAGGCTCGGGCGCAACCTGCAGGCACCCAGAGGCCAGCGGATCCGCCAGGCGCTGGAAAGCCTGGGGCCCATTTTTGTAAAGTTCGGTCAGGTGCTCTCAACCCGACGTGATTTGTTGCCGATGGATATTGCAGACGAACTGGCCCGGCTGCAGGACAAGGTTCCCCCGTTTGACAGCGACGTGGCGATTGCCACGATCGAGCGCGCATTCCAGAAGCGGTTGCCCGATATCTTTGTCTCGTTTGAGCGCGAGCCGGTGGCGAGTGCTTCGATTGCACAAGTACATTTCGCCGTGCTCAAGGATCGTTCCGGTCGGCAACGCGACGTTGCCGTCAAGGTGCTGCGACCAGGCATGCTCTCGGCCATCGAAAAGGATCTGGGCCTGCTGCGTATGATGGCGAACTGGGTCGACGCGATCTCCAGCGTGGGGCGCAGGCTCAAACCGCGTGAGGTGGTGGCCGAATTTGACAAGTATCTGCACGACGAGCTTGATCTGGTGCGCGAGGCCGCCAACGCCGCGCAACTGCGACGCAATATGGCGGGGCTGGATCTGGTGCTGATCCCGGAAATGATCTGGGACTACTGCATGCCAGAAGTCATCGTGATGGAGCGCATGCACGGCGTTCCCATCAGCCAGGTGGATCATTTGCGCGCGGCCGGTGTCGATATCCCCAAGCTGGCACGTGACGGCGTCACCATCTTCTTCACACAGGTGTTTCGCGATGGGTTCTTTCATGCCGACATGCATCCGGGCAATATTCAGGTCAGCATTGAGCCGGCAACATTTGGCCGCTACATCTCGCTCGATTTCGGCATCATTGGTGCTTTGAGTCGCTCCGACAAGGAGTATCTGGCGCAAAATTTCACGGCGTTCTTCCGCCGCGACTACAAACGGGTGGCTGAACTGCATATCGAGTCGGGCTGGGTGCCCGCGGCCACGCGCGTCGACGAGCTGGAGTCGGCCATTCGTTCCGTTTGTGAGCCCTATTTTGACCGGCCTCTGAAGGATTTTTCGCTGGGGCTGGTCCTGATGCGACTGTTCCAGACCTCGCGGCGTTTTCACGTGGAAATTCAGCCGCAGTTGGTGCTGCTGCAAAAAACCCTTCTCAACATCGAGGGATTGGGGCGCCAACTTGACCCCGAGCTCGATCTCTGGAATACGGCCAAGCCGTTTCTCGAGCGCTGGATGGTCGATCAGCTGGGACCGAAGAAGGTGATCGATCAGATGCGCATCGAGGCACCGCTGTACGCCAAGCTGCTGCCTGAATTGCCCAGGCTCCTGTTCGATTTTCTCAAGACCGGGCGTTCCGGTTCCGGTGCGGCGATGGAGCAACTGCTGCAGGAGCAAAGGCGCACAAATCGACTGCTGCAGGCGCTCCTGTATGGTTGTCTGGGCTTTGCGCTTGGCCTGGTCGTCCTGCAGTTAGTGATCCGGGTGCGTCTTTTCTAGGGCGTCGCCCAAGGTGCCACACGCCTATAATCAAAGGCTTTGCAATTCGAAGTCAAGGGCCTTTCGTCATGCCAATTTACGCCTATCGGTGTGCATCCTGCGGGTTTGCCAAGGACGTGCTGCAGAAAATGTCCGACACGCCGTTGACGGATTGCCCGTCCTGCGGCGCCAGCGCGTTCCAGAAACAGGTCACGGCGGCGGGTTTTCAGCTCAAAGGCTCGGGGTGGTACGCCACGGACTTCAAGGGTGCAGTGCCTGCGGGTGATACATCCAAGGGGGCTGAGGCAACGGCAGGCGCCGCCGACGGTGCCAAGGCCAAGGATGTCCCCACTGCCAAGCCCGAGGCGCCAAAGGCTGCGGCGCCAGCGAGCGCTGCGGGCAGCGACGCTGGCGCGTGACGGCACTGCATTGTTGACGAAACCGGAGTTTGGGCGTGCCGATCAAAAAGTATCTGCTCACTGGTCTGCTGGTCTGGTTGCCGCTGGCCATCACGCTATGGGTGTTGTCGTGGCTGGTGGGCGTGCTCGATGCAATATTCGGTGGTTTGTTGACCGGTGTGGCGGCCGTCGCACCCGAGTCAACCGGCAGTTTGATCGCGCGCTTGCGCCATATTCCCGGGCTGGGCGTCGTGCTCGTGTTCTCCGCGCTGTTGCTCACGGGTGCGCTGGTGACCAACGTGGCAGGCCGTTGGTGGTTTGCCCAGTGGGATCGCCTGTTTACCAACATCCCGGTTTTCAAGTCCATTTACACCGCCGTCAAGAAGGTGTCGGATACGCTCTTTTCCAGCAGCGGCAACGCGTTTCGCAAGGCGCTGCTGGTGCAGTATCCGCGCGCGGGGGTGTGGACCATCGCGTTTCAGACCGGGTTGCCCGAGGGCGAGGTGGCTACGGCGCTGGGTCCTGATCTTGTCAGCGTTTATGTTCCGACGACGCCGAACCCGACCAGCGGCTTCTTTCTGATGCTGCCGCGCGCCGACGTAATCGAATTGCGAATGAGCGTTGATGAAGCTCTGACCTATGTGATTTCCATGGGTTCCGTGCCACCGGTTGCCACCGCTGGCCGATCACCAAAATAGTTTTGTCTCCAACCTGTGCCGGCGTCGACCGCCGGCTTTGAAAGTTTTCTATGGTCATGCGTTCCCACTATTGCGGTCTCGTTACTGAAGCTCTCCTGGGTCAAACCGTCAGCCTGTGCGGTTGGGTCAATCGTCGGCGCGATCATGGCGGCGTGATATTTGTCGATGTGCGTGACCGCGAAGGGCACGTGCAGGTCGTGTGCGATCCCGACCGCGCCAACATGTTTGAAGTGGCCGAGGGGTTGCGCAATGAGTATTGTGTGCAGGTCAAAGGCCTGGTACGCAACCGCCCGGCCGGAACCGTCAACGACAGCCTCAAGAGCGGCAAGGTCGAGGTCCTCTGTCATGAACTGATCGTGCTCAACCCGTCGGTGACGCCGCCGTTCCAGCTCGACGACGAGAACCTGAGCGAAACCACGCGTCTCACGCACCGGGTGCTTGACTTGCGTCGTCCCTATATGCAAAACAACCTGATGCTGCGCTACCGCGTGACCATGGAGGTGCGCCGGTTCCTCGACGCGAACGGCTTTATCGACATCGAAACCCCGATGCTCGGCAAATCCACGCCCGAAGGCGCGCGCGACTATCTGGTGCCAAGCCGCGTGCACGATGGACACTTCTTTGCGTTGCCGCAAAGTCCGCAACTGTTCAAGCAACTGTTGATGGTCGCTGGCTATGACCGTTACTACCAGATCACCAAGTGCTTCCGCGACGAAGACCTGCGTGCCGATCGGCAGCCCGAATTTACGCAGATCGACATCGAGACATCCTTTCTCGAAGAACAGGAAATCCGTGACCTGTTCCAGCGCATGATTGCCACGGTCTTCAAGAGCACATTGAATGTCGATCTGGGCGAATTCCCGGTGCTCAGCTATGGCGAGGCGATGCGTCGTTATGGCTCCGACAAGCCTGATCTGCGCGTCAAGCTCGAGTTCACCGAACTGACCGATGTGATGACCGATGTCGACTTCAAGGTTTTTGCCACCGCTGCAACCGCGAAGGACGGCCGCGTGGTCGCTCTGCGCGTACCCGGTGGTGCGCGCGAGGCAGGGGGCTTGAGTCGGGGTGAAATTGACGCCTACGCCGAATTTGTGAAGATCTACGGCGCCAAGGGGCTGGCCTACATCAAGGTCAATGACCTGGCCCGCGGGCCCGGTGACAAGGCGCAGCGCTGGCCGGGCCTGCAGTCGCCGATCGTCAAGAATCTGCACGACCAGGCGATTAGGCAACTGCTCGAACGCACCGGTGCACAGGACGGGGACCTGATCTTCTTTGGTGCCGATCGGGCCAAGATTGTGAATGACGCGATCGGAGCGTTGCGCCTGAAGATCGGGTTGAGCGAGTTTGGCAAGAAGAGCGGGCTGTTCGAGAAAGGCTGGCGTCCGCTGTGGGTGGTCGACTTTCCGATGTTTGAGTTCGATGAAGAAGCCCAGCGCTTCACGGCAACCCATCATCCATTCACGGCGCCCAAGCCCGGCCACGAAGACTGGATGGCTTCGGCCCCCGAAAAATGCGTTTCCCAGGGCTATGACATGGTGCTCAATGGTTGGGAGATGGGCGGTGGCTCGGTACGGATACATCGCGCCGATGTGCAGCAAAAAGTGTTCGACGCCCTGAAAATTTCGCCGGAAGAAGCGCAGGAGAAGTTTGGTTTCCTGCTCGACGCGCTGCAATACGGCGCGCCCCCGCACGGTGGCCTGGCCTTTGGGCTGGACCGCATCATCACCCTGATGACCGGGGCCGAATCGATCCGCGACGTCATCGCTTTTCCCAAGACGCAGCGCGCGCAATGCCTGCTGACGCAGGCTCCCAGCGTGGTCGACGAAAAGCAGTTGCGCGAACTGCACATCCGTTTGCGCACTCCCGCGCCTGTCAAGCCCGGCTGAGCAGTGCAGGTCAGGGGTTCAGGCAGAATGAAAGGGCGCCCAGTTGGCGCTCCTTCATGTCGATACAGTACAAAATCCCGCAATCCGTGCTGGTTGTGATCCATACGCCAGCGCTTGATGTACTGTTGATCAAGCGCGCGGACGCGCCGGACTTCTGGCAGTCGGTCACGGGCAGCAGGGATGATCCTGCCGAGCCGTTTGCGCGGACAGCGGCGCGTGAGGTGCATGAGGAAACCGGCATCGCCTGCGGCCCGGGAAGCGCATTGGAAGACAAACTAATGGACTGGCAGCGTGAGAATGTCTATGACATCTACCCGGCTTGGCGCCATCGATACGCGCCGGGCGTGACACGCAACACCGAACATCTTTTCGGCCTGATGGTGCCAGCGGGCACGCCGGTGCGTCTGAACCCGCACGAGCACAGCGCTTGTCAGTGGTTGCCGTACCGGGATGCGGCCCGCGCCTGCTCTTCAAGTACCAACGCGCGCGCCTGCTTGCTATTGCCCGAAATGCTCAGAGCGAGGGCAAAATGAACAGCGTCAGGGTCGCGACCTACAACATCCACAAGGGTGTTCAGGGGATTGGACTGCGCCGTCGGCTCGAGATTCACAACCTGGGCCACGCCGTTGAGCAACTTGATGCCGACCTGGTCTGCCTGCAGGAGGTGAGCAAGACGCATCGTCGCGCCGAACAACACTTTACGCAGTGGCCCGAGTTGCCGCAGGCGAATTTCCTCGCGCCCGAGGGGTACGAGGCGGTGTATCGAACCAATGCCATGACCCGCCACGGCGAGCATGGCAACGCCTTGCTGTCACGCTGGCCGGTGGTTGCACACCAGCATGAGGATATGTCTGATCACCGCTTCGAGCAGCGCGGTCTGCTGCACGTGGAAGTGCTGCTGCACGGGCGTCGTGTACATGTGGTGGTGGTGCATTTGGGTCTGGTTCCGGCCAGCCGCGCGCGCCAGGTCATCCAACTGCAGCAATTCATTGCGCGCGAGGTGCCGCCTTCGGCACCGTTGCTGGTGGCGGGTGACTTCAATGATTGGGGCGCGCTGGTGCCGCGCGCGCTCAATGCGGTGGGATTGAGCGCGTTTCGCGGGCGCCATCAGCCGACCTTTCCTGCGCGATTGCCTTTGGTGCAACTCGACTATGTGTACGCGCGGGGCCTGACGCCAATCGGGCTGGAGGTTCCGCGCGGACGCATTTGGTGGCGTATGTCCGATCACCTGCCGTTGATCGCCGAGTTCAGCCTCGCTTCCTGATTGAGTGCGACATGCGACAAGCTCTTCGATCGGGACACGACGTTGAGCTGCTGCAGGGTGGGAGCGCCTTCTTCCCGGCGCTGGTCGCCGCCATCGAAGCCAGTGAGCAGGAAGTGCGGATGGAGACCTACATCTTCAACGTGGTGGCCACCGGCGAGCTGGTGGCCGCTGCGCTGGTGCGTGCGGCGCAGCGTGGGGTCAAGGTGTTTCTGGTGATGGACGGGGTCGGGACGCCGAGCTTGCCCGACTCATGGCGGGAACGCTTTGACGGCGCCGGCGTCCAATGGCGGATTTTTTCACCCCTGGGTTGGCTGGGCATGGTGATTCCAAGCCGCTGGCGGCGTTTACACCGCAAACTTTGTGTCGTTGACGGGCTGGTTGCGTTTTGTGGCGGCATCAACGTGCTCGATGACTACCACGACCCGCATTTTGGGACGCTCGATACGCCAAGACTGGATTTCGCCGTCCGGGTCGCCGGGCCGCTGGTGCAGTCGGTGCGCGAGGTCATGGTGCAGTTCTGGTGGCGTTTTCAGTCGGTGCGAAGCATGCGACAAGGCGACTTTGTCCAGGGCTGGCAGGCGCTGCAAAAGCTGGTGACCGCGGGACCGGCGGCGCGGCCCGAACCCTCGTTTTCCCGGGGCGGGGCGCATCGAAACGCGAGTGCCCAATTGCTGCTGCGCGACAACCTGCGTAACCGCACCAGCATTGAGCGCGCCTATCGCAAGGCCATTGGCGAGGCACGTCATGAGATCATCATCGCCAACGCCTATTTCCTGCCGGGGCGAAAGCTACGCAAGGGTCTGATGCTTGCGGCAAAACGCGGCGTGCACGTTCGTTTGCTGTTGCACGGACGCTATGAGTACTTCATGCAGTACTACGCAACCAGACCGGTGTATCAGGCCCTGCTGGCGGCGGGGGTGGAAATCCACGAGTATTGCGTGGGCTTCCTGCACGCGAAGGTGGCGGTGATCGACGCGCATTGGGCCACGGTCGGGTCCTCCAATCTTGATCCCTTGAGCCTGTTGCTCGCGCGGGAGGCCAACGTCGTTGTCGATGACGTGTCGTTTGCACGTGACCTGCGCTCACGCCTGGAACTGGCGATCTCCCAGGGCTCCAATCAGGTTGATCCCGAGGCCTACGCGAATCGACCATGGCGCCAGCGCCTGCTCGATCGCATCGCCTTCGCCGCCATGCGTGTGCTGCTGTTTCTGAACGGGTCACGCTACTGATTTGATAGCTGACAGCGCGCGGTTTGTATGGTGCAGCGGCAAAAGACCATTCTGACAAAACGCTGCTACCATGCTTGCATGTTAATGAAAAGCCAAAGCACCATGAACCCAATCGAGCTCGATGAGGGCATCCCCGTATCCGTCAAGATTCGCGAGCGCCTGCGCGCCGCGCGAAAGCGCTACCACGCCAACGACAACATCGCCGATTTTCTTGAGCCGGGCGACCTGGATCGTCTGCTCGACGAAGTGGAAGAGAAGATGAAGGGCGTGCTCAGCAGTCTGGTGATTGACACGGAGCGTGATCACAACACCGACCAGACGGCGCGCCGTGTCGCCAAGCTGTATTTGCAGGAAGTGTTTCGCGGCCGCTATGTCAACGCACCGGAGATCACTGAGTTCCCCAACGTCGAGCATCTCAACGAGTTGATGATCGTCGGTCCGATCACAGTACGCAGTGCCTGCAGCCATCATTTGTGTCCGGTGATCGGCCAGATATGGATCGGCGTCCTGCCCAACGAGCACACCAATGTGATCGGCTTGTCCAAGTATGCCCGACTGGCCGAATGGGTCATGGGACGGCCCCAGATCCAGGAAGAGGCGGTGGTGCAACTGGCCGACCTGATTCAGCAGAAGACCCAGCCCGATGGTCTGGCGATTGTGATGGAGGCGACGCATTTCTGCATGGGCTGGCGCGGCGTCAAGGATCTTGACAGCCGGATGATCAATTCGGTCATGCGCGGCAGTTTCCTCAAGGACCCCAATTTGCGTCGCGAATTCCTTTCCCTGATTCCCAAGAAGGATTGATCATGTTGGTACGTTTGCTCTATGCCAGCCGCGCGGTTGACAGCAGTGTCGAGGCCATTGAAGCGATTTTGGCCCAGTCCCGGCAGCACAACCCGGAGTGCGGCATCACCGGTATTCTGTGCTATGGGGGCGGTATTTTTCTCCAGGCCATCGAGGGCGGGCGCATGGCGGTTAGCGAACTCTATGGTCACATCCAGCAGGATCGGCGCCATAAGGACGTCATGCTGCTGCATTACGAGGAAATCGCCGAACGGCGCTTTGGCGGCTGGACCATGGGGCAGGTCAACATGTCCAAGATCAATGCGTCGATCCTGCTCAAGTACGCGGAACGGCCCGAACTCGACCCCTATTCGGTGTCCGGCAGCGTGTCGCTCGCGCTCCTTGAGGAATTGATGGCCACGGCCTGCATCATCGGCCGCGCCTGATTCAAGGATTCCCGGCAGTCAGCCGGGCATAGGCATGGATGCCTGTTTGCACGTCCGCAAAGGGATGATCGCAGCC
This sequence comes from uncultured Pseudomonadota bacterium, assembly GCA_963844495.1. Taxonomy (GTDB): domain Bacteria; phylum Pseudomonadota; class Gammaproteobacteria; order Burkholderiales; family Burkholderiaceae_C; genus Rhodoferax. The sequence continues at coordinate 23,186 of CAWJOT010000032.1, forward strand.
CACCGCGCGCAGGGCGCTCAGGTCGGCCTGGGTGTAGCACTGATACTTGCCGCGTAGCGCCGCCGGAAACGGCAGGTACTCGATCAGAGCGGCCGCAGTCATCGCCTCGAGAGTCAGCGCAGACTCGCCCTGCAGACTGCGGGCGGCGTTGATCACCGAACTGGCAACGTCGTTGAATGCCTGAGCCCGCCCGGTTCCGAGATTGAAGATGCCTGAGACCCCGGGGTGATCGAGAAACCACAGGTTAACGGCTACGACATCGTCGATATACACAAAGTCCCGCTGTTGGGCGCCCGCAGCATAGCCACCGTATTCTCCGAAAAGACCCACCCTGGCGTTGGTTCGGAACTGATTGAATTGATGAAAGGCAACGCTGGCCATGCGGCCCTTATGCTGTTCGCGCGGGCCGTAGACATTGAAGTAGCGAAATCCCACCACCTGTGCCATCTTGCCAGTGACCAAGCGGGCAAAATCGGTGCCGCACTGGCGTCGCATGCGCTGGTCAAACAGCAGTTTGGAGTAACCGTAAACATTGAGCGGGCGCTCGAAAGCGGGCTCGACCGCGAACGTGTCGGAGTCACCGTAGACTGCCGCGCTGGAGGCGTAAAGCAGCCGGGTTCTCCAGTTCTGGCATGCCTCGTACAACCGGACCGAGGTCGCATAGTTGTTTTCCATCATGTACTTGCCATCGGTTTGCATGGTGTCGCTGCACGCGCCTTCGTGAAACACCGCCTCCACCTGGCCAAAGGAGCCGCGCGCGAACAGTTCGTAAAAACGCTCCGCGTCGATATAGTCGGCGATCTTCAGATCGACAAGATTGCGAAACTTCTCGCCCTCGCTCAGGTCATCGACGGCAATGATGTTGGAAATGCCGCGCGCGTTGAGCCCTCGCACGATGTTGCTGCCAATGAACCCGGCCGCACCAGTGACCACAATTTGTGTCATGCGAACAGCTCCTCGTAAGAGACCGTGGCCGTGCCAAACTTGCCGACCACCAGACCGCCAGCACGGTTGGCCAACGGCAGCGCCTGGCGCATCTGCAACCCCGCTGCGAGCATGGTAGCCATCGTCGCGATAACCGTGTCGCCCGCGCCGGTGACGTCAAACACTTCGCGGGCCTGCGCCTGCACGTGCAGATGTCCCCGGACGTCAAACAGCGTCATCCCCTCCTCGGCGCGGGTCAGGAGCACTGCGTCGAGTTCGAGTTCACGGCGCAGGTTCTCGCACTTTGTCTGGAGCTCGATCTCGTCCTGCCAGGGGCCAATCACATGCTGCAACTCGGTGCGGTTGGGCGTGATGATGCTGGCACGCCGGTAGCGCGAATAGTCTGTGCCCTTGGGGTCAATCAGGATCAATTTGGCCGCTGCGCGGGCCTGTGCAATCATGTCGCTGACGTGGGCAAGTCCGCCTTTACCGTAATCCGAAAACAGCACAACGTCGTGCTCGGGCAGCAAGGTCACAAACGCCGCGCTCTGGGTCGCCAGCACCTCTGTTTTTGGCGTGTTTTCGAAATCCATACGCAGCAACTGCTGCTGGCGTCCTATGACCCTGAGCTTGACGGTTGTCTTCAAGTCAGGGTCGCGGCCAAAATGGGTACGAATGCCGGTTCCGAACAGGAGGGCCTCAAGCTTGTGGCTCGCTTCGTCATCGCCAACCACGGTGAGCAGCGAAGATTGCGCGCCCAGCGTGATCACGTTGTACGCGACGTTGGCTGCGCCGCCGCTGCGCTCCTCTTCTCGCGTGATGCGCACGACCGGCACCGGTGCTTCGGGCGAGACCCGATCCACCGCGCCATACCAGTAGCGGTCAAGCATGACATCGCCAACCACGAGCACGCGCGCCAGCGCCAGCGCAGCCCTCGAAACAACGGTGAATTGGTCTGAATCGGTCATAGCTCCTCGACCCTCCTGGCCGGGTAACTGTCCCACGTCTGGCAACCCGGGCATTGCCAGAAATGCTGGCTGGCCGTGAAACCGCAGGCGGCGCAGCGATAGTGAACCAGTGGCTTGACGGCGCGGTCCAGGGCGCGCTGCACCTGTGGATGAAACTGCTCGTGTTCGAGCTTTTCGCCCGCAATCCATTTGGCAGCGGCCACCAGCGATGGTTCGTGTTCGAGATGCCTGGCGTACCAGTCGCGCGCGGTGGGTACACCGGCGCTTGAACTCGCTTGCAGCGTCACAATCGCATCAAGCACATCGAGCGAAGGAACAGCTTCGTAGCTGTGCTTGAGCATCTTCAGTGCTGGCTCGACGTTGGCGCACTCGAGTGCGAGCTCAGCCAGTGGTGCGGCCATCAGCGGAATCGCTGCGGGCGAGAGTTCGAAAGCCTGACTCAGTGTGACGTAGGCCTGCTCAGGCTTGCCGCGCCTTTTCAGCAATGCTGCCAGATCGATACGTGCCCGCGCCGCCTCGGGCGCCGTGCGAATCGCGGTTTCGAGCAACGAAGCAGCGCCATCGAAGTCCTGCACGGAGATGCAACTAAGCGCCTGCTCGCACAGGTGATGCGCCAGACGCGTGTCAAAGTTGCCCTGGTTCGCGTCGGCGAGCTTGTGCGCGATTCGCGCCGCCTGCGACCAGTCGCGGCTGCGCTCGTAGTTGGCCAGCAACGCAAGGCGCGCCTGCTCCTCGAACGGCGTGCCCTCGAGTTTGAGCAGCGCCGCCTCGGAGCGGTCGAGCAACCCGGCCTTGAGGTAGTCCAGCGCCAGCGCATGCTGTGCACGTTGGCGATCGGCAAGGGTCAAATCACCGCGCGAGAGCAGGTGTTCATGCACCCGCACCGCGCGTTCGTACTCACCGCGGCGGCGAAACAGATTGCCCAACGCAAAATGGAGTTCAGACGTGTCCGGGTCGTTTTGCACGGCCTCGATAAAGGCATCGATGGCCTGGTCCTGTTGCTCGTTGAGCAGGAAGTTAAGCCCCTTGAAATAAGCTTTGGGAGCTTGGTGATTTTCGATGCGCAGTTGGCGCAAATCCAGGCGTGAAGCGATCCAGCCCAGCACAAAGGCCAGGGGCAGACCCAACAGAATCCAGCTCAGGTCAAAGTCCATGCGCCGTCACGCTCGGCGCTGCCGGTTGCGCGCTGTCCGCTCGTGTACGCTGGCTTGGCAACGCGCGCGCCCGCCGGTTCTTCCACCAACGTGGCAGGATCCCGAGCACGCCAATGGCCACGCCGATGGTAAAGGCGCCCAGCACGATCAGCACTTGCGGCCCGCGCCACTGATAGCCAAAGAAGAAATGAACACTGGCGTCCTGCTGATTGTTCAGAGCGAATGCAAACAGCGTAAAAAAAATAGCCGCTTTGAGCATCCACTTGAGCAGCCAAATGAGTTGTTCCATCATGTCGCGCCACAGAAGCTGATTCTACGGGTTAGCCTTTGCTACCTTGATCGAGCTCGCCGGTTCGTTGATCGACCGCTTCACGCAGCGCCTTGCCCGGCTTGAAGTGGGGAACGCGTTTTTCGGGAACCACGACGCTCGCGCCACTGCGCGGGTTACGGCCGACTCGCGGGGGACGGTGATTGACTGAAAAACTTCCGAAACCGCGTATCTCGATCCGGTGCCCGCGTACCAGCGCGTCGTTCATCGCGTCGAGGATGGCCTTGACGGCAAATTCTGCGTCGCGGTGAGTGAGCTGGCCGAATCGAGCCGCCAGTTCTTCGACCAGGTCAGAGCGTGTCATTTTGACTGGCTCGTTAGCGCACGGGCCGACGCGCAGGGTGCCGCGTCGCTGGCCCGGCTCGGCGACTTCATGGCTTGTCGGTGTTGTCGAGCTTGGCACGCAGCAAGGCGCCCAGACTGGTGGTGCCGGCATTTTCGCGTGCCGACGCCTGGCTCAACGATGCCATCGCCTCACTTTGATCAGCTGCGTCCTTGGCCTTGATGGAGAGTTGGATGTTGCGCGTCTTGCGATCAACATTGACCACCACAGCGGTCACCTCGTCGCCCTCCTTGAGCACGTTGCGTGCATCCTCGACCCGGTCGCGCGAGATCTCCGAAGCGCGCAGGTAACCGATCACATCGGAGCCGAGGTCGATCTCGGCACCCTTGGCGTCGACATTCCTGACTTTGCCGGTGACGACCTGACCCTTATCGTTGAGCGTGGCAAACGTGGTGAACGGATCGGAATCGAGTTGCTTGATGCCGAGCGAGATGCGCTCGCGGTCGACGTCCACGGCCAGCACCAGCGCCTCGACCTCCTGGCCCTTTTTGTATTCGCGCACGGCGGTCTCGCCGGCTTCGTTCCACGACAGATCCGACAGGTGAACCAAGCCGTCGATGCCTGCAGCCAGACCGACAAAAATGCCGAAATCCGTGATCGATTTGATCGGTCCCTTGACCCGGTCGCCGCGTTTGGTGTTTTGCGCAAATTCCTGCCACGGGTTGGCTTTGCACTGTTTCATTCCCAGGCTGATACGACGCTTGTCCTCGTCGATTTCGAGCACCATGACTTCGACCTCGTCACCGAGTGCAACAATCTTGCTCGGGGCGACGTTCTTGTTGGTCCAATCCATTTCGGAGACGTGCACAAGACCTTCGATACCCGGTTCGAGTTCCACAAACGCGCCGTAGTCGGCGATGTTGGTGATTTTGCCGAACATGCGTGTTCCTTGCGGGTAGCGCCGGTTCACGCCCATCCAGGGGTCGTCGCCGAGTTGTTTCAGCCCCAGCGACACACGGTTCTTCTCGGTGTCGAACTTGAGAATCTTCGCGGTGATCTCCTGGCCCGCCGTCACCACTTCACTGGGGTGACGAACGCGGCGCCAGGCCATGTCGGTGATGTGCAGCAGGCCGTCGATGCCACCGAGGTCCACAAAGGCACCGTATTCGGTGATGTTCTTGACCACACCTTGCACGACGGAGCCCTCCTTGAGAGTCTGCATCAGCTTGGCGCGTTCTTCGCCCATCGAGGCCTCCACCACCGCGCGGCGCGACAACACGACGTTGTTGCGCTTTCGGTCGAGCTTGATAACCTTGAATTCGAGCGTGCGGTTTTCGTAGGGTGAAAGATCTTTGGTCGGGCGCGTATCAACCAGCGAGCCGGGCAAAAATGCCCGGATGCCATTGACCAGCACGGTCAGGCCGCCCTTGACCTTGCCGCTGGTGGTGCCGGTCACAAATTCGCCCGTCTCCAGGGCCTTCTCAAGACTCATCCACGACGCCAGACGCTTGGCGGTGTCGCGCGACAGGATGGTGTCGCCATATCCGTTTTCGATGGAGCCAATGGCTACCGAAACGAAGTCGCCAACCTGGACTTCGATTTCACCCTTGTCGCTCTTGAATTCCTCCAGCGGCACATAGGCCTCGGATTTCAGGCCGGCGTTGACGACGACAAAACTGTGCTCGATGCGGATCACTTCCGCAGTGATAACTTCGCCCGGGCGCATTTCGGTGCGTTGCAGGGACTCTTCAAACAGGGCAGCAAAGGATTCAGACATTTTTGGATGCGGCAGGAGCCGCGGGTTCATTTGCGGTTTGATCCGCAGTCAGGTTTATTGAACCATCCAAGCAGTGCATCAGGTGCGACGCGAAAAGGCTTGTATGGACCGTCGACCGCTCAGCTTGCGCCAAAAGGTCGTTTGCCTTGCCACCAGCACAACACCTGTGCGACAGAATCTTCAACCGTCAATCCAGAGTTGTCCAGCAGCATGGCATCTTGCGCCGGCATCAAAGGCGATACGGCGCGGGACGCATCCCGGGTATCGCGCGCCTCCAAGTCTGCGGCAAGGGCATCGAGTGTAGCCGAAATCCCCTTTGAAATCAATTGTTTATGACGTCGTTGCGCACGCTCGTGCGCGTTCGCAGTCAAAAACACTTTCAGGGCAGCGTCGGGAAAGATGACACTGCCCATATCGCGTCCGTCGGCAACGAGCCCGGGCAAGCGACGAAAGCGTTGCTGCCGCGCGAGCAACGCGGCACGGACCGCGGGTAGCGCCGATATGCGCGAGGCGTTCATGCCGACTTGTTCGGTGCGGATGGCGTCGCTGACGTCGACGCCGTCAAGCCACACCTGCGCGCCAATGAATTCGATGCGCAGCGCTGGAATCAGAGCGGCAATGGCGATTTCCTGGCTTGCCTCAGGGGCCAGGCCAACTCCCGCTGCAATCAGCGCTGTGATTCGGTACAACGAGCCGGAATCCAGGTAGTGGTAGCCCAATTCCTGCGCCAGTCGCGCTGCCAGCGTGCCCTTGCCGGAGGCCGTCGGCCCATCGACACACAACACCGGAATGTTGCGCGCCGGTGTGTACGCTAACGCGAACAGGGTCTCGAAATACTCTGGAAAAGTCTTTGCTACGCACTTCGGATTCGCAATGCGTACGGGTAGACCGGCCGGATTCAATGCTGCGAGCGAAAAGCACATCGCCACGCGGTGGTCGTCATAGGTCTCAATGCACGCCGCCTTCCACTGCGACGGATGCATCGGCGGAACGATTCGAAGGAAGTCGGCGCCTTCCTCCACCGTCGCGCCGAGTTTGCGCAGCTCGCAAGCCATGGCGGCGATGCGGTCGGTTTCCTTGACACGCCAACTCGCGATGTTGCGCAGGGTGCTCGGGCCATCCGCGTACAGCGCCAGCACGGCCAGCGTCATCGCCGCGTCGGGAATATGGTTGCAATCGAGATCAACGGCATGCAGCGGCCAGCGCCCTCGCGATATTTCCAGCCAGTTCGGACCGCTGCTCATGCGTGCGCCCATCGCGCGAGCTGCCTCGACAAACCGGATGTCACCCTGAATTGAATCGGCGCCGAGCCCTTCGATTCTCACGCAATTATTGCTTCCGGACGGCTCTGCCAAAGCACCAAGCGCTATGAAATAGCTAGCAGACGAAGCGTCAACTTCAACATGTAAAGCGCCAGGTGAGCGTAGCTCACTGCCCGCCGCAATGGTAAAGCGCTGCCAACCATCGCGTGCGACAGCGACGCCAAAGCGCGCGAGCAAATTGAGCGTGATTTCCACGTAGGGGCGCGAGATCAACTCGCCCACCACCTCGATCACGATGTTGTGCCTGGCCACCAGCGGCAAGGCCATCAGCAGCGCCGTGAGAAACTGGCTCGAAACGTCCCCGCGAACCCGGATCGGTGTCTGCAGCGACAAAGTTGGCTGGCCGATGCGCAGCGGCGGGAAGCCTTGCTGCCCGAGGTAGTCGATGCGGCAGCCGAGCTGACGCAGCGCGTCGACCAGGTCGCCAATCGGGCGTTCGTGCATCCGGGCCACGCCAGTGATCTCGTAGTCGCCTCCCAGGACCGCCAGGGCGGCTGTCAGCGGGCGCATGGCGGTGCCCGCGTTACCCATGAACAATGTGGCAACGGGCTGGCGACTGCGGCCGCCCAGGCCGCTGACGTGAGCCGTCGTCCCTTGCTGGACGATGCCAACACCGAGCAGGCGCAGGGCGTCGATCATGACGCGGGTGTCCTCGGAGTCCAGCACGTCGTGCAGGATCGTCGTGCCATGGCACAACGCGGCCAGCAACAGCACACGATTCGTGATGCTCTTGGATCCCGGAAGAACGACGGTGCCGCCCGCCGATACCAGGTGCGGGATGTCAAGAAACGCTGTCGAGAACATTATTTTTGATGCTTGGACATGCTCCAGTGAGCGCGCGCCTGGCTGGCTTGTTCGATCAGGCCTTCCAGGGCTTCACTGTTGCCGCTCGAAATCATGAGCTCAAGGGCCTGCAGGTTGCGCTGAAATATTTTCAACTGACCGAGCAGTTCTTCGTGGTTGGACAGCAGCACGTCGCGCCACATCTTGGCATCACTTGCGGCGATGCGCGTGAAATCGCGAAAACCCGGACCCGCAAGTGACAGAAAATCCTTGCCTCGCGGTTGTCCCGAAACGGCGTTCATCAGCGCGAACGAAATCAGATGCGGCAAATGGCTGACCGCGGCAAAGGCTGCATCATGCGACTCGGGTGACATTTTCACGACCCGGCAACCCAGGGCGGTCCAGACATCGATCGCTTGTTGCAACTGGACCGTTTGCGTGCGCTCAATGGGGGTGAGGATTACCTGTTTGCCGTTGTACAGGTCAGCGTCCGCGTTTTCGACGCCCGAGACCTCGCGCCCGGCGATCGGATGGGCCGGTACAAACGAACCAATGTGTTCGCGCAGGGCGCGCCGTCCAGCGTCGACGACGTCGCGCTTGGTCGAGCCAACGTCCATGATCAGCATCTGCGGTGTGACAAGGTGCTTGATCGCCTTGAACGTTGCCTCGGTGGCGGCCACTGGCACCGCGATCAGGACGATATCTGCGCCCGATACCGCCATCAGGGCCGACGGGGCCTCGATGTCGATGACGCCCATGGAGCGAGCGCGTTCGGTCGTGGACGGCGACTTGCTGTAGCCAACAACGCGCTTGACCAATCCGGCGCGGCGAAGCGCCAAGGCAAACGAGCCTCCCATCAAGCCGCAACCTATGACGCCCAATTGTTCAAACATCGTTTTTCCCGTTCATCCGGCCACCGCGTAGGCGCCAAGCAACTTGTAGAACGCGCATAGTCCCTCAAGCTCTTTGAGGGCAAGCGCCACGTGCGGTTGCGAGGGGTGCCCCTGAATGTCGATGTAGAAGTAGTATTCCCACTGCCCGGTGCGCGCGGGCCGCGATTCAAACCGGGTCATCGACACGCCATGCGTTTTCAGCGGTACCAGCAGGTCGTGCACGGCGCCGGGGCGGTTCAGGACCGAGACGATCAAACTCGTGCAGTCATTGCCGGTGGCCGCGGGCGTGCCCAGTGTTTGGGGCAGGCAGATGACGCAAAAGCGGGTACGGTTATAGGCATCGTCCTGAATCGCGTGTGCCGCAATGTGCAGACCAAATTGAGTTGCCGCCCGTTCACTGGCGATCGCGGCCCACGCGGGGTTGGTGGTTGCGAGCCGGGCACCCTCGGCGTTGCTCGAGACGGGACGACGCTCGGCGTGCGGCAGATGCTTGGCCAGCCAGGCCTGACATTGCGCCAGCGCCAGCGGGTGCGCCAGCACCGCCTCGATGCCGTCGAGCGACTTCTCCAGGCGCAGCAGGTTGTGCCGCACCAGCAACGTGACTTCGCCAATGACATGTGCGGGCGATTGCAGGAAAAGGTCAAGTGAGCGCGTCACCATGCCCTCGGTCGAATTCTCCACGCCGACCACGCCATACTGGGCGCTCCCAGCGGCGGTGGCGTGAAACACCTCGTCAAAGTTGGCGCAGTAGATCAGATCGGCGGCACCGCCAAAAAACTCGATGGCCGCCTGCTCGCAAAAGGTGCCCGCTGGTCCCAGTACCGCGACACGCTGTGGCGCTTCGAGGGCCAGGCAGGCTGACATGATTTCGCGCCAGATCGCGGTGACGTGGCTGGTCTTCAACGGCCCTGGATTGGACAGCGAGACCCTCTCGATTACTTGCGCCACCCGGTCCGGCCGGAAATAGGCTGTTCCTTCGCGCTTCTTGACCTCGCCGACCTTCTCGGCAACCAGTGCGCGAGCGTTCAGCAGTGCCAGCAGCTGTTCGTCGATGGCGTCGATCTGAACGCGCAGATCCGACAGGCTGGGCAACGGGGACGTCGGCGCTGGCATGATCAAGCCTCGTGTCTTTCGAAGTCTCGCAGGTAGTCCACCAGCGCTTGCACACCTTCGATGGGCATCGCGTTGTACAGGCTCGCGCGCATGCCGCCGACGGATTTGTGACCCTTGAGCTGCAACAGGCCGCGTTCGCGTGCGCCGCTGAGGAACAAATCGTTGAGTTCTTCCTTGCGCAGGAAAAACGGCACGTTCATGCGCGACCGGCAGCCATGCGCAACCGGGTTGAAATACAGCTGCGAGTGGTCGATGGCGTCGTACAGCAACGCCGCTTTGGCCTTGCTGCGCGCCTCGATGACGGCCATGCCACCCTCGCGCTTGAGCCATTGAAAGACCAGCCCGGCAATGTAGATGGCGTAGGTTGGCGGTGTGTTGAACATCGACTGGTTGTCCGCGATCGCCCGATAGTTGAACGCGCTCGGGCAGATCGCCAGCGCCCGGCCCAGCAGATCTTCCCGTACCACCACCAGGGTCAGTCCGGCCGGTCCGAGATTCTTCTGCGCACCGGCAAACGCCAGAGCGACGCGCGACCAGTCGACCGGACGCGAGGCCACATGGGAGGAGAAATCAATCACCAGTGGCGCGTCCGATCCCAACGCCCTCAGATCGGGCAGTTCGTGTATTTCCACGCCGTGGATGGTCTCGTTGGTGCATAGATGGAGGTAGCTCGCGTCCGCGTCGATTTGCCAGCCTGCGGCAGGGGGCACCGACGTGTGGCCATCGGCGGCGTTGCTCGCAACCAATCTGGTAGCGCCGTACTTGCCCGCTTCCGCGTACGACTTCTGACTCCAGCTGCCGGTGACCACAAAGTCCATCGGGCCGCCGCGCGCCAGATTCATCGGCACGACGGCGTTTTCGGCCTGGCCGCCGCCTTGCATGAACAGGATCTTGAAATTGGCGGGCACGGCGAGCAATTCACCCAGATCGGCCAGTGCCTGTTCGTAGATCGAGACAAACTCATGACCGCGATGACTCATCTCCATCACGCTCATGCCGCTGCCGTGCCAGTCGAGCATTTCCGCCGCCGCCTGGCTCAGCACCTCCTGCGGCATGGCCGCCGGTCCGGCGGAAAAGTTGTAGGGTCGATTCATCGGCGGAATATGTTGCGAAATACCTATCCAGTGACCGTCCAGCTTGTGTGCGCAGCTACAAAAACCATAGCATCAGGGCGGAGTATCTCGTCGTGGCCCGCATCCGGCGATTCGTTTTCCGCAGCGTTGGCGTCATTCTCGACGATGCGCTGCAGGCCGCTGAGCTTGGAGCCGCCATCCAGACCGATCAGGGTCACGCCCTGAGTGGCGCGCCCGAGTTCACGAATTTCGCTCACGCGGGTACGGACCAACACACCCCTGTCGGTGATCAGCATGATTTCGTCGTCGGCATGCACCAGCGTGGCAGCCACCACCTTGCCGTTGCGCTCGGACTGGGTGATCGCGATCATGCCCTTGGTGCCGCGCCCGTGCCGGGTGTACTCGGTGATGCTGGTGCGTTTGCCGTAACCGTTTTCCGTGGCCGTGAGCACACTTTGTTGCTCGTCCTCGGCCACCAGCATGGCGATCACGCTTTGGCCCTCGTCCAGGTTCATGCCTTTGACGCCGCGCGACTGGCGGCCGTGCGCGGTGACCTCATCCTCGTTGAAGCGAACCGCCTTGCCACCGTCGGAGAACAGCATCACGTCGTGTTTGCCATCGGTGATGGCGGCGCCAATCAGGTAGTCACCCGCATCGAGGTTGACGGCAATGATGCCGACCTTGCGCGGATTGTTGAAATCGTTGAGCGGCGTCTTCTTGACCGTGCCCATGCTGGTGGCCATGAACACGTATTGATCTTCCGGGAAGCTGCGTTTGTCGCCGGTCAGGGGCAGGACGACGTTTATTTTCTCGCCTTCCTGCAGCGGAAACATGTTGACGATCGGGCGCCCGCGTGAACCGCGTGAGCCCTGCGGCGCTTCCCACACCTTGAGCCAATACAGGCGGCCGCGATTGCTGAAGCACAGGATGTAATCGTGCGTGTTGGCAATAAACAGTTGATCAACCCAGTCATCTTCCTTGGTCGCCGTGGCCTGCTTGCCGCGCCCGCCGCGTTTTTGCGCCCGGTACTCGCTCAGCGGCTGGCTCTTGATATAGCCGGTGTGCGAAAGCGTGACCACCATGTCGGTCGGAGTGATCAGGTCTTCGGTGGAGAGGTCAAACGAGCTGTGTTCGACCTGGCTGCGCCGAGCCCCGAGCTTGGTCTCGCCAAACTCGGTCTTGATGGCGGTGAGTTCATCACTGATGATGGTGGACACGCGCTGTGGGCGGCTCAGAATATCCAGCAGGTCGTCAATCTCGGCCATGACTTCCTTGTACTCGGCCACGATCTTGTCCTGCTCCAGCCCGGTCAGGCGTTGCAGGCGCATCTGCAAGATTTCCTGGGCCTGCGTTTCTGACAGGCGGTACAGCCGGTCCAAACCCATCCCATAAGCTCGTTCCAGGCCGTCCGGGCGGTAGTCATCGGCATTGACGGTGCCACCGTCGGCGCGCGTGCGGGTCAACATCTCGCGCACCAGTTTGCTGTCCCACGGTTGGGCCATCAGCTCGAGCTTGGCCACCGGCGGCGTTGGGGCGTTGCGGATGATGGCAATGAAGTCGTCGATGTTGGCCAGCGCCACGGCGAGCCCCTCGAGCACGTGACCGCGCTCGCGCGCCTTGCGCAGGTTGAACACGGTGCGCCGCGTCACAACCTCGCGGCGATGCTGCAAGAACACCTCAAGCAGGTCCTTGAGGTTGCAAAGTTTGGGTTGGCCATCGATCAGGGCCACCATGTTCATGCCAAAGGTGTCCTGCAACTGGGTCTGTTTGTACAGGTTGTTGAGTACCACCTCAGGGACTTCGCCGCGTTTGAGCTCAATGACCAGGCGCATGCCTGACTTGTCGGATTCGTCCTGGATGTGGCTGATGCCCTCGATTTTTTTCTCGTGCACCAGATCGGCCATACGTTCCTGCAGCGTCTTCTTGTTGACCTGATAGGGCAACTCATCGACGATGATGGCCTGGCGCTGACCGCGGTCGATGTCTTCAAAATGGCACTTGGCGCGCATCACGACGCGGCCGCGCCCGGTACGGTAGCCGTCCCTGACACCGTTGATGCCATAAATGATGCCTGCGGTGGGGAAGTCCGGTGCCGGCACGATTTCCATCAGTTCGTCGATCGAGGCCTCGGGATTGCGCAGCAGGTGCAGGCTGGCATCAACCACCTCATTAAGGTTGTGCGGTGGAATGTTGGTCGCCATGCCCACGGCAATCCCGCCCGAACCGTTGACCAGCAAATTGGGCAGCCGTGTCGGCATGACCAGCGGTTCTTTCTCGGAACCGTCGTAGTTGGGGCCGAAGTCAACGGTTTCCTTGTCCAGATCGGCCAGCAGTTCATGCGCGATCTTGGCCAGCCTGATTTCGGTGTAACGCATGGCCGCAGCGTTGTCGCCGTCCACCGAGCCAAAGTTGCCCTGGCCATCGACCAGCATGTGGCGCATGGAGAAATCCTGCGCCATGCGCACGATCGTGTCGTAAACCGATTGATCGCCGTGCGGGTGGTATTTACCAATGACGTCGCCGACAATGCGCGCTGATTTCTTGTACGGGCGGTTCCAGTCGTTGTTGAGCTCGTGCATCGCAAACAGCACACGCCGGTGCACCGGCTTGAGCCCGTCGCGCGCATCGGGCAGGGCGCGTCCCACGATCACACTCATGGCGTAATCAAGGTAACTGCGCCGCATCTCCTCTTCTAGGCTGATGGGCAGGGTTTCTTTGGCGAACTGGGTCATGGAGGCCTGTGTCTGGCGGGTGTCAAGAGCAGGGGGCAATTCTAAGGGCTACCCTGTGGTGTCAGTGCAACGGTGAAGCGAAATTAATCCCGACTTTCCAACTTGGAATGTTCGTTGCAATGTTTCTGGCTGTCGAAAAATTTCTGGATGTGGCACAATAGCGCGAACGCTTTGGGTGATTGGCACCCCGAGCGTCCCATAAATTTTCGCAGCGCTGCTGCGGCTTTTTCCCCAAAGGAGAACCATGAAGAACCTCAATAAAGTGGCAATGATGATTGCTGCCGCAGCACTTGCAACCGCAGCTGGCGCGCAAACCATCGACAACTGGCGCGCCGCTACCGGCGATGTCTGGAAAAGTGCGACCGGTCTGTGCTGGCGTGATGCCACTTGGACGCCCGCTACCGCCGCCCCTGGCTGTGACGGTGCGATCGTAGCCCCGGCACCTGCACCTGCACCTGCTGCTGCGCCTGCTCCGGCCGCCGCTGCGCCTGCTCCGGCCGCCGCTGCACCGGCACCGGCACCGGCACCGAAGCCACCGGCAGCAACCAAAGTGACCTATGCAGCCGATGCATTCTTCGACTTTGACAAAGCCGTTCTCAAGCCTGAAGGCAAAGCCAAACTTGACGACCTGGTCGGCAAGGTCAAGGCTGTCAGCCTGGAAGTCATCATCGCAGTCGGTCATACCGACTCTGTTGGTAGCGACGCCTACAACCAGAAGCTCTCGGTCAGGCGCGCCGAAGCAGTGAAAGCGTATCTGGTGTCCAAGGGCATTGAGAAGAACCGCGTTTACACCGAAGGCAAGGGCGAGAAGCAACCGGTGGCAGACAACAAGACCAAAGAAGGTCGCGCCAAGAATCGCCGCGTGGAAATCGAAGTGGTTGGTACCCGCGCGAAATAACCGTCGGCTTCGCTATCAAATTGCGGTCCTCAGGGCCGCATCGAAAAACCCCGCCTGGCGGGGTTTTTTGTTTCTGCAATCTTCTACCGTTCCCAAGGTCCGAACCTCGATTTGTCGATAATCACACCATGACTTCAACATTGAACGCTGACCCCGCTGAGTTGTCCAAGTTCTCGGATCTGGCGCATCGCTGGTGGGACCAGGACGGCGAATTCCGGCCCCTGCATCAGATGAACCCTTTGCGGCTGGACTGGATCAACGGCCTGTTTCCGTTGCCGGGATTGCAGGTACTCGACGTCGGGTGTGGCGGGGGCATTCTGAGCGACTCGATGGCGCGCATCGGTGCGCGAGTCACCGGGATTGATCTGGCCACCAAGGCGTTGCGCGTGGCGCAGCTTCATGCGCTGGAGGCCCAGACGCCCGCCGTTGAATACCTGGAGATCAGTGCCGAAGCCCTGGCCACCGAGCGACCAGCTGGTTTCGATGTTGTCACGTGCATGGAAATGCTCGAGCACGTGCCCGATCCGGCCTCCGTGGTGCAAGCTTGTGCAACCCTGGTCAAGCCCGGAGGCTGGGTGTTTTTCTCCACCATCAATCGCAACGCCAAGGCCTTCATGCTTGCCATCGTCGGCGCCGAGTACCTGCTCAATTTGCTGCCACGTGGCACACACGAATATGCCAAATTGGTCCGGCCTGCGGAACTCGCCGCGTACTGCCGGGCGGCTGAGCTCGATCTGATGCACACACGCGGTATGGGACATAACCCGATCACACAGCGCTTTTGGCTGCACGACGACACCAGCGTGAACTACCTGTTTGCGGCGCGCAAGTCGGATTCCGCCAAGTTGTGAGTTTGCTAATGTTTTCGCAGGTGCAGGCGGTGCTGTTCGACCTGGACGGCACCTTGATTGACAGCGCGCCCGATCTCGGCGGCGCGGCCAACCAGATGCGTGCCGATCGCGGACTACCGTGTCTGCCGATCGATGTGTATCGCCCGATGGCAGGTGCGGGTGCCCGCGGCATGATCGCCCTGGCTTTAGGTTTGACGCCTGAGGACCCTGAGTTCCTGGCGTTGCGCGAAGAATTCTTTGTCAACTACGAACAGCGCATGACCCGCGACACGGTCGTCTTTGCGGGTGTGCCGGCGATGATTGACGAACTGCGGCAACTGGGCATCACCTGGGGTGTCGTAACGAATAAGGCAGCGCGCTTCACGCTGCCGTTGACGCAAAGCATGCCCTTGTTCGCATCGGCTCGGGCCATCGTCAGCGGTGATACCACGCCGTATGCCAAACCGCATCCCGAGCCCTTGCTGGAGGCGGCCAGACGTCTGACAGTCGACCCCGCCGGATGCGTCTATGTTGGGGACGATGAGCGTGACATTGTTGCCGGGCTGGCCGCAGGAATGCACACCGTGGCTGCGACTTACGGTTACCTCGGCGCGAACGCGGACCCGCAGCGCTGGGGCGCGCACCGGAGCATCCATTCTCCGCAGGGACTATTGCAATTGTTCGCGAAGGCCTAAAATAACAGGCTTGGGGCTGCACTGGTTTCGACGTGGGTACGGAATCGCTGTGGTGCATGTCGAGCTGAATGCGCTCGTAAAACAGATTCAAAAAAACTAACTGCAAACGACGAACGTTTCGCACTCGCTGCTTAAACACCAGTGAGCCTTACAACAGCACGCCGGTGGGCTGGGCAAGGGTGATTTGACCGCAAGGTCGAATCGTCCAGGCTGTAAGGTCATACACATCGGCTGGCTCTGGACCGGGTACCTTGGTTTGGGGCGAGACAATAGGGTGCTGGCGACGGTGAAAGCGTGTGGCTGCGCGTTCATCAGGGCGAGACTCAAATCAGACCACTAAACATGTAGATCTGCTCGAAGATGGCTTGCGGACGCGGGTTCAAATCCCGCCAGCTCCACCATAACCCCTAGGCCCAACTGTTATCAGTTGGGCCTTCCTTTTGGGGAATCCCCAATGTTTACTTGCACTTACGGCGTTCGGCAATCCCCCTGACCAACCGAAGGTCTCAACGGTAGAATTTTCCAGGCAGCAAGTCTTGCATGAAAGAATCGAGGTTTGCTGATCGCCAGATCACGGGGTGCTTGAAAAATCCATTGTTGCGTCGGACTTGGATTGCGCTCGTGGGGCTCGCGCTGCGTTTGTTCGATTGAAACCATTCACTTCAGGAAACTACCATGCCGCAACTCAAATTGAACTATTTTGACTTCCACGGCGGGCGCGCTGAACCGATTCGTCTGGCGCTGCACATCGGCGGCGTCGCGTTTGAAGACCATCGCTTCGCCGCCGTGGAGTTTGCTGAACTGCGCAAGTCCACACCGTTTGGCCAGGTACCGACGATGCATGTTGATGGTGTGCAGGTCACGCAGAGCGATTCGATTCTGCGTTATGCGGGCAAGCTCGCGGGTCTGTACCCCACTGATCCGTTGCAGGCCTTGCTGTGCGATGAAGTGATGTACGTCGTGGAGGAGGCGGGCGTCAAATTGGGTCCGACATTTCGGATGAGCGGCGAGGCGCAGAAGGAGGCGCGCCTGGCGCTCGTTAATGGCTCGATGCCGGTTTACCTACGCTGGCTGCAGAGCCAGTTGCTGGTCCGCGGCGGCGAGTATTTTGCCGACAAGAGGCTCACCGTGGCTGACCTGAAGGTGTTTGTCGATGTGCGCGGTCTGAATTCCGGCCGCCTCGACCATGTGCCCGCCGATCTCGTGCAGCGCGTCGCGCCGCTGCTCAACGATCATATGCAGCGTATCGCAGCAACCCCCTCGGTGACGCAGTACTACGCCAGATTTGCCGCTTGATCAGCTTGCAAAGCGCGGCGCAAACCTGATTCCACCATCGCCTGCCACCGAGTGGTTGGGCGGCACAACTCATCGGTACTGATCTCAGTCGCCTGGGAAGGCTTGTAGATAGGCGGCGACCGACAGCATTTCCTCAGGCGTGAGCAGGTGCGTGATTTCAGTCATGGGCGTGCCGGCGCGTCCCTGGGTGTCCTGAAAGACATGCAGTTGCTTGACCAGATAGTCCTGGTGCTGGTTGGCCAGCCTGGGAAAACCCGCCAGACCTTGCGCCTTGGCGCCGTGGCAGGCTATGCAGGGCGCCACGTTTTTCTCTGGCACGCCGTTTTCATAGATGCTTTTGCCCGCCGCCATCAACCCTGCAGGAGTGGTCGCATTGGGCAGCGGCTTGTGCTTGGCAAAGTATTCGGCCAGACCGCTGGCCTGATCGTCCGTCAGATGCTGGCTGATGCCCCACATGTATTCAAAGCCAGGCGGATCCGAGCGCTGATGACTGCGGAAATTCTTCAGTTGTGCTGCCAGGTATCAATCCCGGCACTCATGAAGGACAGCGCCTGATCGGCCGTGCGGTAGGTGCCAAGTTCGGCGTACAGCAGGCGGTTCCAGTACAGATAGGCCGTAATGCCGGCGATGTTGCCGCCCGCACCGAGGCCCGGATACGGTGTATTGGCGTCGGAAAACTGATGGCTGGTCAGGCTCGCCGCCGGGACGTACTGCATCCACGCAGGTGCTGTGTTCCACGGGTCTGAGACGGAGGGGTTGTTGTTGGCCGACACGCCGACCACCAGATCGTGATGGGAATCGACATAGCGGTCCGCCCAGCGCAGGTCAAAGTTGTCCATCGACGTATGCCCATGATAATTGCCGTCAGCATCCTGGCTGGCGTAGTTGTCGTAGGTGATTTGCCAGAACAGACCGAGGTTGTCGGTCAGTTTCCCGGCAATGAACAAACTGCCCGAGGAAAACACCGGCGTGCCGTTCTTCTGGAAATCGGCACCCGGGTCGTCGCTCTTGGACGTATCGGCGACTCGGGCGACGTTGAGCACCCCCATCACCGACAAGGGCATGGAGCGTGCACCGATCGTGTAACCGGTCATTTTGAACATCCGACCGTAGGGCGTCAGTTCTGGAAACTGTCCACCCGCGTGGCAGGCCACACAGTTTTGACCCGCCTGACGCGCAAATGCCGGCAAGGCTTGCGCTTGCGGCGCGGCCAGACCCAGCAGCGCGACCAGGCAGCCCACGGCCGATCCGGCGAGACCACCGAGGCGGGCGTGAACTTGGTTCAGGAGAAGTGACATGGCGGTTGTCCTTTCAAAGGATTTGAAGTGTTGCACGCCCACAGTGCGCGCGCATCAGCGGCGCGTCATGGCTATTTTTTCTTTTCACTGCACAGTGGCCAGGTTGGTAGCGCTCCTGCCCGGAGTATCCGACGGTTTTTGCGGACTTCGGCTCGGCACCTCAACAATATCTGTTATTAATTCAGGATAATATTCAATTGTATATTTTATCCGGATAAAATACACCAATATCAACCTGCCGAAGGGGCGAGCAAGTGGACCATGCAACCGACGAGTACGTCGCCTTCGAGGGCAACCAAAGAATTGCGCAGGGTCCGCTCGCGGCGGTTGCGCTCAAGGTCAAGGAAACATCGGACGCACATCCGTTGGCTCGAATACTGGTGTTCCACGGCGCAACCAGTGAACTGATCGATTTCGATTGCCGTGGCACACCGGCACAAATGCTGCGCAGACTCAGTGCTTCAGTCAAACCGGCGGCACCTCCGTCTGATCCTGCGCCCCAACCGGTCGCGCGCGCCGGGCCTGGGCGGCCGCGCCTGGGTGTGGTGGCGCGCGAGGTTACCTTGCTGCCGCGCCACTGGGAATGGCTAAGCGCGCAGAGCGGCGGTGCATCGGTGGCATTGCGCAAGCTCGTGGAGCACGCCAAGCGCTCAAGCGCAGCCAGCGACAGTGTTCGCCAGGCTCAGGCGGCGGCCTACCGGTTCATGTCGGCCATGGCCGGCAATCTGGAAGGTTTTGAAGAGGCGGCGCGCGCGCTGTTTGCTGCAGACCGTAGCAGGTTCGATGCACGGGTCCGCGCATGGCCCCCTGACGTGCAGGCGCACCTGCAGCATTTGGCCGAGTCGGCGTTTCGAACCACTGACGATGCCTCGATGCAGGCCGCTGACCGTGCTTAGAACCCTGCGCTCGCGCGACGCCGCGATGCCTTTCATCATGTTGACCGTGCTGATTGACATGGTGGCCATAGGTCTGATCATTCCCGTACTGCCGGCTCTGGTTGGCAACTTTTCAAGTTCGAAATCGGATCAGGCTTATTGGTACGGCGTGCTGGCGTTCTCCTTTGGCATCTCGAACTTCCTGATGTCACCGGTTCTGGGTGCGTTGTCTGACCGCTACGGGCGCAGGCCGGTGTTGCTGCTGGGCTTTTTGGGTTTGGGCGTGAGTTTCTTCGGGACCGCGTTTGCCAGCGCCTTGTGGGTTTTGATCGCCGTGCGCGTCGTCGCTGGCGCGATGCAGGCCAACGCCGCGATTGCCAACGCCTACGTGGCCGATATCACACCTGCCGAGCATCGCGCAAAACGTTTTGGTTTGCTCGGTGCCATGATGGGACTTGGCTTCATCGTCGGTCCGGTCATGGGTGGGCTGCTCGGCGCCGTCAACTTGCAGCTACCGTTCTTCGCCGCGGGTGTCCTGGCCATGATCAACTTGCTGTACGGCTATTTTGTGCTGCCCGAATCGTTGCCCGTCGCGCAACGCCGATCCCTGAGCTGGCGCTCTGCCAACCCGGTGACTTCCCTGCGCAAGCTGGCACAACTCAAAGGCGTAGGTCCGCTGGTGGGCGTGGTCGCTTTCAGTGGTCTCGCGCAGTTTGTGCTGTACACCAGTTGGGTGCTCTACACCACGTTCAAGTTTGGCTGGGGCCCGCTGGAAAACGGCTGGTCGCTGGCGATGGTGGGCCTGGTGTCGGTTGCAGTGCAGGGCTTCCTGCTCGGGCGTTTGCTCAAGCGCTTTTCGCCGCAACGCCTCACCGTCATCGGCCTGATTTCCTCGGCGCTTGCCTATGCCCTGTGGGGTGCCGCAACCGAAGGCTGGATGATGTACGTGGTCATCGGCGTCAACATCTTTGGTGTGACGGTTGCCGCGTCCGTGCAGAGCCTGATTTCATCGGCGGCGGACAGCCGCAGCCAGGGCCAGACGCTGGGCGCGGTGAGTTCGCTCAACAGTCTGATGGCGGTACTCGCACCCATGCTGGCAGCGCCGTTGCTGGCATGGGTCTCGCACTACAGCGCGGGCGACTGGCGCATCGGTGCGCCGTACTATTTTTGCTCGCTGCTTCAGTTGGCATCGCTTGCGCTGGCAGTTGTTCATTTTCGTCGGCACGGATGAAAATGAAGTCCAACGCT
The DNA here is from genome assembly GCA_963844495.1 of uncultured Pseudomonadota bacterium. Lineage (GTDB taxonomy): Bacteria > Pseudomonadota > Gammaproteobacteria > Burkholderiales > Burkholderiaceae_C > Rhodoferax. Next base: position 43,676 of record CAWJOT010000032.1, read on the forward strand.
TCGGCTCTGGGCTACACTGAGGCGGCATGAACGAGACCGATGCTTTCTTCACGCAGACCATTGTGGGGGCCCCGTTTTCCATATCGTTGGGACGACCCCTTACTACTGAGCGCGCGATCGTTCAGGGCCTGACGGTTGATCTCGAAACTGGTCAGAGTCGCCTCGCCGCTGCCTGGCACGATTGGCTGGTCCTGAGCCATGCGATTGATGCGCCTGGCTGGCCACGCAGAGTCCCCGGGGCACTGCGGCGTCGGCTTGAGCGCCACGCATTGTGGCTTGCGGTGTTCGGTCTGATCAGCTTTCTTGGTGCCGTTATCGTCGCAGCAATGCAGCAGGGAACATGAGCGCGCCGCAAGACACGATCACACTTGACCCGATCGCCATGAACGTGGTGAATCGCGTGGCTGCGGGCAGCCACGTCTCTGGCGTGCTTGAGTTTGACGGCGGTCTGCTGGTGCAAGGCGAAATTTCGGGTGACATCCGGGTCAACGGCAGGTTGATTGTCTGGAGCGGCGGCATCGTGCGCGGGCGGGTGCAGGTCATGGGCGACCTCTATCTGTTTGGGCGACTCGGCGCTGCAGGAGCGAATGAACTCGACACGATTGTGAAATGTGTGGGGTTGGCGTACATTGCCAATACCGGTGTGGCCACGGCCACGCTGTATGCGAAACGACTCAAACTCTATGACGGTGCGGACTTGCAGGGACCTTTTCGAACCATCAATCTGGCAGATCTGCCAGTGCTGCACGAGCCCCATGCAAATCGCGCCCGAGCCCAATGAAGCCGTATCACCGTAACGAGAGCCGAGGATCCCAAGCAATGATAGAAAACGATATGGATGACTCGTCGAACCTGGTGGAGCAATCGTTGGTTGACGCCGCGGGCTCGATCACGGTTGATGTGGGCAACGCACTGCCGGTTGCGTCGCCCCATCGCATGCCGGTATTGCAGGCGCAACATCCGACGCTGGCCGACCCGGACCCAAACGATAGCGCCCCCGGCATGAGCAAGCTCGCCGACGGCCTGCGGTTTGAGGGCAACGCCCGCTTTGGCGGTTCGTGCAGCGTTGGCGGCGAGTTCATTGGCAATCTGACGCAACCGCCGGAGGCCTCGGCCTACGTCGTGGTGACCGAAACCGGTCGTGTCACGGGTGACATCACAGCGCACAAGATTTCGGTGATGGGCCGTACCGAAGGCGTCCTCGACGCCGGTCAGGGTGAGGTCACCCTGCATGACTCGGCCAGCGTGAAGGGTTTGGTGCGCTATGGCCGAATCCAGGTCAACGGCGCAGATCTCAACGCCACGCTCGAACGCGTGGCCCTCAACAAGCCTGTTGACTGACCATTCACATGTTATGGCGCCGCCGATCGGTAACCCCTGCCATCCCGGACGTGCCCGCGCCGGTACCCGATGGCAACGCTACCCGCCGCGCCGCGCTGCAGGCCAGTTGGAGCCGTGGCCGCTCGGTGGCCCGGCGACGCCTGGCGTGGCGCTGGACGCTCTGGTTTGTGCTGCGGGGCCTGGTGCCCGCGCTGCTGTTGGCGACAACGGCGGCGTTGGCGTGGCTGTGGTTGTTCCCGCCGGCGACAGAGTCGGCCCAACCAGTCGCGCACCCAGCGCAACGACCGGTCCCGGCAATCGTCGAGCCCGGCGGCGACCTTCGGATCGACACCGAACTCCAGTTTCCATCAGGCGCCACCAGCGCCCCCGCGCCCGACAGCCCGGCGCCGCAGTCAACAGCCCCGCTGACGCTGACAGCACCTTCAGCAACCCCTGAAACTTTTCGCCCGAACGGGCTGCCAACACCCTTGAAACCATGAACAACAAGCCTGCAACTTCCCGCCTGATCCCCAGCGAACGCCTGAGCGAAATCACAAGCCTGATTGCCGAAGGGGCTGATTTTGACGGTTCGTTCAGCAGCAACCGTGATTTGGGCATCAAGATTGACGGGCACCTCAAGGGCAACGTCAGTTTCGACACTGGTGGCATGGTGCACGTCGGTCCGACCGGCGTGATTGAAAACACTCGCATCGAGGCCGATTTCGTGTTCATCGAGGGAAAAGTGATCGGTACCTTGGTCGCGCGCAAGGCTCTCGAAATCACCGGGTCGGCCACTGTTATTGGCGACGCGAGCTACGACGAACTGATCGATTTGCATCCGCGTGCGCGCGTGCGCGGGAAGATCGAATACCGAGGCGACATGGACGGCGCTGCATCGAGCTAGGCCGGTTCGGCCAGCCTGCGTGCGCCTACCAATCCTCCTTCACGGCAAGCACCGCATCACGCCCCGCCGCCGCCCGGCCCGCCAACCAGGCGGTCACGGTGCCCGCCGCCACCACTGCCAGGCACAAGGCCAGCAGCCGGGGCCAGGGCAGGGCCAGATCCATGCTCCAGTGAAAGCTCTGCGGGTTCACGACATAGACCAGCACCAGCGACACCGCCAGCCCCAGACCCAGACCGGCGATCGCGCCCAGCGTCGTCCAGGCCGCGCCCTCGAACGCGACGACCAGCAAAATCTGGCGACGGCGCAGCCCCAAATGTGCGAGCAGCCCGAACTCTTTGCGCCGTGCCAGCACCTGGGCACTGAAGCTCGCGGCCACGCCAAACAGGCCGATGCCGATGGCCACCGCCTGCAACCAGTAAGTGACGGCAAAGCTGCGGTCGAAGATGCGCAGCGAAGTGGCACGAATCTGACTGGCGCTGCCAAATTCAAGCAGCGCCCCACTGCCGTGGTCGAATCGCTCGGCCAGCGCGCGCAGCGCGACTTCGACGGCTGCGGTGTCGGCACCAGGGCGCAACCAAAGCGCCAGATCGTTAGCGCGTCGGTCCCCGGTGAGGCGCTCAAAATCGCGCTGGTCGATGGCGATGGCACCGGCCTGATGGGCATAGTCGCGCCACACACCTGCTACGAAAAACGTAGCTGCTTGCGCTTGTGTGGACTGGCTCGTGGGCCAAAAATACTTCGAAATCGGGGCAAAAGCAGTGCCCGGTTTGGCGCCATGCAAGTCGAGCATGGCCTCGCTGACGTAAATCCCGATCTGCCCCGGCGGCACCGCCAGTGCCACGCCAGTCAGCGGAAGATCGCGCGCGGGTGCGTTGATCTGGCGCACGATCAGGGCCACGCGCGGTTGGCGCGCATCGAGCTGGAGCAAAACCTGTCGCTGCGTTTGCAGCCGCTGCACACCCGTCAACGCGGCGGCGGCGTGCACAAAGTCGGGACCGAAGTACACGGTGTCACCGGCGGCGAGACTGCGCGCGGCACGGACGTACAGATCGGCGGGCAGCACCTGATCGAGCCACAGCATCATGGAGTTGCGAAAGCTCGCCACCATCACCGTGAGCGCAACCGCCAAGCTGAGTGCTGCGACCACACCGCTGACGGCAACGGCCGCGCTTTCGCGCACCCGGCGGGCGCGTTCGACGGCGAGCAGTGGCAGCGCCTGGCGCGCCAGGTGCGGGGCGAGCGCATCGAGCAGCACGGCCACCAGCCAGGGCAGTGCGGTGATGCCGCCAAGCAGCAGCAAACCGATCGCCAGGTACGCCCCAAACGGTATGTCAAAAACGGCTGGAACCGTTGCCAAAAAAGCGCTGGCAGCTATCAAAATGATACTGACAAAGTGTCGCTGCGATCCCTGTTGAGCCCGGCCCAGGCCCTTGAGTGTCTGGGCCAATGGCAACTGCTGCGCCTGCCGCGCGGGCCACCAGCCGCCCGCCATCGCCGCGACGATGCCGAGCAATCCGTACAGCAAGGCGGCCCAGGCGCTCCAGTGCAACGACGCGGCGTCGGCCGGGAAGTAGCCGCCGCCCAGATCGCCGCCGAGCATCTTCAGTGCCAACGACGCCAGCGCCGTTCCCAGCGCAATTCCGGCGGCGCTGCCGACCACGCCCAACGCCAGCGACTCGCATAGAACCAGACGCAACCGATCCCGCGCACCCAGACCGAGCACACCCAACAGCGCAAACTGCTGAGCGCGCTTGGCAATGCTCAGCGACAGCACCGAATACACCAGAAAGGACCCGGTGAACAGTGCCACCAATGCCAGCACGCTGAGGTTGACGCGGTAGGCGCGCGACATGTTGGCAACCTGCTCCAGGGCATCGCCGGGCTCGGTCAGCGTGAGGTTGGTGGGCCAGTCTGGCGCGCTTTGCAATGCGCGCACGAAAGCGTGACGGTCCACGCCGCTGCGCAGGCGCAGGTCGATGCGGCTGAGTTGCCCCTGTCGGCCGAAGAACTCCTGTGCCGCGCCGATGTCCATCACCGCCAGCGCGGCGCCGGTGGCGCCCACGCTGCCCGCCACGGCCACATCCTTGAGCTCCATGGCGCGCTGCACCTGCACGCCTTCGCCACCGAGTTGCTGGCGCGCCGCAGCGTTCAGAAATGCGGTGTTCGGGGCAAACAGCGAGAGCCGGTCGGTGCCCGCTGCGAGCTGCGGCATCAGGGCCGGAGCCATCATGGCAACCGACAGCGCATCGACGCCGATCACGCGCAGCAACAGGCGAGCCGCCTGGGCACTTCGCGCGTAGCTGCTGACTTCCAGCACGGGTGATGCCAGGGCCACCTGGGGTTTGGCGGCCAGGCGCGCAAAGATCGCCTCATCGAAGCTGCCCTGCACCGCGCGCAGTTCGAGATCGGGTTGGCCGCCGACCGTGCGCACCGCATTGCCGAATTCGTCCAGTGCCGAGGCGTTGATCAGGTGCACCGAAAACGCCAGCGCCACGCCAAGGGTGACCGCCAGCACCGCTGCGCCGTGGCGCCACGGGTGATGGCGCAGTTCCTGCCAGGAATAGGTTTGGAGCAGTGCAAGCACCAGGCCAGTATAGAAGTGAAGCCGGTGCCGCTGTGGACGCCAGGGCGCAACGTTGGTCCGCGTGTGGCCCACAGTAAGATAGTCGCCATGATGGTTTGTCCAATCCTCAGGTGGTGCGAGTGAGCTGGGGTTATCCGCTGGCGACTGGCGCGCAGACGTCGACGCCGGTATCCATGCCTGCGCTGGCTGCGACGGCCCTGATGCATGTGGCGCTGTTGTGGCTGGTGTTGCAATCGGTGCCGGTGGTCACGAGCGTGCGCTCGGTGGTGCACTACCTCGCCCCGATCACGTTGCCGCTTGACAAGCCGCCAGCGCCTGCGGTGCCGCCGCAAAAGCCCGCGCCGGTGCGCCAGCCCAAGCCGCCGCCGGTGCCGGTTGCCGTGGCTGAGCCCGCGCCGGCGCCGGTGCCCGTACCCGCACCGGTACCCGTACCCAAGGCGATTGAGACGGTCACGGAACAGCCCGCGCCGGTGGCGCCGCAGCGAAGGACCCGTTCGACGCCGCCATTGCCTGTCCCGGCCTTGGTTGTGGACATGGTCGTGCCGGTGCCCGAGGTGCCAGCGCCGACCTTGCCTGAGCCGCCAGCAGCAACGCCCGCAGCAGTCCCCGCGCCAACGCCCGCAGCAGTGCCTGCGCCAGCAGCGGTGGCCGGGCCCGAACCGGGCCCGACCCTGACACGCAGCGCGACCGCAGCGCCAAACGATGCGCCGGTCGCGCCACTGTCACTGCCCGGTGCAGTGCCGGTGCTGGTACCGGCGGCGATACCCCTGGCGGGCAAGATGTCCTCTGGCGCGCAGAACGCCGCGCCTGCCGCCACCTCGGCAGCACCGGCGCCCAGCGCCGCGCCCAATCGCAGCGCCGCGATCACACCGGTCGAGCAAGCCGCGGGGTCGCCCGCCGCGGGCGCCCCGAGCCTGGGCACAGTCGGCACAAGCCTTCCAGCGCAGGGTGCGCGCAGCGCACCCTTGGGTGGCTACAGCACCATGTTCAACCCCGGGCGGCAGCGCAGCCTAGCCGAGCTGGCCGACGAGCAGATCAACGGCGGGCGTCGGCGCGACCGGCTCGCCGATGCGGTCTCGGGCGCCGAGCGCCCTGATTGCATCGGCCCCAAACCCGCCGGAAGTTTGTTTGGCGTGGTCACCATTGCGTTTTCCGCCGCGACTGGCAAGTGCAAGTAAGCCATTGAGACTTCCACAAATCATGATCAGACCGGCTGTCATTGAGAGCGTAGCGCGGCAATCCACGAACGGCATGGATCGCCACGGCCTGCGGCCTCGCGATGACGAGGAGGGGCAGCCTCGCGATGACGAAAGTGGGCATCATGAATTGTGCCAACATCAATCGGTGCGCCAGCAGCACTCTATCCAATCAGGCTACGATTTCCCCAAAAACCAGGAACGCATCATGTCAAGAAAAGTTCTCAGCACGCGCTTGCTCCAAGGCTGGCTGATTGGTAGCGCACTCGCGCTTGGCAGCGCCACTTCGGCGCTGGCGCAGTCCACGCCGACAATGCAGGTCACGCCGGCCAGTGCCGCAACAGTCAACGAGCGCTTCGCCACTGCGCTGACAGCGGTGCCCGATGGCGCCCCCGGTTCCATCACCGCGCCGGTCGGGGCGACCGCAGCCAACCCGTACGGTCTGCGCTCGGTCTGGGCGCAGGGGGACCTGGTAGCGCAGTCGACGCTGCTGATCCTGGCGCTCATGTCGCTGCTGAGCTGGTATTTCATCGTTGCCAAGTGGCTCGCGCAGCGTCGGCTGCAACAGCAGATGAAGATCGCGAACACGGTCTTCGCCGGTGAACAACCGTTGCGCGTGCGCAGCGAGACACTGTCGGCATCGAACCCGTTTCGCATGATGGCGCTGTCGGCGCTGGAGGCGGCACGGCGGCACGCCAAACTCTCGGGCCAGGTCGATCTTGGCCAATGGCTCAGTCAGGACGTTGTGCGCTCGGTGGCCACGCTGCAGATGCGCGCCCAGGAGGGTCTGTCGGTGCTGGCCACGGTCGGTGCGACGGCACCGTTTGTCGGCCTGTTTGGTACCGTCTGGGGCATCTATAACGCGTTGGTGACGATCGGCATCTCGGGCCAGGCGTCGATCGACAAGGTGGCCGGGCCGGTTGGCGAAGCCCTGATCATGACGGCGCTGGGCCTGGCCGTGGCCGTGCCCGCCGTGCTGGGCTACAACGCACTGGGCCGACGCAATCGGGTGCTGGCGCACGCGGTCAAAGGCTTTGCCTCGGAACTGCATACGCAATTGCTCGAGCAGACGCAAGAGCAACAGCGCGCCGCCACGCCAAGCCAAGCAGAGTGAGTCATGGCCATTGTGTTTGGCGACGAAGACGACGAAGACGGTTCGGCGCTGTCGGAGATCAACACGACGCCGCTGGTCGATGTGATGCTGGTGCTGCTGATCATCTTCCTGATCACGATTCCGGTCATCAACACGACGGTGGCCGTGCGCCTGCCGCAACAGGCCAACGAACTGCGCCAGAGTGTGCCGCAGACGGTCGTTATCTCGGTCGACGCCAGCGGCGCGAGCTACTGGTTTGACGCACGTTTGCCTGACGGGAAGAGCCTGCAGGACAAGCTGTACCGAATTGCCATGCAAACGCCGCAGCCCGAGGTGCATATCCGCGGTGATGCGCGCGCCGACTTTGAGGCCGTCGCGCGCGTGCTCTATGCGTGTCAGCGCGCGGGCATTGCCCGTATCGGCTTTGTCACCGAACCCGCGGCAAACCGCTAGCAAACCATGGCCATTGACTTCGACGAGGCACCCGACCCAAGCGAGTCCGAACCCAGCTCGGCGATGAATATCACGCCGCTGATCGACGTGTTGCTGGTGCTGCTGGTGATGCTGATCATCACGATCCCGATCCAGTTGCATTCGGTCAATATGGAATTGCCTGCGGGCTTGCCGCCGCCGAACTCGCCGGTGCCGCTGGTGGTTCGAATCGAGGTCACGGCGCAGAACCAGTTGCTGTGGGATGGCAGCGTGCTGGCCGGGGATGCGCAGCTTCGCGAGCGCCTGGGGCTCGCCGCGGCGCAGGACGCGCAGCCCGAGATCCATGTGCACGCGCAGCGCCGCGCCAAGTACGACACGGTGGCCATGGTGCTCAGCGCCGCGCAGCGGCTGGGCTTGCGCAAGATCGGCGTTGTGGGTCTGGACGAATACGCGCCCTAGGCCAGCCCGCCCGCGGTGAGTTGCAGCACGCGGTCGGCGCGCGCACTCGCCGCCACCGAGTGGGTTACCAGCACCAGCGAGGCGCCGTGCGCGCGCGTCTGCTCGATCAGCGCGTCCATCACGAGGGCGGCCGTGGTCGGGTCCAGATTGCCGGTGGGCTCGTCGGCGAGCAACAGGCTGGGGCCGTGCACCAGCGCGCGTGCGATGGCCACGCGCTGCAACTGGCCGCCCGAGAGTTGCTGCGGCAGGCGCTGTCCCAGATCGCCAAGCCCGACCGCATCGAGCATCGCCTGCACCCGCCGTTCGTCGTGCTGACCGAGCAACAGCAGGGGCAGCGCCACATTTTGCGCAACGTCGAGATGCGGCAGCACGTGAAACGCCTGAAACACAAAGCCGGTCTTCTCGCGTCGAAGGCGTGCCAGCTCGTCGTCGGTCATGGCACCCACGTCAAGTCCGTCGAGCCAGATCGAGCCGCTGTCCCAGCGATCAAGTCCGGTCACGCAGTTGAGCAGGGTTGATTTGCCCACGCCGGACTCGCCGACGATGGCCACGAACTCGCCTGCTGCCACGGTCAGCGACACGTCGCTAAAGACGGCGACCTCGCCATAGCGCTTGCACAAGCCGGTGATGATCAGACGCATGAATACTGCCCATTGACAAATTCGCTGACCAGGCCCAGCACCTGCTGCGTTGCGTCGGCGCCGTCGCAGGCGACCACGCGCCGCTCGGGCATCGCGCGCAGCCAGGTAAGTTGGCGCTTGGCAAGCTGGCGTGTGGCCGCGACCGCCTTCTCGCGCAGTTCCGACATGGGCGGCGTGCCGTTGGCTCCTTCGGTCTGCACCGCGTCGAGGTAACTCCATGCTTGCCGGTAGCCGACGCAGCGCATGGCCGGCAAGTCTGCATGCAAGTCGGCGCGGGCGCGCAGGGCCTGCACCTCTTCGATGAAACCGTTGGACAGCATGGCATCGAAACGCTGGCCGATGCGCTGGTGCAGCCAGCTTCGATCCAGCGGTTCGAGCGCGATCAGCAGCCTTTGCGCAGCACCGGATTTCATGCAAATAGTGCCTGCAACGCCCGTGCTTCTTGCGTGGGCAGCTATGGTTTTTGTAGTATGAAAGGATGACAAAGGCCGCCCGGTCAGCCGAAAAACCTCCAGCGCGCGGGCAATTCGCTGCGAATCGGCCGGCGGCAGGCGCGCCGCCGTGACCGGGTCGGCCAGCGCAAGCGCCGCGTGCATGGCGGGCCAACCAATTTGCTGCGCCTCGCGTTCGATCTGGAGGCGCACTGCGGGATCGGCCCGGGGCATGGCGTCGAGCCCGTCAAACAGCGCCTTGAAGTAAAGCATGGTGCCGCCCACCAGCAAGGGCAGCTTGCCGCGCGCCGTGATGTCGGCAATCAGGGCGCGCGCATCGCTGGCAAATTCGGCCGCGCTGTACGGTTGCGATGGGTCGCGGATGTTGATCAGATGATGCGGCACGGCGGCCAACTCGTCGGCCGTCGGCTTGGCGGTGCCAATGTCCATGCCACGATAAACCAGCGCCGAATCGACGCTGATGATTTCGCAGGCGTGTTGGCCCGCAATGGCAAGCGCAGCCTGCGTTTTGCCTGCCGCCGTTGGACCCGCTAGGGCCACGTAACGGGCCCCCACGCTTGTCACTTCAGGGTGCGCCGGTCTTTCCATGCTTTTGCACCAGGGTCCAGGCCACCAGCGCGACCAGAACGCTCCAGAACCATATCCCCAGAACCATCGGGAAGATGGTGCCATCCATGTGAGCGCCGAGCCAACTGCCAACCACGAAGGCGGCGACCATCATCAAAAATCCGTTCATCGCCGAGGCCGCTCCGGCGGACTGCGGAAACGGGCCGATGGCACCGCTTTGGCTGCATGGCTGGTGCACGCCGTGCCCGAGCATGAACAGGTACTGCGGCAGCATGATCGCCCAACTGCTTTGCACACCGGCCAGAGCGAGTACGCCCATCAAGGTTCCACCGGTGATCGACAGCGCACCGGCGCGAGCGAGGGCGCGTCGCACGCCAACGCGCGCCAGCCAGTAGCGGCACAGGAACGTGCCCGTCAGGTACGCCAGCGCGTTGGAGAACATCAGCATCCCGTAGCCGCCGCTGCTCCAGCCCAGCACCTTGATGAAGACGAACGAGGACGCCGCCAGAAACGTGAACAGCCCGCCATAGGACGCCGTCGACAGCGCCGAAAACGCCACAAAGGTTGGGTGCCGCCCGATCGTCAGCCAGGTGCGCACCAGGGTTGCGAGTTTGAGCGCATTGAAATTCTTTTGCGGCACGGTCTCGGCAAAGCGCAGCGCGATCAGGCCCAGCGAGACTGCGCCAAACAAGGACAGCGTCAGCAGCGCCACGCGCCAGCTAAACCACAGCGCGAGCAATCCACCAAGGGGCGGCCCCAGACAGGCGAGCACGCCCAGGCCACTCAGAGCCTTGGACATCATTCGCGCGCCCTGTGCCGGTGTGTAGAGGTCGCGCACGATGGCGCGCGCGCACATCACCGCCGCGCCCATCGCCGCACCCTGCAGCGTGCGCCAGACAATGAGCATTTGCATGTCCGGTGCCAGCGCGCTGGCCGTCGCCGCCAACAGGTAAACGCCCAGACCAAGCAACAGGATCGGTCGGCGTCCAAAGCGGTCTGACAGCGGGCCCCAGATCAGTTGCGAAACGCCAAAGGCCAGCAGCAGGGCGGTCAGCGTCAACTGTGCCTGCGGCATGCTCGCGCCAAAGCCCTGCGTGAGCGCAGGCAGCGCGGGCAGGTACAGGTCGGTGGTGAGCGGCTGCAGACCCAGCAGCAGCGACAGGATCAGCACGGTCAGGCCGGGCGGCATGACGGGGGCTCGGTCGGGATCGGACATATGCTGGCAAGCGTAGCAGATCAACGTCTTCGTCTGCGTCCCCGGCAGGTCACGCGGCCCAGCCGCCGCACACCGGGAACACCTGACCGACAAAGCAGTTTGCGGGCTCGCTGCAAAGATAGGCGGCGAATTGCGCATCCTCCCGGGCACCAACGAGTCGCCCGAGCGGAACTTCGCGCTTGAGTCGTTCCTGGAACCTCGGATTGGCCTGAACTTCGGGCGGAAAGTAGGTCGGGTTATCGACAAAGTTTTGCGCAATCGCATTGACCTGAACGTTGTGGGTCGCCATTTCCACACCAACGGCTTGTACGTAGGCAAGCTGGGCGCCACGCGCGGCGCTGTAGGTGCAGGCGCGCTTCATGCCACGCAGGGCCGATGCGCTACCCATCACCAGGATCTTGCCGCAGCGGCGGCTGATCATTTGCGGCAGCACGGCCCGACACAACCGGTACAGCGGATGCACCATGGCGGCAAAGGTGGCGTTCCATTCTTCTTCCGATACGTCGGTGGCAGCGGTGGTCGGCGCCGCCAGCGCAAGGTTGACCACCAGCGCATCGACCCGACCCGCGGCGGCGATGATGGCCGCGGCCGCGCCAACTTCAAGGACCGGCTCGGTGCTCGCAGTCACGCTGGCCCCATGCTCGGCGAACACCTCGCACAGAACCGGCCCCATGAATGCATCGGCCTGCGTGATGAGCACGCGCGTGCCAGCAAGGCTTTGGTTTGACATGAAAACTCCTTTGAATGCTGTCCGTTTGGATTTCACAAATCATGACAATAACCGCTGTCATTGCGAGCGAAGCGTGGCAATCCAGGATGTCCGGGTTCATGGATCGCCACGACCTGCGGCCTCGCGATGGCGTTTCTTCTTTCCCTCACCTATGCAAAAATATGGCTATCCAGAATCCACAGGACATGGGTTATGAAAACCATCGCAGTATTTGAAGCCAAGAACCGGTTCTCGGAGTTGCTGGCTGCCGTAGAGCACGGCGAAGAAATTACCATCACGCGCCATGGCTCGCCGGTGGCCCGGCTGGTGGCGCTTGACGCGACTACCAAGCCACCACCAGAGCAGGGTCAGCGCGTCTGCGTCGCCATGCAGCGCCTGCGTGCGCTAGGTGCCGGCGCCGAGCTGGGCTGCACTGTGCAGCAAGCGCTTCAGGAGGGCCGCGATTAATGCCCTTTGTGCTTGACAACTCGGTGGTCACTGGCTGGTATCTGCCAGACCAGGTCACAAGCTATTGCCAAACCATGGCAACCCGGCTCGAAACGGACAAAGCGCTGGTACCGACCTTGTGGCAGCACGAACTGGCCAACGTACTCAAAACCGCGTGTACCCGTGACAAGCTCAGCCTGGCTGTGGCCAGGGAAATACTGGTCACCCTGGGTACCCTACCGATCGAAGTGGACGCAAACCCCGGCCCTGGTCAACGCCAGTTGTTTGAACTCGCCATGCGCTGCAAGCTCAGCGGCTACGACGCCGCCTACCTGGAACTCGCCCTGCGCCACGGCCTGCCCATCGCCACTGAGGATGCGCAGCTCCAAGACGCTGCGATTGCCGCAGGCGTTGCTGTTTTGCAATATTGC
>CAWJOT010000033.1:0-11286 GCA_963844495.1 uncultured Pseudomonadota bacterium
GCACAATCGAGTGCGACGCTGTCGGTGATGCGCATGCCGTGCGAATACAGGGGTGCGTGCCCCTTGGCTGCAAGTTGTTCATTGACCTGGGGACGAAAGCCGTGGACCAGCACCACCTTGACGCCCATGCTCTGGATCATTGCCAGATCCTGCGCCAGATACTGCAGTTTGCCGGCGGCGACGGCCTCGCCCGCGATGCCAACGACAAAGGTCTGGTTGCGGAACTTGTGGATGTACGGCGCGACCGACCGAAACCAGGGCACAAAAGTGAAATTGAAGACGGAGGACATGCGGGCGCGATGAAGTGGGGCTGAAGCGGTGCAGGGATAATCCCGCATTCTCCACGAAGTTTCCGCCTTGAACGCCACGAGCCTCCAAATCGAGTTCCCAGAGTCCCTGCCGGTGTCGGGCCGACGCGACGAAATTGCGACGGCACTCGAGCAGCACCAAGTCATCATCGTGTGTGGCGAGACCGGATCGGGCAAGACCACGCAGTTGCCAAAGATCGCGCTGGCGATGGGTCGCGGCAAGCTCCACTATCCGATGGGCCAGGGCAAGCTGATCGGTCACACCCAGCCGCGGCGCATTGCGGCGAGCAGCGTTGCCAGGCGCATTGCGCAGGAATTGAACACGACGCCAGGCGAGGTGGTTGGCTTCAAGGTGCGTTTTCAGGACCGTTTGACCCGCAACGCCTCGATCAAGCTGATGACCGATGGTATCTTGCTCGCTGAGACGCAGACCGATCCGTTGTTGCAGGCCTACGATACCCTGATCATTGACGAGGCGCACGAGCGTAGCCTCAACATCGACTTCCTGCTGGGCTATCTCAAGCAGATCCTGCCGCGCCGCCCCGACTTGAAGGTGATCGTGACCTCGGCGACGATCGACGCCCAACGCTTTGCCGAGCACTTTGCACAGCGCACGGGCGCCGCGCCGGTGATCACGGTCTCGGGTCGGATGTTTGCGGTGGAGCAGCGCTATCGCCCGTTCGAGGAGTCGCGCGACTATGACCTGAACGCGGCCATTGCCGACGGCGTCGACGAACTGTGGCGTGACGTGCACGACGGTGGCGACATTCTGGTGTTTCTGCCCGGCGAGCGCGAGATTCGTGAAGCCGCTGACCATCTGCGCGGGCATTTGAGCCACCAGCCGCTGTTTCGCCATGCCGAGGTGTTGCCGCTTTTTGCCCGTCTGGGCCAGGCCGAACAGGATCGGATTTTTGACAATCACGCCGGGCGGCGCATTGTACTGGCCACCAACGTGGCCGAGACGTCGCTCACCGTACCTGGCATCAAATACGTCATTGACGCAGGTACGGCGCGCATGAAGCGCTACAGTTTCAGGAGCAAGGTGGAGCAGTTGCTGGTCGAGCCGATCAGCCAATCTTCGGCCAATCAGCGTGCCGGGCGTTGCGGCCGGGTGGTCGATGGCGTCTGTATTCGGCTTTACAACCAAAAGGACTTCGCCGGTCGACCGGTGTACACGGAGCCCGAGATCCTGCGCAGCTCTCTCGCGGGTGTGATCTTGCGCATGAAGTCGCTGCATCTTGGCGTGGTCGAGGACTTCCCGTTCCTGGAGCGCCCTTCCGGTCGGGCCATTGCCGACGGCTACCAGTTGCTTGCAGAACTGGGTGCGGTCGATGACGCCAACGAATTGACCGCGGTCGGCCAGGAATTGTCCAGGTTGCCGTTGGACCCGCGCGTGGGCCGCATGATTCTGGAGGCGCGCTCCAGGGGAGCGCTCGACGAAGTGCTGGTCATCGCCGCGGCGCTGAGTGTGCAGGATGTGCGTGATCGCCCGATGCAGGCGCAGACCCAGGCCGACCAGGCGCACGCCAAGTTTGACGACGAGAAGAGCGAATTTTCGGGTTACCTCAAGTTGTGGAAGTGGCTCGATGATGCCAAGGGCGGTACCGGCCAGCACAAACTTTCGAACCGCCAGTACGAGCAGTTGTTGCGCCAGAATTTCATCAACATGCGCCGCCTGCGCGAGTGGCGCGACATCCATTCTCAGTTGCACACCGTGGTGGCAGAGCACAAATGGCGGCTCAACACACTGCCTGCGAGCTATGAACAGTTGCACCTGTCAATGCTGGCCGGATTGCTCGGCAATATTGGATGCAAGCCTGAGGCTGACGGCCCTCAAGGCGAATACCTGGGCGCTCGCTCGATAAAGTTCTTTGCCCACCCCGGCGCACATCTGAAGAAGAAGCCGGGCAAATGGATCATCGCTGCCGAGCTGGTTGAAACCACGCGCCTGTTCGGGCGTGGCATCGCCAACATTGAGCCGCAATGGATCGAGCAGGTGGGTGGTCATTTGCTCAAGAAGCAACTGCTCGATCCGCATTGGGAGAAGAAGTCCGCTGAAGTGACTGCACTGGAACGCGCCACGCTGTATGGTGTCGTTGTGTACAGTGCCCGGCGCACCAACTACGCCCGGGTCGATCTGGCCGGTGCGCGCGAGATTTTCATCCGGCAAGCGCTGGTGGCCGAGCAGTGGGAGACGAAACTGCCGTTCATGGCGGCCAACCACAAGCTGATTGCCCAGGTCGAAGATCTGGAGCACAAGGCGCGGCGGCAGGACGTGCTGGTTGACGACGAACTGATCTACGCCTTTTACGATCAGCAACTGCCACCCGACGTCTGCAGCGGCTACAGCTTCGAGAACTGGTATCGCGAAGCCGTCAAGAAGCGCCCCGAGCTGTTGCAGCTCACCCGCGAGGAACTGATGCGCCACGAGGCGGCAGGAATCACCAAATCGTCGTTTCCCAAAGTCATTCGTCTGGGCGGCGTCGATTGCGCGGCCACCTACCTGCACGAGCCCGGCGATGCCAGGGATGGCTTGACAGTGACCGTGCCGTTGTTCGTGCTCAACCAGGTCAACGAGGAGCGCTGCGAGTGGCTGGTGCCCGGGATGCTCAAGGATAAAGTCCAGGCGCTTCTCAAGACCCTGCACCAGAGGCCCCGCTCGCGGCTGGTGCCCTTGCCCGATTCCGCCCGCAAAATGGCAGAAGTGCTCAACGCTCCCGAGATATTTGGACATGGTTCGTTGATCGAAGCCTTGCTCAAACAGGTTCGCCTGGCAACCTCGCTCGACTTGGTGCGCGCCGATATCAAGCCCGACATGCTCAGCGCTCACCTCTTCATGAACCTGCGCGTTGTCGACGAACATGGGCGGCAACTGGGCAGCGGGCGCAATTTGGGGGCATTGAAGGCCGAGCTCGGCGCTCAGGCCCGCGGCGCGTTTCAGGCGCTGGCCAGCCTGACACTAGGCTCCGGTGGTGATCGGCACGCCGGCGTCGGCGACCGTGCTCCGAAAAATGAAACAAATCGGCCTCCAACGCCCGTTACTATTGCACGGGCAGCTATAAAAACAGGAGCAATGCGGGTCTCTTCGGACAGCGCTTCGGCGACACCGCAGGTGCAGCGCCATACCGATTGGAGCTTTGGCGAGCTGCCCGAGTTGTTGGAGATTGCCAAGGACGGTCAAACGCTGATCGGTTACCCGGCGCTGATCGATGCCGGGGACGCCGTGATGATCGAGGTGTTCGATGACCCCGCCATTGCCGCAGCCCGGCACAGGGTCGGGTTGCGCCGCCTGTTTGCGCTACAGATCAGGGATGCCCTGAAGTACCTGGAGAAGAATATTCCTGAGCTTCAGAAGATGGCCGCGACCTTCATGCAGGTCGGCAAGGGCGCCGATGCCACCGGCGGCGGCACAATCGAGGAACTGCGCGAGCAGATCATTGCTGTGGCGCTGGAGCGTGCCTTTCTGCTCGAACCGCTGCCAGGTGACGAATTTGAATTCCAGCGCCGGATCGAGGAGGGTCGAGGCCGCCTGACGCTTATTGCGAACGAAGTGGCGCGGCTGGCCAGCGCCATCCTGAGCGAATACGCCACGGCCGCGCGCAAGATCAAGGACACAAGGAGCGCACCGGATGCCACGAGCGACGCGACGCAGCAACTCGCGCGCCTGATGCCAAAGTACTTTCTGGTTCAGACACCGTGGGGCCGGTTGCAGCACTTTGCCCGCTACCTCAAGGCGATCACGGCGCGGCTGGACAAATTGCGTGCCGATCCGGCGCGCGACCCCGCTCGCCTGGCCGAACTGCGTCCGCTGGAGCAACGCTATTGGCGCGTGTTGGCTGAACGCAAAGGTGTGACCGATGAACGCCTGGATGAATTCAGATGGTTGCTCGAGGAACTGCGCGTGAGCTTCTTCGCACAGGAACTCAAGACCCCGCAGCCCGTGAGTGTGAAGCGGCTGGAGAAAGCATGGGCGCAACTGGCGTAGCGCGGCAGCGAATGGCTACCGGACTCGCAGCCGATCCAGCCCGAACAGCTTTTGCAGCTTGCGGTCGAGCACGCTGGTGGGCAGCAGGCGCTTGAGCAGCGGCAGGCGTGTGCTCTGGGCGCCAGTGCGACAGACGGCAGGCGGGTTGGCTTGCAACAGGTGGTCGGCGACCGTGCGCGCGAAGTCCTGGACCGGCGTGGCCCCGCGTTGCGAGGCATTGGCGCGCCCCAGAACAAATGGCGCGATCGGTGCATAGAGTGAGCCCGGGGGCAGCTTGACCTGGCCCGAGGCCGTGTCGCCAAAGCTCGAGGCAATGCCACCGGGCTGAATGATGACCACTCGCAATCCAAAGGGTTCGAGTTCAAGACGCATCGCGTCCGATAGCGCGTGCAAGGCGGCCTTGCTGGCGCAATAGACACCGGCAAACGGCGTGGTCACCAGGCCTGAAATGCTGCCCACATTGGCGATGCAGCCGCCCGCGCGCTTACGAAGCAGGGGCAGGAACGCTCGCGCGACCGCGACCGGCGCAAAAACATTGGTTTCGAACTGGCGGCGAAAATCGTCGATTTCTGTGTCGATGACGGCGCCAAACTGGCCATATCCTGCGTTGTTGATCAGCAGGTCAAGCTGCTGCTCGCGGGCGAGCACGCTTGCCACGGCTTCGGCAAGGCTTGGTGCGTTGTTGACGTCAAGCTGCAAGGTGCGCATTCCCTGATCCGACAAGGTTTTCAGTGATTCGAGGCGACGCGCGGTGGCAATCACGTGATGGCCGCGTCGATGAAACTCGTGCGCCAGCGCCGCGCCGATGCCGCTGGAGCATCCGGTGATCAGAACGTTCTTGGGATGGGTCATCTTGCAATCTCCTTGGCGCAGGGGCAAACGCGGTTGTTTTGGCTGGGAGCTATTGAATCACAGTTGGCGCCGGGGTTCTGCCAAAATCAGTGCTGCCGCCTGGCGCATCACCCTTCAGGAAGATCGATGAAGTCCCCTGCATCTCTGGATCGCCGCCGCCTGCTCGCAGTGCTTGGCGCGGGCGCAACGACCCTGTGCCTGCCTGGCAACGCCTGGACGCAAGTCCGCCTGAGCAGCAACCCCTTTACGCTGGGTGTGGCCAGCGGCTCGCCAACGGCTGACTCCGTGGTGCTGTGGACCCGTCTGGCGCCGCCGCGCGAGGAAATTGCTCGCTTCGGAACCGGCCCTGTCGTCCTGCGCTGGGAACTCGCGCACGACGAGCAGTTCACACGCATCGTACAAAACGGGCAAGCGCTGGCGGCGGCCGAATTGGCGCACTCGGTGCACGTGCAAGTCACTGGCCTGGAGGCTGACCGGTGGTACTTCTACCGCTTTTTGCTTGGTGATGCGAGCAGTCCGGTCGGGCGCACTCGCACTTTCCCAAAGCCAGAGTCCGCGGTCGATCGATTGCGGCTGGCCTATGCCTCGTGCCAGAAATGGGAGGACGGCTATTTCACGGCCTGGCGGCACATGCGCGGGGAAAACCTCGACGCCGTGATGTTCCTGGGCGACTACATCTACGAGTACCCCGGCACCGGCAGCAAGCTGCGCGTGCCCACCGGCGGCTGGGTGTTGACGCTGCAGGACTATCGTCGTCGCTACGCGCTGTACAAGGGCGATGCCGATTTGCAGGCGATGCACGCGGCCTGTCCGTGGCTGATTACCTGGGACGACCACGAGGTCCAGAACGACTACGCCGGATTGCGCGCGGGCAACAGCGGCGCATGGGACCCGTCCGTGCCGGGGGAGTTCATGGCCCGGCGTGCAGCAGCGTATCAGGCCTGGTACGAACACATGCCGGTGCGCGCCGAGGTGCTGATGAACGGTCTGGCCGGGTTGGCGCGCGGGGCCGAAATGCGCGTCTATTCCCGCTTTCAGTTTGGTCGGCTGGCCTCGCTGTATTTGTTCGATACACGCCAGTACCGGGACCCGCAGGCGTGCAACAAGGACGATGCACTGGGTTCAAGCACACTGGACCCGGCGACCTGTGCCGCCTGGCATGATCCACGCCGCAGTCTGCTGGGCGCGCAGCAGGAACGCTGGCTGGAAGAGGAATTTGCCAAACCGCTCTCGCGCGAGTCGCGATGGAATGTACTGGGTCAGCAAACCCTGTTCGGGCAGCGCGATTTCAGACCCGGACCCCAGCAGTTCTTCTGGAACGACGGTTGGGACGGTTACCCGGCCGCGCGCAAGCGCCTGACCAAGGCTTTGAGCACAGCACGCGGTGAACAATCCGGTCGTGCTCGGCGGAGATATGCACGAAAACTGGGTCGGTCATGTCAAAGCTGACTATGACGATCCGCGCAGCCGCGCACTGGGCGTCGAGTTTTGCGGCACCAGCATCACCTCGCGCTCGGGCGGAAACGCCAAGACCGCCGAGCGGCTCGCCAACAATCCGCATTTTGTCTACGCCGATGCGCAGCGCAAGGGCTATGGTGTGGTTGAATTCACGCCCGCCCAACTGACAACCACCTTGCGCGTGCTCGACGACGTAACCCGCCAGGACACCAAGATCGAAACGCTGGCGCGCTTTGTCGTGCAGGCCGGGCGACCTGTGGTCGAACCGGCCTGAGGTTGTCGCCTCACCGTGATCGCATTCAGACCGCGCCCAGCGCCTGCTCCAGATCTTCGAGCAGATCGTCGATATGCTCGATACCGAGTGACAAGCGCACCATATCGGGCTTGACGCCGGCCTTGGCAAGTTCATCGGCATTGAGTTGGCGATGCGTGGTCGAGGCGGGATGGCACGCCAGTGATTTTGCGTCGCCAATATTGACCAGCCGCGTAAAGAGTTTGAGCGCATCCTGAAAGCGGGCCCCGGCCTGCAGACTGTCAGACGCCTTCAGACCGAAGCTGACGATGCCCGAGGCATGACCGCCCAGGTACTTCTTTGCCAGCGCGTGGTCAGGCGTGCTCGGATAATCCGGCGAAGTTGACCCAGCTCACCTTGGCGTGTGATTTCAGGTGCCGCGCCACGGCCAGGGCGTTGCTGCAGATGCGCTCCATGCGCAGTGGCAAGGTCTCGATGCCCTGCAGAATCTGAAACGCCGCCAGCGCGCTCAGCGCCGCACCCATATTGCGCAGCGGTACCACCCTGGCGCGCCCAATGTAGGCGGCCGCACCCAGGGCCTCGGTATAAACGACGCCGTGGTAGCTCACGTCAGGTTCGTTTAGACGCCGGAAGCGCTCCTTGTGCTCGGCCCAGGGGAATTTGCCGGAATCGACGATGATCCCGCCAATCGTGGTCCCGTGGCCACCGAGATACTTGGTCAGCGAGTGCACCACGATGTCGGCGCCGTGTTCAAACGGTCGGCACAGGTAGGGGCTGGCCACCGTGTTGTCGACGATCAGGGGCACACCATGCGCGTGCGCCACTTTGGCCAGCGCCGCGAGGTCGGTGATGTTGCCCAGCGGGTTGCCAACGGTTTCGCAATACACGGCCCTGGTGCGGGCGTCGATCAGTCTGGCAAAGGAGGCCGGATCAGCGCCGTCAGCGAAGCGGACCTCGATGCCCATCTGCGGGAACGTATGAGCAAACAGGTTGTAGGTGCCACCGTAGAGGGTCGCGGCCGAGACGATGTTGTCCCCCGCTTCGGTGATGGTCTGAATGGCATAGGCGATAGCGGCCATGCCCGAGGCCACGGCCAGCGCACCGATGCCGCCTTCCATCGCCGCAACACGGGCTTCGAGCACGCCGCAGGTCGGGTTCATGATGCGGCTGTAGATGTTGCCGGCAACCTTCAGGTCGAACAAGTCGGCCCCGTGCTGGGTGTCGTCAAACGCGTAGGCCACCGTCTGGTAGATCGGCACGGCAACAGCTTTGGTGGTGGGCTCGGGTGCGTAGCCGCCGTGGACGGCAAGTGTTTCAATTTTCATGGCGGATGATCCAGTGCAGAGAGGCTTTGCATCTTAGACCGGCCAGGTGCACCACGATAGACTGAGTATTCATATCGATATTCCGCCCAGGGACATCGGCCGTGCGGGTAAACCCGTGTCGTTTTGCGGGCATACTCAGCGTACCAGTCTGGGTATTCGGAGAATCCAACTGTTGATGTTTCCATCATTTACGACACCCACTTTCGTCATCGCGAGGCCCCAGGCCGTGGCGATCCATGCACTCAATGGATTGCCGCGCTACGCTCGCAATGACAGTCGGCATTGTCATGATTTGTGGAAGTCTCGATAAACGTCATTGCGGAGCATTTTTATGAGCAAACAAACCAAATTCCTGTTGAGCGAGAGCCAGATGCCCCGCTTCTGGTACAACCTGCAAGCCGACTTGCCCAAGCCTCTGCCGCCGGTGTTGCATCCGGGCACGCTGCAGCCGATTGGCCCAGCCGACCTCGCGCCGCTATTTCCGATGGCATTGATCATGCAGGAAGTGAGTCTGGAACGCGAGATCGAGATTCCCGAACCAGTGCGCGAGGTCTACCGGCTGTGGCGTCCGGCGCCGCTGTTTCGGGCGCACCGTCTGGAAAAGGCGCTCGGCACCCCGGCCAAGATCTACTACAAGTACGAAGGTGGCAGTCCGGCGGGCAGCCACAAGCCCAATACGGCCGTGCCACAGGCTTTCTTCAATCAGCAAGAAGGCGTCAAACGGCTTGTGACCGAAACCGGTGCCGGGCAGTGGGGCACGTCGCTGGCCTTCGCCGGCTCAATCTTTGGGCTGGAAGTCGAAGTGTTCCAGGTGCGCGTATCGTATGACCAGAAGCCGTACCGACGCGCCGTGATGCATACCTACGGCGCGCGCTGCGTGGCCTCGCCCTCCAATGAGACGGTGTTCGGGCGCTCGGTGCTGGCAAAGAACCCGGATCATCCGGGCAGCCTGGGCATTGCGATCTCCGAGGCGGTCGAACTGGCGGTGCAGCGCGAGGACACCAAATACGCGCTGGGGTCGGTCCTGAACCATGTGCTGCTGCATCAGACGGTGATCGGGTTGGAGGCGATGGAGCAAATGCAGATGACTGGCGATTGGCCCGATGTGGTGGTCGGCTGCACCGGCGGCGGCTCCAATTTTGCCGGCATCGCCTTCCCGTTTATCGGCCACGGCTTGCGCGGTGGCGCCAAGCCGCGCATCGTGGCGGTGGAGCCAGCGGCTTGTCCGTCCCTGACCCGCGGAAGATACGCCTACGATTTTGGTGATACCGCAGGTATGACGCCGCTTACCAAAATGCACACACTGGGAAGCCAGTTCACGCCACCGGGCTTTCATGCCGGGGGCCTGCGCTACCACGGGATGGCTCCCATCGTGTCGCATTGCAAGGAGCTGGGCCTGCTGGAAGCTGTCTCCTACAACCAGGTCGAATGTTTTGAAGCTGGTGTGCTGTTTGCCCGCAATGAAGGCATCGTGCCAGCACCCGAGGCGAACCACGCGGTCAAGGGCGCGATCGAAGAAGCCCTGCGCTGCAAGCGCGAGGGCAAGGCCGAGACGATCCTGTTCAACCTGTGTGGTCATGGCCACTTCGACATGTCGGCCTACGAGAAGTACTTTGCCGGTGAACTGACCGATGAGCATTACGACGAGAGCGAACTTGCCATGGCGTTGGCCGGATTGCCAAGCGTGCCGCCACCGGCGTGAGTCATGAGCGGTTCCCTTCGGCAGATCCTCGCGCTTGGTCTTTGTGGTCTTGCGCTGTCCGCGCTGGCACGTGAGCAGGACCCGGCGTCGCTGGCATTGGTGGAGAAGGTCGTGCAGGCCTACGGGGGCGCCGCGGCGATCGAGCGCGTTGCCAGTGTGCACGCGCAAGGCACCATCATTGCGCTGGTGCGCGGCAGCCACGGGACCTACGAACGCTGGTTAACCAGATCAAGGCAGTTGCGCGTCCAAACCGCCTATACCGGCAGCTCGGAGACGCGCATTCTCAATGGCGACAGAACCTGGCGCAGCAACCAGGGAAGTCTCATGCGCGCGGTCACCGGACCAGCACACCTGGCGATGGTGTACCAGTACAAACAGCTCGACTTGCCGTACGGATTGCTTAAGGGCAGTTACAACCTGCGCCACGCCGGCACCGAGCAGGTCCGCGACAAGGCGACTGAAGCGATGGAGGTCTGGGACGACGAGGGGCCAGCGATGCGGGTCAATGTCGATGCGGTGGACCACTACATCGTCAAGGTGACAGGCTTCATTTCGGTAGGGAGCGCGTCGACAACGCTGGGCGTCGAATTTTCTGATTTCAAGCCCGTTGATGGGCTGGTACTGCCGTTTCGCATCCAGAACTACGCCGCCGACAACCCCCTGAGCGAAACCGTGATCAGACAGTACACGGTCAATCCAGTGGCGACTCCGATGCTGTTTGAGCCAGCCGTCAGTGGGACTGATTCAGCACGCTCAGCAGTCGATCGAGTCCGCCCGATTCAATCGACACATTGGCAAATTCCCGCACGACGGGTTTGGCATGAAAGGCCACCGACAGACCGGCTGCCCGCATCATGGGCAGGTCATTGGCGCCATCGCCCACCGCAATGGCTTGCCTAGCACGGATGCCGAGCAGCGAGCAGGTCTCGAGCAGCATCGCGCGTTTTTCCTCGCCGTCGCAAATGTCGCCCCAGCTCTGATCGACCATACGGCCGGTGAGCACGCCGTCGTGGACCTCGAGGACGTTGGCGCGAAGGTAGTCAATGCCCAGGCGAGCGCGCACACGCTCGGCAAAGTGTGTAAAACCACCCGAGACCAGCAGCAACTTGAGCCCGGCTTGCTTGCACGCATCCACCAGCGCCTCGGCCCCTGGGTTGAGTTGCAGGCGTTCGCGGTAAATCCGGTCCACGTCTAGCAGGGTCACGCCCTTGAGCAGGGCAACGCGCTGGCGCAGACTTTCCTTGTAGTCGGTGACTGCGCCCTGCATCGCCGCTTCGGTGATGGCGGCGACCTCGGCCTTGCGACCCACCGCATCGGCGATCTCATCGACACACTCGATGTTGATGAGGGTGGAATCCATGTCAAAGGCGATGAGTTTGAAATCGCCCAGACGCAGCGGCGGC
>CAWJOT010000034.1:0-71336 GCA_963844495.1 uncultured Pseudomonadota bacterium
TCGACGCCTTTGCCGTGGCCAGAAATGCCCCGACACCCGAACTGGCAACGCGCATGATGGGTATTGCGTTCATCGGCGCGGTTGCAGGGCATGTGCAGCAGGTCTCGGGCGGCGCCGCTGCCGATGCCATTCTGGAGAAAGTGCGCCAGCAGATTTCCAAAAAATTCGGGAGCAAGGGTGGTGCCGTGACCGACGGCAATATGGCCGTGATCCGCGAGGGCATCGAAGCCACGAAAAAAGTCGATTATGAGTCCAGTGCGTTTGCCTTGATTGACGCCAAGCCCGCACCGATCCAGATTTTCACAGCGCCGCGCTGTCAGCCGCGCAGTGCCAAGAGCGCGGGCCCGTCGGGCTGCGCTGGCATGTTTGATCGGGAGTACTACGAGGATATGGTGCTCGCCCCGTTTCGCGAAGGCTCGATTGGCGAGGCGCCTGTGTTGCCAGGCACTGGTCTGTTCATGCCCGCTGGCAGTGCCAGCGCCGAGGACAAGGGTTTGTTCCGGCGCACCGTCCCCCGAATTCAACGCCGACCTTTGCACGGGCTGCATGGAGTGTGCGCTGGTCTGTCCGGATGCAGCCATTCCGAATGTCGTCCATGATATCCACGAGCTTCTGCTGACGGCCATCAAGCAGCTCGATATCACAGCGGGGCAGGCCGAGGCAATGCGCGGGCACGTCTACGCATTGGCTGAAGGCGTGCGCGAGAGCTACCGCCAGAGCAAGGAAGTGCGGCCATTCCATGAAATGTTTGCCGACGCGGCAACCCATCTGGAAACGGACAACCTTTCCGTGCTGCGCAATTTCAGCAAACTGATTGACGTGCTGGCGCTCTATCCGGTGGCGCGTACCAGGCCCTTCTTTCGACGCCATGGAGAAAGTCAAGACTGGCCGCGGTGGGGCTTTTTGCGGCCAACATCGACCCCTGGAAATGCAGCGGTTGTCTGGAGTGCATCGAGGTCTGCGGCCCTGGTGCCCTGCTGGCGCAGGGAGCAGGACGGCGCGCTGCTACAAACCCTGCAACAGCGTTTCGATTTCATGGGCATGCTGCCGATACACCGGCGCGCTTTGTCGACGACGCCATCAAGCCCGAGGGCGAGATCAAGCGCTTGCTGCTCGACCGCGCCAACTACTACTCCACCACCGGTGGCCATGGTGTCTGCCGCGGTTGTGGCGAAGTGACTGCCATTCGACTGGTGATGGCGACGAATCAGGCGATGACCGACAAACGTCGGCGCGATCACATCCGCGAACTCGAAGCACTGCTGGCGGTCCTGAACGCCAAGTGCGCCGCGCTGGCGCCGCCGCAAGCGACGAAGCGACGGCTTGCGGCCCTGGTTGCGGTACGCTCGAACGCCGACTCTACTACTTTGAGAGTGGCCCAAGTGGCAACGGCCCAAGCGGCGCCGTGATCGCCAATTCCACCGGTTGCAGCAGCGTTTATGCCTCAACTTTCCCGCTTCAACTGCGTACAACGATCCGTGGGTCAACAGCCTGTTCCAGGACGCGCAGCCCTTGGCCAAGGGCATCTTCGAAGGCATCGCGGCGCAAACCGTCGCCGATGTGCGCGCGCAGCGGCTGGCCCGGCTGGAGCTGGCCGATGCCTACGAAGCGCCAAGACGCATGATCAGGAGTTGCGAATGTTGTCGTGGGACCAGTTCAGCGTCGCAGAGATCTGAGTCTGATGCCGACGGTGATGACGGTCGGTGGCGATGGAGCGACTTACGACATCGGCTTTGGCGCGCTGTCGCGCATTCTGGTCAGCGGCACGCCGATCAAGGTGCTGGTGCTCAACACCGGCGCCTATTCGAACACCGGCGGTCAGGCATCGACGTCGAGTTTTGTCGGGCAGGACTCCGACCTGGCGCGCTATGGCAGTGCGCACAGCGGCAAGCACGAGTCGCGCAAGGAACTGGGACTGATTGCCGCGTTCCACCCGAACGTGTTCGTCTGTGCCAGCAGCACCGCGCTGCAGGACCACTTTCTGAAGAACACGATGGAGTTCCTGACCTATACCGACGGGCCGGCGCTGCTCGACGTGTACACCCCGTGCCAGGGCGGAGCACGGGCATCGCCGACGCAGCCTCGTCGGAACGCTCGCGCCTGGCGGTGGAGAGCCGCATGAACCCGGTGTTCGTGCACGACCCACGCCGTGGCAAGCACGCTGCACGACTGGTTCTCGCTCGAGGGCAACCCGGATCCCGAGAAGACCTGGACCAGCACGACGCTGGAATACCTGGACGATGCTGGTCAAACTGCAATTGCTGAGCACGGCGCTGACGCCAGCGCACTTCGCGCTGGGTGAAATCCGCTTCAAGAAGCAGTTCCACAAGATTGGCTTGCAGACGACGTCAATGCGATGCCCGTCGAGGACTATGTTGAATTGCCCAGAGGACGAGCGCCAGGGCAGAACGCCCTTCATCTGGTCGACCGATGCCAACAAGCGTCTGCACA
Source organism: uncultured Pseudomonadota bacterium (assembly GCA_963844495.1). Lineage (GTDB taxonomy): Bacteria > Pseudomonadota > Gammaproteobacteria > Burkholderiales > Burkholderiaceae_C > Rhodoferax. The sequence continues at coordinate 2,452 of CAWJOT010000034.1, forward strand.
AGGTGGGCGTTTCGCCCAGGCCATCGTGGCGCTGGTTGAAGAGCGCCGCAAGTACTGGCATTTGCTGCAGCATCTCGATGGCCAGCACGTGGACCAGACTGGCGAGAGCCATCGCGCCAGCATGGAGACCCTGCAGGCGCAGTACCGTGATTCGGTCACGCAGCGCGATACGTTCGCTGGACGCTTTGCCCGCGCCATGTCGGAGCTTGCGGCTTCGAGCAAGGCGCCGGTGGCTGCGGCGCGCACGATTCCGATCACGCCGGTTGCCGGCACGGCAGCGGCGCCAGCCGGCGCGGCAACGGCAGTGGGCGGAAGCACTGGTGACTTACGACGTGGCCGACCAGGTCAAGTGCACCGATTGCAAGACCTGCTACCAGGATTTGCCGGAGCTGTTCGAAAAAACGCGCGTGGTGGTGGACGGCGAGAGCAAGGACGTTGCGCAACTGATTCCCGGCGCGTTGGGAAAAGTCAAAGTGACCCCCGAATTGAAGAACCGCATTGCGCGCGTTGTTGCCAATTGTGATTCGGAGATCATCCGATGAGCAGCGAAAACCCGTCCACCCGCAACGCAGAGGACCTGCAGCGCTACGTGCAGGCCAGCAGCACGATCGAGAGCACACGCTCGCAAATTCGAGCAACTCGAGCAAACGCCGGAGGTAGAGAACTTTCACCAGCAACTCACCCTGTTGCGCCGACGCCTGCTGAGCGAGCCGCAGGCCTTTCGCGATATGTTCATTGCCGACGGCACGAACGCCATGGTGTGGGAATTTCAGCAGGACGAGCTCAGTGCTGAGTTCATCCGCTCGATGTGGGGTTTGTTGCTGCGCGACGACGACGCCAGCAAGGTTCTGATGCGCTTTGTCTGGAACGTGCCGATGAGGCTCAAACGCAAGTTTATGCGAGCCATCGACACGCACTTGTCCGATCGCTACCCCATGTTCAAGGGCTTGTCGCAGGACTGGCCGGCGGAGAGTTCGATTCCGCCCTATATGCGTGACGCCGAAGAACGTTCGCGTGACTTCGGACTGGTCAATCAGGGCTACCTCGGTTACATGAACCTGGGCTACAGCGCGCGCGAAGTCGAAATGTTCGTCTGGCTTGAGGCGCTGCGCGACAAGCAGTGCAAGGACAAGCCGTGCGAGGTCGGTGTACACGTCGCCGGCAAGTTCGAACCCAAGGGCGGCTGCCCGGTAAAAATTCATATTCCTGAAATGCTGGAATTGCTGGGCACCGGGCGTTTTCGCGAAGCGATGGAGTTGATCGAAAACTGCAACCCGCTGCCCAACGTGACCGGCCGTGTCTGCCCGCAGGAACTGCAATGTCAGGGTGTGTGCAAACACAAGAAATTGCCGATTGAAATCGGGCAAATCGAGTGGTATCTGCCGCAACGCGAGAAACTGGTCAATGCTGCGGGCATCGCAGAGCGATTTGCCAATCTGCCCGATCCGTGGGCCAAGGCCGACAAGCCGCCGGTGGCGGTGGTGGGCTCGGGGCCAGCGGGTCTGATCAACGCTTATTTGCTGGCCTCCGAGGGTTTTCCGGTCACTGTTTTTGAAGCCTTTCATGCGCTGGGCGGCGTGCTGCGCTATGGCATCCCCGAGTTCCGGCTGCCCAACGATCTGATCGATGACGTGGTGGGCAAGATCCGGATGCTGGGAGGCAAGTTTGTTGCCAACTTTGTGGTCGGCAAGACCGCGACCATTGAAGACCTCAAAAAGGCCGGTTTCTGGAAAGTGTTCATCGGGACCGGCGCTGGGCTGCCTCGCTTCATGAATGTGGCCGGCGAGCACCTGCTCAACGTCATGTCGGCCAACGAGTTCCTGACCCGCGTGAACTTGATGCAGGGTCTGCACGAAGACTATGAGACGCCGCTGCCCGCCACAAGTGGCAAACGCATCATCGTCATCGGCGGTGGCAACACGGCGATGGACGCGGCGCGCACCGCACGCCGCCTCGGCGGTGATGTCACGATCGTATACCGACGCACGCAATCCGAGATGCCGGTGCGGGTCGAAGAGTTGCACCACGCACTCGAAGAAGGAATCAAGCTCAAGGAGTTGCGTGCACCAAACGAGTTTGTGGGTGACGACAAGACCCACTTTGTGACCCATGCGCAGCTTGACGTGATCGCCCTGGGCGAGCCTGATGCCAGTGGTCGGCGCAGCCCGGTGAGCACAGGCAAGATCGAGTCGATGGAAGTGGATCTGGTCATCATGGCGCTGGGCAACACACCGAATCCGATCATCCGTGAGTCCGAGCCGAGCTTGAAGACCACCAAGTGGGGCACCATTGATGTGGACGACGGCTCGCAGCAGACTTCACTGGCCGGCGTCTACTCCGGCGGCGACGCCACCCGCGGTGGCTCCACCGCCATTCGCGCGGCCGGCGACGGCCAGGCGGCAGCGCGCGAGATTGTCGGCGACGTCAATTTGACACCCGCTGAAATTCGCAGCATGGTGCGAGGCGCGCAGTACTACACCGGCCTGGGTGCCGCCCCGCAAACGATTCTGGAGAGGATCGAACTCGCCGAGGGTATCGTTGAATTCATTGTCCACTCGCCTTTGGTTGCCAAGGCGGCTCAGGCTGGGCAGTTCGTGCGTGTGCTGCCCTGGGAAAAAGGTGAGCTGATTCCGCTGACACTGGCCGACTGGGACGCCAAGAAGGGCACGATCTGCCTCGTGGTGCAAGCAATGGGGGCGAGCAGCATTGCCATTAACAAAATGGAGGTGGGTGAGGCCTTCACCGGAATTGCGGGTCCGCTTGGCTTGCCCAGCGCCTTGCACCGCTATGAAGGTCAACAGACGGTGGCCTTCACTGCGGGCGGCCTGGGCTTGCCGCCGGTCTATCCCATCATGCGTGCCCATCTGCGCCTGGGCAACCATGTGACGCTGATCGCTGGCTTTCGCAATTCCGACCTGCTGTTCTGGGTCAAGGACGGCGAGCGTGTTGCCGCCCTGCAAGCCGAGTTTGGCGATTTGCTCGACGTCATCTACACCAGCAACGACGGCAGCTTTGGCGCCAAAGGTTTCGTCACCACGCCGCTCGAACGCATGCTGAAAGACGGCATGACGAGTAACGGCCGCAAAATTGCCGAAGTGGTCACCATCGGCCCGCCGCTGATGATGCGCGCTGTGAGCGACCTGACCAAACCGTACGGCGTCAAGACGGTGGCCAGTTTGAACTCCATCATGGTCGATGCCACCGGCATGTGCGGCGCCTGCATGGTGCCGGTGACGATTGCCGGCAAGATGGTGCGCAAGCACGCCTGCGTTGACGGCCCCGAGCTCGACAGCCACATCATCGACTGGGACAAGTTCCTGCCGCGCTTCAACCAGTTCAAGGTGCAGGAGCAGGAGAGCAGGGTGATGCACGGCTTTGCTTGAGGTTGATTTCCATCAAGGTTTCACCCCTGCATTGCCCGCACACTCATAGCCATCAAAACCCACGGAGTCTGCAAAATGTTCAAGCACATACTCGTTCCCATTGATGGGTCCGCCACGGCGCAGTTAGCCGTCGACAAGGCGATTGCCCTGGCCAAGGCATTTGGCAGCCAGGTGACCGCGATTTATGTGATTGATCCGTATCCGTTTACCGGGATCGGCACCGATTTCGCCTATGGCCAGGCGGAGTACTTGAGTGCCGCCACTGCGGAAGCCAACGCTGCGATCAAAGCCGCGAAGACTGCACTGGAGGCAGCCGGCGTGCCGGTGCAGGCGTCGGTCATTGAGGCCCACACTGTGTGGCGCGGTATCGTCGAGTCCGCTGTCTCGATGCAAACGGACTTGATTGTCATCGGCTCGCACGGGCGTAGTGGCCTGGAAAAACTCGTCCTTGGCAGCGTGACGCAAGCGGTGCTGTCGCACACGCACCTGCCGGTTCTGGTGGTGCGCGACTGATCGTTTAGCGGCGCCGATTCTAGCCGCAGGCTCCGACGTAGCCGCAGGCAGTACAGAAGTCGCAACCGTCTTTGTGGATGACGGTGGGGTTGCCGCACTCAGGGCATACTTTCCCGGCCATGGTCGTGGGCGCTGTCTGGTTCTTGGGGGAGTCCAGCACGCCCATTTCGCGCAGGGGCAAGCCCTCCTCATCGAGCACGCCAAGCATCGCGTAACGATGAATGATCAGGCGCGCAATATAGGCCACCGTGGAGGGCCACGTCTGTTGCCGCCGTTCCCCGTGTGGCAGCCCAGGCACGAACGCCATGAAATGACCCAGCGGCTCCGCGTAGTTCAGCAATTTGCGCAGCTTCATGCCGATCCAGGCTGGGTCGATCACGCGCATGTCCAGTGACAACAGTCGTGCCAGGCCGTCCAGAGCGCGCGGATAGTTGCCCGAGAATCCCACTGCACATGGCCGAGTGACCATCACCCCATCGTGCCCGGGCAGGTTGACTTCCTTGAGAGTCACCGTGAACGATTCTCCGGTTGCCGGGTTATCCACGTCAACGGACCAGGCCAGCGTTCCGGACGGTCCGGTTTGCGGCTCACCGCGGCTGAACATGGCGTCCATCACTGGTGTCGTCGTTGCGTTGTTGTTGCCGGGCAAGGCCTTGAGTTGGTCGCAGCGCCACCGGATCACCGCAGCCGTGGCCGCAACCACGCCCGGGAACAGCCGGTTCTCGCCGTGTGGCGGGAACGGCATCTCGAACGAATGCTCTTCCGCGACGGTCGCCAGCGCATCGAGCTTGAGCTGCAACCAGGCCGGGTCGTTGGCTCTGAGATCCATCGACAGTGTCTTGGCCAAGGCGCCGAGGCCACGCGGCTGGTCGGTGCCGTTGACCCAAACCTCAAACGGCTTGGGCGCCCCTCCTTCTTCGGGTGAGAGTTCCCCGACGAACAATGCGAAATCGCCAAATGGGTGATGGACCATGAAGGTCCAGGCCGGGTTGCCCCCCGGGAGTTCGGGGCGACTCGGCCAGCGCAAGGACGACAAGACTGGCGCGGGCAATTGCTCCAGCGACAGGCGGTGATTGGCGCCGTCGATCTGCAATGGTGTCGCAGCGCCCGGCAATGCCTGGCTCGGCACGCTTAGCACCGAGCCAAGGACCGAGTTGGGCCGGTAGGTGGCGAGTCCCTTCAGCCCGGAGTGCCACGCTTGCATGTACAGATGTTGGAAATCGGCGTATGGGTAATCGGCAGGTACGTTGACGGTTTTCGAAATGGCGGTGTCGATGAAGGGCGCCACCGCGGCAACCATGGCCTCGTGCGCCTGGGCGCTCATTTCCAGGGCTGTGACGAACGCTGGCGTGAGGGCTGCATCGACGCCGCGCAAATGGCGATACAGCCGCCACGCATGATCCTCGACGGCATACTCCTTGAAACTGCCGTCGACCATGCGCTTCTTGCGTGTGTAGGTCCAGCTGAACGCCGGTTCAATGCCATTGCTGGCATTGTCGGCAAAGGCCAGGCTGATCGTGCCGGTGGGGGCGATCGAAAGCAGGTGCGAGTTGCGAAGCCCGTGGGCACGGATTTTTTCCTTGAGCGCCAATGGCAGGCGCGAGGCGAAGGTCTGTGCGCTCAGGTAGAGGTCGGCGTTGAAAAGCGGAAACGCCCCGCGTTCGCGCGCCAACTCGACCGAAGCTTCGTAGGCAATATCGCGCATCCACTCGGAGATTCGCTGCGCCATATCGCGCGCCTCCTGCGTGTCGTAGCGCAGGTTGAGCATGATCAGCGCGTCTCCGAGGCCGGTAAAACCAAGGCCGACCCGGCGCTTGCTGCGCGCCTCTTCCTGCTGTTGCGGCAACGGCCAAACGGTTACGTCGAGCACGTTGTCGAGCATGCGCGTGGCCACGCGCGTGACCTCGGCGAATCCTGCCTGGTCAAAGCGGGCGTTGTCCCCGAACGGGTCTTCGATGAATCGGGTCAGGTCGATCGAGCCCAGACAGCAGCAGCCATAGGGCGGCAGGGGCTGCTCCGCACATGGGTTGGTGCTGGCGATGGTTTCGCAGTACGACAGGTTGTTGTCGCGATTGATGTGGTCCAGGAACAAGACCCCGGGTTCGGCGTGATCGTAGGTCGATCGCATGATCTGATCCCACAATTCACGCGCCTGCAGCTTGCGGTAGACCCACAGGCCGCTGTCTTTCACCTGATAGGCACCCGCGGCGATCTGGCCGACTCCCGGTTCGCCCCGATGAACGAGCGCGAACTCGTCATTCTTTTGCACCGCCTCCATAAAAGCGTCGGTCACGCCTACCGAAATATTGAAGTTGCGCAAATCGCCTGTGTCTTTGGCGTGAATGAATTCTTCAATATCCGGATGATCGCAGCGCAGGACACCCATTTGCGCGCCGCGCCGCGCACCCGCCGATTCAACGGTTTCGCAGGAACGGTCAAACACCCGCATGTAGCTCACAGGACCCGACGCGTTGCTCTGTGTACTGCCAACCCAAGCGCCCCGCGGGCGAATACGCGAGAAGTCATACCCGACGCCGCCGCCGCGGCGCATGGTCTCGGCAGCTTCGGTCAGCGCGGTATAAATCCCGGGGTGGCCATCCTCCACGTGTGCGATCGAGTCACCGACGGGCTGCACGAAACAATTGATCAAGGTCGCAGACAGCGTCGTTCCTGCCGCAGACTGGATGCGGCCGGCCGGAAGAAATCCGCTTTGCAAGGCCTGCAGGAACTTCGCCTCCCATTGTTTTTGCTGCTCCGGCGGCTCCGCGGCGGCCAGGGCGCGCGCAACACGCTGGTTAACGTCCAGGATCGACTTTTCGCCGCCCTTTCCATATTTTTCCAGCAGAACTTCTTCACTGATTGGTTGCGCTGCCAGCTCGATGACCGGCTTGAAACGTTCGGAAGTTTTTTGTGACATGGTCTGCTTCTTCAAATGTACGGTGATTCGATGCGACTTGCAGTTCCATGACGACGAGGGTCAAAGGCAAATCGAAAAATTATTGTACACGTTGATGCGCTACCGGTAGTGGCTAAAACACCAACATGACACTACATCTAGTGGTGTCATGTTGTCGCACCCGCCTGTCGGGCAGGATGACCAGCGGCCATCCTGCCCCCGCGACCTGTCACACGTCAATAGAAGTGCGGGTAAACCCGTATGACACTCGAACTGCGATAGCCGCGCCTAGACCCTGGCATCCGGTTGCGGTGGCAAGTTATGCCGCTCGGGCACGTTCAGTCGCCGGGACCGAACAACCTGGTAGGGACGCAGCAGGTATGCGAGGGTTCCAAAACCGCTCCACACGTGCACCAACCGCGTGAACGGGAAGACCAGGAAGATGCTCATGCCAAGGAAGATGTGCAGCTTGAAGATCCAGCCCGCTTCGGCCAGAAGCTCCGGTGCGCCCGGCCCGAAGGTCGCTATATGCTGCGCCCACAGCGCGAGCTTCATCATCAGACTGCCATCCATGTGTTGAGCTGACACCGCTATTGTGGCCAGCCCAAGCGCGAACTGCAACCACAGCAAGACCAGCAGCAGAACATCACTCGTCCGGGAGTTGATGCGAATGCGCGCTTCGGTCAGACGGCGATGCAGCAACAGACTGACCCCCGTGAAACCGAGCACCCCGGCGATGCCGCCGGTGACCATGGCCATCAACTGTTTGTCGGCAGCACTGGTGAAGTGCTCGTAAATAAAGTGGGGCGTCAACAAGCCGGCAAAGTGGCCGGCGAACAGAAAGAGGATGCCGACGTGAAACAGGTTGCTGCCCAAGCGCAGTTGGCCAGCCTTGAGCAATTGCGATGAATCGCTCTTCCAGGAGTACTGTTCCCGGTCGAAGCGAAGCAAGCTGCCCAGCAGAAAGACCGTAAGACAAATGTAGGGGTACAGGCCGAACAGGAAGGTGTCGAGTGTGGTCATGGTGATGGTTCCTTCTATGCGCTGAGGCTCGGGCCGGGGCCAGCAGCACGTTGCCTGACAAAGACCATGGGCTGCGCCTGCTCTGGTCTGGCCTGCCCGTTGGAGGAGCAGCCACCGAAGACGACAGGTTCTTCCCACGCTGCGTCGATCGCCGGATCCGGTTTGAGCGTGAGGGCGCGTGCCTTTTCGCCGCTGAGTTCAAGTAGCGCGCCAAGCACGCTGGCGTACGGGCTGACGCGTTGCTGCAGTGCCTGGAAAATGGCATTGAAGATGTGCGCCATTTCAGCGAGGAAAGCGCGTGCCGTCTTGGGCGGCTGGGTCGACACGAATTCGAGCACGACCGGCAGAAAATCGGGCAGTTCACCAACGCCGAGCTTGAGCCCGGCCTTCTCGTAAGTCTGCGCCAGATCGATCATGGCCGGTCCGCGCTCGCGTGAGTCGCCGTGGACGTGTTCAAACAGATGCAGTGAGGTAGCGCGCCCGCCATCAAAGACCTCAACATAATGTGCTTCGGTGTCAAGGGGGTCGCTGCGAGCCAGGGTGGCAACCAGAGCGTCGAGTTCGCTCAGTCGGGCGCCCGATAGCGCGCGCTCCGTGCGCACCGCGCGGCGAAGTTCATCGAGGTGCTGGCGCAATGCGAGGTCGGGGTAGGACAGCAGGCGTGCCAGCACGCGAAGGCTGATGGATGCTTTTTGAATTGCCATGACTCAAACCTCCGCCTTGATCGGGATCGTGCGCCGACCGTTGTTGCCAAACAGGCTGGGCTCGCTGTTGCCATCGGAGCAGCCGTTACCAAAGGAGAAACCGCAGCCGCCACGTATGTCGAAAGTGTTTTCGGCGTACTCGCGGTGGCTGGTCGGAATCACAAAACGATCCTCATAGTTGGCAATGGCCATGACGTGGTACATCTCCTCAACCTCGGCTTGGGTCATCTGGACCTGATCCAGGATCGCGTTGTTGACACGCCCCTCAACGTGCTTTTCACGCTGGTAGGCGCGCATCGCCAGCATCCTTTCAAGCGCGCGCTGTACGGGTTCGATCTGGCCGGCGGTCAACAGATTGGCAAGGTATTTGATCGGAATGCGCAACTGCCTGACGTCGGGGATTTCGCCGTTCGCGCCAATCTGGCCGGCGTTTGCTGCGGCACTGATGGGCGAGAGGGGCGGCACGTACCAGACCATGGGCAGCGTGCGGTACTCGGGGTGCAGAGGCAGGGCCACCTTCCAGTCCACCGCCATCTTGTAGACCGGGCTCTTGCGCGCGGCTTCAAGCCATGCCTCGGGGATGCCGTCCAGACGGGCCTGGGCGATGATCTTGGGATCATGCGGGTCCAGGAACACGTCGAGTTGAGCCTGATACAACTCATGGTCGTGCTCGACGCTCGCGGCGGCCTCGATCCGGTCGGCGTCGTACAACAGCACACCCAGGTACCGGATACGTCCAACACAGGTCTCGGAGCAGACAGTGGGTTGGCCAGCCTCGATACGCGGATAGCAGAATATGCACTTCTCGGCTTTGCCGGATTTCCAGTTGTAGTAGATTTTCTTGTAGGGGCAACCGCTCACGCACATGCGCCAGCCGCGGCACTTGTCCTGGTCGATCAGCACGATGCCGTCTTCCTCGCGCTTGTAGATCGAACCCGATGGGCAACTGGCCACGCAGGCCGGATTCAGGCAGTGTTCGCACAGTCGGGGCAGGTACATCATGAACGTGTTCTCGAACTGCCCGTAGATGTCCTTCTCGATCTCGTCAAAATTGCGGTCCTTGCTGCGCTTGGTGAATTCGCCTCCCAGAAGCTCCTCCCAATTCGGTCCCCAGACGATTTTTTCGATGCGCTGACCAGTGAGCAAACTGCGCGGGCGTGCCGTCGGTACCACTTTAGACTCGGCAGCTGCCTGCAGGTGGGCATAGTCGAAAGTGAATGGCTCGTAGTAATCGTCGATTTCGGGCAATTTCGGATTGGCGAAGATGTTCATGAGCACCTTCCACTTGGGGCCCTGGCGCGGCTCGATCCTGCCGTTGGCTTTGCGTACCCAGCCGCCGTACCACTTGTGCTGGTTCTCCCACTCCTTGGGGTAGCCGATGCCCGGCTTGGTCTCGACATTGTTGAACCATGCGTATTCCATGCCGGGCCGATTGGTCCAGACGTTCTTGCAGGTGACCGAGCAGGTATGGCAGCCGATGCACTTGTCAAGATTGAGCACCATGCCGATTTGTGCGCGAATTTTCATGCGTGTTCTCCCTGGACCTGCGATGGCTCTGCACCGGCATTCGAATCGGTTTCCTCGTCGAGCCAGTCGACCCTGCTCATCTTGCGAACCAGGACAAACTCATCGCGATTGGTGCCGATCGTGCCGTAGTAGTTGAAGCCATAGCTGAACTGGGCGTAACCGCCAATCATGTGGGTGGGCTTGAGCACGATGCGTGTGACCGAGTTGTGGATGCCGCCGCGTGCGCCTGTGATTTCCGAACCGGGCGTATTGATGATCTTCTCCTGCGCGTGGTACATCATGACCATGCCCGGATTGACGCGCTGGCTCACAATGGCGCGCGCCGCGATGGCGCCGTTGATGTTGAACAATTCCACCCAGTCGTTGTCCACGATGCCCGCATGTTTGGCGTCATCCTCACTGAGCCAGACCACCGGGCCACCCCGACTCAGCGTGAGCATCATCAGGTTGTCGCTGTAGGTCGAGTGGATGCCCCACTTCTGGTGCGGCGTGATGAAGTTCAGCGCGATTTCCTTGTTGCCGTTGGGCTTGATCCCACGAATCCCTGCCGTCGTCTTCAGATCCACCGGCGGGCGGTAGCTGCTGAAGTTTTCACCAAACGCCGACATCCACGGGTGATCCAGATAGAACTGCTGGCGCCCGCTCAGGGTGCGCCAGGGAATCATCTCGTGTACGTTGGTGTAGCCGGCGTTGTAGGAAACGGTTTCGGACTCGATGCCGCTCCAGGTTGGCGAGCTGATGATCTTGCGAGGCTGCGCCTGGATGTCCCGAAAGCGGATCTTTTCGTCTTCGCGATGCAGCGCCAGATGGACGTGGTCGCGTCCCGTTTGCTTGCCCAGCGCCTGCCACGCCTTGACCGCCACGTGACCATTGGTCTCGGGCGCGAGTTGCAGGACCACTTCGCAGGCGTCGATGTCCGATTCGATTCTTGGCATGCCGCAGGTCACGCCTTCGGCGCTGACCAGGCCATTGAGCTCGCCGAGCTGTTTCACCTCCGTCTGGGTATTCCAGGCAATGCCCTTGCCGCCGTTGCCGACCTTGCCCATCAGCGGGCCCAAGGCGGTAAAGCGCTTGTACAGATTCGGATAGTCGCGCTCGACCACCGCCATGTTGGGCGCGGTTTTGCCCGGAATCAGGTCAATTTCGCCGCGCTTCCATTCCTGCACACCAAACGGCTGCGCCAGCTCTGCGGGCGAGTCATGCATCAGGGGCGAGAGCACGAGTTCGTGTTCGACCCCCAGATGGCCGATGCAGACCTCGCTGAATCTCTTGGCAAAGCCTTTGTAGATGTCCCAGTCGCTGCGTGCTTGCCATGCCGGATCCACCGCTGTCGACAAGGGATGAATGAACGGATGCATGTCGCTGGTGTTGAGATCGTTCTTTTCGTACCAGGTGGCCGTGGGCAGCACGATGTCGGAGTACAGGCAGGTCGTGCTCATGCGAAAGTCCAGCGTCACCAGCAAATCGAGCTTGCCCTCCGGCGCCTTGTCATGCCACACGACTTCAGTGGGTTTGGCGTCATCCTCGCCGAGGTCTTTGCCCTGCACACCATGGCTGGTGCCAAGCAAGTGCTTGAGAAAGTACTCGTGTCCCTTGCCACTTGAGCCGATGATGTTGGAGCGCCAGACAAACATGTTGCGCGGCCAGTTGGCCGGGTGATCCGGGTCCTCGCAGCTCATCGCCAGCGTTGCGTCCTTCAGACCCTTGATCGCGTAGGCCTTCGGGTCCATGCCCGCGGCGATCGCATCGCGCACGACCTGCAACGGATTGGTCTTCAACTGCGGTGCCGACGGCAACCAGCCCATGCGTTCGGCGCGCACGTTGTAGTCGATCATGCTGCCGCCAAACAGCTTCTTGTCGGCCAGCGGCGACAGCACCTCTTCCATGCCGAGTTTTTCGTAGCGCCATTGGTCGGTATGCGCATAGAAGAAGCTGGTCGAATTCATCTGCCGCGGCGGGCGAATCCAGTCCAGGGCAAAGGCCAGCGCAGTCCAGCCGGTTTGTGGGCGCAGTTTCTCCTGGCCCACGTAATGCGCCCAGCCCCCGCCGCTCTTGCCGACGCAGCCGCACATCATCAGCATGTTGATGACGCCGCGGTAATTCATGTCGGCGTGGTACCAGTGGTTCATGGCCGCGCCAATGATCACCATGGATCGGCCCTGGGTCTTGTCGGCGTTGTCCGCGAACTGGCGCGCCACGGCGATCAACTGTTCGCGCGGTGTGCCGGTGATGCGCTCCTGCCAGGCCGGCGTGTACGGGGTGTCGTCATTGAAGTCTTTGGCAGCGAGCTCGCCGGGAAGACCCCGGGCCACGCCGTAGTTGGCCACTTGCAGATCAAACACCGTGGCCACCAGCGCCTCGCGCGTGTCGCCGACCTTGCCCAGTGCAATGCGTTGCACCGGCACCGTGCGCACCAGCACATTGTTGGCGCCCGCACCGCTTGCATTGTTCGGAAAGTCCTGGTGCTCGATGCCGCCAAAATACGGGAATCCGACCTTGGCCGTTTCGGCGCTGGCGCCGGCGCCTTCGATGACGCTGAGTTTGAGCTTGACCGGGTTGCCGTGGCGCGCCTCCTTGGCATCAAGGTTCCACTGGCCCTGGTCGGCGCGCCCGTCCGGACCCCAGCGAAAGCCGATGGCACCCTGGGGCAGCACGATCTTGCCATCTTCGTTGAGCGCGACGGTTTTCCACTGCGGGTTGTTGGCAGCACCGAGCTTGCCGTTGAAGTCACTGGCGCGCAGGTAGCGATCCGGCACCAGCACGGTTTCGCCGGTGGGCAGCGCCTGCTCCTTGAGCAAGACCAGCATCGGCATGTCTGTATAGCGGCGCACGTAGTCGTCAAAGTAGGCGCTGCGCTTGTCGAAATAGAACTCTTTCAGAATGACGTGGCCCATGGCCATGGCGACGGCAGCGTCGGTTCCCTGTTTCGGTTTCATCCAGATGTCGGCAAGCTTGGCAACTTCCGAGTAGTCGGGCGTGATCGCAACCGTCTTGGTGCCCTTGTAACGAACCTCGGTAAAGAAGTGGGCGTCGGGGGTGCGCGTCTGCGGCACATTGGAACCCCATGCAATGATGTAGCTGGAGTTGTACCAATCGGCTGATTCCGGTACGTCGGTCTGCTCGCCCCAGACCTGGGGGCTTGCCGGAGGCAGGTCGCAGTACCAGTCGTAAAAGCTCATGCTCACGCCCCCGAGCAGGCTCAGATACCGACTGCCTGCCGCATAGGAGACCATGGACATCGCCGGGATCGGCGAGAACCCGATGATGCGATCCGGCCCGTGCTGCTTGATGGTGTAGACGTTTGCCGCCGCCACCATTTCGTTGACTTCATCCCAGCTCGAACGCACAAAGCCGCCCAGGCCGCGCACACTTTGGTATTGCCTGCGCTTGTCGTCGGACTGCGCGATCGAGGCCCAGGCGTCGACCGGATCATCTGTCAGACGCGCTTCACGCCAGAGCTTGAGCAGACGTGCGCGCACCAGGGGGTACTTGACGCGGTTGGCGCTGTACAGATACCAGCTGTAGCTCGCTCCACGCGAGCAGCCACGCGGCTCGTGATTGGGCATGTCCCAGCGCGTGCGCGGGTAGTCGGTCTGCTGGGTTTCCCAGGTCACGATGCCGCCCTTGACGTAGATCTTCCAGGAGCATGAACCAGTGCAGTTGACGCCATGGGTGGAGCGCACGATCTTGTCGTGCGCCCAGCGGTCGCGGTAGGCGTCCTCCCAGGTTCGGTCCTCGCCGGTGGTGACGCCATGCTCACCCGAGAAGGGCTCCCGCGACTTTGAAAAATAGCTGAGTCGATCAAGGAAGTGGCTCATGGATGACCTCTTTGGTAGTCAATAGGAGTAGTCAAAACAGCCTGCAACGCCTGTCTGGTATGCATAAGCCGCTATGAACTATGTAGCAATCTGGGCAAAGGCTGCTGGCCTCACGGGTTCTTGAATTCGGCCTTCGGGCCGAGGTAGTACCACCAGTTGAGTACCAGACAGACGGCGTAGAAGACGGCAAATCCGTACAGCGCGTTCTCCGGTGTGGTCGCCTTGATCTGCTCACCGAACACCTGCGGGATGATGAAGGCTCCGTACGCCGCAACGGCCGAGGTCCAGCCCAGCGCCGGGCCGGCCTGCTCCTTCGGGAACACCATCGCGATGGTGCGAAAGGTCGAGCCGTTGCCGATTCCCGAAGCGGCAAACAGCACCAAAAACAGAAGGAAGAACGGAACGAAGTGCTGCTCCGGCGTGGCCGACTGGTAAGCAGCCTTCATGTAGTAGGCCGCCCCCAACGCTGCACCGACCATCACGATCGAGACAAGTTGCGTCACCTTGGCGCCGCCGACCTTATCCGCGATCCAGCCGCCCACGGGCCGGATCAGCGCGCCAATGAACGGGCCCATCCAGGCATACATCAAGGCGCTGGGCGCGTTCGGATTAAGCGTGTTGTGCAGCATCACGCCGTCGGCACCCGCGACGTGGCTGAAGCCGAAGATGACCTTGATCGCGAGCGCGAACGCGGCCGAGTAGCCGATGAAGCTCCCGAAGGTCATCGTGTAGATGATGCTCATGACCCAGGTGTGCTTGTTGCCGAAGATCTTGAACTGGCGCTGCAGGTTGGGTTTTATGTCACCCGGGATCAGCTTCATCAGGAACACCGTGGCGGCGATGATGGCGACCAGCACAAACCACTTTACCCAGTCCGCGGCACCCAGGCCGATCGGCGCGGGCAGGATCACATACAGCCCGGCGATCGAGGTCACAAAGCCGATCGCCAGCATGCCCAGGATCTTGGACATAGCGCCAGGCGCTGAGCCGATCTGCGGCGAGACCACCTCGGTGCGGATGTTATTCATGCCAAACCAGCCGGCAAATGCCAGTGGCACCAACAGCAGCAGCCAGACATAGCCCGCGTTCTGGATCCAGGTCTGCGATCCGGCCGGTGCCTTGCCGATCAGCGAGCCCGAGGACTGGACCAGCGTCACCGGGTCTCCGCCCATGGCGCCGAACAGTCCAAAGGTCATGACCAGCGGCACCAGGATCTGCATCGTTGTGACGCCGGCATTGCCCAGACCAGCGTTCAGACCCAGTGCCAGGCCCTGCATGCGTTTGGGGAAAAAGAAACTGATGTTGGACATCGACGAGGCGAAGTTGCCTCCGCCAAAGCCCGAGAGCAACGCCAGGAACTGGAACACCCACAGCGGCGTGTTCTTGTCCTGCAGCGCGATGCCGAGCCCAACGGCTGGAATCATCAGCAGCGCGGTGGTGAAGAAGATCGTGTTGCGCCCGCCGGCGATGCGGATGAAGAAGCTCGACGGGATGCGCAGCGTGGCGCCAGTCAGCCCGGCGATCGCCGCCAGCGTGAACAACTCAGCTGGCTTGAACGGGTAGCCGGCATTGATCATCTGCACCGTCACCATGCTCCAGATAACCCAGACGGCGAAGCCGCACAGCAGGCTGGGGATGGAAATCCACAGGTTGCGATTGGCAATGCGCCTGCCTTTCGACTCCCAAAACTGGTCGTCTTCCGGCCGCCAGTCGGTGATGTCGGCGTGGGATGCGCGGGTGTCGTTCATGAGGGTCTTTCCAGGTCAGTTTCAGGTTGACAGTCAAAGGGCAAACGGTTTCGCGTTCTTGCCCATCAGTTCGCGTCCGCGCACCTCGGTCCAGAACATCCAGATCAGCGAGACCCAGACGACGCCGTACATCAGCATGAAGGCGCTCGAGCGAATCCCGGTCAGATCCATCAGCGCGCCGAACATGATTGGCAGCACAAAGCCGCCCATGCCCCCGGCGAGTCCGACGATGCCGCTGATGGTGCCGATGTTTTGCGGATAGTCATCGCTGATGTACTTGAAAACGCTAGCCTTGCCAAAGGCGAAAGCAATGCCCAAAATGAACATCAGGGCGGTGAAGACGTAGACGTTCAGGCCAATATGAAAGGTCTTGGGGCCGTTGACCGTGGCCACCGTGAAGTCAAACTGCGGATAGCTCAACAGGAACAGACAAACCCAGCTCACCCACAGCACCCACCAGGTCACGCTGTGCGCGCCCCACTTGTCCGACATCCAGCCACCGGCTGCGCGCAGCACGCCCCCGGGCAATGAAAAACAGGCGGCGAGCAGGGCAGCGGCACGAATATCCAATCCGAATTCCCCGACGTAGTACTGCACCATCCACAACGACAGGGCCACGTAGCCACCAAAGACAATGCTGTAGTACTGGCAGTACTTCAAAACTCTGGGGTCCTTTAGCGATTTGAGCTGGTCGCGGAACTTGGTGTGGCTGGGCACGAGATGGCTCGGATCGCTGTAACTGAACAGCCAGAACAAGACCACGGTGCCTGCCATGATCGCTGCGTACACCTGCGGCACCATGGTCCAGCCAAACGCCACCATCAGGGCTGGCGCCACGAACTTGTTGACCGCTGCGCCCGAGTTGCCGGCACCGTAAATACCCATCGCAAAGCCTTGCTGCGAGCGGGGGAACCAACGCGCCACGTACGGCGTGCCGACCGAGAACGATCCGCCAGCGAGTCCGACAAAAAGGCCGATAACCAGAAAGTGCCAAAACGAGGTGGCGTATTCAATCATCCAGATCGCCGGCACCGTCAATGCCATCAGCAGCGCCATGACGATGCGACCACCGTACTTGTCGGTCCAGATGCCCAGCGGCACCCGAATCAGGGAACCGGTGAGCACCGGCATGGCCGTGAGCAGTCCGAATTCCGTCGCATTGAGTCCCAGCGTCTTCTTGATCGGGATGCCGATCACGGCAAACATCATCCAGACCATGAAGCACACGGTAAAGGCCAGTGTGCTGGCCATCAGCACCGACAGTGCCTGTCCCTTTTTTGTCATGTCAAAGACTCCTTGCTAAAGACCGCTACTTCATGGTCCCCTTGCCATAGCGTTCTTCATAACCCTTTCGCACTTTCTCGATGGCATCCTTGCCCATGCCGTTGAAGAACCAGTCGTGACCGGCAATTGGCTTGAAATATTTGTCCAGCATGGCGTTGGCAAAATCCTCGTTGCCATCTTTTTTGCGGACCACTTCCTTCAATTCCGGAATCCACTTGAAATAGGTGTGCTGGCTGACTTCGTAAATGCCGTGCCACCAGGTGTAGTCCGGCCCGTTCATGGAGGCGCCATGACGTGCACGACGGCCTTCGTGGTGCCAGATCTCGAACCAGGTCCACTTGATCTTGGCGTCCATCGGTTCCTTGCTCAGGTAGCCCTTGTCTTCGAGCTCCTTCATGATGGCCGCAACCGGTTTGGCATATTTGTCGTTGTACAGGTCCACCACGTCGTCAAACTGCTTGTAGTGGCCGTTCACCGTATTGCCACTGTGGCAGGTCGCGCAGACGTTTTTCATGCTGTCGCGGCGCTGCTCCCAGGTCAGAATCTCGACCACTTTGGCACCCTTGATCTCGTCCCCCACATTGGGCAGTGGTTTGCCTTCGGGCTGGTCGAACTCGTCGCCATTGCTCAGGCGAACCATATTGAGCTTGGTGGAGATAGCCGGCCGCAGGGTCCAGGAAATGCGTTCACCCACATCGTGCGTCACCTTCTGCCCTTTCGTGGCACCCATGTGGCAGGTGGCACAGGTTGGTGCTGCCGTGTAATCGACACCGGCGACCCACTTCTTGGACTTCAGGTTCATCTGGTCCAAATTGGCGCGGTAGGCAATGCCGTGCTTGGACTCGTTGTAAATCTCGATCTGCGGGTGATCCGGCCCCATGTGGCACTTGCCGCAAGTCTCAGGCGTGCGTGCCTGTGCCGAGGAGAAGCGGTGACGCGTGTGGCAGGCCGAGCACGAACCCAATGAACCATCAAGATTCTTGCGCCCAATGCCCGTATTGGGCCAGGTTTGCGGCGTTGGTTTGCCTTTGGCATCGAGTTCGACCGTGCTGCCGTGGCACTGCTTGCAACCGGCGTTGACGGCGGCCGGGCCGCCGATCACTTCACCCAGCAGGTTGTCGACCGAAGCCAGAATATTGCCAGCCTTGGCGTGGTGCGAACGCTGTTGCTGCGCCACCTCGGCGGCGTGGCAATTGGCGCAGGTCCTGGGGGTTACGATCACTTGAATGGAGGCGCCGTTGTGAGCAAAGGCACCCGGTTCGCCTTCCTTCAATTTGTGGCAGTCGTAGCAGTCCACGTTCTTCGTGAAGTGGGCACTTTGTTTCCATTCGCCATAAATTCCAGGGTCGTTATCCGCGTCGTGACAGCTCAGGCACTTTTTCCCGATTGCCGCATCCGCCGGTGACTTCTTGTTCATGCGGTCGGCAGCGACTTTTTTTGGCTCCGCCGCCGCTTTTTTTGCGCCAGAGTCGGCTGCAAATACCTGGCCCGCAAATACCAGGGTCAGCAGGCTGGCCATGGCCAAAAACATCTGTACTCGTTTCGTCATATCAAAGCTTTCAATCAGTTTGAGACAAAGCTTGCTGACTGCGCTTAGCCACGCGGCCTCCAGCAAACCTGTTGGTTGAGTAGCCTGACTTTAGGACGAGCTGATGGTTCGCGGTATCCCCCTGAAGGATGACCAAATTCGATAAATGGAACTAGGCGTTACCGGGCCGCATAGTTCCAAAGAACTACGTGGTTTCTTGCATTTGCCGGAGCTGGTTGTCGGGTGGACTGGACGTGAACCGGTGTGGTCCGTGACGAATGCCCCGATCTACAGCAAACCGGATTCGGCGGCCATGACCGCGGCGTGCACCCTTGAACTGACGTTGAGTTTGCGCAGGACGTGCTGCACGTGAATCTTGACGGTCGTCTCGGCAATGCCGTGCTCGCGGGCAATTTCCTTGTTGCTGGCGCCGCGCGCAATACCCTTGAGAACGTCGACTTCCCTGGGCGACAGGCTGGACCAGACGGACGCCTCAGCCGCTCCATGTTTTATAGCGGACTGCGCAGGATCCACGGCCGATGCAAGGCCTTTCGAGCTTGTAGCGCCGCGATAGGCAGCGACCAGTTTGCTGGTCATTTCGGGGGCGACGACGCTGTCGCCACCGACGGCACGCACGATCGCAGCGGTCAGCGCGTCGCCTTCGATCGTCTTGAGCAGGTAGCCGACAGCGCCGCCGCGCAGCGCTGCGGCGAGGTCGTCGGCGTCTTCACTGACCGTCAACATCAAGATCCGTGCCTGCGGTGCCGCCTCCAGCAGCGCGGGCAGGGCATCGACGCCATTGACGCCGGGCAGGTGGTTGTCCAGCAAGATGACTTCGGGCTGCAGTTCCTGCGCCTTGCGCTGAGCCTGGCTCGCGTCGGCCGCATCGCCGACCACCGTGAGCAGCGGTTCGCGCATCAAAAGCGCCGTCAGGCCGCGGCGAAACAGCGAGTGATCGTCGACCACCAGAATGCGAATCGGGCGCCTCGCGGCTGGCGCTGTGCACGTGTTCATGCCGGTGTCGCCGTGCTCTGGCTCGTGCGTGCCAACGCAGCGGGCATCGGATGAGCGTGTTGCGGCAGCGTCAGAATGACGGAACTGCCACGACCCGGCGTGGAGATGACTTCGAGCCGCGCCCCGATGCGCTGCGCACGCTCGGCCATGATGCGAAGGCCGACCTGGGTCTCGTCGCCGCCGGAGGCGCTCGGCTCGAATCCGATGCCGTCGTCACGCACTTCAAAGCGCCAGGCTGGTTGTTGCCCGACGTCGAGCCACACCTGCGAGGCGCGGGCGTGCTTGCGCACGTTCGACAGCGCCTCCTGAATGATGTGCAGCGCCTGAATCTGCAGGTCCGGAGCCAACGGCATGCCGTGACCTTGCATCGTCAGAGAGGCTTTGATGGCACTTTGATGTTCAAACTTGCGCAGCGTCGTGGCCAGGGCAGGTTCGATGTCCTCGGCGTTGGCGCGCGTGCGAAAGTGCAGCAGCAACTCGCGAACATCGCCATAGCTTTCACGCACACCGGTGTCGATTTCCTCTAGCACTTCACCGATCCGCACGATGCTGCCTGAGTGCACGGCGTCGCGCATCAGTTGAACCTGGATCTTGAGGAAGGCCAGTGACTGGGCGATTGAATCGTGCAACTCGCCCGCGAGCAACTGCCGTTCCTGCGATACCGCAGCTTCCTTTTCCAGCGCGTTCAGGCGCAGGTTCTCCATGCCACTGGCCAGGTGATGGCCCAGCGCTTCGAGCAGCGAACGTTCGGGCGGCGAAAGCGTGACACGGGCATGAAAAAAGAGATCGACTTCACCCATCGGCCGTTCGTGCAGGTGCACCGGAATGTTCACCACGGTTTCGAACCCGGCGCGCACACAGTGGCCAAGGGATTTCTCGTTGATCTCCTGGATCGGGATCACGCGCAAGCCCGACTGCATGTCCGCGCCGCCGCAATGGCAGTCCCCCTTGTCGATGCAGAGTTCGGCATCAACCATCGCATTCGGCAGCCCCAGCGCAGCGAGCATCAGGTAGCGCTGGTTGGCCTGGTCGGACCAGCGCAGCGCAACCGCGTCGGCCCGGGCGATGGCGGCAACGCTCTTGATGAATCCGTGCGCGAGTTCGTCCAGGGAGGTGGCCCTGCTGACCAGGGCCGTGACTTCATACAGGCTTTCCAGGCGCTCGCGCTTCTCTTCGAGCTGGGCCGTTTTTTCTGCGACCTTCTGCTCCAGATGGTGGTACATCGACTGCAAATTCCCGGCCATGCCGTTAAACCCGTCGGCCAGGGTGCCGAATTCATCGCTGGTGTGGCACTCGACACGGGCGTCAAAATCGCCACCCTGGATTTTTTCGATCGCTTGTTTGAGCTGGCCCACCGGTTCGAGCACGAACAGGTAGCCGCTGTAGAGCAAGACCGCAGCGCCCAGCACGGCCATCGCCAGCATACTCATCTGCAGCAAATGAAGCATCGCCGTCCAATGCGCCATGTGCGCTTCGATCGCCGATACAAACGCGTCAATGTCCGAGGCAAACGCCACCGTTTGCGCGCGCAACTCGCGTCGGTCAGCGGCCGGGGCATCGATCCAGCGCGCGCGGTAGCGATGCCAGTCCTGATTGACCGTCGCAAAACGTGCACTGACCGTGTCGTCCCATGAAACGAACAGTGGCCGCTGCGGGTCACCAAGGCGAAGCGTGAGCAGGCTGCGGTCAAACTCCCTGACCTGGTCGCCCAGGGCGTCGTTCTCGCCCGTCCCAATTGACAAGGCCATGCGGTAGGACTGCATGCGCATCCGACCGGCCTCGTTGACCGCCGCTGCGCCGCCGTCGAGCTGCCAGGAGACCCACAAGGTGGCGGCGGTCAAAATCAGCGCCAGCAGCATGAACGGCGTGCCCACCAGCATCAACTTTGCGCCCAGATTCCAATGCTTGTTGATGGTCATGGCTCACGGGTGTTGGGCTGCGCACACAGGTCCTGGGCCAGCGCTGGTCAGGGCGGTGAGTGTTGCGTTTTCGACCACGGGCTATCGCTGCCCTTCTTCTCCGGCAGCGCGTGCGTGACCTTGTGCAGGGTCGAGAGGTTCATCAGCGCCGACAGCACCTCGTTCTTGAAACCAATCCGCGTGCGGCCCGCGCCGTCACCGCCGCTGAGAATGAGTTGCTGCAAGTATTCAACGCAGTCGCGGTGGCCCCAGAAGGTCTCGATTGCCTTGGCAATGCGTTCGTGATGGGTCCTGATGATGTCCATCTCGTGGTCGATGCGCGCCTGCAAAGGGCGCTCATGCAGCGGCATGGGTCGCGTGTCCGGATCATCCTCCATCGGGGTGATCTCGGGAAACACGGTGTCCACTTTGTCTTTGGGCATAGCGTCGCCTCCAGTCTTTGAACGCACGGCACTGCGCGGCATCGTGGGCCGCCCACGTTTGTGCCATGCAGGGCCAACTCCTCACTGAGCACCATTTTGCCTTAACGGCAGGCGCACTGTGGTCTCCAGCCCGACGACGCGTCCCATGACTGCTCGATTTTCAAGTTCGATGCTGCCGCCCAGGGCCAGCACGATCTCATGGACGATGGCCAGCCCCAGCCCGGAGCCCGACTGCGCATCGCCAGCTGAAAAGGGCTGGAACAGGCGTTCACGCAGTTGTGGCGACAGGCCCGGGCCAGTGTCCAGGATCACGAGCGCGGCAACGCGCGCGTCGTGCACCAGCCGGATATGCACGGCGCCGTTGGCGGGCGTGTACCGAATGGCGTTGTGCAGGACGTTGCGCGAGAGTTCGCGCAGCATCCAGTCATGAGTGTGGACCGGTGCGGGGTCCGTGGCAATTTCAAAATCCAGATCCTTGGCGGCGATCAGGGGCGACAAATCGAGTGCAACTTCGCGCAGAATCGCGGCCCAGTCGACCGAGCTACTCGCTGGCAATTGCCGCCACTGCGCCACTTTGGCCAGCGCCAGCATTTGGTTGGCAAGTTCTGTGGCACGCCCGACCGTGTCATCGATTTCGCGCAGGGCCTGGTTCGGCTCGATATCACCGCGCAGGGCCGACTGCACCTGAACCTTGAGCACCGCCAGCGGCGTGCGCAACTGATGCGAGGCGTCGCGCACGAAGCGTTGCTGGTTTTCGAGCAGGCCGCGCAACCGGCCCATGACGCTGTTGATCGCCTCGATCAATGGCACAAGCTCGGCGGGAGCCCCGGGCGCGGCCAGCGGCGCCAGATCTTCGCCCGGGCGCGCCTGCAACTGGGCACTGACCCGGCGGATCGGGCGCGTCGCGCGCTGCACGACGACGACGACCACCAGCGCAATGATCGACATGAGCGCGGCTTGTCGCAGCAGGGTATCGGTCAGTATCTGTCGGGCCAGTGTGTGCCGCAATTCAAGCGTCTCGGCCACCTGTACCACGGCCATTGCGCGAGCGCGGTTCATGGCCACAGGTTGCAGCAAAACGGCCACACGCACCGGTTCGCCCAGGTAAACGTCGTCGTAAAAATCGACCAGGGCCGCGTACGGCCCGCGATCGGGCAGGCGCCCGCGCCACGTCGCCAGGGCGCCGAAGCCGTCGATCAGCTCGCCGCGCTGGTTCGAGATCCGATACACCATGTGGCTTCGGTTGTCGGCCTCGAAGGCCTCCAGTGCGGCGTACGGTACGCTTGCGCGCAAGCTCGCTGCAGCGCCTTCGCCGTCGGCAACGATGTGCTCGCCGATCGCTTTGGCCGATGCCAGCAGTGTGCGGTCATAGGCGGTGTTCACGGCCGATAGCGCCTGGCGGTACAGGGTGACCGTATCAACGAGCATGAACAGGCCAATTGGAAGCAAGATGCCCACCAGCAGATAACGTCGCAGCGACGTCTGGCGTGGGCTTGGCAGGTCGGCGCTGGCAGGCGTCACGGACCGACCTTCAGAAGATAGCCCAAGCCGCGTAGCGTCACCAGCGTGCTGCCGGTGAGCGCGAGCTTCTTGCGCAAGCGGTAGGCCACGACCTCGATCGCTTCGGATTGCACCTGCGCGGCGCCCGGAAACACGAGTTCGAGCAAGCGCTCCTTGGCCACGGCGTAACCGGGGCGCGCCAGCAGCGCTTTGAGCAGCGCGAGTTCGCGCGGCGCGAGATCGAGCACCTGATCCCGGTAGTAGATCGCTCCGCTATCTTTATCATAGCGCATGACGCCCGAAAAACGGGAGTTTGGGGCAAGTTCGGCATTTTTGTCGGAGCCCCTGCGGTGCAACGCGCGGATCCTGGCCTCGAGCTCATCGAGGTCAAACGGCTTGGGCAGGTAATCATCGGCGCCGACATTGAGCCCGATGATGCGGTCGCCAACGGCGGCACGCGCCGTCAGAATCAGCACCGGCGTGCTCAAGCCTTCGCGCCGGGCTGCCTCCAACACATGCAGGCCGTCCAGGCCCGGCAAGCTCAGGTCGAGCACGACCACGTCGGGTTCGCTCGCGTGCCACCGAGCCACTGCCGCACCGCCGTCGGCACACACCTCTACTGTCCAGCCCTGACGACTGAGCGCGCGCAGCAAAGTCTTGTGCAGCGCGACGTCGTCCTCAACCAACAGCACCTTCATGGCAGCGACGATAGCATGACACCGATCGCCGCGAGCCGTCGCGTATCCGTGTTTTCCCTAGTGAAAATGTTCGATTCCGGACAGGTAGTTGACAGCCAGGCGGCGCATCATGGTGGCCTCGACCTTGAACAGGAGAACATCGATGCGTCGCAATACTTTTCTAAAATCCATGGCCGCGCTGGCCGTTACCACGGGCCTGCCGCTTTCCGCGCTGGCCGCGGCCAACATCAAGATGATGATTCCAGCCAACCCCGGTGGTGGCTGGGACACGACCGGGCGCGCGCTGGGCAAGGCAATGATCGAGGCTGGCGTGGCCGACACAGTCACCTTTGACAACAAGGGCGGGGCCGCAGGCGCCCTGGGTTTGGCCCAGTTCGTCAATGCCAGCAAGGGCGACCCGAACGCCATGATGGTGATGGGTGCGGTGATGCTCGGGGGCATCATTACCGGCAAGCCCGCGGTGTCACTGAGCGTGGCAACGCCGCTGGCGCGTCTGACCAGTGAATACAACGTCTTTGTGCTGCCCGCCAATTCGCCGTTCCACAGCATGAAGGAAGTCATCGAGCAGTTCATAAAAGATCCAGGCAGCGTCAAGTGGGGTGGCGGTTCACGCGGCTCCACCGAGCATATTGCGGCGGCCATGATTGCGCGCGAAGTCGGCGTTGATGCGACCAAGGTCAACTATGTGGCTTTCCGCGGCGGCGGCGAAGCCACTGCTGCCATTCTGGGCGGCAACGTCACGATCGGTGGTAGCGGCTACAGCGAATCGTCGGAATACATCAACGCCGGCAAGATGAGGGCCTTGGCGGTCACCTCCGGCACGCGTCTGAAGGGTGTCAATATCCCGACCCTCAAAGAGCAGGGCATCAACGTCGAAATCGGCAACTGGCGCGGCGTTTATGGCGCGCCGGGAATCTCGCCCGCGCAGCGCAAGACGCTGATCGATATCTTGCTCAAGGCCAGCAAGTCCAAGTCCTGGGCAGAGTCGCTGGAAAAAAACAACTGGACCGCAGCGGTGTTGGCGGGCGCGGAGTTTGAGAAATTTGTCGACGACGATTTTGCCGCTTTGCGCGCCACCATGGTCAAGGCGGGGATGGTTTGAGCGCGGCGGGCGTCGCAGACACGTCGAGCCAGGTTTCGGCGGCACCTTCCACGCGGCTGCAAGCCCTGGTTGGTGCGGCTGTGATCCTGATCGCCCTGGGGCTGGCGCTGGGCGCGGTGGGTATTCCTTCGACGGCGGGCTATGCTGGTGTTGGACCCAACTTCCTGCCGTGGCTGGTCGCGGTTGCCCTGCTGTTGTGCGGCAGCTTCATGATCTACGAGGCGCGCAGCGGTGGTTTTCGCGACATGGAGGAGCCCGTGGGCAGCGCGCGGCCCTACTGGAGTGGCTTTGTCTGGATGTCAGCGGGATTGCTGGCCAACGCCGCGCTGATCACCACCATCGGATTTGTCCTGAGTTGCGCCCTGTGTTTTGTGCTGGCCGCGCGCGGCATGCGCAACGCACAGGGGCAATCTGCTGCTGGCCTGAGAGCCTGGCTGGCCGACGGGCTCACCGGTTTGCTGATCGCCGCGCCGGTGTACTGGATGTTCACCAAATTCCTGGCCATTAGCTTGCCGGGCTTGACGGCGACGGGGTGGCTTTGATGGACATCTGGAACCAGCTTTTGCAAGGCTTCATGACCGCGGGTACCCCGGTCAATCTGCTGTGGGCCTTTGTCGGCTGCGCGCTGGGCACGGCGGTGGGTGTCTTGCCGGGGATCGGCCCGGCCACGGCGGTGGCGATGCTGCTGCCGATCACCGCCAAGGTCGATGCCACCGCGTCCATGATCTTCTTCGCCGGCATCTACTACGGCGCGATGTATGGGGGCTCGACCACGTCAATCCTGCTCAATACGCCCGGGGAGACCGCCAGCATGGTCACCGCGATGGAGGGCAACAAGATGGCCAAGAGCGGCCGCGCCGGTGCCGCGCTGGCCACCTCGGCCATCGGTTCGTTTGTGGCAGGCACGATCGCCACCGTATTGGTGACGTTGTTCGCGCCGGTGGTCGCTGAATTTGCGGTCAAACTCGGGCCACCCGAATACTTCATGCTGATGCTGCTGGCTTTCACGACCGTCAGCGCGGTTCTCGGCCAAAGCACAGTGCGCGGCCTCACTGCCGTGTTCATCGGACTGGCGGTTGGATTGGTTGGAATGGATCAGATCACGGGTCAGGCGCGCTATACCGCAGGCGTTCCGGAGTTGCTCGATGGTATCGAGATTGTGCTGGTGGCGGTGGGCTTGTTTGCCGTCGCCGAAGCCCTGCATGCCGTGCTGTTTGAAGGCAGCGTGGTGGAGCACGAAAACAAGATGAGCCGCGTCAGCATGACCCGTGACGACTGGCGCCGTTCCATTCCAGCCTGGTTGCGCGGCACCGCTATTGGCGCACCGTTTGGCTGCATCCCGGCGGGGGGTACGGAAATTCCCACGTTCCTTAGTTATGCGGCCGAGAAGAAATTCGCCAAAGGCGCCAACCTCGCCGAGTTCGGCACCCGCGGCGCCATCGAAGGCGTGGCCGGTCCCGAAGCAGCCAACAACGCGACCGTGACCGCTGCACTCATTCCCCTGCTGACCCTGGGCATTCCGGTGTCAAACACAACGGCGATCATGCTCGGCGCGTTCCAGAACTACGGCATCCAGCCTGGACCGCAATTGTTCACGAGTTCGGCCAACCTGGTGTGGGCGCTGATCGCTTCGCTGTACATCGGCAACGTGATGCTGCTGGTGCTCAACCTGCCGCTCGTGGGCGTCTGGGTCAAGTTGCTCAAGGTACCCAAACCCCAGCTCTACGCGGGCATCCTGATTTTTGCAACCGTTGGCGCCTACGGTATGCGCCAGAGCGCGTTCGACTTGTTCCTGCTCTATGGTATCGGCCTGGTTGGCTTGGTTATGCGCCGCTTCAGCTTCCCCACTGCGCCAGTCGTCGTCGGCATGATTCTGGGCCCGCTGGCCGAAGCACAGATGCGAAACGCGATTTCGATCGGCGAAGGCAGCGCCCTGGTGTTCCTGCAGCGTCCGATGTCCCTGGCGCTGCTCGTGGTCGTACTGGCCGTGTTGCTCGTGCCACACCTGCTCAGGAGACGGTCGAAGCCGAAGCCTTGAGATCCGGCGCGTCGTGGCCGCAGGCTACACAGTTGCGCCCCCTGCGCTTGGCGATATACAAGCCGTCGTCCGCTAGCTTGATGATGGCGTCGAAGGTCTTCATGGCGGGTACACGCGCGGCCACGCCCATGCTTACCGAGCCAACCCATTGACCACCGTCGGTCACGCTGACGCGCATCTGCGCGATGTCGCGGCGCACCGCCTCTGCGGCCAGCAGGGCGCCATCGAGGTCGGTACCGGGGCAGATGATCAGAAACTCGTCACCACCGAGTCGGCACACCGTGTCATCGGTGCGCACGCAGTAGCGCAACTGCCGGGCCAACTGGCGCAGGACCTCGTCTCCGGCTTCGTGTCCGTAGCGATCGTTGACCTGTTTGAAGCCGTCGGCGTCGATCATCACGCAAGACAGAGGAGAGTCGTCCTTTTCGGCCTCCACCCAGACGTGCTCCAGCCACGCCATCGCATGGCGGCGATTAGGCAGGCCAGTCAACACGTCGGTTAGCGCGATCTGTTCGAGCCGTTGGTTGGCCTGTGACAGCGAGAGCGTACGTTCGGTCACTTTTTCCTCGAGCGTGCGGTTCAACTCCATCAGTTCGCGATTGCGTTCCGAGACCTGCTGGAACAGTCCGTTCAGGGCAACCAGCAGGGGTTCGGTGGCACCCGATTGAATGATTTCGTTGGACCGGTACGCGGCCTCGGGCGTCTGGCCCGATCCGATGGCACGGATCTGTTTGGCCATGTCCTGGTCGCTGCCGAGAATATGGTAGGCCAACCAATAGGTGAGGAACTTCAGCAACTCGTGCGCGGCTTGCGGGCGCTGCGCAACACCGTCGTGCAACAGCGTCACATCGCGCACGAAACGCGTGTGTGCCAAAACGTGCGATTGCACGTGGTGCGGGTCCAGCCCCGCCTCTTGCATCAGGGCTTCCTCTTCCTCAAAGTGATACTGCGCGTACGTCGCCAGGCGATTGAAAAGATCTTCGATTGCCGCGCCTGAGACGGCCCCGGGTTGAATCAGCAACTCGCCGAACTCGTTGATCAGGTCGACCAGGCCATGATGCTGCTCGTCGACGGAGGCGATTGCCGTCTCAAAATGCTTGCCCCAGTGAAATGATTCCAAGCCAGCCTCCAACGTCTTTGCGGTGAAGTCATTATGGCAGCGCCGTGCGCTGCAGCGCGCGGTAATATCCGTGCATGGACCCCACCGATTCGCTGCCGCGCGATGCCCAGAGTATTCTGGAACTGGCGGCGCGCTCGATGTTTGATCTGTTTGCCAACGCCAGTCAGGGCATGCTGCTGGTCGATCGCCAGGCACGCGTGGTGTGGATCAACGAACAATACAAACGCTTCCTTCCCGCGCTCGGCTTTGAGCGGGTCGAGGACTTTGTCGGGCACCCGGTGGCCAGCGTCGTGCAGAACACGCAGATGCACCAGGTGCTCGAGACCGGCAAACCGATCCTGATCGATCTGCTGAGCAATCGGGCCGGAACCTTTGTTGTCAGCCGCATCCCGCTGCGCGACGGTGCTGGCGAGGTGATTGGCGCGCTGGGCATCGTGTTGATCGACCACGCCGAGACCAGTCTGCAACCCCTGGTGGGTAAATTTTCGCTGCTGCAACGCGACCTCGACGACGCCCGCCGCGAGCTCGCCAGTCAGCGAAGTGGCGATCGCAGCGGGCAGCGCCAGTCGCGCTACACCTTTGCCAGTTTTGTCGGCGCCAGTGCGCCCGCCGTTGAAGTCAAGCGCCAGGCGCGCCGTGCCGCACAGACCTCTAGCCCGGTGCTGCTGTTGGGCGAAACGGGCACCGGCAAGGAACTGCTGGCGCACGCCATTCACGGCGCTTCGGCGCGTTCGGGTGGCCCGTTCATCAGCCTCAATATTGCCGCGGTTCCCGACACCCTGATGGAGGCCGAATTTTTCGGCGTGGCCCCAGGCGCATACACCGGCGCTGAACGCAAGGGGCGCGACGGCAAATTCCGCATTGCCCATGGCGGCACCTTGTTCCTCGATGAAATTGGCGACATGCCCATGGGCTTGCAGGCCAAGCTGTTGCGCGCGCTGCAGGAGGGCGAGATTGAGCCGCTGGGTTCGAACCGGTTGATTCCGTTTGACGCGCGCGTGATCGCAGCGACCTCGCGCGATCTGGGCAAACTGGTGCGCGAAGGCAATTTCCGCGAGGACCTGTTCTACCGCCTGAACGTGCTGCCCATTCGCGTGCCACCGCTGCGCGAGCGGCGTGAAGATATTGCTGCGCTGATCGAAGTTCTCGGCGAGGACATGGCGTTGCGCAGCGGTGGCCAGCCGCCCGAACTCAGCGCGGAATCGCTCGCGCTGCTTTGTGCTCAGCAGTGGCGCGGCAACGTGCGGGAATTGCGCAACGTCATCGAGCAGGCGGTGATGCGCAGCGATTCGCACCGGATCGGCACGGCGCCGTTGCGCTCGGTGCTGCACGACTCCGGG
Organism: uncultured Pseudomonadota bacterium; assembly: GCA_963844495.1. GTDB lineage: Bacteria > Pseudomonadota > Gammaproteobacteria > Burkholderiales > Burkholderiaceae_C > Rhodoferax. The sequence goes on from CAWJOT010000034.1 coordinate 32,029, forward strand.
GTGGAAACCTCATCCCTGGCGGCGTCACCACGCGCGGCCACTGCGCCGCCAACCGCCGGCCAGGAGATTCGCCCACTGGCGCAGCAAGTCGCGGAACTCGAACGCCAGGCGGTCGCGGCCGCGATGGCCGCAGCGCGTGGCAGCAAGGTCGCGGCAGCTCGCATGCTTGGAATTTCGCGTGCCACTTTATACAATCGCCTTGACCGGAATGTTCAATAGATAGACATTGTGTCTTAATATAAGGCATTAAAAGTGTATAACTATTAGACGTTTTCCTGGCGTCCACCGCGTACCGGGGTTGAATGAGTCTCTTGTGCTTTGGCACGATTGGTGCATAGTGTTCATCTGTAACTACCACAAGAGGAAACAAAGATGCGAAGTTTCAACTGGATTGCACGCGCCGCGCTGAGCCTGGCCACCGTCGCGGCGATAGCCCCGTTGTCGGCCTGGAGTGCGGGCAACGAGATCCGCATTGCCCACATCCACAGCCTCACCGGGCCGCTGGAGGCCTACGGCAAGCAGACCACGGTCGGCTTCACCATGGGTCTGAACTACGCCACCGGCGGCACGATGATGGTCGCCGGCAAGAAACTGGTGGTAATCGAGCGTGACGACCAGGGCAAGCCCGATCTGGGCAAGTCCCTGTTGGCAGCGGCCTATTCGGACGACAAGGCCGACATCGCGGTGGGCCCGACGTCGTCGGGCGTGGCGCTGGCAATGCTGCCGGTCGCTGAGGAATACAAGAAGATCCTGCTGGTCGAGCCGGCCGTGGCGGATTCAATCACCGGTGACAAGTGGAACAAGTACATCTTCCGCACCGGACGCAACAGCAGCCAGGACGCGATCTCCAACGCGGTGGCGCAGGATCAGGTCGGCACCAGCATCGCTACGCTGGCGCAGGACTATGCGTTTGGCCGCGACGGTGTGAAGGCCTACAAGGAAGCGATCAAGAAGGCCAAGGTAGTGCACGAGGAGTACCTGCCCACGACCACCACCGACTTCACCGCCGGCGCGCAGCGCCTGATCGACGCGCTCAAGGACAAGCCGGGCCGCAAGGTGATCTGGATCATTTGGGCCGGTGGTGGTGGCAATCCGTTCAAGATCGCCGACCTGGATCTGAAGCGCTACGGCATCGAGATCGCTACCGGCGGCAACATCCTGCCGGCCATGGTCGCGTACAAGAACTTCCCCGGTATGGAAGGCTCCACCTACTACTACTTCGGCCTGCCGAAGAACCCGGTGAACGACGCGATGGTCGCGCAGCACTATAGCGAGTTCAAGTCGCCGCCGGACTTCTTCACGGCTGGTGGTTTCGCCGCCGCGATGGCGGTCGTGACGGCGCTCAAGAAGACCAACGGCGACGCTAACACCAACAAGCTGATCAAGACCATGGAAGGCATGAGCTTTGACACGCCCAAGGGCAAGATGACGTTCCGCAAGGAAGACCATCAGGCGATGCAGAGCATGTACCATTTCAAGATCAAGGTCGACCCGGCCTTCGCCTGGGGCGTGCCTGAACTGGTGCGCGAGATCAAGGCCGAGGAGATGCAGATTCCCATCCGCAACAAGCGCTAGCGCAGCCCTGTGCCCGTGCGGTTGGGGCAGACCTGTGCCACTGCGGTTGGCACAGCCCTGTGCCCGTGCGGTTGACACAAACCTGTGTCATTGCGAGCGTAGCGCGGCAATCCATGACCTTGGTTTTCCCGCCTGGATTGCCACGGCCTTTGGCCTCGCAATGACCCGAGCCTGAACCCATGCTTGAAACCAAAGACCTGACGATCCGTTTTGGCGGCCACGTGGCCGTGAACGCCATCAGTTGCGCGTTCGCGCCGGGCACGCTGACGGCTATCGTCGGGCCCAATGGCGCCGGCAAAACGACGTATTTCAATCTGATCTCGGGCCAGCTCAAGGCCAGCGCCGGCGCGGTGCGGCTCAACGGGCGCGATATCTCGCGCCTGGGAGTGTCGGCGCGCACCCGCGCCGGACTGGGGCGGGCGTTTCAGCTCACCAATCTGTTTCCGAACCTGGCGGTGGCGGAGAACGTGCGCCTGGCGGTGCAGGCGACGCGGTCCGGTCGGCACCGGCGCGGCCTCAATCTGTGGAGCGTCTGGAGCGACCACAAGTCACTGGTGCGGCGCAGCGATGAAATCCTGCAAACGGTGGCGATGCAGGACAAGGCCGACGCCCTGGTCTCGAGCCTGCCGCACGGTGATCAGCGCAAGCTCGAAGTGGCGCTGCTGATGGCGCTCGAGCCAAGCGTGTTCATGTTTGACGAACCGACCGCGGGCATGGGCGTGGACGAGGCGCCGGTGATCCTGAACCTGATCCGCGCGCTCAAGAACGACCCGAGCAAAACCATCTTGCTGGTCGAGCACAAGATGGACGTGGTGCGTGAACTCGCCGACCGCATCATCGTGCTGCACAACGGAGAGCTGGTGGCCGACGGCGAGCCGGCCGAGGTGATCGCCTCGCCCGTGGTTCAGCAGGCGTACCTGGGCGTGAGCCCACAGGAGGCTCCATGAGCGACGCCTTGCTGACCTTGTCGGGCGTGCATACCCATATCGGCGCCTACCACATCCTGCAAGGCGTCGACCTGGAGGTGCCCCGGGGTGAGGTGACGCTGCTGCTCGGGCGCAATGGCGCGGGCAAGACCACCACGCTGCGTACCATCATGGGCTTGTGGCGCGCCTCCAGCGGCAGCCTGACGTTCGCCGGCGACGACATCACGCAGCTCTCCACGCCGCAAATAGCCGGGAAGAACATCGCCTACGTGCCCGAGAACATGGGCATCTTCTCCGACCTGACGGTGCGCGAGAACATGCTGCTGGCGGCGCGCGGCGCGGCCAGCGAGCGCCAGATGGATCAGGAGCGGCTGCAGTGGATCTTCGGCCTGTTCGAGCCGGTGCGCAAGTTCTGGAACCATCCGGCGGGCAAGTTGTCCGGCGGGCAGAAGCAGATGCTGGCGGTGGCGCGCGCCATCGTCGAACCGCGTGAACTGCTGATCGTCGACGAGCCCAGCAAGGGGCTGGCGCCGGCCATCATCAACAACATGATCGACGCCTTCGTGCAGCTCAAGGCCAGCGGCGTGACGATCCTGCTGGTGGAGCAGAACATGAACTTCGCGCGCAAACTCGGCGACACCGTGGCGGTGATGGACAACGGTCGTGTGATCCACGCCGGCACCATGCAGGCCCTGGCCGAAGACTCGGCGCTGCAGCAATCATTGCTCGGGCTGGCACTATGAACAAGTCCGATTTCGACTGGAAGCCGGTGGCGCTGGTGCCGCTGCTGGCACTGCTGGTGTTTCCGCTGATCGGCTCGGGCTCGACCTGGCTCACGCTGACCGTGGCCGGGCTGGCGATGGGGCTGATCATCTTTGTCATCGCCTCCGGATTGACGCTGGTGTTCGGCCTGATGGACGTGCTCAACTTCGGCCACGGCGTCTTCATCGCGCTCGGCGCCTTTGTCGCCACCTCGGTGCTGGGTTCGATGAGCGACTGGACGCAGTCGGAGCAGTTGTGGCGCAACCTTGTGGCGGTGCTGCCGGCGATGCTGGTGGCGATGGCCGTGGCCGGCGCGCTCGGTCTGGCGTTCGAGCGCTTCATCGTGCGACCGGTCTATGGCCAGCACCTCAAGCAGATCCTCATCACCATGGGCGGCATGATCATCGGCGAGGAGTTGATCAAGGTGATCTGGGGGCCGCAGCAGATCCCGCTGCCGCTGCCCGAGGCGATGCGCGGCTCCATCCTGATCGGTGACGCGGCGATCGAGAAGTACCGCCTGATTGCGATGGTCATCGGCCTGGGCGTGTTCGCCGCGCTGGTGTGGACGCTCAACCGCACCAAGATCGGCCTGCTGATCCGCGCTGGCGTGCAGGACCGCGAGATGGTCGAGGCGCTGGGCTACCGCATCCGGCGTCTGTTTGTCGGCGTGTTCGTCGTCGGCAGCGCGCTCGCTGGCCTGGGCGGCGTGCTATGGGGCCTGTACCAGCAGACCGTCACGCCGCAGATGGGCGCGCAGGTCAATGTGCTGATTTTCATCGTCATCATCATCGGCGGCCTGGGCTCGACTGCGGGCGCGTTGATCGGTTCGCTGCTGGTTGGCCTGATGGCCAACTACACCGGTTTCCTGGCGCCCAAGGTGGCGCTGTTCTCGAACATCGCGCTGATGGCCGCGATTCTGCTGTGGCGCCCGCAGGGCGTGTACCCGGTGACGAACCGCTAGCAATGTGCCCCCACGCTCATCACTCCGTGTATTCGCTGCCCCCCCAGGGGGCTGGCCTCCCTTGGGGCGGCCCGGCGGGAGGCCGACCACTATGTTGACAAGGATTCTCTCAAACGACTTGCCGCGCAGCCGCGTGCTCGCCTTCGTGCTGCTCGCGTTGTTGCTGGCGCTGGCGTTCGCGCCGTTCCTCTTTCCCGGCGTCAAGGCGCTCAACGTCGCCGCCAAGGTGCTGGTGTTCGTGGTGCTGGTGGCGAGTTTCGACCTGCTGCTGGGCTACACCGGCATCGTCAGTTTTGCCCACACCATGTTCTTCGGCATCGGCGCCTACGGCATCGCGATTGCCAGCACGCGCATGGGGCCGGGTTGGGACGCGCTGTTGGTCGGCCTGGCGTGTGCGCTCGCGTTGTCGTTTGCGCTGGCGCTGCTGATCGGACTGTTCTCGCTGCGCGTGCGCGCGATTTTTTTCGCCATGATCACGCTGGCCGTGGCCTCGGCGTTTCTGACGCTGGCGTCGCAGTTGTCCGAGTGGACCGGCGGTGAGGACGGTCTGACGTTCAAGATGCCGACGATCCTGCAGCCGAGTTACGAATTCATGGAAGAGCCGTTCCTGGGCGTGACGCTCGACGGGCGGCTGTTGTCGTACTACCTGCTGTTCGTGCTGGCCGTGGGGTTGCTGCTGCTGATGCTGCGCATCGTCAACTCGCCCTTTGGCCGGGTGCTGCAGGCGATCCGCGAGAACGAATTCCGCGCCGAGGCGATCGGCTACCGGGTCGTGGTCTACCGCACCATCTCGAGCATCCTGTCCGCGCTGTTTGCCTGCATGGCCGGCGCGATGCTGGCGCTCTGGCTGCGCTACAACGGGCCCGACACCTCGCTGTCGTTCGAAATCATGATCGATGTGTTGCTCATCGTCGTCATCGGCGGCATGGGGACGATGTACGGCGCGGTCATCGGCGCGGCCTTGTTCATGGTGGCGCAGAGTTACCTGCAGGACCTGCTGCGCCTGGGGCACGACGCCGCCGTGGATCTGCCCTGGCTGGCGGCGCTGCTCTCGCCGAGCCGCTGGCTGCTGTGGCTCGGCGTGCTGTTTGTGCTCTCGGTCTATTACTTCCCCACCGGCGTGGTGGGGCGGCTGCGACTGCGCAGCGCAGCGCGTGCCGCACAAGGAGAAACAAGATGAGCCATAGCTCGAACTACATCAGCTGCCTGGGGCGCGAGATTCACTACACCGAATGGGGTCAGGCGCAGTCCGGTACCGTCATCGCCTGGCACGGGTTGGCGCGCACCGGGCGCGACATGGACGAGCTCGCCGCGGACCTGAGCGCTCGTGGCTACCGTGTGATCTGCCCGGACACGATCGGGCGCGGCCTGAGCCAATGGAGCGCGCGCCCGGCGCAGGAATACTGTCTGGCCTTCTATGCCCGCATTGCCGCCGCACTGTTCGACGAGCTCCGGATCGACGCCGCGCACTGGGTTGGCACCTCGATGGGTGGTTCGATCGGCACCGTCTGCGCCTCCGGTCTGTTCGAACCGGGCATGAAGGCGCGCGTCCTGAGCCTCACGCTCAACGACAACGCGCCGCAGCTCGCACCGACCGCCATCGAGCGTATCCGCGCCTATGCCGGTGCGCCGCCAGCTTTTGACACCGTGCGCGAGCTCGAAGCGTTTTTTCGCCAGGTCTACCAGCCCTACGGCTGGCTCGGTGACGCGCAGTGGCGGCGTCTGACCGAAACATCGACCCGGCGCCTGAGCGACGGCCGCGTCACGCCGCACTACGACCCGGCGATGGTGCAGCAATTCACGGCGCATCCCGATGACTACCTGATCTGGGAGCACTACGACGCGCTGGATCTGCCGGTGCTGTGCCTGCGCGGGGCCGACTCCGACCTGGTGCTGCGCGAAACGGTCGAAGCGATGAAGCTGCGCGGGCCGGGTGCGCGTGGGCAGTTGCAGGTGGTCGAGATCGCCGGCTGCGGTCACGCCCCAGCGCTCAACGTCGCGCCGCAGCTCGACCTCATCGCGGACTTCCTGGCTCGCAATGACGGCATCGCTGCATCCGCAGTCGCCTCTTGATGCTATAAAAACAGTAGCTGCTCACGCAGCGTGCAAGGGCGTTGCGAGATGAGCTAGGATGTTCGAGCCAGCTGCGCGGTAAACCAGAACGTGCTGCCGCTGCCGCTTTCGCTGCGCACACCGGCCTCGCCCCCCATCAGGTTGGCCAGGCGCTTGACCACGGCCAGCCCGAGGCCTGCGCCTCCATGCGTGCGGGTAAGCGAGTCGTCGAGCTGGGTGAACGGCTGGAACAGCCGCGCCTGTTCGTCCGCGCTGACACCGATGCCCTGATCGGTGACTTCCACCCGCAAGCCCACGCTGGTGGCCAGCGGATCCTGCGCCAGCGCCCGCACCGTGACCGTTCCCTGCTCGGAAAACTTCACCGCGTTCTCGGCCAGATTGAGCACCATCTGCCCCAGATGCAGGGCGTCGCCACGCAGGTCCTGCGGCAGCTCCGGGGCGATCTCCAGCACCAGATTCAGACCCTTGGCGTGCGCTTGTTGGCGCGCAGCGCGTAGCGCCTGCTCGAGCACCTTGGCGGGCGAAAATATTTCGTCCGACAGGCTGAGCTGGCCCGATTCGATGTAGGCAATGTCGAGCATGTCGCTGATGATGCCAGCGAGCTGCTGCGCCGCTGTGAGCGACTTGCCCAGCTGGTCGATCTGCTTGGGATCGGTGGCGCGGCGCAGCGCCAGCGTGGTCATGCCGATGATGCCGTTCATCGGCGTGCGCAGTTCGTGGCTCATGGTTGCAAGGAAGGCGGTCTTGGCGCGGCTCGCGGCCTGCGCGCTGTCGCGGCTTTGCGCGAGCTCGGCGGTGCGCTCAAACACCAGGCGCTCCAGATGGTTTCGGTGCTGCTCAAGTTCGGCCTCGGCTGTCTTGCGCTCGGTGACGTCGGTGAGGAAGCCGTGCCACAGCGTGCCACCGTCGGCCTCGCGCTCCGGCCGCGCGTCACCGAGCAGCCAGCGCACTGTGCCGTCCTCGTACCTGACCCGGTATTCCTCGTGCCACGGAGTCAGTGCGCGCGCCGACTGCTGGGCCGTCGCCGCCACGCGCTGGGCATCTTCGGGGTGAAACATGGCATTGGCTTTGCTGGCGTCGTCGCGCACTTCCTGCGGGCTGACGCGATAGATGTCGCGAATGGCTTCGCTGGCAAACGGAAAGCAGGTACTGCCGTCGGGCCGCATGCGGAACTGGTAGACCAGGCCGGGCACGCGGTCGGCGATCTTGTGCAGGCGGTCGCGCGCCTCGCGCAGCGACTCCTGCGTCTGGCGCAGGCGCAGCAGCGTTTCAACCTTGGCCAGCAACTCGGACTTGGTGAACGGGCGCGCAATGTAGCCGTCGGCCATACCGCTGACCAGGCCCGCAGCCTGCTCGTCACCGGAGATTTTCAGGCCCGAGACCAGCACCACAAAGACCCCGGCCAGCCCCGGCTCACTCTTGAGCTGGCGCGCGATGTCGGTGCCGTTGCCGTCGGGCAGCATGACATCGAGCAGCAGCAGCGCAGGGTGGTGTTCGCGCGTCAGCGCCACGGCCTGCGCGGCGTTGGCGCCAGTGAGCACGCGGTAGCCCGCGCCAGCGAGCATGCGTTCTGTGGCCCGCAGCACGTCGGGGTCGTCGTCAACGACCAGCACAGTGGTCGTGGCGGGTTGTTCAGCCATGGTTGTGTCCCTCGGGGCTGGATTCTACTGGTCCGGCTGCGCCGCGCGCGCGGCTGCCCGGAACGGTGAAACCGAACACCGACCCGTGGCCCGGCTCGCTGCGGACAAAGATCTTGCCGCCATGCGCCTCGATGATCTTGCGTGCAATCGCCAGCCCCAGGCCGATGCTGCGCTCGCCGTCGCGCTTGCGCCCACCCTGGCCGCTGGCAAACGACTGGAACAGGCGCTGTTGCTGCGCCGGGGCAATTCCGGCACCCTGGTCGATGACTTCGACCCGTAGTTCGCCCTGCACCTGCTCGCTGCGCAGCGTCACGGTGGCGCCGTCGGGTGAATGCTCAACTGCGTTGCTCAGCAAGTTGGTCAGCACCTGCTCAATCTTCGCGCCGTCCAGCCACCAAGCCTGCTGCGGCGCTTGCAGCGCGGTGCTGATGCTGACGGCGCGGCGCGTTGCCCCGGGCTGCACCAGCCTGATGGCGGCACCTGCCAGGGTTGCCAGATCGGTCGCCTGCTCATTGAGCGTGAAGCGCCCGGCCTCGATCAGGCTGACATCAAGAAAATCGTCGACAACGCCGCGCATCCGATCAGCAGCGCGGTGGATGGTTTGCAAGAAGTCGCGCTGTTCGTCGTTAAGCAGCGCGCCCGCTTCATCGCCCAGAAACTCCGCGTAGCTCAGGATCAGGCCAATGGGCTTGCGCAGGTCGTGTGCGGCCATGCCAAGAAACTGATTCTTCAGCGCGTTGAGCTGGGCCAGCTCGGCGTTCTTCAAGGCGAGTTCGCGGCTCAGGTTGTTGAGTTCGTGGTTAAGCTCGAGCACCTCACGGCCCAGGCGCGCCTGCTCGCCGGCATTGACCTCACCAAACAACAGGTAGTCACCACCTGAGCGCTCAAGTATTACCTCCAGGGTCTGCGGCACGCCGCTGCCGGTGCGCACGTTCAGGCGCCTGCGCTGCGCCGTCTCGGCCAGCCAGTCGGTCCATGCACTGATGCCCTTGAAATTGAGCAGCAGTGTGTGCCAGGGCTTGCCCACCAGAGGCTCGCCCACCAGTCGGATCGCCTGGGCGTTGGCGCCCATGATGGTGCCTTCCGCGCTCAGGCGCAGCGCCAGCACGCTTTGGCTAGTACTGAGAAAGCTCCAGCCCGGCCCGTCGGCCAAGGCGGCGGCTTCAGTGCTCATGCGCGAGCATCGCATGTTCCAGCGCGTCGAGCGAGTCCACGCAACTCACCCCGGGGCAGTCCGCGAGCGCCTGCAGCCCGCCCCAGCGCAGGGCCTGCCCGCCCACCACAATGGGCAACTGCGCAAAGCGCCCGCGCACCCCGGCGACGGCGCGCATCAGTGCGCTCAGATTCAGGTTCAGGCTCAGCGACAGGCCGAGCAGGGTCGGGCGGCGCTGGTCGATCACTTTGAGCAGATCGGGCAGGGGCGTGTTCGCGCCGAGAAAAGCGCCACGCCAGCCGCGCAATTCGCAAAAATCGGCGACCATGCGCGCGCCGAGTTGATGGTATTCGTCGGCAACGCAGGCCACCACGATGCTGTGCTCGCGCGCGGGCCCGGCAAACACCGTTGCCTGCACCAGCGTGAGCATGCGCTCGGTCACCGCCGTGGCCAGGTGTTCGGTGGCAACTGAAATCTGCTCGCTCTCCCAGAGTTCGCCGACCTGATACATCGAGCGCTGGAACAGGTTGAGGTACAGGTCCTTGAGTTCGACGCCCTCGCCCAGCAGGGCGCGCACGGTGTCGGCACAAGCCTGGCGCTCGCCATCGAGCAAAGCCTGCAGGTAGGGCTGGTAAACGCCGTCGTTGATGGCACTGTTCATTTTGCGCCCTCCGTGGCGTGAGCTTGCCCGCGCGCCTGCGCCAGCACCGAGTCCACCGCCCGGGTCCAGGTTTCGGGGAAGCGCTCGGCCTGACACAACCAGCCGCGCAGGCTGCTCACCGCCTGAACGCTGCCTTCGAGTTCGTCGGCCACGGCGCAACCCATCAGGCTGCCGATGCCGGGCAGGCGTGCGCTCCACTGCGGCCCCACAGCTTGGTCAAAAGCGGCGTCGAGGCCACGGAGTTGTTCATCGCTCAGATGTTTGCGCCGCGTGGCCTGCAAGGCGGCGGCACCGGCCAGCAGTTTTTCGTACTCGGTCTTCTTCTCGGGAACCGCCGCAGCCAATGCTTCGACCAGCAATTCAAGCTGCACCTGCAGCAGGCAGGTCGGCATGCCGCGCGCGGCCAGCACGCGTCCAAGCCAGCGCACCTGTTGCAGAATCTGCGCCGGTTCGTATTGGTACAGGGTGGCTTGCCAAGCGGCGTCGCTGCGGGCAAAGCGCAGGCCGCGTTCGCCGTAACGCTGCTCAAAGTAGGGGAAACGCTGCCAGCAAAGATCGCCAGCGTGCAGCGCCGCCTGCACTTCGCGCGGGTCCGCCGGGATCGCGTGGCGTCCGGCCTCGGGGTTGATCGAAGTCACCAGAAATGTTTTGGACTCAGGCGCAAACGGGTACAGCGCCCGAAACACATTCTCGAGCAAATGGAAAAACTGCCCGGCCGCATCGATCATCTGCTCGCGTTCGCTGCTGCCCAGCTCCAGCGCGTTCATGCGCTGTGCAAATTCGCTCCAGTGCTCGCGCGCGGCCGTGCCGTAGTTCGTCAGGTAGGCCATGCCCTCGTCGCCGTGCAGCAGCAGCGCACGCGCCACCATTGGGCGGATCACCGCAGCGCCCAGCGTCGAGCCCTCCAGCACGTACAGGCAGCCCAGCAGCGCGCGGGGTTGCTCTAGCGACCACAGCCTGATCTGGGCGTCGGCCTGCATGGCTGCGGTCACCGCCTCGCTCAGGTCGGCTACGCTGCGCGGCTCGAAGTAGCGCAGGTCCGTTTGCAGCAGGTGCATCTTGGCAAGCCCGGTGTGCCAGACCGAGGCGACCCGAGCGTCGCCGCAATCGGCCAGGCTCGCTTCGAGTACACCGTGAATTAGTGCCAGCGCGCGCAGTTGCCCGACGTAGGACTCCAGCGGCAGCTCGCACGCCGCCAACGCGGCAAAGAACGGCGCGCCCTGGAGCCGGGCGTGCGCGGCAAAGGTCCCGGCCTTGAGCTGCTCCATCAGGCTGAGTTGTTGTCCAAAAATTCCGGGTTTCATGAAGCTCCTATGATCTGCTCTTTGTTGCTACAAAAACTGTAGCTGCTTACGCACTATTCACAAGCGTTTCAGGCAATTTTGCCGCAACGACACGGTTGCGCCCTTGCTCCTTGGCGCGGTACAGCGCGGCGTCGGCGCGCGCGATCAGGGTGTCCTTGTCCTCGCCCGCGCGCAGACTGGCCACACCGATGCTGACGGTGACGCCGCGCTGTGCAGCCTCCGGGCCGGCGCGCACCTTGGCCTCGATCGCCTTGCGAATACGCTCGGCGCTTTGCTCCATGTTGGCCAGGTCCGAGCCCGGCAGCACCAGCAGGAATTCTTCGCCGCCAAAGCGCGCGGCAATGTCGTACTTGCGCACACCGGCGCGGATGTGAGCGGCGATTTCGCGCAGCACCACATCGCCGTTGGCGTGACCGAAGTCGTCGTTGACTGACTTGAAATGGTCGACGTCGATCATGGCAACGCTCAGCGGCTTGCCGCTGCGGCGCTGGCGCTCGAGTTCTTCATCGAGCCGCGTGAACAGCGTGTGCCGGTTCGCCAGACCGGTGAGCTGGTCCGTGCTTGCCAGTTGGCTGAGCGTGGCGCGGGCCTCGACGAGCTTGCGGATCAGCCCGCGAAAGAACAGGCCAACGAACGCCACCACCAGCCCGATGGTCAGCACCGCAAGTGCGGCGATGATCAGGCTGTTGCGTTGTAGTTTATGCTGCACTTCACCCATCTGGAACGACACGCTGATGCCGCCGCGCACATCGCCCACGCGGTAGCCCTGCTTGGCGTGGCAGGCCAGGCAGCTTGCTTCGACCTTCAGCGGTGCCATGTAGCGGTAGTGCGCAAGGCCGCCGATGTCTTCCTCCCAACTGAGCTCTTTTTGCCCGTTTTCGAATGCGAGCAACGCGGCGCGTTCCTTCGCGTCGGGTTCGTTGCCCGGATTGAGCGGGCGCAGGCTGGTGATGTGAAAGAAGAAGCCTTGCTCCTTCTTCAGCAGTTCGGAGATTTCGCGCGTCATTAGCGCCGGGTTCTTCAGGGTGTAGACCTTGCCATCGACGGCGGTGATGTCGGGGTTTTCCAGATAAGGGTTGGATTCGACGCCGGCTCGCTTGAACACGTAGACGCCGCCGTAACTTGCGTTCCAGCGGCGCATCAGCACGATGTTGGTGAAATTGCGCCGCGCGCTGTTGAGCATTTCCTGGTGGATCAAACCCCGGCTGTAAAAGGCGATGCCCAGAAAGCCGCTGGCAATGCAGATGGTTGCGACCAGGGAAATTGAAATCAGGAACAGGCGAAGACTGCTCGACTCGGCCTGGGTCAGGTTTTTGGCGGTATCGGGCATGGCGGCTCAAATGCTTCTTGTTGCTACGAAATAAATAGCTGCCCAGGCAAGCTGCACGGGTGCTAGGGGCTGTTTTGCTTCAAACTTTCGAGCAGCGCGCGGGCCGCCTCGAAATCAAAATTCCTCACCATCTGCACCAACTGCGTCCCCGCTTGACCCAGACTTGACGCCAGCGAGCCTGCGTGCTGCTCCATGAGCGCAATCGCAGTTGTGTCGGCGCGCTCGAGCAAGGCAGCGAGTCGCCCAGCAAGTGCTTGCAGCTCGGCTCGGTCCAGCGCTGGCGCACTGGCGTGCGTGGGCGCAGCCGGAGGCGGCAGGGCAGCAGCGAGCTCGATCAAAGCGCCGTATGAATCGCTTGCAGCGCGCTGTGCACTTGCGACTGAGCCAGCGGCTCGGTGCTCTTGCGCAGTTGCTGCTCGAGCTTGGCTGCGCTGGCGCTGATCTGCACCAGCCCGAGCGTGGCTGCGGTACCCTTGAAACCATGCGCCAGGGCCTGCACCGCAGCAGCGTCGCTGGCATCGAGTGCGAGCAGCGCTTCCAGACTGGACTCGACAAAGCGCGCGAGCAACTCCAGATACTTCACAGCATTGCCACTGAGCGCAGCCAAGCCGGTATCGACATCCAGACCGGCGACCGCGCGCAGACTGAGCCAGCGCGGCCTCACCGGCGGCTGCGCTGTTTCCTGCGCTGGGCACCGGCGCTGTGGGTGGCGCAAGGCTGAGCAAGGCGTGCTCGCCTGCGCCAGCGCCCTGGCTCTGAGCTTGGGGCGCTGCCGAGCCCGCCGGGGCCATGGGCAACCACGCCAGCAAGGCCTGATACAGCGCCTCGGGCAGCACCGGCTTGGTCAGAAAGTCGTTCATCCCGGCGGCTTCGACAGGCCAGACGGTCCTCGGCAAAGGCGTTGGCCGTCATCGCCAGGATCGGTGTGCCCGCCCGGTTGGGCAAGGCACGAATGGCGCGTGTGGCATCCAGCCCGTTCATGACGGGCATCTGCATGTCCATCAGGATCAGCGCGTAGTCAGTGTCCTGGGCCAGCTTGAGCGCCTGCGCGCCGTTCTCGGCCGTGTCGACCTGCAAGCCCGCACCGTGGAGCATCTCCAGGGCCACCTCGCGGTTGATCGCGTTGTCCTCGGCGAGCAGGATGCGTGTGCCCGCCCAGTGCTGCTGCAGCTTGGCCTGGGCGCTCTCGGTGCTGCTGTGTACCACGCGTTCTTGGCTGGGCATGATGCCGTGCCCGCGTTGCACTCTGGCGGTAAACCAGAAGGTGCTGCCCGCGCCGGGTTGGCTCTCAACGCCGACCTCGCCACCCATCAGTTCGGCCAGACGAGCGGTGATCACCAGGCCCAGGCCGGTGCCGCCGTACTTGCGTGTGGTCGAGGCATCGGCTTGTTCGAAGGCGTGAAACAGGCTGCCGATCTGCTCGGGGGTAAGGCCAATGCCGCTGTCTTGCACCTCAAAGCGCAGCAGCAGGTCTTGCTCCTGTCCTCGATGAGCCTGGCGCGCACGGCAATGCTGCCGCGCTCGGTGAATTTGACGGCGTTGCCCGCGTAATTCAGGAGCGCCTGGCGCAGCCGTGTCGGGTCCCCGTGCAGCCACGGCGGCACGGCGTCGGTGTCGAGCTGCACCGACAGGCCCTTGGCCTGGGCCGATTCGGCAATGATCGAGCACACCGCATCGAGCACGCCCGAGAGGTGAAAGTCGGTGTGTTCGATGTGCAGGCGCGAGGCTTCGATCTTGGAGAGGTCGAGGATGTCGTTGATGATGGAGAGCAAATGGGTGCTGGCCGCATCGATCTTGGCCAGGCGCTGGGCTTGCTGGGGGTTGACGCTGGAGTGCTGCAGCAGGTGTGTCAAGCCCATGATGGCGTTCATGGGGGTGCGGATTTCGTGGCTCATGTTGGCCAGGAACATGCTCTTGGCCAGGTTTGCGCTCTCGGCTTGTTTGCGTGCCTGTTCGAGCTCGCTGGTGCGCTCTGTTACCAGTTCTTGCAGGTGCAGGCGGTGCGCGTCGAGCTCCAGACCGGTGCGTTTCCTCTCGGTGATGTCTTCCTTGACAGCCACGTAGTGGCTGACTGAACCATCGCTTTGGCGCAGTGGGGCGATATGGGCAAATTCGACGTATTCGCTACCGTCCTTTCTGCGGTTGATGAATTCGCCTTTCCAGCTCTGGCCTGCGTTCAGGGCCGCCCACATCTGGAGATAGGTTTCATCCGGTGTCTTGCCCGATTGCAGGAAGCGCGGGTTCTGGCCCAGGACATCTTCGGCTATGTAGCCGGTGGCGCTCAGGAAGGCTTGGTTGACGTATTCAATCCGGGCCTGAAGATTGGTGATGACGATGCTCTCGGGGCTTTGTTCTACGGCCAGGGAGAGTTTGCGGAGTTGGGATTCGGAGTGCTTGCGCGTGCTGATGTCGCGTATAAAACCGGTGAAAAACAGGTCTCGACCCGAAGACCACTGTGCCACCGAGAGTTCTATCGGGAATTCGCTGCCGTCCTTGTGCAGACCATGGACTTCGACAAAGTTTCCGGCCAGCGCGGGCGCACTGTCAGCAGCACGCTTTTGCATACCTTCAAGATGCCTCTGCCGGTAGCGCTGGGGCATCAACAGCGTCAGGGATTGTCCTGAGAGTTCCTCTTGCGTGTAGCCAAACAACTGCGTCACAGCCGGGTTGCACGCCACGATCAGGCTCTCACTGTCGATCGTGACGACACCATCCCGGGCGGTGTCGGTGATCGTCCGATAGCGGGTTTCGCTGGCTCTGAGCTCGCCGACCGCGCGGCGCTTGTGCACCAGATGCCAGACGTTGTCTGAAATCAGGCGCACCGTTTCCATGTCGCGTTCGGTGTAGTCCTGCGCCTTGTTGCCGACGCCCACGAGCATGCGCACCAAACCGCCGTCGATCACCGGCACACTGATCAGGCGTTGCAGGTGCGCATGGCCTTCGGGCAGACCGCGTTTGCCCGGCGCGCTGGCGTAATCGTTGACCACAACGGGCTTGCGCTGGCGCAGCGCATCGGCCCAAATGCCGGCCTCGCTGATGGAACTGTGCGGTGCCGTCGCTACATGGCAATAGTGCTCCAAAGTGCCAACCGACCAAATCAATGAGTCGAGCGTCTCCTGGTCGTCCTGGATAAATTGAGCGCAACTGATGCTGCTGCCGGTGAGTTGCTCGGCCAGTCCCAATGCATGTTGCATGAAAGCAAGCTCGTCCATCACGTCGGCTGCCTGCGGCAGCGCTAGCAGCGCTTGCGCGCGCCGGGCCAACAGGTCCAGGTGTTCCTCATTGGCCTTGCGCTCCGTGATGTCCTGAACGAAACCAGTCAGTTTGTCAGGCCGACCGTCGGCACCGAGGACCGGTTTGCCGTGGCAGTCAATCCAGCGCAGCACGCCATTGTCCACGCGGCGAATCCGGTACTCGACGTGATGTTCGGCACCGGTTGCCAGGCTATGTTGCAGCGATGCCAGCACCGCCGGGCAATCGTCGGCGTGAACAATTTCGCAGAGCTTGTCCGGGCCGGGCTGGAACTCAGCGGGCAGGCCAAACATGCAATAAATTTGCGGCGACCAGATGGCGGTCTTGCCGTCACGCCAGAGTTCCCAGTAGCCGATATGCGCGTAGTTCTGGGCAATTTCCAGTCGCTGAGTGCTCTGACGCAGCGCTTCTTCGGCAGCTTGTCGCGCTGCCTCGCGCGCAAAGCTGTCCATGCCAAAGCTGATGTCCGAGGCCATTTCTACGAGCAGGGCCTGAACCTGGGTATCAAACGCATTTATCTCGCAGGCGTAGAGTAAAAAGGCACCGACGACCTTGCCGCCGCGGTGCAGCGGCAGCGTGGCAACGGATTTCCAGCCCGCTTTGGCGCCGCGCTCATGCCAGGGCGCGGTGCGCGGGTCGCTGGCAAAGTCCTGGCACCAGTAGGGGCGGTCTTCGCGAATCGCCGTGCCGGTAATGCCCTGACCCGAGGGTTTGCTCGCGTCGACCGAAAGATCAAGTTCGGCCAGGTAATTGTTGACGTCGCCAAAGGACGCCGCCATGACGATCTGGTCGGCTGCGTCAACCAGACCAATCCACGCCATGGTCATGCCACCAAACGTGACCGCAATCTGGCACAGCTGCGGGAATAGCTCGGCCTCGCTGGTGCAGCGCACGATGGCCTGGTTGCACTGGCTCAGCGCGGCGTAGAACCGGCTCAGGCGTGCCACCCTCGCTTCGACCAGGGCGCGCTCGGCCATTTCTTGCTGTAGTCGTTGGTTGGCAACGAGCAACTCAGCGGTTCGCTGCTCAAGCAAAACGAGTTCTGCGGAATTCATCCTGGCATCCGGCTGTCAGCCTGCGTCGCCAGGGTTTGCTCGGCGTCCATGTGGCTCTTGGCGATCGCCGCAAAATCCTCAAAGCCGCTGAAGAAGGCGTCGACCACATCGGGATCAAAGTGCTTGCCGCGCCCCTGTGCAATGATCTCGCGCGCGGCCTCGAACGACATCGGCGACTTGTAGCAGCGCGCCGAGATCAGGGCGTCGAACACGTCAGCGAGCGCCATCAGGCGCGCCGACAATGGAATCGCGTCACCGGCCAGGCCGTCGGGGTAGCCGCTGCCATCCCATTTCTCGTGATGCCAATGGGCGATCTCCTTGGCCAGGGTGAGAAACGGCAGCGGCGTTTCGATGTCGCGCTCGGCCTGCTCAATGGCGTCGCTGCCGAGCCTGGAATGGGTTTTCATGACCGCCCATTCGTCTGTGCTGAGCGGGCCGGGCTTGAGCAGGATGTGGTCCGGAATGCCGACCTTGCCGATGTCGTGCAGCGGCGCGGAACGCACCAAAGACTCGACGTAGCTGCGGTTCAGGGTGTCGACAAATCGTGGGTGTTGCGCCAGCCCGTTGGCCAGCCGCTCGATATAACCCTGCGTGCGCAACAAATGGTTGCCGGTTTCGGGGTCGCGCATCTCCGCCAGATGCGCCAGCGCCTGGATGCTGGCACGGCGCGTGAGGTCGTTCTCGGCCATGCGCCGCGCCACTTCGGCCTCGAGCCGCGCGTTCTGGTCTTTCATCAGCACGCGCGCCTGCTGTGCCTGCAACTGGGTCTGCACGCGCGCGAGCACCACCACCGGTTTGATCGGTTTCGTGATGTAGTCGCTCGCGCCCAAAGTCAGGCCGCGCTCTTCCTCGTTGGCGTCGGCCAGCGCGGTCAGAAAGATCACCGGAATGGCGCGCGTGAGCGGGTCGGCGCGCAACTCATCGAGCACGTCGTAACCGTCCATGCCCGGCATCATGACGTCGAGCAAAATCAGGTCGGGAGCGGGTGTTTGCCGGGCGATGCTCAGTGCCGCCAGGCCCGAGCGCGCTGCCAACACGTGGTACAAGGGGCGCAGCAACTCACTGAGCAGGTACAGGTTCTCCGCCGCGTCATCGACGATCAGCAGCGTGGGCTGGGAGTCGGCATCCATGGATGTCCAAAAAAACTTTGTACTCCCTTGGTTGTTCAGTGTACACCGCGACGCCGGTTGGCCCGAACCAGCGCCGTGAGTTGCCCGAGCAGGGCGTCGCGCAGCGCGTGCAGCTCGGGTACGCGTTCCAGCGCTTGGGCGGCGCGACCGCTGGCGTGCAGCTCGCACAGTTCGTGCGCCAGCGCGTGTACCTGCTCGTGCAACGGACCGATGGCGCGAAACGCGGGCTGCGCCTCGTGGCGTTGCTGCCCCTGGCCGAGCAACCATTTGCCAAAGCGGCACTCCTGCGGATTCTTGACCGGCGGCGCTTCACGCTCGCCCTTGAGAAAGGCTACCAACGCAGCAATCCAGGCATGATGTTCGGCGCTGGCAAACAGCAGTGTGAGGTTGTCGTGACTGACCGGGGGCAGATCGGCCCAGGCCGGATCGGGTTGCCAATTGGCGGCCCAGCGTGGAATGTCGGCGCCGGGCATCGGGCGCGCGATGCCGTAGCCCTGCGCGAGGTCGCAGCCGAGTTGCAGCAGCATGGCGCCGTGCGCGACGGTCTCGACGCCTTCAGCGATAACTTCGCGGCGAAACGCATTGGCCAGACTGATGACGCCCTCCAGGATCGCCAGGTCGTCCGGGTCGTCGAGCATGCCACGCACAAAGCCCTGGTCGATCTTGAGCTGGAACACGGGCAGACCCTTGAGGTAGGCAAGAGACGAATAGCCGGTGCCGAAATCGTCCAGCGCAAACAGGACTTCGATCTGCTGGCAGGCGCGCAGGGTCGCCGAAACTTGCGCGATGTTCTCCAACGCGCTGGTCTGGAGCACTTCGAGTTCGAGATAGCGCGGTTGCACCTCGGGATGGGTCTTGAGAATGGCGCTCAGGCGCGCGACGAAATCGACCTGCTGCAACTGGCGCGCACCGACGTTGACGCTGACCGGAATCTGCAGGCCGCTGGCGTGCCAGTTTGCCACCTGGCTCAGCGCTGTGTCGATGACCCACTCGCCGATCTCCACCGCCAGCGCATGATTTTCGATCACCGGCAGGAAGTGCGCCGGGGCCAGCAGGCCTCGCTCGGGATGCTGCCAGCGAATCAGCGCCTCGGCGCCAATGACCGCACCGCTGCGCATGTTGACTTGCGGCTGGTAGTGCAGAACGAACTCGTCGCGAGCCAGCGCCAGGCGGATGCGCTCCAGGCTGGTGTGATGCCCGCGCACGCTTCGGTCCTGCGCGGAATCGAACACCTGGTAGTTGTTTTTGCCCGCGAGCTTGGCCTGGTACATGGCGTAATCGGCCTGCCGCAGCAACTGATCACCAGTGATCTCTTCGGCCTGCGGAAAGAAAGTCACGCCCAGGCTGGCTGATACCTGCAACTGCGCCTGGCCAAACGACACCGGTTGCGCCGCCGCTGCGAGGAGCCGGTTGATCATGGGCACGCTCGATGCAACATCGGTGAGGTCGAGCAGGATCACGACGAACTCGTCGCCACCGATGCGAGCCAAGGTGTCGCCCTCGCGCAGCGTCTGTTTCATGCGTGCGGCCAGGGCAATGAGCAGATGGTCGCCCGCCTCATGGCCGTGCTGGTCGTTGACGCTCTTGAAGCCGTCAAGGTCAAGATAGACGACGGCCAGTGGCTGGTTGCGCCGCTGCGCTTGCAGCATCGCCTGCTGCATGCGGTCGGCCAGCAGGATGCGATTGGGCAAAGCGGTGAGCGCGTCGAAATGCGCGGTCTGCTCGAGCTGCTCCTGGTGTGCCTTGAGCGCGGTGATGTCAGAGAACAGTGCGACGTATTGCTGCGTGCGGCCCTGCGTATCGCGCACGGCACTGATGGTGAGCATTTCGGCGTAGTTGTTGCCGTTCTTGCGCCGGTTCCATATCTCGCCACGCCAGTGGCCATGCTCGGTCAGATCGTGCCACATGGCGGCGTAGAACTCCGGGCCCTGGCGACCCGAGTTGAGCAGGCGCGGGTTCTGGCCCAGCGCTTCCTCGCGACTGTAGCCGGTGATGCGGCAAAAGGCGTCGTTCACGTCGACAATGACGCCCCCGGGGTTGGTGATGACGATGCCTTCGCGAGCGTGACTGAACACGTTGGCGGCCAGGCGCAGTTTTTCCTGCGCCGCCAGCTGCTCGGTGACGTCGCGCACGGCCACGTAAACGGCGGGTTCGCCCTCGTAGACGATGGCCGTGGACTGGACTTCGACGTCAATCACGCTGCCGTCCAGGCGCAGGAATTTTTCGTTCGCCATCGGTAGCGAGCCACCCCCGGTCTGGGCGGTTTGCACGCGTTGCGCCACCAGCGCGCGGTAGTCGGGATGCACGAGTTCCAGGATCGGCGTGCCGATCAACTCGGCAGCGCTGGTCGCACCGACAAGCTTGACGGCGACCGGGTTGACATAGACCAGCTTGCCTTGGCGATGCACCACCGCGGCTTCAGGTGACCATTCGACCAGCGCACGGTAGCGTTCCTCGCTTTCGCGCAGCGCATATTCGCGCTGGGCAAGGTCGCCGAGCAGGCGATTGAAGCCGCCGATCAACTGACCAATTTCGTCGTCGCGGGTTATCGGAAGGGGCTGGGCTGGCGATCCGAGCTCGGACCAGCGCCCCAGTGCGGTGGCCGCAGACGACAGCGGCGCGAGTTCGCGCTGCAGGATCCAGCGCACCACGCAGCCCGCCAGCACCGTCAGCAGCAAGGCAGCGATGAGCATGTTGCGTTGCATGGCGCGTACCGGCGCGAACACCTCGGCCGTGGGTAAGGTGACAGCGAGGTACCAGTGGGCTACCGGGACCTGCTTGATCGAGGCCAGAACTTCGTCGCCCAGCGGGTCGGTAAAGACGTCGGTGCCCTCGTAGCCGTGGGCGTAGCGGTCAAGCATCGGGTGCACGCCGGGCGCGGGCAGGCTGGCCATAATGCGGCTCTTGTTGGTGGTTGTGACGACCAGCGCGTGCTCAGGCGCGTTGAGCACGTAGCCGCCGGTTCGGCCATAACCGCCGTTGGTCAACTGATCGAGAAAATTCGGCTTGCCCAGGTTGATGATGCCCGCCACAGCGCCTACCACCCGGGACTGACCATCGCGCACCGGTGCCACCATCACAAACAACGGGGCGTGCAGCTTCTTGCCCAGCACCGGCTTGCCAATGCTCGCCACCCCGTCGTTGAGGGCGCGCGCCGAGGCAACATCGACGTCCATGTAGTTCACGCCGATGCGTCCGGTGCTGATCGGCACGTCGGCAATCACGGTACCGTCACGCCCCATCGCGGCAATGCCGCCGTTGAACAGGTCCTGAAAGACCGGGAGTTGTTCGAGATGCGCCTGCAAGGCGCTGGGGCGTTGCAGCAAGGTTGGATCAAGCCCGCTGGCGAGCTTCTCAAGTGCCTCGAGCCGGTCGGCGAGTTCGTGATCGATTTCGGCGGCAACGATTGACGCCGTGGAGAGCTGCTGCTCGCCAAGCAGGCGCTGCATATCCTGGCGCAGCAGGTGGCTGGCATAGAGCGCGAGTGACCAGATGCTCAGGACAAAGATGATCAGCGTGCACAGGGTCACCCGGGTCTTGAGTGAGTTGCCCTGAAAGCTGGTTTCGCGCATCGTCAGCTACTGTTTGGCACCACGCGCGAGCGCTGCCTGGCGCGTTGCCGCGAGCGCGGTCGGCTCAGGTGCCGCTTGCGTCGGCCAGCCGGCCAGATGTCGCTGCGTGATCTCGCACAGCGCGGTGATCCATGCCGGGTCGTCGTTCAGGCAGGCAATGTAGTGAAACTCCTTGCCACCCGCATGGAGGAAGGCATGGCGGGCCTCGATGCCGATTTCTTCGAGCGTTTCCAGGCAATCGCTGGTGAAGCCCGGGCACACCACGTCCACGCTCGCGACCCCGGCGCGCGCCAGCGCCACCAGGGTCGGCTCGGTGTAGGGTTGCAGCCATTTGGCGCGGCCCAGACGCGACTGGAACGTGACCTGATATTCTTCGCTGCCCAGACCGAGCTCGGCAGCGAGCAGGCGTGCGGTCTTTTGGCATTCACAATGATACGGGTCGCCCAGATGCAGCGTGCGCTCTGGCACGCCGTGAAAGCTCATCACCAGGCGCTGGGCGCGCCCATGCTCCTTCCAGTGACGCCGGATGCTCGCGGCTAAGGCGTTGATATGGCCGCTGTCGTCGTGATAGTGATTGACAAAGCGCAGTTCAGGCAGCGTGCGAACCCGAGCGGCCCAGGCGAATACAGCGTCGAACAGGCTCGCCGTAGTGGTGGCCGAGTACTGCGGATAGGCCGGCAGGATCAGGACCCGCGTGGTGCCTTCGGCCTTGAGGGCGTCGAGCTGCGAGGCGATGCTCTGGCTGCCGTAACGCATGGCGTACCGAACCTGCACCCGATGCCCGCGCTGTCCGAGCCAGCCCTGCAACAGTTTGGATTGCTTTTCGGTCCAGACCTTCAGGGGTGAGCCCTCGGGCGTCCAGATGCTGGCGTACTTCGCCGCCGACCTGGCCGGGCGCAGGCGCAGGATGATCCCGTGCAAAATAAGCAGCCACAGCAGGCGCGGGATTTCAACCACACGCCGGTCGCTGAGGAACTCGCTCAGGTAACGGCGCACACTGGACGCGTCAGGGGCATCGGGCGTTCCAAGATTGCAGTACAGCACGGCGGTGCGCGCACTCTGATCGTGACGGAACGCGGGCTCCCTGGCAAATGCCCCGGGGTTCAATGAAGTCATGGCATATTTTGCCCGATCCGGGGTAGGTGTCGGCATCAGCGGGCCGGTGCCAGCGTCAAGGTGCTTCGGGTGCTGGCCGCGACGTCGGCTTCGCCAAGGTGTTGTGCTACGTAGCCGCCGTTGACATAGGTTTGCGCCTGGTCCTTGTAGTGCGCGTCAAACAGCACGCCACTTTGCCCGACCGGGTTGATTCCGACGGCCTTGCTGGCGTCGGCAAAATCGATCACGCGCCGGGTTGAAGGCCCCAGCGTCACCGCCCATGGCGCTGGTCCGACGGCACTGCCAAGAAAGTTGGGCACTTCGCGCCCGCCCGGTACCGCAAACGGTCCGACGTTGAACAGCTTGTCCAGCGGCTTTTGCGCCGCCAGGGGGTGGGTGTGCGTCAACGTGTGCGCCTTGCCCCAGGCCCATTGCGCACTGTCGGGGCCCAGGGTCGTGCGCAAATGGGCGATGGTGGCCTGCCACACCAGTTTCATGGTGTCGGCGCGCGTGTCAAGCTGCGCCGTGCCGCGCTGGTCCCACCAGGGGGAGGATGCGTCTGCGGCCAGGCGCGGCAGGGCCGAGTCAAGTGCGCGCGTCCCCAACAGATTCTTGAACTGCACGTCGCCGAGTTTGTCGGCCATGGCGCCGCGCGCGAGTTCATAGATCAACTGATTGAACACGGTGGCGGCCACGCTGTCGAGCGTGTGGGCCCCGTCCCACTTGGTCAACTGATCGAGCAAGGCCCGCTCGGACGCCTCGCTGACGACGCCCTGCAACACTGGCAACAGCGGCTCGAGCACGCGCTTTGCGTAGCCGCTTTGGACGTCGAGCTGAAGCGACTCGCTGGCCAAGATGTCCCATTTGATGCTTGCCGCGCTCAGGCGAGCATCAAGTCGCCGTGCCCGATCGGCCAGGTTGTAGTAGCCCGGCACCGATTGGCCGTTGCTGGCTGCCGGCTCGTGATTGGCCGAGACGATGTAGCCGCGTTGCGGGTTCTCTTCCTGCGGGTTGTCGCTGAAGGGGTAATAGCCGGGCTTGTCGGCCTCGGCGCTGCTGCCATCGAGGATGAAGACGGGGTTCACGCCCGCCGGGCGAACCGGCAGTTTGGCCGCCGCCCACCAGCCAATGTCGCCGCTGGCATTGGCCCACACCACGTTCAGGCCGGGCGCGTGGAGCTTGGCTGCGGCGCTGCGCATCTTCTGGAGAGTATCGGCGCGGTTGAACTCATAGGATGCGTCAAGGAACGGGTTTTCAGTTTCCAGAAAGGCCCACCACATGGCCACTGGAGTCTCCTGCGGGCCGCCTTTGATCGCGTCGGTGATGATCGGACCGTGCGGTGAGCGGCGCAGCGTGAGTTTGACCGGCACGGCGCCCTTGACTGCAATCGTCTCGTCGTGCGCCTGCAAATCCACCCACTGACCGTGGTACCAGACCTGATTGGCGTTGGCCGGGTTGACCTTCTCCGCAATCAGATCCATGTCGTCGTTCTGGAACATGGTCAGGCTCCAGCCAAACTGCTTGTTGTGGCCGAGCAGCGCATTCGCGTTCAGTGCCTGGTAGTGCCCGTACAGCTCAAAGTCGGGTGCGACCACATGCGCTTCGTACCAGACCGCCGGTGCCGAGAAGCCGATGTGCGGGTCGCCCGCGAGCATCGGCTTGCCGCTGGCCGTGCGGCTGCCCGCAATGGCCCAGGCGTTGCTGCCTTCGAACGCGGGCAAACCGGCAAGCTCAAGCGCGCGCGCGCCCAGCGCTGCGACCCGGGTCAAGTGCTGCCAGTCGGGCTCGCTCATGGCCGTGCCGCCGGGGTTGCCGAGCACGCCCTGCGCATGGGCTTCGAGTTCGAACACCTTGAGGTAATCGGCGCCGAGCTTGTCGCGCACGTAGGTCAGGACCGGCTCGGTGCGCAGTGCAGCGGCAAAGGTGTAGGCCAGGTAGCCGGTGACCGCAATCGTGTCGGCGGGCGTGAAGGCTCTCTTGGGGATGCCCAGCACGTCAAACTCGATGGGCGCCGGATGGCTGGCCTGAAACTGGTTGATGCCATCAAGGTACGCCACCAGGGTTTTCGACGACGGGCTCTGCGGGTCCAGCGCGGCGGCCATCACCTGCGCGCGCGCGCGGATGCCCAGGGTGCGAAACAGGCGGTCAACTTCGACCAGCTTGGGACCGAGCACTTCGGCGAGCTCGCCCTGCGCCAGGCGGCGTACCATCTCCATCTGGAACAGCCGGTCCTGTGCATGGACATAGCCCAGCGCGCGGTACAGGTCGGGCTCGTTTTCGGCGCGGATATGGGGCACGCCACGTTCGTCGTAGCGTACGTTCACCGGCGCGCTGAGCCCGGTGAGGGTCAGGGTGCCCAAGCGTTGCGGCTGCTTGCCGTGGATATACCACGCAAGCCCGGCGGCGCCGAGCAGCAGGGCCGTGGCAAGCACGGCGGCGAGAATCTTCAGGGCACGTTTCATCGGGAGGCTCTCCACGTTGGGACCTGGGCACAGGAGTGGATCATAAACGGCATAATTGAACGTTGAGTATTGGAGAACAAGATGGGTTTGCTCGATTCAATGACGGGTGCGGTGAGCGCTCAGATGCAACAGCGAGGGGGCCTGGTTGGCGTGCTCGGTGGCTTGCTTGCCAATCATGGCGACGTCGGGGGCTTGGGCGGGCTGGCCGAGAAATTCCAGCAAGCGGGCCTGGGTGATGTGATTGGCTCGTGGATCGGTCACGGCCAGAATCTTCCGGTATCGCCCGGGCAAATATCGGGTGTTCTTGGCAGCGACACCGTGGCAAACATTGCGCGCCAGCTCGGGATTGACCCCGCGCAGGCCTCGACGCAGTTGTCCGAGGTGTTGCCGGGTTTGATCGACAAGCTCACACCGCATGGTGCATTGCCTGAGGAAGGCCTGGGCAATGCCGGTGACTTGATGGCCAGGTTGGGCGGTTTGCTCAAGGGCTAGCGGGCAGCGCGGCCAGTGCCGCAGCGCCCGAGCGTACCGCGCCTTCGAGCGTGGCCGGGTACGGGCCAGCGACGTAGTCACCACAGGCCAGCAGCGCCGGGGCGATCTGCATGCCGGGTCGCTGCAGACCTGCCGTGCAGGCAAAGGTGGCGCGCTTTTCGACAATGGTTTGTACCGCTTGCAGCGACAGCGAGAGTTGCTCGCGGGCCTGCTGGAGTACTTGGTGCTGGGTTGTTGCCCGGTCGCTCTGGCAGGCACTGACGACAAACGCGAGCAGGCCCGCGGGTCCGCCGAGCTGGCCGCGATCAAACACGAACTGCGCCGGTGCCTGGCCACCCGCGCCGCTGTGCAGGGCGAGCATCGGCTCGGCCAGTGTGGCGTCGTGGCCCCAGGCGTAGACGGTGGCGATCGCTTCGAAGCGCAGCGCACGCGCCATAGCGGCCCAGTTGCGCATCGGTGTTGCTATCGAATCAGTAGCTTCCAACGCACTGTTCATGAGCAACTTTGACGATTCCGATGCTGAAGTGGCAACCACGACGGCGTCAAACTCCTGGCCCTGCACCAGCCACTGGGGGGCCGATCGAACCAGAACCTCGATCCGTTGCCCGAGGCGAGTTTCGCAGCCACGCTGCTGCAACCAGCGCGCAGCCCCCAGCGGAAAGAGCCTCGACAGATCGACCCGTGGCAACAGCAGGTTGGAGCTGCCGCGCTCTGCGCCCAGCGTGTCTTTGAGGACGCGCAGAAACACCTGGGCGCTGGCCTGTTGCACCGGTGTATTCAGCGCGGACAGGCACAACGGATCGAGCAGGGTCGCACGCACGCCCGGGCTGATCCGCTGGCAAAGCTCGGCCACAGTCGTGCTTGGATCGCATTCAAAGTTTTGCAGCCGCCACTGCGCAAAGGCGCGAAGCAGGCCGGCACGCTCGCCCAGACTGAAACCACGTGCGCTGGCCACACCCCAAAGGGCATCAAGCGGCGCTGGAGCGTTGGCAAAACGCAGACCACCGCCATCAGGAAAACGCAGCGTCAAGGGCTTGCGCAACAAGGCGCTGTGCGCATCGACGCCAACTTGGCGCAGCAGATGCAGCGTCTGCCGGTAAGCCCCGATCAGGATATGCTGACCGTTGTCCAGGCTCACCGCCCGGCCCGAGGGTAATTGACCGGATACGCCTCGCGCCCGCCCGCCAAGTGCGTTGGATGCTTCAAAAATGATAGCTTGATGGCCTGCATGGATGGCGCTGACGGCCGCAGCCAAGCCGGCCCAGCCAGCGCCAATGATGGCGATCTTCATTGGAACGCCTGCACCTTCCAGGCCAGCCAAAGCTTGCGCAGCGGCGTGAGGCTGACACGCTGATGCAATACCTGGAAGTCGTCGCGCTCGATCTCCGACAGCAGTGTGCGATAGATGCTCGCCATCATCAGTCCGGGCTTTTGATTGCGCCGGTCGATTGGCGGCAGGAGTGTCAGGGCCTGGTCGTAAAGCTCTTGCGCGCGCCTGGCCTGGAACTGCATCAGGGCGGCGAATCGATCGGAGTATGTATGGCTGAGAATTTCGTGCGCCTTTACGTCAAACCGGGCAAGTTCATCGAGCGGCAGATAAATGCGTCCGCGCCGGGCATCCTCGCCAACGTCGCGGATGATGTTGGTCAGTTGCAGTGCCAGGCCAAGCCGGTGTGCATAACCGGTGGTCTGTTCCTCGGTCCGGCCAAAGATGTTGGCAGCGACTTCGCCGACCACGCCAGCGACCAGGCCGCAGTAGCGCTGCAGTGCGTGGTAGTCGAGATAGCGGGTCTGCGTCAAATCCATCTGGCAGCCCTCAATCACGGCCATCAGCTGCGCCTGCTGAACCTGGTACCGCCCGACCAGGGGCATCAATGCCTGCGTGACCGGGTGGCTGGGTTGACCGGCAAAGGACTGCGCCACTTCGGCCTGCCACCAGGCCAGTTTGGTGGCGGCCACGCCGAGATCGACCGCGTCGTCGACGACGTCGTCAATTTCCCGGCAAAACGCGTAGAACGCCGTGATCGCGGCGCGCCTGGGTTTGGGCAGGAACAGGAACGCGTAGTAAAAGCTGCTGCCCGAGGCGGCGGCTTTCTGCTGGACATAGTCTTGAGGCGTCATGGCAAGGGGCACGGTGCTGGCGCCTAGTTTATCGGGCTCTACGAGGGCGCGTGCATGCGCCAGGCGCGCCAGGCCAGGGCCGGCAGGTCGGCGCGCGCGAGCTGTGGGCGCGCTCGCCAGGTCTCGAAGTTCAGATCCTGCATTTGTTCGAGGATGCGCAGACCGCCCTGAACCACCAGGCGCAGTTCCCAGCCCAGGCGCCCGCCAATCCGGTGCACCAGTGGCGAGCCTTTTCCCATCATGGCCTTTGCCTGACTTGCGTAGTGCGCTATCAAACTCGTAGCAGCGGGCGATGGCTGGTCGGCCAGCAGATCGGCCTCGCCGACGCCGTGCTGGTGCATCGCGTGGACGCTTGCGTACCAGCGCGACCGGGGCAGATCGACGCTGAGGTCCTGCCAGAAATTGATCAGTTGCAGGGACGTGCAGATGCAGTCGCTTTGCCGCAGTGAGACGTCATCATCAATCTTGTACAGGTGCAGCAGCAGGCGGCCCACAGGATTTGCAGAGCGCGTGCAATAGTCGAGAAGTTCCTCGTCGTCGCGATAGCGCCGCGCTGCGGCGGTGAATTGAACGTCCTGCACAAATGCATCGAGCAGTCGCTCGAGCAGCGCGACTGGCAGCGCATATTCACGCAACATTTCGCGCAACGGGTCAAACACGGAAGGCCAGCGTTGGCTATGCGCTTGTGCGCTTGCCACGGCGCGCAAATCAGCGCGAAAGTGTGCCAGGTCGGCCAGACGTTGCTCGGCGCTCGCCGGACCCTCGTCGGCGAGATCGTCGCCCTGTCGGGCAAAGCGGTAGATGGCGGCAATTGGCGGACGCAAGCGCGCCGGACAAAGCCAGGAGGCGACCGGAAAGTTTTCATCGTGCTCGATGGCGCGGAACAGGGCAGGTCGATTCTTGTTCACGGACGGCGGCGGCGCTGGGATCGCAGGTTAAAATGACAGGTTGATCGATTTTAGGGGGCGGTCTGTCGGAGCGCCCTTTTTGTTTTGGCGCGGGTGGCGAAATTGGTAGACGCACCAGGTTTAGGTCCTGACGCTGGAAACAGCGTGGGGGTTCGAGTCCCCCCCCGCGCACCACTAAGGAGAAACACTGTGACTGTTACTGTTGAGACGCTGGAAAAACTGGAACGAAAGATAACCCTGTCGCTGCCCGTAGGCGTGGTTCAGTCCGAGGTGCAGTCGCGTCTGAAGAAGCTCGCGCGTACTGTGAAGATGGACGGGTTTCGTCCGGGCAAGGTGCCGATGAACGTCGTCGCGCAGCGATACGGTTACTCGGTGCACTACGAAGTGATGAACGACAAGGTGGGTGAGGCCTTTGCCACCGCTGCCAACGAGGCCAAGTTGCGCGTGGCTGGGCAGCCACGCATCACGGAGAAAGAGGGTTCGCCCGAAGGCGAAATGGCTTTCGACGCGATCTTCGAGGTCTATCCGGACGTGAAGATCGGCGATCTGGCCGGTGCCAAGGTGGAAAAACTGACCGCCGAAGTGACCGAGGAGGCGATCAGCAAGACGCTCGATATCCTGCGCAAACAGCGGCGCACTTTTACCCAGCGCGCGCACGCTGCACCGGCGCAGGAGGGCGACCGCGTCAGCGTTGACTTTGAGGGCAAGATTGACGGCGAAGCGTTTGCCGGTGGCAAGGCTGAGGACTTCCAGTTCATCCTGGGCGATGGCCAGATGCTCAAGGAATTCGAAGGCGCCACGCTTGGCATGAAGGCGGGCGAAAGCAAGACCTTTCAACTCGCGTTTCCGGCCGATTACCACGGCAAGGAAGTCGCTGGCAAGAACGCCGATTTCATGGTCACGCTCAAGAAAATTGAAGCTTCGCATCTACCCGAGGTCAACGATGCGCTGGCCAAGTCGCTCGGAATTGCCGACGCCTCGGTCGAGGGGCTGCGCAGCGACGTGCGCAAGAATCTCGAGCGTGAGGTCAAATTTCGGTTGCTCGCACGCAACAAGGGCGCCGTGATGGACGCGCTGATGGCGCGCGCCGAGCTTGATTTGCCCAAGGCCAGTGTGCAGGCCGAGATCAACCGGCTGATGGAGGGAGCGCGCGCTGAACTGCGCCAACGCGGCATCAAGGACGCGGACAAGACGCCCCTACCCGAAGATCTGTTCCTTGCCCAGGCCGAGCGCCGCGTTCGTCTGGGCCTGACGGTGGCCGAACTGGTGCGGTCGAACAAGCTGCAAGCCACGAGCGAGCAGATCAAGGCGCATATTGACGAACTTGCCGCCAGCTACGAAAAGCCGGCCGAAATGGTGCGCTGGTACTACAGTGACAACAATCGCCTGGCCGAGGTCGAGGCGGTGGTGATCGAAAACAACGTGACAGACTTCGTGCTGGCGCGCGCGGTCATCAGCGAGAAGGCGTTGTCCTTTGATGAACTGATGGCGCAAAGCTAGCGGGCTTTCAGGGTGTTACTATTTTCGGTACATTAATGGTGAGTTTGGAGAAAACATGAGCGAGCGTTTCGATGCCGTGCAGGTGCAGGGCCTCGGCATGGTGCCGATGGTCATCGAACAGTCCGGGCGCGGTGAGCGGTCGTACGATATTTACTCGCGCCTGCTCAAGGAGCGCGTTATTTTTCTGGTCGGACCGATCAACGATCAAACCGCCAATCTGGTGGTCGCGCAGTTGCTGTTTCTCGAGAGCGAGAATCCGGACAAGGACATCTCCTTCTACATCAATTCGCCGGGCGGTTCGGTGAGTTCCGGCATGGCGATTTTTGACACCATGAACTTTGTCAAGCCCGACGTCTCTACCCTGTGCACCGGGATGGCCGCGAGCATGGGCGCGTTCCTGTTGGCCGCCGGGGCGCGGGGCAAGCGTTTTTCGCTGCCCAACTCCAAGGTCATGATCCACCAGCCTTCGGGCGGCAGCCAGGGCCAGGCCACCGAGATTGAAATCCAGGCACGCGAAATTCTCAAGACGCGCGAACAACTCAACAAGATCCTGGCCGAACGCACCGGCCAGCCACTGGAACGTATTGAACGCGACACCGAGCGCGACTATTACATGTCGGCAGACGAGTGCAAGGACTACGGCCTGATCGACAAGGTTATCTCCAAGCGGGCCTAGCGAACATGGCGGAAAAAAAAGGCAGTTCCGGCGAGAAGACCCTGTATTGCTCGTTTTGCGGCAAGAGTCAGCACGAGGTCAAGAAACTCATCGCCGGCCCATCGGTTTTCGTCTGCGACGAATGCATTGATCTTTGCAACGAAATCATTCGCGACGAATTGCCGCAAGGCGGCGAGGACAAGGACAGCTCCAACGAGTTGCCAACGCCGCTGGAGATCAAGGCCAATCTTGACAACTATGTGATCGGCCAGGAAGTGGCCAAGCGCACACTGGCCGTCGCGGTCTACAACCACTACAAGCGCCTGCGCCACAACGACAAGGGCAAGGGCAAAAAGGACGAAGTCGAACTGACCAAGAGCAATATCATGCTGATCGGGCCGACCGGCTCAGGCAAGACGCTGTTGGCGCAAACCCTTGCGCGCATGCTCAACGTGCCGTTTGTGATGGCGGATGCCACCACGTTGACCGAAGCCGGGTACGTTGGGGAGGACGTGGAAAACATTGTCCTCAAGCTGCTGCAAAGCTGCAACTACGAGGTGGAACGGGCCCAGCGCGGCATCGTCTACATTGACGAGATCGACAAGATTTCGCGCAAGTCGGACAACCCCTCGATTACGCGGGACGTCTCGGGCGAGGGCGTGCAACAGGCGCTGCTCAAGCTGATCGAAGGAACGATGGCCAGTGTGCCCCCACAAGGCGGGCGCAAGCATCCGAACCAGGATTTTGTGCAGGTCGATACGACCAATATCCTCTTCATTTGTGGTGGCGCCTTTTCGGGACTTGAAAAGATCATCGAAAATCGAACACAATCGTCAGGAATCGGCTTTGGCGCGACGCTCAGGAGCAAGGAACAGCGCAGCTTGAGTGAGGTGTTCAAGGATGTCGAACCCGAAGACCTGATCAAGTTTGGTCTCATTCCGGAACTGGTGGGGCGCATGCCGGTGGTGGCAACGCTGGCCGAGTTGACCGAGGATGCGCTGGTCCGGATATTGACCGAGCCCAAGAATGCACTGATCAAGCAGTACAGCAAGTTGCTGTCGATGGAAGGCGTCAATCTGGAAATTCGCCCGGCTGCGCTCAAGGCTATTGCCGGCAAGGCGCTGGCGCGCAAGACCGGTGCGCGCGGCCTGCGCTCAATCCTCGAGTTGGCTTTGATCGACACGATGTATGAGTTGCCCAATGTGAGCAACGTGGATCGGGTGGTGGTCGACGAATCGACGATTTACGAGAACAAGCCGCCGTTGCTGGTTTATCGCGAGTTGGCGAAAAAGGCCTGACAGGCGCTGCGGTGACTTGAAATTTGGTCACCTCGATCCACATTGAACTGGTAACGAAAAGGTTTCCCCTCATGACTGACCACACGCCACTACCTGCCGATGCCCTGGATCTTCCGTTGTTGCCCTTGCGCGACGTCGTGGTATTCCCCCACATGGTGATCCCGCTTTTTGTCGGACGCCCCAAGAGCATCAAGGCGCTCGAAGCGGCGATGGAGTCGGAACGGCGCATCATGCTGGTCGCGCAAAAGGCCGCCGCCCAGGATGAGCGCTGGTGACGACATGTTTGGCGTGGGCTGCATTTCAACGAATGAGCCGCTGGTGACCGACATGTTTGGCGTGGGCTGCATTTCAACGATTCTGCAGATGCTCAAGCTGCCCGACGGCACGGTCAAGGTGCTGGTCGAGGGTCAGCAGCGCGCGCTGGTCAATCGCATTGAAGACGGCGAATTGCACTTCTCCGCCAACGTCACACCGGTTGACGCCGCCGCGGGCCCGGCGACCGAGGCGGGCCAAAGCAGCGAAATTGAAGCCCTGCGCCGCGCCGTGATGCAGCAGTTCGAGCAATACGTCAAGCTCAACAAGAAGATACCGCCCGAAATCCTGAGCTCGATCACGAGTATCGAGGATGGCGGGCGCCTGGCCGATACCATCGCCGCGCATCTCCCGCTCAAGCTCGAGTCCAAACAGGCCGTGCTGGACCTGGCCGGCGTGCGGGAACGACTGGAAAATCTGTTTGGACAGATCGAGCGTGAGGTCGACATCCTGAACGTCGACAAAAAGATTCGCGGTCGCGTCAAACGGCAAATGGAAAAAAATCAACGCGACTTCTATCTCAACGAGCAGGTCAAGGCGATCCAGAAAGAGCTCGGTGAGGGGGAGGACGGCGCCGACATTGACGAGGTTGAGAAGAAAATCAAGTCCGCCAGGATGCCCAAGGAGGCGCTCAAGAAGGCCGAAGGCGAGTTCAAGAAGCTCAAACTGATGTCGCCGATGTCAGCCGAGGCCACGGTGGTTCGCAATTACATCGACGTGCTCACGGGTCTGCCGTGGACCGCCAAGACCAAGATCAAGCACAATTTGAGCAATGCGGAAAAAGTGCTCGACGAGGATCATTACGGCCTGGACAAAGTCAAGGACCGCATTGTTGAGTATCTGGCCGTCCAACAACGGGTGGAAAAAGTCAAGGCGCCGATCCTTTGCCTGGTCGGACCGCCCGGAGTGGGCAAGACATCCCTTGGGCAATCGATTGCCCGGGCGACCGGGCGCAAGTATGTGCGGATGGCCTTGGGGGGTATGCGCGACGAGGCCGAAATTCGCGGTCACCGGCGCACCTACATTGGCGCCATGCCGGGCAAGGTGTTGCAGAGTCTGGCCAAGATCGGTACCCGCAATCCGCTGTTCCTGCTCGATGAGATCGACAAGCTCGGAACGGATTTCCGTGGTGACCCCGCCAGCGCGCTGCTTGAAGTCCTCGATCCGGAGCAAAACCACAAGTTTGGTGATCACTATGTCGAGGTCGACTTTGACCTCAGCGACGTCATGTTCGTGGCCACTTCGAACTCAATGAATATTCCGCCAGCCTTGCTCGATCGGATGGAGGTGATCCGGTTGTCCGGGTACACCGAAGACGAAAAGACCAATATTGCCATCAATTTCCTGTTGCCCAAGCAACTCAAGAACAATGGCGTAAAGGAGACGGAATTGCAGATCGGCGAGGACGCCGTGCGCGACATCGTGCGCTACTACACACGCGAGTCCGGGGTGCGCTCGCTCGAGCGCGAACTCTCCAAGATTTGCCGCAAGGTGGTCAAGGGTCTGCAGCTTGGCAAGATGTCCGGTCTGGTGCGGGTCGATGCCGACAATCTGAACAGTTTTCTGGGCGTTCGCAAGTACAGCTACGGACGCGCCGAGAAGCAAAACCAGGTGGGTCAGGTGGTCGGTCTGGCCTGGACCGAGGTGGGCGGCGATTTGCTGACGATTGAGGCGGCCATGATGCCGGGTAAGGGCGTGATCACCCGCACCGGCTCACTGGGCGACGTGATGAAGGAGTCGGTCGAGGCGGCACGCACCGTGGTGCGCAGCCGCTCGCGTCGGCTTGGCATCAGGGACGATCAATTTGAGAAGAAGGACATTCACATCCACGTTCCCGACGGCGCGACGCCCAAGGATGGACCGAGTGCGGGCGCTGCGATGACCACCGCCTTTGTCTCGGCCATGACCGGTATCGCCGTGCGCGCGGACGTGGCCATGACTGGCGAGATCACCTTGCGCGGTGAAGTGACAGCTATTGGCGGCCTCAAGGAAAAACTGCTCGCGGCGCTGCGCGGCGGCATCAAGACCGTCTTGATACCCGAGGAGAACGCCAAAGACCTGCAGGATATTCCGGAGAACGTCAAGAACGGCCTTGAGATTGTTCCGGTGCGCTGGATCGACAAGGTGCTTGAAATTGCGCTTGAGAGCATGCCCAGGGCGCTGACAGACGAAGAGCCGTTGGCGGTACCCGCAGCGGCAACTGCTTCGGTCGTGTCGCCCGAGGTGGCCCGTCCGGTCAAGCACTGAGTCGCTGGTGGTCAGGTACTTGTAGATCTTGTCGAAAGTGGTCGAAGTTAAGCTATAATTTACGGCTTGAAATGCGGGAATAGCTCAGTTGGTAGAGCGCAACCTTGCCAAGGTTGAGGTCGAGAGTTCGAGACTCTTTTCCCGCTCCAGATTCCGAGAAGGGAAGCCAAGGCTTCCCTTTTTTGTCAGAGGTTTGGCGCGATAGCAAATCGGTTATGCAACGGATTGCAAATCCGTGGAGCCCAGTTCGACTCTGGGTCGCGCCTCCAGTCTTTCCGGTCTGTGCCCGAGTGGTGAAATTGGTAGACACATCGGACTTAAAATCCGCCGATTCCGTAAAAGGGTCGTACCGGTTCGATTCCGGTCTCGGGCACCAGTACACTAATCACCCATGGCACGCTATAACGCCCCTTTCGAAATCCATGTTCATGGCCAGGTGAGCCTGCGCGCGGACGTGATCTTCGAGCAGCTGCAGGACGCGCTCAAGCCAATGTGGAAGTATGCCGGTGCGCGATCGCTCGCCGATGCCGCCGAGAGCAGCTATGAGGACGAACCCGGCATCAAGTTTGATGCGCACGAGCACGTGTTGCAGATGTGCTGGACGGTCGAGGGGGACGACGATTTCCGCCAGGTTCTCGACGAGGTTTGCATGAATCTCAACGATCTGGCGCAAACCGGTGCAGCGATCGAAGTGACGTTTTATGACGCCGAATACGACGACGAAGACGAAGCCGCCGATGCCGAGTCCCAGGATGATTTCTTGATGCTTTTTGTCGGCCCGGACCCCGCTGCCATCATGCAGGTGCAACGCGATCTGCTGGTGCAGGATGTGGTCAACATGATGGAGCGTCATTTCGACGGAGCGCAACTCGGTGGCGTCGTCGCCGAAATCGACAAGCTGTTTGGCCAGCGTTTTGACGACCTCGTGAATTCACTGCAGATAGGCAAGCCCCCGCGTGGTGCCGGGGGTGGTCACGGCGGCATGGGGCATGGTGGTGGACGCAAGCCTCGACATTTGCATTGACTACATGAGCCAAAGGAGTCGTGCATGAATCTGAAGGCAGTCCGTCCAGCATCGAGCACAGCATCCTTGGGGCCGGGCCGCCCTGAAAAGCAGCGTCTTGGCGACGTATTGGTGCAGCAGCGCCTGATTTCCCTCGAACAATTGCAACAGACGCTGGAGTTGCAGCGCCAGACCGGCAAGAAGGTCGGCCGCCTGCTTATCGAGTCCGGCATCATTACCGAGGAATTGCTGGCCAACGGTTTGGCGCGCCAACTGCATATTCCGTTTGTCAATCTCAAGACCTTCCCGTTCCGCGCCGACGTTGTGCGCCTCCTCCCGGAGTCGGCGGCGCGGCGCTTTCGCGCGCTCGTGATTGAGGACAAGGGGGAGAGTTTGTTGGTCGCGATGAGCGATCCTCTGGACCTGTTTGCCTTCGACGAGTTGACCCGTGTGCTCAAGCGCCCGATCACGATCGCGGCAGCGCCCGAGAGTCAGCTCGGCCCGGCCTTTGACCGCCTGTACCGGCGTACCGAGGAGATCAGCGGCCTGGCTCGCGCGCTTGAGAAGGACATTGGTGAGGCGGTCGATTTCGGGGAATTGACCGCTTCGGCCGGTATCGAGGGCGCGCCGGTGGTGCGCCTGCTGCAGTCGCTGTTCGAGGACGCGATCCAGGTTGGCGCCTCGGACGTGCATATCGAGCCTCAGGAGAACGAGCTTCAAATACGGGTGCGGGTCGACGGCATGCTGCAGACCCAGACCATGGCCGACAAGCGCATCGCCAGTGCATTGGTGCAGCGCCTCAAACTGATGGCCGGACTGGACATCTCCGAGAAGCGGCTGCCACAGGATGGACGCTTCAGCGTTCGCGTAAAGGATCACACGATCGACGTACGGATGGCGACCCTGCCAACGTACTATGGCGAGTCCGCCGTCATGCGGCTGCTCACGCAAAGTGCGGGAATGCGCCGCCTGGACGCGATCGGCATGCCCGCGGCCATGCTCAAGCGCTTTCGAGAGGTCCTGGGACGCAGTTCGGGTCTGGTGCTGGTGACCGGACCGACAGGTTCGGGCAAGACCACTACCTTGTACGCGGCGTTGACCGAAATCAATGTGGCTGAACTCAAGGTCGTGACGGTGGAGGACCCGATCGAGTACCGATTGCCAGGCATCACGCAAGTGCAGGTCAATGACAAGATCGAATTGAGCTTTTCGCGCGTCCTGCGCGGGACGCTGCGACAGGACCCGGATGTCATTCTGGTGGGCGAGATGCGTGACGCAGAAACAGCAGAAATCGGGCTGAGAGCGGCTATTACCGGGCATCTGGTGCTATCAACTTTGCATACGCGCGATGCCATCAGTACACCATTTCGCCTGCTCGACATGGGCGTGCCGCCGTTCATGGTGGCCACCTCGTTGCAGGCCGTCATCGCGCAGCGCCTGGTCCGGCTCAATTGCCAGGAATGCGTCGAACTGCAGACCCCGACTGCGCAGGAGCAGGCCTGGCTGACCAGCATGCTCGCGCCCGGTCAGACGGTGGTGCCGCGGCGTGGCCGCGGTTGTTCGGTGTGCAATGGTTCGGGCTATTCCGGGCGCCAGGGCCTGTACGAATTGCTGGAGATGGACGTCGCACTTACCCAGGCTGCTTCCCGCTCTGACCCCGCTGAGTTTCTGCGTCTGGCGCGCGAACGCATGAAGGGGCACACACTATCGCATCATGTGCTCGAACTGGTGGGCCTGGGGCGCACCTCGCTGGCCGAGGCCTTGCGCATTGGCTTTGACGTGGACGAGCTGGAATAGTCAGCCATGGCCGTTTACGCATGGCGGGGACGCAACGCTCGGGGCGAAGCGGTTCAGGGGCAGCTTGAGGCGCAGACTGAAAGCAGCGTCGCCGACCAGCTCAAGTCCGTCGGCGTGGCGCCGATTCACATTGCCGCGACGAGCGCGGCCGATCTCGAAAGCGCTGACGGCTGGCTGGCACGGCTGACACGCCAGCCTCTGGTGGTGGAGGATATTCTTGTCTTTTCGCGGCAGATGTACACGCTCAACAAAGCGGGCGTACCGATCCTGCGCGCGTTTGCGGGTTTGCAGGCCTCGGCCAGCAAACCAGCGATGGTGCACACGCTCAGAGACATTCGCGCCAGCCTTGACCAGGGTCGCGAACTGTCGGTTGCCATGGCGCGTCATCCGGAGGTGTTCGGTTCGTTCTACATCTCGATGATCCGTGTCGGCGAGTTGACCGGCCGACTGACTGAAGTGTTTCTGCGCTTGAGCGAGCACCTTGAATTTGAGCGCGATGTGCGCGAACGCATCAAGCAGGCGATGCGGTACCCGATCTTTGTGCTGGTGGCGATGGTCATCGCGGTGATCATTCTCAACATCTTTGTGATCCCGGTGTTTGCCAAGGTGTTCGCCGGTTTTCACGCGGAGTTGCCGCTCATCACGCGCGGCCTGCTGGCTTTTTCCGGCTGGATGCTGGCCTGGTGGCCGCTGTTGCTGGCCGGTGCAGCAGCAGGCGTGGCGCTGCTGCGCGCGTACTTGCGCACGCCCAACGGTCGCTACCGATGGGACGCACGCAAGATCAAGCTGCCAATCGTGGGCGAAATCGTCCTGAAGGCGACGCTGGCACGCTTTGCGCGCAGCTTCGCGCTGTCGAGCCAAAGCGGCGTGCCGCTGGTGCAGGCGCTCACGGTGGTGGCGCAAACGGTCGACAACACGTTCGTTGGCAGCCGAATCGAGCAGATGCGCGACGGCATCGAGCGCGGGGAGAGCATTTCGCGCTGCGCTGCCGCCACGGGCGTCTTTACACCAGTGGTGCTGCAAATGATTGCGGTGGGTGAAGAGACTGGCGAACTCGATTCGCTGCTGTTCGAGATTGCCGACATGTACCAGCGCGAAACCGACTATGCGATCAAGGGCCTGTCGGCCGCGATCGAACCGGTTCTGCTCGCCATCATCGCGGTGCTGGTGTTGCTGTTGGCACTTGGCGTGTTCCTGCCGCTTTGGAACATGGGACAGGCCGCCATGGGCAAGGGCGGCGGCTAAACGTGGCCCGGGACTGGGTAACGCCCCAGGAAGTGCCGTTCTGGACGCGGCGCATGTTGGAGTGGACGATTCTGTGCGGCGTCATTCTGGTGCTGCTGCTGATTTTTGGC
This sequence comes from uncultured Pseudomonadota bacterium, assembly GCA_963844495.1. GTDB lineage: Bacteria > Pseudomonadota > Gammaproteobacteria > Burkholderiales > Burkholderiaceae_C > Rhodoferax. Next base: position 70,668 of record CAWJOT010000034.1, read on the forward strand.
TGGTACGTGCAGGTGGTACGGGCGCAGGCCGAACGTGCCGGGTTTCGTGCCACGCTCGGGGCCCTGCGCACAGCGATGGTGATCGAGTATTTGCACCGCAGTGTGACACCGACGCAGGCGACTGTGGTACCAACACAACAAAACCCGTTCAAACTGCTCGAACGCTCGCCGCCCAATTACCGCGGCGAAATGGCGCTTGCCGCTGGCACCGGGATGGCTGGCGGAAATTGGGTGTTTGACCCGGCTTGCTCCTGCGTGGCCTACTTTGCACTTGATACGCAGGGAATCGATAGTTCCGGGGGTGACAGCATGCTCAAGTACCGCGTCGAGGGCGCGCCAGGGGTGATGCGGCTGACGCCGGCTGCCCGTTACGTTTGGCGTGGCGAACTGATCGATTGAGACCGCTGGTGAATTCTGACTATTCGAAGAATTGTTGAGTTTTATCATGGGCTTGCGCAGAAAAGTTCACACACGTACCGAACTTGCTGCGTTAAAATTTTGCTCAGCTTGAGGTATAAGCAGCCCTGAACCAGATTTCAGGCCGTTGGTTTTTTAACAAGGTGGACAAGATGAAACAAGCGCAACGTGGTTTTACATTGATTGAATTGGTGATGGTGATTGTGATTTTGGGCATTCTGGCGGCAGTGGCTATTCCGAAGTTTGTGGATT
>CAWJOT010000035.1:0-12520 GCA_963844495.1 uncultured Pseudomonadota bacterium
AAGACTCTTCATCAGCTTGAGCATATTGGGATTGTTGGCCAGGACCAGGCCCTCAATTTCGGTCAAGCCTTTTTCGCGGGCGAATTCCATGATGGACAGCATCAGGCGCGAGCCCAGGCCCCTGCCCTTGAATTCGTCGGCGACCACCAGCGAGAACTCACAACTGGTGCTGTCCGGGTTCGTGATGTACCGCGAAACACCGAGCATTCGCGTTGAGTCGGTCGCTTGCCCGTCGGCGCCAATAACTTGCTCATGGCAGACGGCCACAAGCGCCATCTCGCGGTCGTAGTCAATGAGGGTGAATCGGGCCAGCATGGTGGCAGGGAGTTCCTGCATGCTCGAGACAAACCGGAAATAGCGGCTCTCGGGCGAGAGGTTGCGCACGAACTCCTGCAACATGCTCGCATCGTCGGGGTGAACCGGTCGCACACTGTACTCCCCGCCGCCGGGCAGCGGCCAAACCTGGTCGTGCTGCGACGGGTAGGGCAGGATCGCCAAGTGGCTGTAGTTGCGCGCCGAGGGAGCGGCATGGTCAATCACGATCCGTGCATCCACCGCCAGGGCACCAGACTCGTCAACGATGATCGGGTTGATGTCCATCTCAACCAACTGCGGCAACTCGCACACCATCTCCGAGACACGCAGCAACAACTGCTCAAGCGCTTCCATGTTGACCGCTGCCGCGCCGCGCCAATCACCGAGCGTCTCGGAGACCCGTGAGCGTTCGATGAGTCGACGCGCAAGAAACTGGTTCAGTGGCGGCAGTTCCATGGCACGGTCGTTCATCAGTTCGATCATCGTGCCCCCGGCGCCAAACACAATCACCGGCCCGAACGGGTCATCGGTGATCATGCCAACGAAAATCTCCCGGCCGCGCTTTTGCGTCGACATGTTCTGGATCGTGACGCCATTGATGCGCGCATCAGGCTGCAACCTGACTACGGTCTGCATCATGTCCATATAAGTGTCACGCACGCCCACGGCGTTGGTCACATTGAGCACCACCCCCTGCACATCAGACTTGTGACTGATATCGGGTGAATCGATTTTGAGCGCCACCGGGAAACCGAGTTGCGTCGCGATCATGATGGCTTCGTGCACATTGCGCGCCAAAATGGTCCGGGTCACCGGAATATGAAACGCGGCCAACAGCGCCTTGGACTCCATCTCTGTGAGTACCTTGCGACGCTCGGCCAGCACGCTCTCGATCAGAAGGCGCGCACCCTCGACGTCAGGCTTAGCCAGTTCCGAAAGAGGCGGCGGGGTTTGCTGAAGCAACTGCTGATTCTGGTAGAAAGACGCGATATTGCCAAATGCTCCGACCGCGGCCTCCGGTGTGCGGAAGGTCGGGATCGCCGCAGCGTTGAGAATGCGCCGTGCCTCGCCAACCGTAGCATCGCCCATCAGGCAGGTCAGCAGCGGCTTGCCCAGACGTTTGTTGCTCTCGACCAGAGCGTCGGCAATGCTGGCACTGTCAACTCCAATCTTGGGCGAAAAAATCGCCAGGATGCCGTCGACCTGAGGCGCCTTGGATGCCGATTCAATCGCTGCCTTGAAGTGGCCTGGACCGGCTTCCTCAGAGACATCGATCAGATCGCACAAAGAAGCCAGCGGCGGCAATTGCGGCTGAAGGGCACGCGCCTGCTCCGGGGTCAAGGACGCAAGCTGCAGGTTGATTTCGCTGACCCAGTCAGCAGCCAGCACACCCGGACCACCGCCATTGGTCACAATCGCCAGCCTGCGCCCTACTGCCCGGTAGCGCGAGGCCAGACACTTGGCGGCGGAGAACAGCGCCACAAACGAGCGCACTCGCACCGCGCCAGCCCGACGCAGCGCGGCGTCGAATACTTCATCGCTACCAACGATCGTGCCCGAATGCGTCAGGGCCGCCCGGTTGCCAGCTGAGCGGCGACCTGACTTCAGCACAACGACCGGCTTGGCGTTGGCCGCGGCGCGCAAGGCACTCATGAAGCGTCGCCCGTTGCTGATGCCCTCGAGGTAAACAACAATGCTGTGCGTCTGCGCGTCCGAAGCAAGGAAGTCAAGCACCTGAGCCATGTCCACCGAGGTGTTGGGGCCCAGCGACACCACGGTCGAGAAGCCTACCGCGTTTTTTTGCGCCCAATCCAGAATCGCCGACGTCAGTGCGCCCGACTGCGACACCAGCGCGAGGGGCCCCGGCGCGCTCAGAGTGCCCGCCACACTCGCATTGAGCTGCAAGTGTGGGCGCTGAAAGCCCAGGCAGTTGGGGCCTAGCAAGTGCATCCCATCGCGCCGCGCGATGCGGCGTAGCTCGGCGGCCTCGGTAACGCCCACGCCGTTCGAAATCACCAGAACCGCGCGACACTTGATGCGACCCGCTATTTCCATGGCCGAAGCGACTTCGGTCGGTGGCAGCGCGATGATGGCAAGGTCGGCTTGTGTGTGCGCCAAATCGGCCAGGGTACCGCTGATCCGCACGTCAAGGAAGGTCAAGGTGCCAACAAAACGCTGCGCCCGTATCGCCTCGTACAGGGCGCGCGCCTGCGGTGTCTGTGCATCGGGGTCATCGGCGCGTCCGACAAAAACCGCAATCGACCCTGGTGTAAATAGTGGTGTCAGAAAGTGCTTGTCCATACGGATCTCGATTGACATTGGGCTGCGCACCAGCATACCGTTTTTTGTAACACAAGTGCTTGACGTGAAACAGTGTTTATCCGAGTTATCCTGAGACCATGAGCGAAAATCACCGCCGGATTGCCCACCTCGACATGGACGCGTTTTACGCCTCGGTCGAATTGCTTCGTTACCCGCAGCTCAGGGGCTTTCCGACAGTGATTGGCGGTGGACGCAGGGCGGTGGACCAGGTGACTGACCCGGCCCAGGGTGAGCGGCCCTTGCACCGGATTCCGGTGGACGAATTTCCACGCTTGAAAGACTACGTCGGGCGCGGCGTCATCACTACTGCGACCTATACCGCGCGTCAGTTTGGAGTGGGGTCGGCGCTTGGCCTCATGAAAGCGGCCAAACTGTGTCCGCAGGCCATATTGCTGCCAGCCGATTTTGCCGAATATCGCAAGTACTCGCGCACATTCAAGAGCATCATTGCCGAAATCGCTCCACTGATCGAGGATCGCGGCATCGACGAGGTCTACATCGACTTTACTGACGTCCCTGGCGGTCGGCGCGAGGGCGGCCGGGTCCTGGCTCGATTGATCCAGAAATCGATCTTCGACGCCACCGGTCTGACCTGTTCGATCGGCGTCGCACCGAACAAGTTGCTGGCAAAAATGGCCAGTGAATTTCGCAAGCCCAATGGAATATCGGTCATTCTGGAAAGTGATCTACACGAGAAGATCTGGCCTCTGGCAGCCCGAAAGATCCAAGGCATTGGCCCAAAGACCGACGCCGCACTGCAGCGCCTTGGCGTTCAAACCATCGGCGACCTAGCGCAAAAGGATCTGCAATGGCTGATTGACCACTTTGGTCAAAAGGGTGGCGCCTGGATGTATGACGCGGCGCGAGGCCACGACGAGCGGTCGGTCCTCACCGAAAGCGAGCCGGTGTCGGTCAGCCGCGAGACAACTTTCGCGCATGACCTCCACGCCGGACGCGACAAAGTCGAATTGGGTGCAATTTTCACCCGCCTGTGCCAGCAGGTTGCCAACGACCTCAATACCAAGGGCTACCTCGGCAAGACGATCGGCATCAAACTTCGCTACGCTGACTTCAAATGCGTCACGCGTGACCAGACACTCACGCGCTATACCGCCGATTCAAGTGTGATTCGTCATACCGCCGGGCTTTGCCTGAAACGCGTTTCTCTGACACAACCGCTGCGACTGCTGGGCGTGCGGGTGGGCATCTTGCGTCGCGTCAGCGAATGCGTCCCCGAATCCGATGACCCGGCTGCGGCCGCCCTTACGTCGGCGTCAGTTGCCAGTTCGGTGGCCGCGAATGGTCAGCTTTTTTGAAACGCGATCGCCACCGCATCACTGCCTGACCGTTTGGGGGCGACCGATAATGTCGTCATGACCAAGATAACCGTTCGGACGACAAATCCAGTCGACGCCGACGCGCTGTTGCAATTGCAGAGCCGCGTGTACCCAACCATTGCCCCGTGGCGCCGCGACCAATTGGCACACCAGTTGAGTATCTTCCCAGAGGGGCAGCTCGTCGCGGTTATGAACGAGCGTATCGTCGGCTGTGCCAGCTCGCTCGTCATTCTTTGGGACGAATGGGCCGAGGAGCATACCTGGCGCGAAATCACCGCAGCGGGCACCTTTCATACCCATAATCCGGCCGGATTCACGCTTTACGGTGCCGAAGTCTTCGTCGACCCGCGCCTGCGCGGCAAACGCGTCGGCCACACCTTGTACGAAGGACGCCGTCAGCTGTGTCGACGACTCAATCTGCGCCGAATCATTGCCTGCGGGAGGCTGCCTGGATACCACCTGCTGGCGCAAGAAATGGCAGTCGAAATGTACGCCAAGAAAGTTCTTTGGGGCGACTTGGTGGATCCGGTACTAAGCTTCCAGTTGCGCGAAGGATTCCGCTACTGCGGCATCATGAAAGACTATCTGCCCGAGGATGGCGAATCTTGCGGCCACGCGTCCTTGATCGCCTGGGTCAACGGGGACTATGATTCAACGCAGCGCACCGCCCTGCAAGGCAATGCCATTTTGGCGGAAGTGAAGCAGCCATGACCACGCCACCCGTGAACCATCAGCCCACGTTCAAACCCAGCCAGGGGCTGGTGCGGATCGCGGCCGTGCAATATCTTTTGCGAACAATCAGCGACTGGGACGGGTTTGAGAACCAGGTTCGTTTCGTCATGAAGGCCGCTGGAGACTACAAGCCCCAATTTGTGATGTTCCCGGAGATCTTCACGACGCAATTGCTGTCTTTCATGGACACCAGCGACCTGTCCAACGCTGTGCGCCAAATGCAAGAATACACACCGCGCTACGTGGCATTGTTTCGTGAGCTGGCCTCGCGCTGGCGCCTGCACGTGATCGGCGGCAGCCACCCGACGATCAGCGATGGCAAACTGATGAATACAGCCTACCTGTTCACGCCCGAGGGCAAGGTGTTCACGCAGGACAAGATTCACCTGACGCGATGGGAAAAAGAGAAATGGAAAGGCGATCCAGGTCACCATTTACGTGTGTTTGACACACCGCACGGCCGCATCAGCATCCTGATTTGTTATGACATCGAGTTTCCAGAGCTCGCTCGCATGGTGTGTGAACAAGGGGCGGACATTATTTTTGTGCCTTCCTGCACCGATGACCGGCAAGGTTTTTGGCGCGTGCGCTACTGCTGTCATGCCCGCGCGATCGAAAATCAGGTCTACGTCGCTGTGACTGGCACCGTGGGTAACCTGGCGGTGGAAGGACTCGGACTGCACTTCGGCCAGGCCGCCATCATTACCCCGTCGGATTTTCCCTTTGCCCGCGACGGAATAGCGGCCGAGGGAGTCCCCAACATGGAACAAGTGGTCATTGCCGATGTTGACCTTGCCAAGCTCGTCAGCAATCGCGTCAATGGGACCACCATTCCGCTGTATGACAAGCGCGTCGACGTTTACGCCAACGCAGTTGAGGTCATTTCCGCGAGCTGACCGGCTCGGGGCATCAGCACGCAAGCGAAGCGGCACGCGGCCCATCAGCGTCGCTCATTGAAGAGACAATCATGCGGTTTCGTCTCACCAAGTCCGATTTGCTGCTTCCCGGATTCTGGGTAGGCTGGCGCCGGTGGCTCTTATGGTCGCTTTGTGTCAGCGTGATCTTGTTTCTCGGGCTGATGCATAGGGAAACGGATGCCGAGTTTGCGTTTGTCTCGCTCACTTTGCTGCCGGTGCTTGTGCTCGCCTGGATCGGTGGCAAGTGGCATGGGCTGGCGGTCGCGCTGCTCGCTGCCGTGATTTGGACCGGCGCCGACCTGTCTTCGAGCCAGCGATTCAGCACGCCGTGGATTCCCTGGATCAACGCTGTCCTTCGGATCATGACCTACGGCCTGATCGTCGTGCTGGCCAACCAGGTCCGCACCCAATTCCAAAAAGAACATGAACTGGCAATCCACGACACGCTGACCGGTTTGCTAAATCGGCGCGCCTTCATGGCAACCGGGACCGCCGAAGCTAAGCGTGCGCAGCGCTACAACAGCCACCTGGCCGTCCTGTTCGTGGATCTTGACAATTTCAAGGTGCTCAATGACACCCGGGGACACCGCGCGGGCGATGCGGCCCTGCAGGCGACAGCGCAGGCACTGCTGGGAGCAACCCGCGGTAGCGACTTTGTCGGTCGTCTGGGCGGCGATGAGTTTGCTCTTGTGTTTCCGGAGATTGGCTTTGACCCCGCTCTCACGGCTGCGGGCAAGGTATACGACGCGATCAATGCAGCGCTTGGCGAATTCGCTCCGGTCAAGGCAAGTATTGGCATCGCATGGTTTGAAGTCGCCCAGCGACCCTTCCCGGCCATGCTTGACGCTGCCGACGCATTGATGTACTCGGCCAAGGCCGCCGCAAACAATGGTGTCGTCTCCATGCGCTTTCAGTCCTGAATTGCAAGCGTCAACCACCCATTGCGGGCCCGATACCTTTGCCTTACAACAACTGAAACGCAAGTACCGCGACCAACGTAGGCGCCAGCGCCGCGACCAGCAAGCCCAGCGGGTGAATGGCGTTTTCTTCAAAACTGCCCCGCAAGATCGCCACGCCAGCCGGGTTCGGCGCGTTGGCGATCACGGTCAGACCGCCACCGGTCACCGCCCCTGCCACCAATGCCACCTTGAATTCCTGCGTCAGACCCTGCACCAGTGAGCCCAGATAGGTCAGCGCGGCATTGTCCGTAATCGCCGTCAGCGCGGCCGCACCGAAAAATACCGAAGTTGTATCCATCCGCATCAAAACCGGTTGCAGCCACCACTGTTGCATGCCCCCCAGCACCACCAATCCAGCCAGGAAAAATGCCACCAGCAAAGCCTCGCGCAGGATCAGAGGGTTTTGGTACCGCTCGTAGGCCGCCGAAAAACCGAGAAAAAACAGGAACAAGCCCATGAAGATGGCGGTGTGATGTGCAAACACAACGACCGCGCCCAAGAACGCGAGATGCAGAACCACCATCGACAGGGGTACTGGCGTCGTGGCAGCACGGTCGGGCGTCCCCATGGGAGCGAGTTCACGACGAAACAGCAGCATCGCCGCTGCCGCGTTGAACGTAACGGCGATGGCGGCTTTCCAGCCGAAGTTCGTCATCATGAACCAGGTGTCCCAGTTCCACTTGGCCGCCACCATGAGGACCGGCGGAGCAGCAAACTCGGTCAAAGTGCCGCCTATCGAGATATTCACAAACAGCACGCCGACCGTCGCGTACTTGAGTCTGGACGAAACCGGCCGGGCAAACAGCGTGTCGCGCAGCATCAGCGCCGCCAGGGTCATCGCTGCGGGTTCGGTAATGAACGAGCCGAGCAACGGTACCAACCCGAGCACAAGAAAATAGACGGCCATGCCGCGCTCGATCGGCAACAGGCGCGCAACGCCCTGCACCGTGGCGGCCGCCAATTGCAGAATCGGCCGCGTCCCGGCGATCACCATGATTGCAAATACGAACATCGGCTCGGTGAAATTGCGCGAGTCAATATAGGCGATCGCCTGTTCCCGGCCGCTGGTAGCAAACATGAACAACATCAGCACCATGGCCCAGAACCCGAATACGACTTCGACTTCACCAAGCAAGTGCCAGACGCCAGCATGCCGCGGCTGGACGTGGGCCAGATGTTCGAAAAACTTGGTCGAAAACGTATGCAGCACAGCCAGCGCAAACAGCGCTGCGCCAATCACCTGAATCAGTTCGGGATCAGTCATCGATCCATCGCGCCCAAAGAACACTCAAACCGTCGGCGGCCTCGCAGAGCCCAGCGAGCCCCGTTCCAGCCGGTCGTCGAGTTCGCCGATGAAAGCGGCCACGGTATTGCCCGAATGCTCGACCGCGCCACGCAGATCAATGGCAAGCCCATCGATCCTGGCCAGCACGGTCGTGCGCGACTCCGTCCCCAACTGTGCATGCTTGTTGAGTTCGGCTTCCAGGAAGGCGCGCAGTTCGGTAAAGCGCGAGGCCTCAGCCTTGTCCGCAAGTTCCCGATTCGCGCGCAGTTCCTTTGCGTGCAGACGACTGTCGAGCATCACAGTCGTCTGCAAATAGACCACGAACACCAGGAAGAACACGAGGAAGAATGCCAAAACGCCAAGCATGATCAAACCCAAAGGGGCCTGAACCGTCGCTACCCCAAACGATAATGAGGTTGAAGCATTAAAGGCAGCCCAGTTGAGCATCGCAAACGCCGCGACCGCGATCAGAGCCAGCAATATCAGCAAACTACGAGCTTTCATGGCTTCCAGTCCCCAACAAGTTGATCAACACGCCACGGCGCAAAAGCGCTCAAACGTCACCGGATCCGAGCCAAATGGGTAGCGCAGGCCAACCGCGCCTGGGCGCCCGGCGCCTTCCGAATTAGTGATCTGCATCAAAAATAGACTCGGCATAATTCCAAAACCAAGGGTTTTCCCGTACATACTAGAGCTACGAAGTACAAGAAGCTTTTCCTCGCAAGACTAACATGAACCTAGAGCTGAACCACGAACTAATTGAAAACGTCACTTTCGACGAAATCGCGCTGGGCCAAAGTGCGCGCCTGATACGTACCTTGACGCTGGCTGACATTCAGGCTTTCGCGGCCGTTTCGGGCGACACCAACCCGGCACATCTGGACGCAGCCTACGCCAACGAGACCTCGTTTCACGGCGTTGTCGCACACGGGATGTGGGGCGGCGCCCTGATCTCGGCCTTGTTGGGCACCCAGTTTCCAGGCCCGGGCACCATTTACCGCGACCAGGTTCTGCACTTCACGAAGCCGGTACGCGTCGGCGACACGCTGACCGTCACCGCGACTGTGCTCAGCAAGGATGCGGCGAAGAAGAGCGTCGAACTCGATTGTCAGGTCCTCAACCAGAAAGGCGAACGCGTGCTGCACGGCACGGCGCAGGTTCTGGCGCCAACGGAGAAAGTGCGCGTGCGGCGCGTCATCGCGCCGCAAATCCAGCTATACGACCCGCAGGCGCGCTTCAATGAATTGCTGGCGCGGGGGGCAGGACTGCCGGCCGTGCGCTGCGCGGTGGTTCATCCCTGCGACGCGGGCTCGCTCAGTGGAGCCATGGACGCAGCCCGTTACGGTCTGATCGTGCCGATACTGATCGGACCGGAAGGGCGTATTCGCCGTCTCGCTGAGGAAGTCAACATTGACCTCGGTGGCGTCGAGATCCGGTCCGCGCAGCACAGTCATGCAGCGGCAGAATTGGGCGCCGAGATGGCGGCCAAGAATGAAGTCGAGATCATCATGAAAGGCAGTTTGCACACGGACGAGCTGATTCACGCTGTGCTGGTTCGCCCCGCCCTGCGCACCGGGCGACGGGTTTCGCATGTGTTTCGCTTTGACATCCCGCTCTACAGCAAGCCGCTGCTGATCACCGACGCCGCACTCAACATCCGACCGAGCCTGCAGGAAAAAGTCGACATCATTCAAAACGCCATCGACTTTGCACGCGTCATGGGTGTGGCAACACCGAAGGTGGCCATCTTGTCTGCCGTGGAAACCGTCAACCCCAACATCCCTTCAACAGTCGACGCGGCGGCGCTGTGCAAGATGGCCGAACGCGGTCAGATCCGCGGCGGAATACTCGATGGTCCACTGGCCTTCGACAACGCCATTTCGGCGCACGCTGCGCGAATCAAGAATATCAACTCACAGGTACCGGGCAATGCCGACATTCTGGCCGTTCCGGACCTGGAATCCGGCAACATGCTGGCCAAGCAACTTGAGTATCTCGCAGGCGCCAGCGGCGCCGGCCTGGTGCTCGGCGCGCGCGTGCCCATTGCGCTGACCAGCCGCGCCGACGGCCCCATGAATCGCGTTGCCTCGGCGCTACTGGCCCAGCTCGCCGCCCACAACAGCCGACGCGATCATCCGCGCGAGGTTTGGTAGGTCAGGGCTCATGGCGATTCTTGCCGTCAACGCTGGCTCGTCCACGCTCAAATTCTCGGTCTACCCGCTGCAGGGCGCTCAGGTGCAGCGCAGCGTGCTGACGGGTTCCATCCAGCGTTTGGAGCCCGGCGGCTCGCCGGTGCTGAACTGGACCTTTGAGCGTCAGCAGCAAAGCCGACAGCTCAAGTTCACCACCGGCGAGCGCTTTGATCTGGCTCTGCATAGCCTGGCCGAACTGTTGGCAAGCCTGGCTTCGCTACCGCGCCTGCAGGCTGTCGCGCACCGGGTTGTGCATGGCGGGCAGGACTTTCGTGCCAGCGTACGTGTGACCGACGACGTCCTCGTACAACTCGCCAAGCTCAATTCGCTTGCGCCGTTGCACCAGCCGCAAAACCTGCAAGGCATTCGCGCCTTTCAAAAGGCGTTTGCCGACACTGTCCAGGTCGCGTGCTTCGATACCGCCTTTCACGCCACTATGGGTCCGACCGATTACAGTTTCGCCCTGCCACAGGCGCTGACCGACCAAGGGGTGCGTCGCTATGGCTTTCACGGCCTGTCGTACCAGTACGTGATGGGCGTACTGCGCGAGCAAAGCACACGCGCCAGTGACCGTGTGTTGATGGCGCATCTGGGCAACGGTGCGAGTCTGTGCGCCGCCCGCGACGGCCTGAGCTGCGCCACCAGCATGGGACTCTCGGCCCTGGACGGTCTGGTCATGGGTACACGCAGTGGCTCCATCGACCCGGGAGTGCTGCTCTACCTGATGGAGCAGGGCTGGGACCACGACCGACTGCAGACGCTGCTGTACAAACAGAGCGGCCTGCTGGGTGTCTCTGGCATATCGGCCGACATGCGCACTCTTCGGGCCGACGGCAGCGCGGCTGCCCAGCGCGCGATCGACCTGTTTACGCACCGCGTGGTACGCGAGTCCGGCGCCATGGTCGCCTGCCTGGGCGGGCTTGACGTGTTGACCTTCAGTGGCGGCATTGGCGAGCACGATGTCGTTCTGCGAGCACAGGTCTGCGAGCGCCTGGCATGGCTCGGCCTTGCCGTCGATCCGCTGCGCAACGAACAGGCCACAGGAGCAGACGTCGCCGCCATCCACGCAAGCGGCAGTCGCGTTGAAATCTGGGTCGTGCCAACCGACGAGGGTCTGGTCGCAGCGCGCGAAGCGGCACGCCTCATTTTTTGAAACAAATCAGCTGCAAATGCATGGCTGGTAAGCGTAACCAGCTATTATTTTTGTAGCGATACTATTGTCGTACGGTACGCAAGTTGGCGGGCAGTGCCTGCGCGAAACTCGTACGAAACGGGTTGATATCCAGGCCACCACGGCGCGTGTAGCGCGCGTACACGGCGAGCTTGTGCGGCTTGCAGCGCACCCACAGGTCCATGAAGATGCGCTCAACGCACTGTTCGTGGAACGCGTTGTGGTTGCGAAAGCTCACCAGGTAGCGCAGCAACCCTTGCTGGTCGATCGCTGCGCCGCTGTAGCTGATCTGCACGCTGCCCCAATCCGGCTGCCCGGTTACCGGACAGTTGCTCTTGAGCAGATTGCTCGTCAGCACCTCGGTCACTGGCGCTTCATCGACGAGCGTGGCGAGCAAATCTGGCGCCGGTGTGTACTCGGTGCATTCGATATCCAGGCGGTCCAGGTTCAGGCCATCGAGCTCATGGATCGACTCGCGATCAAGCAGTTCCGGGCTCAGCAGTTGCACACCAATGGACGGCGCCAGCGGCTGGCCGCCAGCACCCGCGGAACCGCGCCATGCAGCTTCACTCAGGTCAATCCGCAGGCGGGACTTGAGCGCCTCGACATCCACAAAGCGGGTATTCGTCAAGCTGCCAAGGTAGAGCTTGAATGACTTGCTCTCGATGATATTGGTGCTCTCGCAGGGCACGGTAAAGTGCGCCAGAGCCACCTGGGGCTTGCCGCGCAGGTTCAGCCAGCTAAGTTCAAAAGAACTCCACATATCTGCGCCCAGAAAGGGCAAGTCACCACGGATGCCGAGTTCGCGCCGCATCGGCGCGCGCGGGATCGGAAACAGCAGGGACGCATCATACTGATCAGGATAGGCAGTCGCCTTGCCCAGCGCCGATTGTTCAGCACCGCTCATGGTTTGGCGCGACGGCGGAACACCAGCCGCCCGGCCTTGGAGGCGGCACCGGCGAACTCGTAGCCCTCGGCGTTGAAGTGTTCGAGCTGACGCGGCAGCAACACGTGATGCTGCGCGGCATAGCGCGCCATCAGCCCGCGCGCGCGCTTGGCGTGAAAGCCGATCACCTGGTATTTCCCGTTCCCCCAGTCCTCGAACACGCAATGGACCACCCTCCCCTTCAGCGCCTTCTGCTCCACCGCCTTGAAGTACTCTTGCGAGGCCAGATTGACGACAACGGGCGTCACATCACCGTGCAGTCGCTCGTTGAGGTAGTTTGAAATGTGCCCGGCCCAAAACTGGTAAAGATCCTTGCCGCGCGCGTTCGCCAGCGGCGTGCTCAT
>CAWJOT010000036.1:0-16848 GCA_963844495.1 uncultured Pseudomonadota bacterium
CGCGCGAGGAACTCTCGATCAGCATCTGGGCGCGCTCGACATTGGCTACGCGCTGCATGCTCATGGGCACGGCCGGGTACAAGCTGATGCCCCTGGTCAGCTCCGCGGTGCCCGGCATTTCGGCGACGGCGGCCTGGGCAGCGTTGAGAAACCGTTGCGCCTGTTCCTGCGAGCGCGCTTCGGCGCGCACCAATGCCTGAAAACTAAAGGGTGGCAGATTGGCTTGCTCGCGCTCGCGCAGTTGCTGCTTGGCAAAGCCAGGAAAATCGTGCCGCTTGAGAAACCCGAACAGCGGGTGGCGCGGCTGAAAGCTCTGCAGCCACATTTCGCTGTCGCCGCTGATGTCGGCGTCGCGACCACTTCGCCCCGCCGCCTGCATGAGCAGGGAAAACAAGCGTTCGGGCGCGCGAAAGTCACTCGAGAACAGCGCGTTGTCGGGGTTGATCGCTGCGACCAGCGTGATGCGCCGGAAGTCGTGCCCTTTGGCAATCATCTGCGTGCCCACCAGCACGTCGACTTCGCCCGAATGTACGCGTGCCAATTGGGAACCGAGCTGGCCTTTGAGCCGCGTGCTGTCAGCATCGATGCGCTCGATGCGCACCGGTTCACCCTGCGGCCACCGGGTCGAAACGGAGTGCGCTCGGCGCACCGTGCCGAGCAGCTCGGCGAGCTTTTCCTCGAGTCTTTCGGTGCCGCGTCCGGGGCCGGCAAGATCGGGATTGCCGCAGGCCGGGCAGGCACGTGGTACCGGGTCGGTGTAGCCGCAATGATGGCAGCGCAAGCTGCGATCGACCTTGTGGAACACCCGATACCCGCTGCAATGCGGGCACTGGCTTTTCCAGTTGCAGTCGGTGCAAAGCAGAACAGGCGCATAACCGCGTCGATTCAGGAACAACAGGCTTTGCTCGCGACGCTGTACCCGCTGCACGATTGCCTCGAGCAGGGGCTCGGAAATCAGGCAATTTTTCGCTTGGTGATTCATGTCGACGATGCGCACGACCGGCAGACAGCCGCTCGCATCCGAGCCGCCCTCTGTGCTGCCGATGCGCGCGGGCATGTGCAGACGAAGGTACCGACCACCCTCGCTGGCGGGGCGGCTGTGGTGCCAACTCTCTAGCGACGGCGTGGCCGAGCCCAGCAGCACCCTGGCGCCTTCGAGTTTGGCGCGGTACACCGCCAGATCGCGTGCCGAGTAGCGTGCGCCCTCGCCACTCTTATAGCTGGGGTCGTGCTCCTCGTCGATCACAATCAGTCGAAGCTTGGGCAGCGAAGCAAATATTGCCATACGCGTTCCCAGCACGATCCGGGCGCCACCCTGGTGCGCCACCAGCCAGCTTTTCAGACGCTGGGCCGGCGTCATGCCACTGTGCAATGAGACCACCGCGTCCTGACCGTACAAGGTGTTGAAACGGGACTGAAAACGCGCTTCGAGCTGCGGCGTAAGGTTGATCTCGGGCACCAGCACCATGGCTTGGGCCTGCACGTCCTGGGCGAGCAATTGTTCGACGCTTTGCAGGTAGATCTCAGTCTTGCCACTGCCCGTTGCTCCAAACAGCAGGCAAGGCATGCTCGCTTGCGCAAATTGAGCCATGACCGAAGCCTGCTGGCCCGTCAGCGACTGGGAATGCGTCGCTGCGGCTGCGCCCGGCAAATCGGTAGCGGCGAGCTTGCCGTAGCGCTTGAAACGACGCGCCAGTTGTTCGGAGCTGAGTTCGCGCAACTGCGGCGGCAGGGCGGCCAGAACGACTTCGCCCAGCGAGCGTTGGTAGTACGCAGCTGCGAACGCCATGAGTTCGCGCCAACTCGGCGCCAGCGGCGCGATGGCGTCAAGGACCGCGCTCACCGGGCGAAGTTTCTCAGGTGCGAGGTCGGGCCCGCCCGCCCCAGCGCGGCTGTCTGCGGGCCAATCCCAGACCACCCCCAGCAGCTCACGCCTGCCAAGGGGCACGCGTACCAAGGTGCCAGGGGCAAGTGCCGACTCACTCTCGTAGCTCAGGGCTCGCGCCATCTGGCTGTGAACCGGCGTGCCAACCAGCACCTGTATCAGCTCGCTCACACAGGTGCCCGGGTTACCGCAAAAAGTTGATGTGAACTTGCGAAATCGGCTTTAAGTCTATGATTCATAAACGATTTACAGAGCGTCCAGAGATTGTGTGGATAACTTTGTTGATATCTTGACTTCGGTATCTCCAAAGCCTTGAAAATCAAGGCATTCACTGAAATGCCCATAAAAAAAGCAGAATGAAAAATCGTTATAAATCAACAAGTTGCGTTCGCTATTGGTTTTGTAGCAGGAACCGCCAAAAAATTGGCTTCTCTCGCAGTGCAGCAAGATTTTTGTGCATAAGTCAAGCGCCGTGGGTCAATTATTGAATATATTTTTCCTGCTTATCCCGGTGCCTGAGCGCTAGGCACGCATTCGCCTGGACTGTTCATGAACCGCGTCCACCAAGCACGCCACGTGCTCCGCAGGTGTGTACTGACTTATGCCGTGTCCGAGGTTGAAAATCTGCGTTGGTCCGGTCCCTGCTCCGCGGTGCGGCGCACCAAAGCTGTTCAAAACCTTGGCCACCTCGGCTTGAATCGCAGCGGGCGGCGCAAAGAGCGCGTTCGGGTCCAGGTTGCCTTGCAGGGCCTTGCGCCGACCCACCATTTCGCGGGCCCGGGCCAGGTTCACGGTCCAGTCCAGACCCAGCACGTCGCAATCGAGCTCGCCCATCTCCTGCAGCCAAGGTCCGCCGCCCTTGGTAAAGACAATGCTCGGGATGCGCACGCCCAGATGCTCCTTCTTGAGTTGGGCCAGGACACGCGCGGTGTAGGCCAGGCTGAACGACTGGAACGCGCCATCGGCCAATACACCGCCCCAACTGTCAAAGACCATCACCGCCTGGGCACCCGCTTCAATTTGCGTGTTGAGGTAAAGCGCGACAGCGTCGGCGTTGATTTGCAAAATCCGGTGCATCAAGTCCGGGCGACTGTAGAGCATCGTCTTGACCAGGCGGTAGTCGTCCGAGCCCGCGCCCTCGACCATGTAGCACGCCAGCGTCCAGGGGCTGCCCGAAAAACCAATCAGCGGAACCTTTCCGGCCAGGGCCTTGCGAATCGAAGTGACGGCGTCAAACACATAGCGCAGCTTGTCCATGTCGGGTACCGAAAGCTTCGCCACGGCGGCCTCGTCGCGCACCGCGTGGGCGAACTTGGGGCCCTCGCCCAGGGCGAAGGACAGGCCCAGTCCCATCGCATCGGGAACGGTCAGGATGTCGCTGAACAGGATCGCCGCGTCCAGCGCATAGCGCTCGAGCGGCTGCAACGTGACCTCAGTGGCGTAGTCGGTGTTGGTCGCCAGTCCCATAAAACTGCCCGCCTTGGCGCGCGTGGCACGGTATTCGGGCAAATAGCGCCCGGCCTGACGCATCAGCCAGACCGGCGTGTGATCGGTGGCCTGACGCAGGCAGGCGCGAATAAAACTGTCGTTTTGGAGGGGCGCAAATGCGCTGGTTTGGGAGGGTGTATTCATGCCCCGATTGTCGCTTACTCGACTGCCGCCCGCCCTGTCGGGAATGCCTGGCGCCGCCGGGCTGCGGCCTATAGGGTTGCCAGCGCGGCGTGCACGATTGCCGGCGTCAAAAGTTCGGGCAGCAGGACCGGCGGCTTTGTGCCCTTGTACAGCGCGTAGACCGGCACGCCATTGCGACCCAACTGCGCCAGCGCAGCGGTAATGGCCCTGTCGCGCCGGGTCCAGTCGGCGCGCAACAGGGTGACCTTTCGGGCGTCGAAATCTGCGACCACAGCGGGGTCGGACAACGTGGTTTTCTTGTTGTACTGGCAGGTCACGCACCAGGCTGCCGTGAAGTCCACAAACACCGGACCGCCTTTGGCCAGCGCCTGCTCGACCCGCCCCGGCGCCCACGGCTGCCAGCGCTCGGTCGCCGCGACGGCGCTGCCGGCCTGCGTGTTTCTGAGAATGTTTTGACCTAAAGCGACTGTCAACAATGCGCAGAGCGCTATTGAAATGCTAGCAACGACGACGCGGCTGCGACCCCGCAACGTGAACGACCAGAGCACCATGCTCAGTGCCACCAGCAGGGCGAGCAACGACCCGGCGCCGTCGATCCCGCTTTGCTGACCCAGCACCCAGACCAGCCAGACCACGGTGGCAAACATCGGAAACGCCATGGCGCGACGAAAGGTCTGCATCCACGCACCGGGACGCGGCAGCATCCGGGCTGCGCCGGGAACCAGACTGACCAGCAGGTAGGGCAGCGCCATGCCCAGGCCCAGGCTGGCGAAAATCAGCAGGGCCTGTGCTGTCGGCAAACCCAGGGCCAGACCGAGCGCAGCGCCCATGAACGGCGCCGTGCAGGGTGAGGCGATGGCCACCGCCAGCACGCCTGAGAGGAAGGCGTTGACGGCCGGGTTTTTCACCTGCAGCGAGGCCAGGCCACTGGGCAGGAGCATGCCGAATTCAAACAGACCGGCGAGGTTCAGGCCCATCGCGGTAAACAGCAGCGCCAATGTTGCGATCACGGCGGGCGACTGCAATTGAAAGCCCCATCCGAGTTGCTCGCCGCTGCTGCGCAGCACGAGCATCAGCGCGCCCAATGCGAGAAACGAGATCAGCACACCGGCGCTGTACGCCAGCCCGTCAATACGCAGAGCGTGCCGGTCTTCGCTGTGGCTCGTGAGGCTCATGACCTTGATCGACAAGACCGGAAACACGCATGGCATCAGGTTGAGGATCAGTCCGCCGAGCAGGGCTCCGAGCAGGGCTCCGAGCAGCGTGATCGAGGGTACCGCACCCGATGCTGGTGCCGACGCGAGCGCAGGCACGCCGGCCGCATTGACGCCCACCTTGGGCCAGGCCCCCAGCACCTTGAGTTCTGCCCGATAGCCCTGGCCACCTGCGCCCAGTACCACCGGCAGGATGCTCGGAGCGCTGCTGCGCTCGGGTGAAAGCGGTACCTGCGCGCTCCATACATCGCCGCTCCAGCCCTGGGTCCAGGGCGCCGCCGTGGCGATGACCTCAGGCGTCTCGGGGAAAAAGTCCAGCGTCTTGCCCCGCAGCGCGACGGGCAGCCCGTGCACCGTGAGCTTGATCGAGCTGCCTTCGATCTGCACGCTGCTCTGGGGCAGCACCCCGGCGGCATTGCCCATCACTGGTCGTGGCCGCGCTGCCAAAGCGGTATCGAACGCGCTGCTGTTGATCGCCGTCGAGCCGCGCACCGGCAGACTCAAGCTGAATTCGCCCTCCTGCGGAATGCATTCGGTGCGGCAGACCAGCCATCTGGCCTTGAGTCCGATGCGAACCTGACTGTTACCGGGCAGGCTCTGGAAGTCGGGCCCGACGGTCAGTGCCACCGGCAGCAATATGGTGTCCTCGTACCCGTAATTGGCCAGATTGCCGATGCGGATGAGCTTGGGTATCGGCCAGTCAATCGCGCCAGCGGTCACGCCAGCGGGCAGCGTCCAGTCCAGCGTGGTGGGCAAGCCGGAATCGCCCGAGTTCTTCCAGTAGGTGTGCCATTCCTTCTGATGCGTGAGCTGCAAGCCGACCCAGACCGTCCTGCCCGCGGCGATACCGTCCGGAGCATGGGCCATCAGCTCGGCGCGAACCTGATCCGTGGTCACCACTGAATTATCTAATGACTGCGCCAAAGAGGCCGTCGATACAGCGAAAGCCGCTACAAATAAGATAGCGTGTAGGACGTTGCGGAAAGGCTTCGATGCGGTCATTGCAGTGTCGGAGTAGGTCACAGCGGCAAAGTTCCCTGCGCAAACACTGCGGGCAGCTTCTTCGGCTCCCTGATACGCAACTGCTTGTTCACATTTTCCCAGCCGTAGACGACCTCGATGTCGGCGACGCTCACGCCGAACTGAGGGGCAAGAAAGCGCACCATGTGGCTGGTGGCCTTGCCTGCCACGGGCGCTGCGGTGACGCTGATCTTGAGCTGCGTTCCCTTGGGTTTGCCAATGGCGTCGCGCGCGGCGCCGGGTTTGCCCAGCACATTGATCACCAGGACCTTGCCGTCCCAGGCAAAGAACGAGTCGCCGGTCATGTTTCTGATCTGCTCGCGGCTCATGGCGCAAAGCCCAGGACCACCCGGCGCGTCGTGGCGGACTTCTTTTCAATCCTGGTCACGATGACCGCGCCGATTTCGGCCGTGTTGGCCACATGGGTTCCGCCACACGGCTGGAAATCAATCATTGCACCGGTACCGACGCCCTGGCCATCGGACGACGCGGCGCCGATTCGTATCGTGCGAATGCGCCCGCTGCCGCGCGGTGGTTGCACCGACATGCTCTTGACCAGCGCCGGGTTGGCATCGAGTTCCTCGTCGGTGATGGCACCCACCGTCACCGGGTGTGCGGCCGCGACCAGTCGTGCGATGCCCGCGGTCAACGCGTCCTTGTCCAGCGCGTCGGTCATGTTGAAGTCCAGACGGGCATAGTCCGGTGTAATCGAGCAGCCGTTGACCAACTGTGGTACCAGATGACACAGCAAGTGCGTGGTTGTGTGAAAACGCATCAGCCGGTGCCGCCGGGCCCAGTCAATGCGTGCCGTGACGGTGTCGCCAACCGCGACCGAAGCATGGTCACGACGCTCCTGATTTAATAGCTGCTCAAGCACGTCTGGATTGGGCAAATGGCATATATCGCTATTGAAACTGCCATCTTCCGTTTTGCCCTTGCGGGTGTCGATGATCGCAAGTTCGCTGCCATCGGTCAGCACCAGAGCGCCCGCGTCGCCGCCCTGGCCGCCGCCCAGCGGATAAAACACGCTGCGATCGAGCACGATGCCCTGCGCCGAGATGGCGGTGACGGTGGCCGTGCATTCGCTTCAGGTAAGCGTCGGTGCGAAAGAGGTCTTGTGTCATGGTATTGATAATACCGGCATGCCGCCTGCCGTGTCCGCCGCGCCGTCGATTGTCCTTTGCACCCTGAATGCAAGGTTCATTCACGCTTCGCTGGGCCTGCGCTATTTGCTGGCCAATCTGGGCGAGCTGCGCGCGCGCGCGGCGCTGCGCGAATTCGTGATCGCCGAGCCTGCGCAAAAGGTCGCCGATGCGCTGCTGGCGCTGCTCGGGTTGCCGCAACCTGGCGTGGTGCAGATCGTCGGGTTTGGCGTGTATATCTGGAACGTGCGCCAGACCACCGAGGTTTTGCGAAGGGTCAAGGCCGCGCGGCCGGACCTGAAGCTGGTGCTCGGGGGGCCCGAGGTCAGTCATGAGACGCTTGAGCAGGAAATCGTCGCGCTGGCTGATTTCGTCATCACCGGCTGGGGCGACGTGAGTTTTGCCAGGCTCTGCACGGCCCTGCTGCACGGTCCACCGCCCGCGTTGAAGATCATCGCCGGCGAGCAACCGGCGCTGGCGCAGATCGCGCTGCCCTACGACGAGTTCAGTGACGCTGATCTGAAGCATCGGCTGCTTTACGTCGAGGCTTCGCGCGGCTGCCCGTTCAAGTGCGAGTTTTGCCTGAGTTCGCTCGACAAGACGGCCTGGGCGTTTGACCTGAAGCGTTTTCTCGCTGCGCTGCACGGTCTGCATCAGCGCGGCGCGCGCAACTTCAAGTTTGTCGATCGAACCTTCAATCTGAAGATCGACAGCTCGGTGCGCATCCTGCAGTTCTTTCTGGAGCGCATGAGTGCGGATCTGTTTTTGCATTTCGAAGTGGTTCCAGACCAACTTCCCGAGCGACTCAAGGACGTGATCGCGAAGTTTCCTGCGGGCACCTTGCAGCTCGAAGTCGGGGTGCAAAGCTTCAATGAGGAGGTGCAACGGCGCATCTCGCGCAAGCAGGACAATGCCCTGACCGAGGCCAACCTGCGCTGGTTGGTTGCGCATTCGAACGCGCACCTGCACACCGATCTGATCTTTGGCCTGCCCGGGGAGACGCTGCAAAGCTTTGCCACCGGGTTTGACCGCTTGCACGCGCTGCGTGTGCACGAAATCCAGCTCGGGATCCTCAAGCGCCTGCGCGGCACGCCAATCGCGCGCCACACGGCCCAATTCGGCATGGTGTATGACCCGGCAGCACCCTACACGGTGCAGGCGACCGCCGCCGTGGATGCCGCCACAGTCCGTCGGTTTGCCCGCATGGCGCGCTACTGGGAACTGATGGCGAACTCGGGGCGCTTCGGGCGTGCCCTGCCCCTGCTGTTGTCGGCTGGGCAGCCGTCGGCATTTTTTGCCTTTCTGGATTTTTCCGACTGGTTGTGGCAACGCTGCGGCACGACCTGTGGCCTGACCCCCGAGCGGTTGACCGATGCGTTGTTTGACTACCTCGATCAGCGCCCAGGCACGGCCACGGCAGCGCTCAAAGAGGCGCTGCTGGCAGACTATCTCGCCAGTGGCGCGCAAGGGCGTCCGCGCTCGCTCGCCGGGCTCATTACCAAGCGCAATGCGGTGCGAATCCGGCTCGACCGGAACCTGATGCGACGCCAAACCCGGCACAGCTCAGGCGCGCCAGACCCGCTTGGCACTAAGATAGACGGATGACGTATCCATCCCGATTCTGGGCCGACTGCTCGACCAGGCACTTTGCCGATGCCATGGTCAGTGGCGCTGCGGCGCAAACGATTGCCGTGCTTCCCGTCGCGGCCACCGAGCAACATGGTCCGCATCTGCCGTGCAGCGTGGACACGGTCCTGCTCAATGGGGTGATTGGCGCAGCGCTGGCGCAGTTGCCGCCGGAACTGCACGTTCTTTTTCTGCCGACGCAGCCGATCGGATTCAGCCCCGAGCACAGCGCATTTGCGGGCACCCTCTCGCTCAAGGCGGAAACCATCTTGCACCTGTGGACCGAGCTTGGCGAATCGGTGGCCGCCGCTGGCGTCAAGAAGCTGCTGCTGCTCAATTCGCATGGCGGCCAGGTGAGCGTAATGGATCTGGTCGCCCGTGATCTGCGGGCACGCCTGGGCATGCTGGTCTATAGCGTGAGCTGGTTCAACCTGCCGTTGTACGGTGCTGACGGTGCCGACTTGAATGCGCTCTTTAGCGCCGAAGAACACCGTTTTGGCATTCATGGCGGCGCCATCGAGACCTCGATGATGCTGGCCCTGGACCCGCAGCGCGTGGAGATGGGCCAGGCGCAGAATTTTTCTTCCAGCGCGAAGGAGCGCGCGCAGCGTTTTGAGATTCTTGGCAATGGCAGGAGTGCCAAGCTTGGCTGGCAGATTCAGGACTACAACGCTGCGGGCGCTGTCGGCGATGCGGCCGCCGCCACGGCAGAGAAGGGGCGCTTGCTGGTCGATGCTGCCGGGCGTGCGCTGGCGCGCGTGCTGCTCGAAATCGATCGTTTGCCGCCGGGCACTGTCCGCGACAGGCCCGCGGCCGCTATCGGTTGACCCATTCGTTTCAGGAATAGGTGACCCAGCTCGCGTGCTCGGCGTGCTCGAGGTGTGGCAGGGTGTTGAAGGTTACCAGCGAGTGACGTTTGGGGTTGAAGGCGAACTCGGTGACGGCGCTGTTGCGGATGCGCATGTTGAGCTCAATCGTGGTCTCAGGCGTCGTGCCCAGGATATGCCCGACCGCGGTGGCAATCGGCCCGCCGCTGGAGACAAGCAGCACATTGCCTTCGCAATGCTTGCGCACGTGGTCCAGTGCGCTGGTCACGCCGCTGCGGAATTCGAGGTAGCTGGGCATGCCGCTCGGGCTCACGACGCCGTTCATCCACTGCGTCAGGCCATCGCGCAGCAGACGAAAGTGATGCCGGTACTGCTCCGGCGAATCGGGCTTTTCGAGCTTGTGTGGATGCACCGTCGCGATCACGGCCTCGCTGTCAAACTCATTGAGCCCGGGCCAGACCAGCGCTTTGGTCTCGCGTTGGGTGCCCTCGCAAATGCCGGTCCAGGTCTGGGTCTGACGGCGCAGCGTGCCGGTCAGGACGTGGTCAAAAATCAGCCCCTTGAGGGCAAAGTATTGACCCAGGCGCACGCTCTGCTGGTGGCCAAGTGCGCTGAGTTGATCGTAGTCGGCGGCGCCAAACGAGGCCTGACCATGGCGTACAAGATAGAGCGTTCCCATGGTGCGAATCTAAACCAGCCCTGCCCTTATCTGTTGTCGCACGAGAGACCGCAGCGATCACATTCGCAGCACGCTGGCGAGCACCGTCGCGTCCACGTTGCCACCGCTGATGGTCGTGCCGACGACTTGACCGTGCAGCAAATGGCGCTCCTGCATGGCTGCAGCAAAGCTGGCGGCACCGGCGCCCTCGGCAACGTTGTGGGTATCGGTGAACAGGTCGCGCATGGCTCGCGCAACCTCGTCATCATTGACTCTGATGATGTGGTCAATGTGCGGGCGAAGGATGTCGAGTGCTGCCGCATCCGCCACTCGGCAGGCCATACCGTCGGCCAGTTGCGTGCTCACTGGGGCTGACACCACATGACCAACCGCGAGCGAGTCCGCGTAGGTTGTGGCGTGCGCGCTGACGACTCCGACAATTCTGGCCCTGTGCCCAAGAGCGACTTTGGCAGCAATCGCCGCGCAGGCACCCGAGCCCTGGCCGATCGGTACATACACCACATCGAGTCCTGGTACGGCCTTGAAAAACTCCCACCAGTAGGTGCTGACGCCGCACAGCAAATCGGGGTGAAAACTCGGCACCACGTGGGCACCGGTTTGCGCTGCCAAGGCAATCGCATGCTCGCGGCTTTCCTGGAAATCGCTGCCGTGTTCGATCAGGGTCACGCCCAGCGCGCGCATGGCAGCATTTTTTTCCAGCGAGTTCCCCAGCGGTACGACGATACTGCACGGGACGATGTGCGCGCGTGCCGCCCAGCCTATGCTCTGGCCGTGGTTGCCGCGTGTGGCGCTGATCACCGAGCGGGGCAGAGTGCCAGCTCGCTTGAGTTGCTCGAAGTAGTAGAGGCCACCGCGGATCTTGAAGGCGCCCACCGGTGTGTGGTTCTCATGCTTGACCCAGCAGTCGGTGCCCAGGCGCTGGCTCAGCAGCGCCCATCGGTATTGCGCGGTGGCCTGAAATTCCCGGTACACCACTTGGGCGGCCGCTTCTATTTCCGACAGCGTGGGTAGTTCGATGCTCATAGCTTGACCGTTCCTTCAACGCACGTCACCGAGTCGCCGCCGACCCAGACCTGCCCGTCGCTGCTGTGCTCGATGTAAACGCGCCCGGCGCGACCCAGACAATGGCCTTGGGAGGCGACATAGGTCGCGGGCGCATAGCCCTCGGCAATCAGCCACTGCGCCAGACTGGCGTTGAGGCTGCCGGTGACCGGGTCCTCGTCCACGCCCACCGGCGCCGCGAAGGCGCGCACCACCACGCTCGCTTCGCAGTCTAACTTTGCTATTAAATCAGTAGCTGGACGCGCTTGCTGCACGGCCACTACGCCCACTTTTTGCCCAAAAATTCGAAGCTGTCCGTGGTCTGGCCGAAGTTGCAGCACGGCTTCTTCGCTGTCGAGCAACAGGGCCAACCAGAGGGGGCCGTTGTCGAGCAATTGGCTGGCAAGGATTTGATTGCTGTGCAAACCCAACGCGTCTGCCACCTTCGCCAGCAGTTGCGGCCCGGCGTTGCTGCGTTTAAGCGGCGGTGCGGCAAAGGCAAGGCGTATGCCCTGGCGGCGGATGCGAATCAGTCCAATGGCGCATTCCTGCACGATCACATCTTCCTCTTTGGCCTGGCCCCTGGCGGTACCTGAGGATCGGGGCATGCCCCCGGCCTGCAGCCACGCGTGGCAACTGCCCAGGGTGGGGTGACCGGCGAACGGCAATTCAGCGCCATGGGTGAAGATGCGCACCCTGTAATCGGCACCGCGTGCTGCCCCCGCGTCACTCGGCGGCAACAAGAACGTGGTCTCCGAGAGGTTGGTCCACTGAGCAAAATGCTGCATCTCGTGGTCGGACAGGCCGCTGCCGTCAAGCACCACTGCCAGCGGGTTGCCGAAGTATGGCGTGGCGCCAAAGACGTCAACCTGTTTGAAGGCTCTGCTCTTCATTGCTTGCCTGACTGGCTCGGCGCCAGCGCGGCAGCATAGACTCTGATTGCTCGCGCCAACGCGGCCACGCCGCGTTCGATTTCCTCCACGCTGGCGGTCACAAACGACAGGCGCAGCGTGCGCATGTCGGCCTCGCCCGCGTAGAACGGTGCGCCCGGGACAAAGGCCACCCCCTGTTTCACCGCATGGGGCAGCAGGTCGGTCGCGCTCATGCCCGCGGGCAGCCGCGCCCAAAGGAACATACCACCGGCCGGGATGTTCCAGGTCAACGTTGCCTCAGGATCGCCGCCGCGGATTTCGCGCGTCAGCGCGCCTAGCATGGCGTCGCGCTGCAATTTGTAGAGCGATCGAATGGTCGGGACATGGCGTTCCAGAAAGCCATCTTTCATCACCTCGGCAATCAGACGCTGGTTAAAGCCCGGGCTGTGCAGGTCAGCGGCCTGTTTTGCCTGCAGCAGCTTGGGGTAGACAGATTTTGGCGCGACCAGAAAGCCCAGCCGCACGCCCGGCGCCAGCACTTTGGAGAAAGATCCCAGGTAGATGCAGCCATCTGGGTTGCGGCTGCTCAGCGGCGCCGGTGGCGGCGTGTCGAACCACAGGTCGCCATAAGGGTTGTCCTCGATCAGCGGCAAACCCAGACGCGCGGCCTCGGCGCTGAGCGCGGCGCGCCTCGCTTCGGTCATGGTGCGCCCGGTCGGGTTCTGGAAATTGGGCAACACATAGAAGAAGCGTGCGCCTGGTGCGACCCGGCTCAGGGCCGGCAGATCCACGCCGTCCTCGTCGGAGCCGACGCTGACGATTTCGGGCTCCATCGGCGTGAAGGCCATCACGGCGCCAAGGTAGGTGGGTGACTCGACCAGCACTTTGCTGTCGGCGTCCACCAGCAACTTGGCCACCAGGTCCAGCCCCTGTTGCGAGCCGGTGGTAATGAGCACTTGCGCCGGGTCCACGGGCCACGGCAACCCGGCCGCGACCATCTCGCGCAACGGCCCGAAGCCCTCGCTGGCGGCGTATTGCAGCGCCGCGTGCGGTTGCTCGCGCAGCACCTTGGCGCAGGCCGCCTCAAATTCGGCCACCGGAAACGTTTTGGGCGAAGGCAATCCGCCAGCAAAGCTGATGATGCCCGATTGTTCCGTGATTTTGAGGATCTCGCGGATCGCCGAGGGGTTCATCCTGGTCGCCCTGCGCGCCAGTAGCCAGGGCATGGTTGATGTCGTGCCGGTTGTCATCGTTCAGAGCCTTTCGTCTCGTTTGGTGGGGGGCCGTTGCTTACCGACATTTTGCGTCCGACAAAAACGACCGCAATCACCGCCAGTCCAAAACCGACCGTCATGGCATCAAGTTGCTCGCCCAACAGCGGGACGGCAAACAGCATGCCCAGAAAGGGTTGAATCAGTTGCACCTGGCTCACGCGAACGGTGCCGCCCAGCGCCAGCCCACGGTACCAGGCAAAAAAACCAATCCACATCGAGAACACCGCGACGTACGCGAAAGCCAACCAGGCTTCTGTTTTGATAGCATGATACGGCCATGTCACAAGCGCTACAGGCAGGTTCAGCGGCAAGGAAATGAGTAGTGCCCAGCAGATCACGTGGTCTGGTCGCATGCGCTGCGAAAGCTTGGCCCCGACGCCGTAGCCGACGGCCGCACAGGCCATGGCCAGAAGAAGCAGCGCGTCGGCCGCAGCCAGCGTCAAGCCGCTGTGGCTCGAGCGCAAAATCGCAAAGCTCACGACCAGCGCTGTTCCCAGGCCCGCACATAGCCAGAAGCCAAGCGAGGGTCGCTGGCGATGCAGCCAGGCGCCCACCAGGGCGGTGGCCAGCGGCAGCACGCCCACGATGACGCTGGCGTGCACCGCCTCGACGTAGCGCATGGCAATTGAGGTGCATAGCGGAAAGCCGAAAACCACGCCAAGTGCCACGGCCCCCAAGGGCGCCCAATCGGAGCGACGCGGCCGCGGTGCGCGTGTAAGCAACAAGAAGCCGATCGACAGCAGAGCCGCAATCACGGCGCGCCCGGTCGCGATGAACACGCCCGACAACTGCGGCGCTTGCGGCGTGCCGACGGCAAGGCGCGTCATGGGCAGAGTCAGCGCAAAGATGATGACCCCAAGCAAGCCGAGCAAAAGGCCCCGTTGAGCCTCACGCAAGCCCGGCGCGGTGCCGGCCGCAGGCGTCACAGCGTAGCCATCCATAGCGCCGTTAGCGCCAGCACCGCTGCCATCAGGCGGTTGAACCAGCGCAGTCGGGTGCCGGTGTTTGCGGGACCTGCCAGCCAGCTACGCAGCAGCGAGCCAACCAAGGCATAGGTCAGGTTGCTGGCCAGGCCGAAAGCAAGCATCAACGGAAGAATCAGGGCAAAGCGGTGCAGGGCGTCGACCCGCCCGGCGATCCAGCCCGCGACGACGGTGAGCGCGAGCAGCCACGCCTTGATGTTGAGAAACTGCAACAGGACTCCCTGCCAAAAAGTAACCGACAGCTGCGCCGGTTCGGCCTGCATCAGGGCGCCCGAACGAGCCAGCTTGAGGGCCAGCCATAGCAGATAGGCAACCCCCACTATCTGAATGGCCACGCGCAACGGCGGCAGGGCGACCACGAGCGCGCCGACACCCCCGGCGCACATGGAAAAGAGCACGCCCCATCCGACCGGAACGGCCAGAATAAATCGCAAGGAACGTCGCAGTCCCAGGTTGGCGCCCAGTGCCGTGGACAGCGTCGTGTTGGGTCCGGGGGTAAAGGCCGCCGCCGTGGACAGCAGCATCAGGGCGGCGAACTCGGCGGGGGTCATGCTGATTTTGATTCGATGTTGGCGAGTTCTTCCCAGCGTCCCAGCGCTTTCAGGATTTCCTCGTCAAGGGCGGCATCGCGCAGGCAGATGGCGCTCGCCCGCTGCGGGTCCTTCACGTAAAGGTTGGTGTCGGCCAGTTCCGCGCGAAGCCCCGCTTGCTCTTGTTCAAGGGTTTCGATTCTGGCAGGCAAGCCTTCGTACTCGCGCTGCTCCTTGTTGTTGCGCCTTCTTCCCGGTGCCGCCGCCCGGTCCGGCCTCGGTTGCCCGACGATTGCCGTGTCAGCGGCCTTTCGGATCGTCTGGGCAACGATGGCGCTCGCGGCGGCCCCGAGTTCGCGCGAGCGCTTTGACTGGGTCAGCCAATCCTGCACGCCACCTTCGTACTCGCGCCAGAGACTGTTGCCCTCGAAGGCGATGGTGCTGGTCACGACGTTGTCCAGAAAGCTGCGGTCGTGGCTGACCAGAAATACCGTGCCCTCGTAGTTCTGAAGCAACTCCTCGAGCAGTTCAAGCGTCTCGATGTCCAGATCGTTGGTTGGCTCATCGAGCACAAGCACGTTGGCCGGGCGCGCAAACAAGCGCGCCAGCAACAGGCGGTTGCGCTCGCCCCCCGACAGCGAACGCACCGGGGCGTTGGCGCGCGCCGGGGAAAACAGGAAGTCGCCCAGGTAACTCTTGACGTGCTTGCGCTGCCTGCCTATTTCGATCCACTCGCTGCCCGGACTGATGAAGTCCTCAAGTGTGGCCTCAAGATCGAGCGCGTTGCGCAACTGATCGAAGTAAGCGACTTGCAGGTTCACGCCCTGCCGAACTGTTCCGCGGTCCGGTTGCAGTTCGCCCAGGATGAGTTTGAGCAGCGTCGTCTTGCCCGAACCGTTCGGTCCAATGAGGCCAATTTTGTCGCCCCGCAAGATCGTCGCGCTGAAGTTCTTGATGACAACGTTGTCGCCGAAGGTCTTGCCGGCCCGGGTCAACTCGGCGACCAGTTTGCCGCTGAGCGCGCCAGCAGCCACGTCCATGCGCACCTTGCCGACGGCCTCGCGGTGCGCCGCACGGCTGGCGCGCAATTTTTCCAGTCGCACGATGCGACTTTGGCTGCGGGTACGACGGGCCTCAACGCCTTTTCTGATCCATATTTCCTCTTGCGCGAGCAATTTGTCGGCCTTTGCACTGATAACGGCCTCCTGCGCGAGTTGCTCTTCCTTGAGCAGCAGGTATTGCCCGAAATTGCCTTGATACGACCGCAAAACGCCGCGGTCGAGCTCCACAATTCGTGTTGCCACGCGGTCGAGAAAAGTGCGATCGTGCGTGATCGTCATGACACTGCCCTGGAACGCCAGCAGCAGTTCTTCAAGCCACTCGATTGAGTCGAGATCGAGGTGGTTCGTTGGCTCGTCGAGCAGCAGCACGTCGGGTTGTGTGACCAGTGCCTGCGCCAGCGCGACCCTCTTTCTGGTACCCCCAGAAAGCGTGCCGATCAACGCGTTGCCCTCCAGGTGCAGTCGCTGCAGGGTCTCGGTCACACGCTGCTCCCAGTTCCAGCCGCCGCGCGCTTCTATTTCGCTCTGCAGGACGTCAAGGTTGCCCCTGCCCTCACAGTACTGAGTGACCAGCGCAATCACCGGCGCAAGCCCGTGACTGACGGCGGAAAAAATGCTCGCAGCGGGATCCAGTGAGGGCTCCTGGCCAACATAAGCGAGCCGCAGATTCTGCTGCTGTTGCAGCGTGCCGTCGTCGATGTGCTCATGCCCGGCCAGAATCTTCAGCAGCGACGACTTGCCGGTTCCGTTGCGACCGATCAAGCCAACGCGCTCGCCCGATTCAAGGGCGAAATCGGCGTGGTCAAGAAGAGCGACATGCCCAAAGGCAAGTTGGGCGTTGAGCAGAGTGAGCAGGGCCATGGCCCGCAATTATCCTGCCCGCCGTCGATGGCCGCATTTGCAAGGCGTTTCGGAGGCAGTGCTGTCCGACGTCAGAGTGGACGTATCTTGCGCGACACGTTGTACCGGGCTCACCGCTTCTGGCCAATCGAAAATTCGTGTGCTACACTGGAAGGCTTCGCTGAAGAATCACGACAAGTGATGCATCAGTGGAGACGGGGG
>CAWJOT010000037.1:0-77210 GCA_963844495.1 uncultured Pseudomonadota bacterium
TCCGAGCTTGCGCGAGTTGCGATGATGCGTTCAGAGGCGCCCTAGAACGCTACATTATTGATAGCTTCCCACGCAAGCAGCACGGGCGTTTCGGGCGAGTTTGATTCAAAAAGACGAAAGGCCGCATGTAGCGGCCTTTCCATTTGGTGCATCTGGCGATTACTCGCTTCCGCTTGTTAGCGTCCAGAGCGCATATCCCAATCGTTTTGGTTCGATCAGTGTAGCGCAGTTCACCGGTGTATAACAGCGCCTGTCACACATATTCACGACGAAGGGCACTCCATGGCAGGCATGCGCTACCGGCTCGCGCTCGATCTTGGCTCCACATCCCTTGGCTGGGCGATGCTGCGGCTCAACGCGGACCAGCCACCCGCGCCGATTGCGGTCATCAAAGCGGGGGTGCGGATTTTCTCTGACGGACGCAACCCCAAGGATGGTTCGTCTCTTGCTGTCACCCGGCGCGAGGCACGCTCCATGCGCCGCAGGCGCGACCGCCTGCTCAAGCGCAAGAACCGCATGGCCAAGGCCCTTATTGAACACCGCTTCTTCCCAACCGACGATGCGCAGCGCCAGGCGCTGGTCACGCTCAACCCCTACGCATTGCGCGCCAAGGGCCTGGACGAGAAGCTGACGCCAGAGCAATTTGCCCGCGCGCTGTTTCACATCAACCAGCGCCGGGGCTTCAAGAGCAACCGCAAGACGGACAAGAAGGACAACGACAGCGGTGCATTGAAGCAGGCCATCAGCAAGCTGCGCACCGAAATGGCTGCCGCCAATTGCCGCACAGTGGGTGAATGGCTGCACCGCCGTGACCACGCTGGCGAAACGGTGCGTGCCCGTTACCGCGAAACCAAGGTATTGCGCGAAGACGGCAAAACCAAGATCAACAAGAGCTACGACCTGTATATCGACCGCGCCATGATTGAGGCCGAGTTTGATGCGCTGTGGGCAAGGCAGTCGTCGTTAAACCCTCAGTTGTTCACCAACAATGCCCGCGATGACCTGAAGGATATTCTGCTGCATCAACGCCCGCTCAAACCGGTCAAGCCGGGTCGCTGCACACTGATGCCCGAGGAAGAACGTGCCCCGCTGGCGTTGCCCAGCACACAGCGTTTTCGGATGTACCAGGAGGTCAACAACCTGCGCATCTTGCGCGAGGGATTGAAGGACGAGCCGCTAACACTGGCGCAGCGCGACACGTTGATCGCTGCCATGGAGCGCAAGAGCAAACTCACGTTTGCCGCCATCAAGACCCTGCTCAAAACCGGTGGCGCCGCGCAATTCAACTTTGAAGACCCCAAACGTGAGGAACTCAAAGGGAACACCACCAGCGCGATTTTGGGCGACAAAAAGCATTTTTGGGAAGCATGGTTCGCCTTCGAGGAAGTCAAGCAGGACGCCATCGTGCTGCAACTGGTGCACGAGGAAAACGAAGCCAAGCTGGTACGCTGGTTGCAGGACGAAACGGGCATTGACGAAGCCCGCGCCGAGGCAATCGCCAACGCTGGCCTGCCCGAAGGCTACGGCAGCCTGTGCGCAAACGCACTCGCCAAAATCCTGCCCGAATTGCGTCGTGATGTGGTCAGCTACGCGGAGGCCGCCAAGAATGCTGGGTTCCATCACAGCCGGTTAAGCGAGAACGCCGAGGTTCCCGGGCGAACTCACCCCATGGAACGGACTGACCCGACAACCGGTGAGATCAAGACTTATCACATCTTCGATGGGCTGCCGTACTACGGCGAGTTCATGCAACGTCATGTCGGATTCGCCAAGGAAAACCCAAGAAATGACGAGGAGCGCTTTGGGAAGATTGCGAATCCTACGGTTCACATCGGTCTGAACCAGGTGCGCGTGGTGGTGAATGCACTCATCAAGCGCTACGGACACCCGAGCGAGGTAATTGTGGAAGTTGCAAACGAATTGAAACGACCCAAAGACCATCGCCCAGCCGAATTCCGAAAGGGCTCGATTACGCTCCAAAACTATCGCCCGTACTGTGGATGCTCGGGCTGCACACAAGTTCAACAATCACTGAATCAGGAGATCAACAAAGAATTGCGGCGCACTGCTGCGGAAGTCTTGGAATGTTCCAGCGAGGCAGTGTCTGGCTTTGTTATGCAGAAACTGAAACTCTGGCACGAGATGGGCGGTGACGTTGTCACCTGCCCGTACAGCGGCACGCCAATGAGTGTACGAATGATTTTGTCGCCCGAGGTCGAAATCGACCACATCCTGCCGCACTCTCGAACGCTGGATGACGGGCGGGTCAACAAAACTTTGTGCATCCGCGAAGCAAACAGAATCAAGGGCGAGAAGACGCCATACGAAGCCAGGGAACTATTTGCTGAACGCGGGTGGTTGTATGACGATATACAAACCCGAGTGCGCCACTGGCATCACAAGAAGCGGTTTCGCTTTGGCGAGAAAGCAATGGAAGAGTGGGTTGGCGAGCACAAAGGTTTTCTTGCCCGCGCTTTGAACGACACCCGTCATTTGAGCAAGATTGCCCGTGAGTACGTCAGCTTGATCTGCCCACAAGCCGCGCGCGTGATTCCTGGTCAGATGACGGCCATGCTGCGCGGCAAGTTTGGGCTGAACGACGTGCTGGGGCTGGATGGCAGCAAGAACCGCAACGACCACCGCCACCATGCCGTGGATGCCTGCGTAATCGGCATCACCGACCAAGGCATGCTGCAGCGCTTTGCCTGGGCCAGCGCCAGTGCGCGGGAGCATCAACTCAACCGGCTCGTTGAGAACATGCCCTTCCCGTGGGGCACCGACCAGGGGCGCGAATACGTCAACTCCGTCAAGCGTGCCATCGACAGCATCTGGGTCAGCCACAAGCCCGACCATGGGCATGAGGGGGCGATGTTTGACGCAACCATCTACAGCGCTGAAGGAAAGAGCAAGAGCGCCGCCAAGGATAGGGCCGTAATCGCCTTTGAGGCACGCAACGATCAGCCCAACGCCTCTTTGCGACACATGGGCAAGGGTGATAGGCCAAAGCCCTACAAAGGACTACTTTCAAACAGCAACTATTGCATCGAGATTTGGCGGACAGAAGCGAAAGATTGGGATTCAAAAGTCTTGCGCACGTTCGATGCCTATCAGGTTGTCAAAGAATTTCCGACCATTGCAGAAGGTGTCGCCCGTCTGCGCAATCCCTCGGTTGCAATGGGAGGTCAACCGCTGGTGATGCGATTGATGATTGGCGACTATATTCGCGCAACGCTGGACAATGGTCCCACGCCAACCCTGCTGCAAGTCCTGAAAATAAACAGTTCAGGGTCAGTCACGTTCATCAAACCCAACGAGACCAATATCAGTGCTCGATATACCGCCAAGCTTGCCGCGCAAAAGGCACAGAAGGCGCGCGAGCCGCTTGACGAGTTGGCACTGAAGGATGATTTTTTCCAGAAGGCGTTCTCAGCAACTAGTTTGAAGGATGCGAAGGCCCGTCGCGTCACCATTTCCCCCATCGGCGATCTCCGCGACCCAGGTTTCGCCGAATAGGGGGAATGCGCAAGTATCCAATCAGATACAATCGCCATGTACACCGTTCAGCAAACGCAAGAATTTCAGGACTGGTTGGATGCGCTGCGAGACCTGCGTGCGCAGGTGCGTATCGTGGCCCGCCTGCGTCTGGCCGAGGCTGGCAACCTGGGTGACTGGAAACCGGTTGCTGGCGCCCTTTGTGAAATGCGTGTGGATGTGGGGGCCGGCTATCGGCTTTACTTCACCCGGCGTGCGGGGGTGTTGATCGTAATGCTGGCCGGTGGCAGCAAGACCAGCCAGAAGCGGGACATTGCACATGCGCTTCGCATGCTTTCAGAATTGGAGATCGACGATGACTAAAGCCAAAACAAAACTCCTGCGTTTTGATGCTGCACGCTACCTCACCGACGACGCGGCCATTGCGGAATACATGAGCGCCATTCTGGAAACGGGCGACTCGGACCTGCTGCTGCTCGCGCTGTCGGATGTGGCCCGTGCACGCGGCATGGCACAAGTTGCCAAGGATGCAGGCCTGGGCCGAGAAAGCCTGTACAAAGCCCTGGCACCCGGTGCCAAACCCCGCTTTGACACGGTGATGAAAGTCATGACCGCCCTGGGCATCCACATGCAGGCGCTGCCGACCCACCCTGTCCGCTGAAACCTGGCACGCCGGGAGCGAACAAGGATGATTGGCCGCATTGTGGAAGTGGCTGACGACAGGCGACATCTGCACCTGCATCGTGGCTTTATGGTGGTGCAGGACACTGAGGGCGAACGCAAGGAACTTGGGCAAGTGCCACTGGACGACATTGCCGCGCTGATCGCCAACGCGCACGGAATCAGCTATACCAACAACCTGCTGGTAGCCCTGAGCGAACGCGGCGCACCCTTTGTGCTATGCGCCGCCAACCACAATGCCGTGGGCATGCTGCTACCCATTGAAGGCAATTTTGAACAGGCCAAACGCATCGAGGCGCAAATAGCTGCCAGCCTGCCCACGCACAAACGCCTGTGGGCGGCGGTAGTGCGCAGCAAGCTGGAGCAACAGGCCGCCGCGCTCGAGGCCACCGGTGCCCCCACTGCACCGCTCGCAGCGCTGGTGCGCAAGGTCAAGAGCGGCGACCCCGAGAACATCGAAGCCCAGGGCGCGCAGCGCTACTGGCGGCTGTTGTTTGGCGATGCTTTCCGGCGCGACCAGGACGGCGGCGGCATCAACGGCCTGCTGAACTACGGCTACACGGTGATGCGCGCCGCCACGGCGCGCGCCATCGTGGCTGCCGGGCTGCACCCCAGCATCGGCCTGCACCACAGCAACGACAACAATGCCATGCGCCTGGTGGACGACGTGATGGAGCCGTTTCGTCCAGTTGTCGACCTCAAGGTCTGGCACCTGCGGCGCAATGGCGAAGACCGTGTCACACCCGAGAGCAAACGCGCCTTGGTACGCACGCTGTACGACGACATGCAGACCGACATCGGTGCCACCCCGGTGGTGGTGTGCGTGCAAAAGCTTGCCACATCACTGGCGCAGGTGTACCTGGGCGAGCGCGACAAGCTCGATTTGCCACTGCCAGGCTTGCCGCTGGCGTTGGCCACTGCGCTACAAAATGAATAGCTGCCAACGCTTATGCTGTCTGGCTACCGGCTTATGTGGATGGTTGTAATGTTTGACCTGCCGGTGGTGGAAAAGGCTGAGCGCAAGGCTGCCACGGAGTTCCGCAACACGCTGCTGGACATCGGTTTTGACATGAGCCAGTTCAGCGTGTACATGCGCTTTTGCACCAGCCAGGCACAGGTGGACACCTACTGCAAACACGTCGAAAACGCCTTGCCCGAAGGCGGTAAAGTGAATATCCTGCAATTCACCGACAAGCAGTACGAACGCATCGCCAGCTTCCACGGCAAAGCCAAACAACCCGCCAACAAAACGCCCGACCAGTTCGACCTTTTCTAGCCCATGCCCACCGTTTTTCAAACGCCAAAAGCGAAAAACCCCTCGACGAATCAAGGGGTTATCGCAGCGGCAGTCTAGACGATTGGGATATGCGCTCTGGCCGGAACCACGTCGCTGGCGTCGAGCTCGGCCGAGCGAGTCTAGACGATTGGGATATGCGCTCTGGCCGGAACTCGCACGGTCAGCGCATCATGCGTCGTGCTAGAGTCTAGACGATTGGGATATGCGCTCTGGCCGGAACCGCAGCCGCACAGGACGTGCGGTCAGCGCAAGTCTAGACGATTGGGATATGCGCTCTGGCCGGAACCAGCGGTCGATCGTGCGCATGCATCGGCGCTAGTCTAGACGATTGGGATATGCGCTCTGGCCGGAACCTGCAGTCGTCGTCGATGCATGCTGCACGCCGAGTCTAGACGATTGGGATATGCGCTCTGGCCGGAACTGCGTCGCTGCGGCGCTGCGTCGATGACCGCAGTCTAGACGATTGGGATATGCGCTCTGGCCGGAACCCAGTCGTGCATCGCGCTGTAAGCGGCTCGAGAGTCTAGACGATTGGGATATGCGCTCTGGCCGGAACTGCACGGTGAGTTTGAAGCTCACGCGCGCGAGTCTAGACGATTGGGATATGCGCTCTGGCCGGAACTTGGGCCATCCTCGATATACACCTGCCGCCAGTCTAGACGATTGGGATATGCGCTCTGGCCGGAACTGAGTCCTGCGACGCTGAAAGACTGACAGGAGTCTAGACGATTGGGATATGCGCTCTGGCCGGAACATTTGATCTGCGCGCACCACGCATGGCCGAGAGTCTAGACGATTGGGATATGCGCTCTGGCCGGAACACCTTTCGCAACCCGGCGCACCCGCATCGCAGTCTAGACGATTGGGATATGCGCTCTGGCCGGAACTGGCCCTCCACGGTGACGTTGGGTGGGGCTAGTCTAGACGATTGGGATATGCGCTCTGGCCGGAACATGTAAGCCACTTGGGGAATTTTTGGGGAGAGTCTAGACGATTGGGATATGCGCTCTGGCCGGAACACTTGGCGAGTTTGCGTGTGACAACGTCCAAGTCTAGACGATTGGGATATGCGCTCTGGCCGGAACCCGTCAGCCTGGCGGCGTAAGCCGCCAGGCTGACGGGCGCGGCAAGCGCGATTGTCGATCAAGAGCACTCCATCCGCTACATTTTCTGTAGCTTCCCACGCAAGCAGCACGGGCGTTTCGGGCTGATTTGATCAATAAAAGCGAGCGGTTTGTGGCAGTTGGTGGCTTCCAAATGGCCGTCATGCTCGGACCTTCAGACACCGGCGATCACCGCCTCGATTTCGGCAAAGGTCCTGGCGACTTCGTGCGTCTGGATTTGCACGCCGAGCTGACGCGCGATTTGGGACGTGGAAAATATCCCCACCAGATGCTGCGCGCCGTCGCGCCCCTGACCAACCACGATGGCATGTGCGCGGCCGTCGGTTTTCAGGGTTGCAACAATGTCGCCAACACTTGCTTTCTTCACGTCCTCGATCGCCAGCGCCTCGATCTTGTCGACCGGGACCATCACTTCGGCCACGCGCAGTTCGCTGCGCTTTAGCTGCCTGCGTTGGGCCACCAGCACCGGCTTCTCACCGAGCACATCGACGGTGGTGACCAGGCCCACGATATTGTTGGCCCCGCCCACCACCAGCAGCAGGCGCACACCGCGCGCCAACATCGAATGATTGGC
The DNA here is from genome assembly GCA_963844495.1 of uncultured Pseudomonadota bacterium. GTDB lineage: Bacteria > Pseudomonadota > Gammaproteobacteria > Burkholderiales > Burkholderiaceae_C > Rhodoferax. The sequence continues at coordinate 7,169 of CAWJOT010000037.1, forward strand.
TTCATCGAGCGTGGCATCGGCCAGGATCGTGGCCAAAGGCACGCGGGTCAGATCCGTCATCACCAGAAGCGCCGCTGCCTCGGCCTTCACGGCGGGTGGGTTGAACGCCTCGAACAAATGGCAGCCCGTGGCCGAGACGGCGATCTTTTGCAACGGCCGAAATTGTTCGTTTTGACTCATGACGCCACCTTTGACTTGGGAATATCCTGCCTTGATCCTAGCGGAAATTTGCGATTCGCGGGCAATCGCTATGCGTTGAGCGAAAACGCCGCCTTAATCAAACACGCTGCCGTACTTCTTGCGCAGATCGCCCTTTTGCACCTTGCCCGTTCCGCCCACGGGCAGTGCGTCGAGAAAGACAACGTCGTCTGGCACCCACCACTTGGCGACACGTTCGGTCAGAAAGGCCAGGATTTCTTCGCGTTCGAGCGTTTGTCCGAGCTTGCGCACGATGAACAGCAAGGGGCGCTCGTCCCATTTCGGATGCTTGACGCCAATCACCGCTGCCATCGCCACGGCTGGGTGGCCCATGGCGGCGTTTTCCAGGTCGATCGAGCTGATCCACTCGCCCCCGGTCTTGATCACGTCCTTGGCGCGATCCCTGATCTGCATCACGCCCTGCGCATCGATGGTGGCGATGTCGCCACTGGGGAACCAGCCGTCGATCAATGGCGAGGTGTCGCCTTTGTAGTAGCCGGTCACGATCCATTGGCCGCGCACCATCAGTTCGCCTTGCGAGACGCCGTCGCGCGGTAGCGTCGCACCACTCTCGTCGACCACCTTGATCTCGACGCCGAACACCGACTTGCCCTGTTTCGCAATCAGCGCGTGCTGCTCGGCAGCGGGCAACTGCAGATTCTCTGGCGTCAGGAAGCCCAGCGTGGCAACGGCCGTGGTCTCGGTCATCCCCCAGCCGTGGCGCACTTCAACGCCGTAATTGTCGGAAAACTTGGCGATCAGGGCTGCTGGCATGGCCGAACCGCCCACCGCGGTGCAGCGCATGGTGGAAAAGCGCAGGCCGTTTTGCTCCACGTGCTGCAGCAGCGCCAGCCAGATGGTGGGCACGCCGGCGCTGACGGTGACTTTCTCTGCTTCCATCAGTTCGTACAGACTCGCCCCGTCCAGGCGCGGGCCGGGCAATACCAGCCGGGCGCCGACAATCGGGGTGGCGTACGGAATGCACCAGGCGTTGATGTGAAACATCGGCACGACGGGCAGCACGCTCGCCTTGGCCGAGAGCGACAGCACAATGCAGTCCGACATCGCGTTGAGCACAATGGCGCGGTGCGAATACAGCGCGCCTTTGGGGTTGCCGGTGGTCCCGGAGGTGTAGCACAGGGCCGCGCCGCTGCGCTCATCAAACTGGGGCCAGACAAACTGTTCGCTCTGTGGCGCAATCAGGTCCTCATAGCACAGCACATTGGCCACACCTTCGAGCGCGGGCATGTGAGCGGCCTCGCTCAGGCAAACCCAGGCCTTGACCTTGGGGCAGTGTTGCGCGATACCCTTGACCAGCGGGGCGAAGGTGCTGTCAAACAGCATCACCGCGTCCTCGGCATGGTTGATGATGTAGATCAGTTGCTGCGGGTGCAGCCGCGGGTTGCAGGTGTGGATCACCATGCCGCTGCCGGAGACCGCGTAATACGCTTCCAGGTGACGGTGATTGTTCCAGGCAATGGAGCCCACGGCGCTGCCGGCACTCAGCCCGAGCGTCTTGAGCGCGTTGGCCAGCTTGCGCGCACGCGCAGCGCACTGCGCATAGGTGTAGCGAAATAGCGGTCCGTGCGTCTCGCGCGAGACCACTTCAACGCCGCCAAACTGGGCGGCTGCGTGTTCGATGAGGTCGGAAATGAGGAGCGAGCGCTCCATCATGAGGCCGGGCTGAAGCATGGGTGGGTCTCCGGGTTGGTTGTTGCTCGTCGGGTCCCCTACTGTAATTCACCCACCACCACGCTGCATGTACAGGTCAAAACGTTTCATGAAGGCGTAGCGTTGCGCGGCATCGAGCCCGTCAAACCGGAAGTCGACGATCAGCCGGGGCATGCGCATCAGCGCAATTGCGCGCGGCGCGCCGGTGCGCCAGTTCAGCGCCAGCCTGCCCTCGCCGATTTGCACAGCGGCCGAGCCTTGCGCCAATTGCCAACCATGCGCGCCCACGGCGGCTGGCAGCCAGCGCAGCCACTCCAGCTCGGTGCAGCCCATCTCGCGCTCAAAGCGTTCGGCGTAGCTGGACTGCATGCGACCTGGTCGCCTCAACCACCGGCAATGGGTGGCCAGATGGCCAGCACGTCGCCATCGGCCAGGGTTTGCGTCAGCCGTTGCTCGGGCGCAATGTATTTGCCGTTGATCAGCACCAGATGCACCATCGCCGGCGGCAGGCGAAACGGTTCGATGATCTCGGTGATCGTGGCCGAAGGTGCCACGTCAAGCTCAAGCACGTTGCTGTCGCGCGCTTGCGCTGGCAGGTAGTCGGTGAGCGAGGCGAAAAGTTTGAACGTGATGCGCATGCGCTGGCAATGTTAGCGCCGCCGCTCGTCCTGCGCCCCTGCCCACGCGCCTTGCCCCTGTGCACTTGCCAGGTATGCATGCATCAGCTGCGTCGGATCCTTTTTCAGCGTGTCCTTCCACGCCCCGAGCCGGACCTGGCCCTCCACCAGCGCGCGCATCACCCCAACGTGCTCGGTCCAGCCCACGCTGTTGCAACCGATCAGCACGTCGTCCTTGAACTGCAGGCTCAGGTGGCGGCCTGCAGCCTGATCCGTGAACTCGGCATGCTCGCCCCCGGACACGCCCTGCCAGTCGCCAAAGCTGGCGGAAATCAGGCCCAGCGTGTCGAGCACATTGATTTGTGTGACACCGCGAAGTTCGGCCGTCAGAGCCGTGCCGCGGGCACACGCAACCATGTTCAGGCCCGCCACCCTGGCCTGTTCCGCCGCGTTGGGCTGAATCGCGCTGACGATCGTCTTGCCGCTGATCTTGTCGAAGGCTTCAGCGCAATCGCCGGCAGCAAAGATGCCCGGCACACTGGTTTGCAGATGCTCGTCTGTCAGCACACCAAGCAGGCAGGAAATGTCCGAGTCTTGCAGAAAGCCGATGGCTGGCCTGACGCCGGCGGCGCTGATCACCAGATCGGCGCTCACGCTCTTGCCATTGGATAGCTTGACTTTGAGCGGCTGACCCGGCTCGATGGCCTCGACCTTGGTGCCGGTAAACACCTCCACGCCCTTGGCGCGGACCCAATCGCTGATCATCGCCCCGGCGGTCGGACCCATCATGCGCGGCACCATGCGGTCGCCCATCTCGACCACGCTCAACTTGACGCCACGCGCGGCCAGCGCCTCCATGATGATGCAGCCGATAAAACCGGCGCCAAGCTGCAGCACCCGCGCGCCCTTGGTCGCCAGCGCCATGATGGCGCGCGCGTCTTCGAGCGTCCAGCAGGGATGCACGCCGCTTGAGGCAATGCCGGGAATTGGCGGGCTCACCGGATGCGAACCGGTGGCGATCAACAGGGTGTCGAACGCGATCGCCTTTGCACCTTGGATCGCTATCGTTTTCGTAGCTACGTCCACCCGGCTGACGTGCCCTTGGAGCAGTTTTATATTCAAATCTGCCAAATGCGACGGGCTCTTGCGCAGGTAGGTGCCAGACTCGTCAATGTTGCCCATCAACAGGTACGGAATCGCCATGCGCGAGTACGGCGGCGCCGACTCGTTACCGACGATGGTGATGGCCTCAAGCGGCGCGTGCTTGCGAATCGTCTCAGCCGCAATGACACCGGCCGGACCGGCGCCGAGAATGACGTGATGGGTCATAAGCCAAGACGGGTCCTGGTCGCTGCAGTCGGGCGGCCTTCGGCGTCCCAGCCGCGCGCCGCGTAGTACTTGGGCAGCATCTTGGCGAGCTCGTTGACCTTGCCCTTGGACGGACCGGTCTTGCACGCCTCAGTCAGCAGCCGCTTGGGCAGGCTGTCGTCCTTGGCCGTGAAACCGGCGCGGTTGTTGAACTCGCGCTCCATGTTCCAGATGCGCTCCCCGATCTTTTCCAGCTCTTCGGTCGTGTACTGATCGCCACAGGCCGCCGCCATTTGCGGCGCCAGGTCGGCCAGACCCCAGGCGAAGGTGGTGAAGATGCACAGGCCGGAGGAGTCGAACGCTGCGGTCGCGTCCTGGAACGCCTTGACCAGTTCGGCCTTGCCTTCGTGCTCGACCGGATCGGTCTTGACCGGAATGCCCAGCACCTCGGAGGCAATCGTATAGCCGCGCAAATGGCAGCCACCACGGTTGCTGGTGGCGTAGGCCAGGCCGATGCCCTGGATCGCGCGCCCGTCGTAGGCCGGGAACTCCTGTCCCTTGGAACTCATGCTCAGCTCGGGGTGCCCGTACTTGGCGGTCAGGCGTTTGCTGCCCTGACCAATTTCCTTGCCAAAGCCGCGCCCGTTGATCGTTTCTTCGGTCAGGAACGCCAGCGCCTGCGCCGAGCCAAAAGGTGCCTCGATGCCGATCTGCTCCTTGGAGAGCACGCCCATGTCGTAGAGCTCCATCACGGCGCCCACGGTGGTGCCGAAACTGATCGGGTCGATGCCTTCTTCGTTGCAAAGCAAGTTTGCGTACTGCAGAGCCTCCAGATCATTGACGCCATTGGCCGCCCCGAGCGCCCAGGCCGCCTCGTATTCGAGTCCGCCGTTGGCGCCACGGTACTGCGGCTTGTTGACGATCGTGAAATGCCCTTCGTCCATCTTGCTGATGCGACCACAGGCAATGGTGCAGCCAAAGCAGGCCTGGTTCGTGACCAGATGCTTCTTGCCGTCGGTCTTGCGCGGCGTGGCCATCGCTTCGGCCGAGATGTCCTTGGCGCCTTCAAAGGCGTTGTCGCGGTGGTTGCGCGTGGGCAGCGCACCCATTTCGTTGATGACGTTCATCAGCACCTGGGTGCCATAGGCGGGCAGGCCCTGGCCGGTGACGCCGTTTTCCGCCAGGATTTTCTTCTTCTCGGCCACGGCCGTCATGAAAGCCTTGGGGTTGTGCAGATTGCCCACGCCCTTGGTGCCGCGAACGGCAATGGCTTTGAGGTTCTTGCTTCCCATGACGGTACCGACACCCGAGCGCCCTGCAGCGCGATGCAGATCGTTGACGACACTGGCGTAGAGCACGCCGTTTTCCCCGGCCTTGCCGATGCTGGAGACGCGCGCCAACGGGTCCTGCAAACTGGTCTTGAGCATGGCCTCGGTCTCCCACACGCTCTTGCCCCACAAGTGGGCAGCGTCGCGCAGCTCGGCCACGTCATCGTTGACGTAGAGGTACACCGGCTTGGCCGACTTGCCCTCGAAGATGACCATATCCCAGCCCGCCATCTTGAACTCGGCGCCCCAATAGCCACCGGAGTTGGAACACGCGATGGCCCCTGTCAGCGGACTCTTGGTAATCACTGTGTAGCGCCCACCGGTCGACGCCATGGTACCGGTCAGCGGACCCGTAGCCCAGATGATCTTGTTTGCCGGTGAAAGTGGATCGACCTTGGCGTCCACTTCTTCCACCAGATATTTGGAGCCCAGGCCACGCGAGCCGAGGTAGGCGCGCGCCCACTCCATGTTCAACGGCTCGGACTTGACCGTGCCTGCCGTCAGATCAACGCGAAGAATTTTTCCTGCCCATGCCATGTTCGTTCTCCTAAAGTGTTGGGGTCAGAGCACGTTTGCCGCGCAAAGTGGTCTGACCCACAAAGTTTTTAAACCGCGGTTGGCTGATTGCCTAGTTTGTCTGCCCACTGCGCCATCTTTGAAAGACCGGTCCAGTTGGCGTCGATGAATGTGATGGCACCCGTCGGGCAGTGCTCTGCGCACGCTGGTTCGCCGCCGCACAGGTCGCACTTTTGCACTTTGCCGGTCTCGGCAACGTAATTGATCGTGCCAAACGGGCAGGCGATGGTGCACACCTTACAGCCCACGCAGGTCGCGTCGTTGACCACCTTGGCGCCGGTGGCCGCGTCCACCACGATCGCCTGCACCGGGCAGGCGTGCAGGCACCAGGCTTCGTCGCACTGGGTGCAGGTATAGGGTACTTTCTTCCCGGTGTGGTGAAAGTCAAAAACCTTGATGCGCGATTTGGCGGTGGCAAAGGTGCCGTAGTTCTCGAAAGAACAGGCCATTTCGCATTGCAAACATCCAGTGCATTTGTCGGCATTGATGTGCAACATCTTTTGCATATATCTCTCCTTGGGTGGCAGCGTGACAACCGTGCCACGCCTATGAATTGCTGTACATATCGATTGTTGAACACGCCGTCGACCCGGTCTCTAGGGATAACCCTAGTCGGGGACACAAAAAATTGTCACTTGTTAATAACAAGTGTCACTATTCAATGACAATGCCCCAGCGCTTCATTCTTACGTACAGGTTCTGCCGTGGAATCCCGCTTGCGCGGGCCGCTTCGGACATGTTGCCGCCAACAGACTGCACCAGGCGCCTCATGTAGTCATGCTCAAATGCGGCGCGTGCCTCCTGATACGCCACGGGAAACAAAGCGCCAGGGACAGCGGTCGATTCGGTATGCTTCGGCGCATCGCCGATGAAACCCAGGTGTGCGGCGTCGATCGCACCGTCGCTTTGCAGCGCCACCACGCGTTCGACGCAATGCTGCAATTCGCGCACGTTGCCCGGCCAACTGTAGTTTTCCAGGACCTGCACGGCCGCCGGTGTGAACGGACCGCATTGTTTGCCAAATCTGCGGTTGTAGCGATCGAGAAAATGCGCGGCCAGGCGAACGATATCGCCGCTGCGCTCGCGCAACGGCGCGAGCGTGAGCGCCACGACGTTGATCCGGTAGTAAAGATCTTCGCGAAAGCGCCCTGCCTTGACCTCGCCTGCGAGGGAACGGTTGGTCGCGCAAATCAATCTGAAATCGGTGGTGCGCAAATGCGTGCTGCCAACGCGCGAGTAGCTGTGGTCCTGCAGCACACGCAGCAAGCTGCTCTGCAATTTCGGGCTCATATCGGCGATTTCGTCGAGAAACAGGTTGCCGCCGTTTGCCTTTTCAAAATAGCCCGCAGTCGCCTGGCTGGCGCCGGTGAATGCGCCCTTTTCATAGCCAAAAAGCACGCTCTCGAGAAGGGACTCGGGCAAGGCGCCGCAATTGACGGTCAGGTAGGGCTGCTGCGAGCGCGCGCTCCAGGAATGAATCAGTTTCGCGATCACGTCCTTGCCGGTGCCGCTCTCTCCTTCGAGCAGTACCGTGGTATCGATCCCGGCAACCTGACGCACCTGGCCGAGCAGGCGCTCCATCGCGGGGCTGTGTCCGATCACGCCGGGCGCGCCCGACTCACCTTCCAGCCGTGCGCGCAAGCGGTCAATCTCGCGGTACGCGCCGTCGAGCTCAAGGGACTTGCCAATCACAGCCTCAAGCGCCTCCAGATCTTCGAATGGCTTGCTCAGGTAGTCGAACAGGCCTTCGCGCACCGCCGCGATCGCATCGCGAACATCAGCATAGCCAGTCATCAGAATGGCCACCTGCCGCGGGCGCTGCAAGCGAAATTCGCGCAGCAAATCGAGCCCCCGGTCCCCGGGCAGTCGCTGGTCCATCAACACCAGATTGAAGTCGTTCTGCGCAAACAGCTCGCGCGCCTGCGCGCCGTCACTGGCCAGATGCACCTCGGCGGTCTTGCGCAGCAACTGCTCGATCAGCGTGCGCGTGTAGTGGTCGTCGTCAACGACGAGCACCTTAGGCAACGGGGTTTGAGGGTTTGGCATGATTTGACTCGGCAGGTCCAGCGGATTGCGGCAGCCAAACAGCAAATTGCGTGCCACCATCGGGGACAGCAGCCGCGCTGACATAGCCCCCGTGCACCAGCGCGACGTGTTGCACCACCGGCAGGCCCAACCCGGTCCCGTCGACGCGCGTCGTAAAAAATGGCAGGAATATCTTGTCCAGGATGTCATCTGCGACCCCGCTGCCATGATCGGTGACGGAAAGAACCCAGCCCGGCGCACCGGTCTGCGAATGCCCTGCCGGGTCGAGCGCGACGACGATGGCACCTTCCCCAACGGTGGCCTGAGCGGCGTTGGTCAAGAGATTGAACAGCGCGTGGCGGATCAGAATCGGATCAACCGAAAGGACCACGGCGGACTCGGGCAGCCGGGTTTGTACGGGCAGGCGTCGGCGCTCGGTCTGGCGAAACATTAGCACGGCCTCTTCCACCACCTGGTTCAGATTGGCCGCCCTGCTTTCGAAGCTCGACACCTTGGCAAATCTCAACATCGATTCGATGAAGGCGTGGCAGTCGGCACCCGCTTGCTGGATTTCCTTGAGCAGCTCGCGCGTTCGCTGTGGATCATCGGCCTCGCGCTGTGCCAGTTGCGCGAGGTTTACCACGCCCACCAGCGGGTTGTTGATCTGATGGGCAATTTCGCCGACCATTGTGCCCAGCGCGGACAGCTTCTCGATCTGCAGCATCCGCTGATATTCGGTTCCCATGCGAAGAAGCTGATGTTCGAGTTCGTACTGGCGTTGGTAGTCGCGTTCAACGCGATCGAGCGCAAAATAAAACAGACCCAGAACGCCAGCGCCGGCGAGCACGCTCAGCAGCGTGACGGTCAGGACTGATCGCAGGAAGGCGCCTTGCAGCGCTGTGATGTCGCGCACCAGCACGAAGTCCCCCAGGCGCCGACCTCGGGCATCGACGAGCGGCACCATGGCCAGATGCAAGACGCTCTTGCCATCGCGCAACACCTCGGAGCCGCCCGAGCTCAAGCGCGCCAGGACCCGGTCATCGAGCGACGCTGGCGCCCGGTCGGTGGTTTGCGCCACCACCACACGCGAACCAAAGCGATCCCAACTGCCCTCGCGCTTGAACAATGCCAACCCGTGCTGCCATTGCTCGGGAAGCATCAGGTCCTTGTCGACCATCACAAACAGGTTGACCGACAGCGTCTCATGAATTTCCTCCACAACATGACCGATTTCCTCGCCGATTTCGAGATAGCCAAGCAGGCCGCCTGCGCCCTGCCAAGGCACCACCAGCCGCAAGGTCAGGGTTCCCAGGGGCCCGAGCTCGATCCCCTGTGCCACGCCACCGAGCGCACGCGCCTTGTTCATCGTTTCGCGGTTGATCAGGTCGCCAAAGTCACCCGGGCTGTGCAGTCGCAGGACATTGACCAGGTCGGGGCCATTGAAGTAGAGATGCGTGATCCGGTGCTCCTTGCGCAACGATTCAAACAGAGGTCCGACCAGACGCAGCAGCGTCTCGCGGCGCTGGCTGCCATTTGCAAATGCCGCTTCCACCTCCCGGTTGTCCATCAGTGTGCGCAGCACCGCCTGCATCAGGTTGGCATCCTTGGCAAGTTTCTGGTCGATGAGTCTGGAGACGGCCGTCATCCGGTCGGCCAGCGCACGATCGCGCACCTGTTCCTGTTGAAAGTAGGCGGCCGTCACAAAGGCGCCCAGGATGAACGTCAGGACCAGGGCAAACGGCCACATAAAGGCCGCCTTGACGCGTCGAGGCTGCCCCGCTACCAACGGCAGTTGGCTGCGCGTGCGGGCGCGTCGCTCGGGCTTAGTTTCCAACGAGTGCCCTCAAGGTCAGGAAAATGCGATAGATTAAACGATTCAACGGTTCCCCCGAAACTATGCCACAGACCACCCCACCAACAGCGCCAGCAATCGATCGGTTGAGCGCGTCATGACCCGGGCGTGCCGCGCAGCAATCATCGGCTCGATCTGTTGGGTGCTGTGCGTCAGCGCCGGCGCCGAGCAGATCAGCGTGGCGGTCGCGGCCAATTTTGCCGCACCTATGAAGCAAATCGCCTCGCTGTTTGAGCGGCAGTCCGGACACAAGGTCGCGCTTTCGACTGGCGCCACCGGCGCGCTGTTTGCGCAAATCAGCAATGGCGCCCCGTTTGACGTGCTGCTTGCGGCCGATGCGCAAACCCCGGCCCGGCTGGTTCGCATGGGCCTGGCACTGGATGCTTCGCGCTTTACCTACGCCGTGGGCAAACTGGTGCTGTGGTCGGCGCAGAAAGACCTCGTCGACAGCGCAGGCGACGTGTTGAAGCGCGGCGGTTTCAGGCATCTGGCGCTGGCCGCGCCTGCGCTGGCGCCGTACGGCGCTGCGGCCGAGCAGACGTTGAACCGACTCGGCCTGCTCGACAAGCTCAGGCCGAAGTTTGTGCTTGGTCAGAGTATCGGACAGGCCTACAGCTTCGTCGCCACCGGCAACGCCGAGCTGGGCTTTGTGGCGCTCTCGCAGGTCTGTGAAAACGGCGTCGTTCGCAGCGGCTCGTTCTGGATCGTTCCGGCGAAGTTGCACGATGCATTGCGCCAGGACGCCGTGCTGCTGCTGCATGGACGCGACAACCCCGCGGCGCGCGCGCTGCTGGCGTTCCTGAAATCGCCCGCCAGCAAGGCGCTGCTGCAAGCCTATGGCTATGCGAGCGAATAGGACGCTGGCATGATGCCCGAGCTTTACTGGGGTGCGGTCGCGCTCACGCTCAAGCTCGCGGGCCTCACGACCCTGGTGCTGCTGACGCTGAGCACGCCGCTGGCGTGGTGGCTGGCGCGTACGCGCTCGGCGCTCAAAGGTCCGGTTTCAGCACTGGTGGCGTTACCCCTTGTGTTGCCGCCGTCGGTGATCGGTTTTTACCTGCTGGTTGCGATGGGGCCACAAGGACCGATCGGGCAAGCCACCCAGGCCCTTGGCCTGGGTCTGTTGCCTTTCACCTTTGGTGGTCTGCTGGTCGGCTCGATTTTCTATTCACTGCCGTTTGTCGTGCAACCCTTGCAGAATGCGTTTGCGGCGATCGGGCAGGCACCGCTGGAGGCGGCGGCGACGCTGCGCGCCTCGCGCCTGGACACTTTTTTCAGCATCGTGCTGCCGCAGGCGCGTCAAGGCTACCTGAGCGCCACCGTGATGGGGTTCGCACACACGGTCGGCGAGTTTGGCGTGGTGCTGATGATTGGCGGCAACATTCCAGATCAAACGCGCGTCCTGTCGGTGCAGATTTACGACCATGTCGAGGCGCTGGAGTACACCCAGGCCCACTGGCTCGCAGCCGGGATGCTGCTGTTTTCGTTCGTCGTACTGCTGGCGTTGTACGGGCTGAACCCGCAGCGCGGGCAGCGACGGGGTCGCTCATGATGAACGAGCACAACCCGCAGCGCGTGCGAGCACAAATCAGGCTCGCCTTCCCCGGCTTTGAGCTCGATGTCGACCTCGATCTGCCCGGTCGCGGCGTCAGCGCCCTGTTTGGGCCCTCGGGCTGTGGCAAGACCAGTTGCTTGCGTGCCATCGCCGGTCTGGAGCGGCACGCGCGTGGCTATGTCCGCGTCAATGGCGAGTGCTGGCAGGACGACACACAAGGTCTGTTCTGCCTGTACATCAGCGCGCCATGGGCTATGTGTTTCAGGATGCCAATCTGTTTTCGCATCTGAGCGTGAGCACAAAACGTGACGTTTGGCATGAAGCGCGTCGCACCCGCGCAACGCCGCGTATCGCTCGATCAGGTGGTCACGCTGCTGGGCATCGGGCACTTGATGGATCGGCGCTGCGACACACTCTCGGGTGGCGAACGCCAGCGCGTGGCGATGGCGCGTGCTCTGGCGACGAGTCCGCGCCTTCTTCTGCTTGACGAACCACTGGCCGCGCTGGACGCAGCACGCAAGGCCGAAGTCCTGCCCTACCTGCAACGACTTCACAATGAACTCGACATTCCGGTGCTGTACGTGAGCCACGCGATCGACGAAATCGCAAGACTGGCCGATCATCTGGTCCTGCTACAGGACGGCAAGCTCAAGCGCCAGCGGTCGCGGTCAAGGAGTTGCTCACGCGTCTCGACCTTTCGCTCGCACATGGCGATACAGCCGGCGCGGTGCTGACGCTCACGCTGGAGAGTCACATGACGACACGACCACCTGAGCACCGCGCACTTTCGGCGGCGGCGTGCTGAGCCTGCCGAAGCCGGACCGAGATCGGACAGCGCCTGCACTTCGCGTCCAGGCGCGCGATGTCAGCCTGACCTTGCAGAGACAGCAGCGACACCAGCATTCTGAATATCCTGAGCGCGACGGTCAGCGCCGTGGGCGACCGACAGCCCGGGTCAGGTGATGGTCTCACTCGATGTGGGCGGCTGCACATTGCTGGCGCGCATCACCGGCGCTCTGCCAGCACGTTGCGACTCACGCCGGGTCAGCGCGTTTGCGCGCAAATCAAGGGGGTGGCGATATTGGGTTGGAACTCGTCAAGGTAATGCGTCGCTGTGTCGGAAGCTTGCCCGGCGTGCGGACGAAACGCGGAACACTGGTGTGGTACATCGAGATCGTCATAAGTGCTTCTGAAGAAAATAAGCAACATCGCGCAGTGCGCATCCTGGACCCTTTCAGACGTGATGGCGGCGCGAACCTTAAACTCCGTTCTTTCTAACAGCACGGAGGTTGCCCATGGAATTTCTCACCGACCCCAACACCTGGATCGCCTTTTTCATGCTGGCCGCGCTGGAGATTGTTCTGGGCATCGACAACATCATATTTATCAGCATCCTGGTCGGTCGTCTGCCGGCCGAACAACGCGATCTGGCGCGCCGCCTGGGCTTGAGCTTTGCGATGATGTCGCGCATCGCGTTGCTGTTCAGTCTGGCCTGGGTCATGACACTCACGGCCCCGCTCTTCAACGCGTTTGGCAACGAGATCAGTGGACGCGATCTGATCCTGTTGGGGGGCGGCGTGTTCCTGCTCTACAAGGCATCACACGAAATTTTTCTGGAGGTTGAGGCTCATCCAACCAAAGAAGCCAGCGTCGGCGTCGACGCGTTCAAGACCGGCGCCACCCTGTTCTGGCGAACGATTGTCCAGATCGGCATCGTCGACATGGTCTTCTCGCTCGACTCCGTCATCACCGCCGTCGGCATGGTGGATCAAATCAGCATCATGGTCTGCGCCGTGCTCGCATCGGTGGCGGTCATGATGCTGGCGGCCAAGTCGATTGGCGACTTCGTGGACCGGCACCCTTCCATCAAGGTGCTGGCACTGTCCTTTCTGACCATGGTTGGCACCTTGCTGGTGGCGGAAGCCTTTGACGTCCATGTCCCCAAAGCCTACGTCTATGTCGCCATGCTGTTCTCGCTCGCCGTGGAGGCGCTCAACATCCGAGCCCGCTCCAAGCGGCTGGCGACACGGAACTGACTTTCAGGGCAGCGAGAAACCAAAACGCCGGAACACTTCCTGTGCCGGCGGGGCCAACAGCGCCTGCGCGAACGCAGCAGCAGCGGGTGAAGACGCCAGACTCAAGGTTGCTCCATAAGCGGCGGCCACCTGCAGTGCAGGCGGCACCTGCACCACTTTCAGGCGTGGCACCTCCCTTTGTGCGACGACCGCATTCGTGCAATAAGTCAAAAAGACGTCCGCACGGCCCTGATCCATCAGCCAACCGTAGGCACTGATGCCATCCGGTGGCTTGGGCGAATCCACCGCACCGGCGAGCTTCAGCGTTTTCGCGTCAAGCCGGGCGTAAGCACCTGCCTTAACGCCGTCGGCCTTGCGGAACAGCGCCCAGGTGTAGTCGCCAGACGGGTCCGACTTCGGCGTGGATGAGCCGACTCTGACGTCTGCTCGCAGCAGCGTATCAAGCAAGGTGGCAGGCGTCGCGTTGATTCTCTCGCTGGTCAGCGCGCACAGGCCATTGCGCACAAAAACGTTCGGCGTCTGCCAGCCGCCCGCAGAGGCCAGACGCTGCGGATGTTCTGTGTCGGCCGAGGCAAAGAGTTGCGCGGCTTCGCCCTTTTCAAGACGCTCACGCAACAAACCCGAAGGCCCGTAGGTCAGCGCAATTTTCTGCCCGGTGCGCGCCTCGTAGTCACTGGCAACCGCATTGAGCGCGCCGCGCAGACTGCCTGCGGCATAGACCTGCACCGGCGCAACCGGCTGGCTGACAGCGGACGGTGCCTGAACCTGATTGGCACATCCCTCCAGGGCCAACAAGGACGCCAATCCCAACGCTACAGGGATCATGCTTGTCATGCTCACTCCTCACTTGCCAGCGTTCGGAAAGAACAGTTGTTCGCCGCCAATCTTGTAGCTCGCAATCACGTTCTGCCCCGCCGACGATACCAGCCAGTCAATGAATTTTTGTCCCTCGACCACCTTGACGTGCGGGTGTTTCGCTGGGTTCACCAGCATCACGCCGTACTGATTGAAGAGGCGTTTGTCGCCCTCGACCAGCACCACCAGGTCGGCCCGGTTCTTGAAATTGAGCCAGGTGCCACGATCGGTCAGCACATAGGCGTCGGTGCTCGATGCGATGTTCAGCGCCGGGACCCATACCACAGCCGCATTCCTTGTAGCCGCTGCCCTTCTTGTCGGCCAGGTCGGCAATCTTCCAGAACCGCAATTCGGCGGCGTTGGTGCCACTGCGATCCCCGCGCGAAATGAATTCGGCGTTGGCGCCGACGAGCTTCTTGCCAGCGCCTGCGACGATATCGCTGCCCCTGGTGTTGGCCGCGTCATCGGAAGGACCTACCAGCACAAAATCGTTGTACATCACCGGGTAGCGCCTGAGGGCAAAACCGTCGCGCACGATCTTCTCTTCAGCGACCTGATCGTGCACAAAGAGCACGTCAGCGTCGCCGCGCCGGCCCATGTCGATCGCCTGACCGGTGCCCAGCGCCACCACCTTCACATCGATGCCGCTGGCCTTCTTGAACTCGGGCAGCAGATAGGAAAACAGGCCGGACTGCTCGGTCGAGGTGGTCGATGCCACCACAATCGATTGCGCCTGCGCAGCCAGCGACGCTACAAGAAGTGCAGCTGCCAACGTATTTCATGAGCGCCACAAGCCGAAATGACAGAAAGTACTTCATACAAGTTCTCCTTTGACAAAAAAATGGGCAGCGGCAAACTGCTGCTGCAACAAGCGCCCGTCAAAAAAATCGGCTACCGGCAAATCCGCCAGCACATGCCCGTGTTCGAGGTAGATCACGCGACTGGCCAGGCGCTTGACCTGCCCCAGGTTGTGACTGGCAAACACCAGCGTCGGCGCCGACTCGGACTCGGCAAATTCGTGCATCAGTGCCTCGACTTCACGCTTGGCGTGCGGATCCAGGCTCGCGGTGGGCTCGTCGAGCAGCAACACTTGCGGCTCCAGCGCCCAGGCCCGCGCCATCGCTGCCCGCTGCTGCTGCCCGGCCGAGAGCGAGCGCGCATTGCGCAGCGCAAGGTCCTGCAAGCCCACACGCGCGAGTGCACGCACGGCGCCCACCTTGGCCTCGCTCCAGGCCCGCCCGCGCAACCACAGGCCCAGTGCAATATTGCTTTGCACGGTCATGCGCAGCAAATGCGGCCTTTGAAAGACCATGGCCTGACGCACGCCCGGGTCGCGCTCTGCCTTCCCATGAGTCGCCGCGGCCAAGCCATGGAGCAGGCGCAGCAAGGTGCTCTTGCCGCAGCCATTGGCGCCCACCAGCGCCACCCGTTCCCCCGGGTTGATGGTCAACGAGACCTCCGAGAGCGCGCGCACCGGGTGGGTGCCATGGCCGAAATGCACGCTCGCGCCAAGCAGCCGAAAAACCGGCGTCATGGACGAGCCCCCAGCGCCGACACTGTGAGGTGCCGGGCCGCTTGCTCGCCGTCACTGCGCTCGCGCCAGTGCCGCACCATACTAATCAGCGTGTTCAGCAACAGAACCACACTGAGCAGGATCAGGCCCAGACCGAGCGCCAGGGGCAAATCGCCCTTGCTGGTCTCGAGCGCGATGGCCGTCGTCATGACACGCGTAAAGCCGTCAATATTGCCGCCCACGATCATGACGGCACCGACTTCGGAGATAGCACGGCCAAAGGACGCGATGATCACCGTGAGCAGTGCGTGACGTTCGTCCCAGGCCAGCAACAGGCTGCGCATCGGCACGCGCACGCCCAGCGAGCGCAGTTGTTCACCATGCGTGGTCTCGACGTCTTCGACCGTCTGGCGCGTCAGCGCTGTGGCCACCGGCAACACCAGCACAGCCTGCGCCAGCACCATCGCCTTGAAGCTGTAAAGCCAGCCCAGGTAGCCCAGTGGTCCGCTGCGCGAGAGCAACAGATACACGACCAGGCCGACCACGACCGAGGGCACCGCCAGAAAGGTATTGACCAGCGTGAGCACCACGCCACGCCCGGCAAAGCGCGCCACGCCAAGCCAGGCACCCAGTGCCAGGCCAAGCGCACAGGCCAGGGCGCAGGCGCTCGCGCTCACCGCCAGTGAGCGTCCAACGATAGCGAGCAGATCGGCGTCGAGCGAGACGATGAGTTGCGCCGCGGTGGCCGCGCTGTCGGCAAATGACGTCATGTTGGGTTATCGTAGGGGCCGATCCAATCACCTGCAATATGAAACGCCGTGCATAGGCTTCAATTTCACTACTCGCTCTCGCGCGACGCCAGTCCGGCACTGGTGCGCAACGCTTTGATCGACCTGTTGCAGGCAGTTGCCACGCATGGCTCCATTTCCGCTGCGGCGCGCGTGCTCGATCTGTCCTATCGTCATGTCTGGGGCGAACTCAAGCGCTGGGAAAGCGAGTTGGGCAACGAATTGCTGATTTGGGAAAAGGGTCAGTCGGCGCGTCTGAGCGAATTCGGCACCAAGCTGCTGTGGGCCGAGCGCCAAGCACAAGCACGGCTGGCACCGCAGATCGAAGCCCTGCGCGGTGATCTGGAGCGCGCCTTTGCCGTCGCCTTTGACGACCAGGCACACGTTGTCACGCTGTACGCCAGCCACGACGATGCGCTCTCGGCGCTGCGCGAGCATGCCCTGGTGCAGGCGCACGGTCAACTGCACCTCGACATTCGCTTTACCGGCAGCGTCGACGCCATCCGAGCCCTCAACGAAGGACGTTGCGTGATGGCCGGCTTTCATACGCTGATCGACACTGCTCGCAAGACGCTGACCGAACGCACCTACAAGCCGTTGTTGCGACCCGGACAGCACAAAATCATCGGATTTGCCAGACGCACGCAGGGCCTGATGGTGGCCGCGGGCAATCCGCTGCAATTGAAATCGCTGCAAGACGTGACGCAGCGGTGCGCGCGCTTTGCCAACCGTGCCCTGGGCACCGGGACGCGCGTCGCGCTCGACGAGCTGTTGGCGCGCGACGGGCTGAGAACAGACGCGATTCGCGGCTATGCCGCGAGCGAGCCGTCACACGCTGCCGTCGCGCATGCTGTTGCTGCAGGACATTGCGACGCCGGGCTCGGTATCGAAGCGGCAGCGCGCGCCGCGCGGCTGGACTTTGTACCGCTGATCGACGAACGCTACCACCTCGTGTGCCTCAAGTCGGCCTTGCTACAGCCCGGGGTCGTGGCGCTTCTGGCGCTGCTTCAAACGCCCGATTGGCAGCGTGAGCTGTCAAGCATTGCAGGGCACAGCGCCATGCAAAGCGGCGAGGTACTGTCGATGCGACGGGTCTTGCCATGGTGGGACTTTGTGCGGCAAAAACCGTCCTGAGGTACCGGAGCAGGCGTCGTGATGGGCGCGCTGTCGCACGAACTCCACGCGGCCAGGGACAAATCGATCGCCGACATTGCACTGGCCAGCGGCACCATCCTGCTGGCATGGCTCTTTGTGGCCGTTGTCTTCTGCGAGCAATACGCCCACCGCTACTACATGTTTGCCGACCAGTTGCAGTTTCCCGGCACAACCACGCCAGACTACTGGGACTTCAGTTATTTTTCGGCGGTGATCAGCATGTGCTGTCAAACCTCGGATGTTGCCGTCACGGCGCCGGGCATGCGCCGGATCGTCTTGCTGCACAGCAGCGTGTCATTCTTTTTCAACGTCATCATCATCGCCATCTCGGTAAATATCGCAGCAACCGCATTTTGACTGCCAAAACACGCTGCAGCGCTTGTCCTGCTTGCGTAAGGAGCTATCATTATTGTAGCGTTCAAGGGCTGTCAAGGCGCCGCAGATTGCTCTTGGCCTTGATGTCGTTCGGGTCGAGCTGAAGTGCCACATCGAATTCGCCACGTGCCAACCCCGGCTGACCGGCCAGCACGTAGGCGTAGCCCAGATTGTTGTGCGCACGTGCCTTCTGCGGCGACTTGGCGACGGTGTCCTGCCACAGGGCGACTTCGCTGGCGTAGATCTGATTGCGCGCCACCGTCAGGCCCGCCAGCACCAGCAGCGACGACGCCACCAAAGGCAGCAACATCGGTGGGCGCAGCCACAGGGTCAACTCGATGCAAAGCGCCAGAAATAGCGGCCAACCGGCGAGCAGCATCTGGCGTTCGTTGGCAACGTCAAGCCGCGGCAGGAACAGATGCAGCGCCAGCAGGTGTAACAAGACCCACGCCAGAGCGAAGCTGATCCAGGGTCGGTTGCGCGCGCAGCCAATCGTGCACGCCACGACAGCAACAACGAGCAGCGCCGGTCCGGCCACCCCGCTCAAATTGTGCTTGAACGGCAAGTCGGGGTCGATGTTGAGCCACAGCGGCAGCGCCCATTGGCGCAGCAGGTAGGCGAAACCGCCAAGCCCGGTGGCGACGTTGCCCACGGGCGTGTTCCATTGCGCGCTGGTTCGGATGTGTTCGAGGTAGTTGTCATTGAGCAGGAAGAACGCCCCGGCAACAAGCAGCAAAACCCAGCACGGCCACTGCCAGCGCAGGGCGTGCCGCCAGTTGCCGCCGCGGTTCAACTCCCAGAACAGCAGCGCCAGCGGCAGCGTCACTGCGGTTTCTTTCACGGCAAGCGCGGCCGCGAACAACATCGGGGTGGCTACGTGCAGCCGCAGCGGACTTTGCGCCTTGCGTCCAACGGCGTAGGCCAGCACGGCCCCCAGGTAAAACAAGGCCATCAGCGAACTCGACCGGCCGCTGATGTAGGTCACTGCCTCAGTGTGAATCGGATGCACCGTAAACAGCATGGCCGTTAACAGTGGGACATGGCGCAGCCGTTCGCCCAGCGCGCGGGCAGTGACAAACTCTTGGGCCAGGCGATAGACCAGCCACGCATTGGCAAGATGAATCGACAAGTTGACAAGATGAAATCCGGCCACGCCCCAGCCCGAGATCCAGTTCAGGGTGTATGACAGCTTGAGCAGCGGGCGAATGCCGTGGCCAAGCCCGTCCACCCACGCCTGCCACGAGTGCATACCCTCGTAGTCGACAATAACCTTGTAGTCATCGAACTGAAAGACGCCCCACAGCGAATTCAGATAGCAGACAGCGCACAACACGCTCAACCACACGAGCACGCCCAGGCGCGATGCGGGCAACAGCTCAGAGTGGCTCAAGCGCATGGGCAAACGCCAGATCGAGAATATCGGCGGCGTCCCACCAGCGGTCGGCGCCACGCAACAGCACCAACAGAACTTGCGTGTTGCCTCGACGTGCGTACGCGACCAGGCACTTGCCCGCTTGCCGCGTGTTGCCGGTCTTCAAGCCAAGCGCCCCGCGATAGCGGCCAATCAATGCGTTGCTGTTCTTGAACTCGTAGCGGGAAGCGCCATCGAGCGTGACCACACTCGCGCCGGTCCTGGCGGCCAAGTCGGTCAGAAGCGGGCGTTTGATCACAGCATGCGCGAGCAACGCCAGATCGTGCGCCGTGGAGAGGTGGCCACGCGCGTCGTGCCCGCACGCGTTTACAAAATGAGTACCGCGCATGCCCAGTTCCGTGGCGCGCTGATTCATGCGCTGGACAAAGGCTGCCTCACTGCCGGCCAGATGATCGGCCAGCGCGCGGCACGCGTCGTTGGCTGAGGCGATCAATGCTGCGGCAAGCAGGTCGTGCACCCTGAACTTCTGCCCAGCTTTCAAACCAAGGCGCGAGCCAGTCTCGGCGGCGGCGGCCGGGCTCACGGTTGCGATGGACTGTGGTTTGTTCTCGTCGGCCACCAGCAAAGCCGTCATCAGTTTGGTCAGGCTTGCCGGGGCGAGCTGGCGCTGGCTTTGCCGGCTCCAGAGCACTTCAGCGTTGACTTCAACCTGGTAGGCTGCGCCCGCGGTCGGGAACGGGTCGCTCTGTGCCAGTGCCAGCACGCCGTGGCATAACAGCCAAAGACCGAGCAGGCCGCGCACGAGTCCTGATCACAGGCCGAACAGGCCCTTGAGTTTCTTGGCACTATCGAGCACCGAAGGACCAGCGTTCGGCGAGCCAGTCGCGCCCTGACCGGGGTTTGCTCCCCATTTCGGTTGCGGTTCGTCGGCGGCCTCTTCCAGCGCTCTGGCTCTGGCGTTGCCCTTGCTGCGGGCCTTTGTCGTGTCGATCTCCTCGCTGGCGCTGTCATCCTCGGCGGACGCTGTGCCGCTGAGGCATTTGCCCATCCCGTCTCTGGAGGTGAAGCTGCGCCCTTCGCAGTCCTTGCGGCGGGCCGCCTCACGATAACTCTTGACTTCAGCCGGGCACAACGAGGTCAGCGACACCACATTCTTGTGGCTGACGGTCCGGCACAGCGTCTTGAGCGTGGCCTCGGCACTGAGCCCACAGGCGCTTGCGATCAGGCCGCCATTACCCTTGTCCAGCGCGAGCCACTGCCGGTACACGTCCCCATCACGAGGTGCGTCCCGGCGCACCGCCTCGCATAGCAACTCCTTCTTGCCCGGACAGGTCTGGCCCTTGAGAAACAGCGTTGCGCTGGCCATCCACTGGCTCGTCGACGTGTATCTCGATGTATCGCAAATCTGTTCCTTGGCCTTGTTGCTCTGCGCCTGAGCGAACTTCTGGATTTCCTCGGAATCACAGTTACCCCCAATGCGACGACTCTGATGCGCCATCGTCATGTTGATCGTTTCGCCACCCGATTTACCACTCATGTGCATGGTGCCCTGCGAATTGTCAGGCGTACCGGTCATTTCGCCCGAGCCAGTCATGATTTCGCCGTTTTGATTGCAGCGCATCTTCCACGAAGTCCTGTTGCCGACGATCCTGACGTCGGTCATTTCGCAATCCTTGTTCGGTGGTGGGTTCTTCTCGGCGCCCTTTGCAACGCAGACCTTCATGGTGCGCGCTGGCATGGCCATTGGCAGACCGGCCATCTCAACCTTGGTCGTGACCTCCCAATACTCACCTGGCGCGCTCCAGGCAGTTCCTGCGACCATGCTGACGGCGATAGCGACAAACGGATAAAACAAAACTTTCATGGCTTGCCCTCAAAGGTGACTTATCAATCGTGGCGGTCATCGCACACTCGCGCGACGCGGGTTCAGTTGCAACTCCAGGGGGCGATGCTAGCGGAAAGTAGAAGCCGGGCCTAGGTCAGGGACACCACGGCTGTTGCAATTTCGACTCGGTTGCGGCCGCTTTCCTTGGCACGATACATCGCCGCATCCGCGCTCTTGAGCAATACGTTGGCGTCGCCCCCATGCTCGGGGTACACGGCCACGCCGGTACAAGACGAAATGTTGAGCTGAAATCCGGCTAGCTCGAACGACCGATTCAGTGCGTACCGGATTTTTTCCGCCACCATCATCGCCTGCTCGGTCTTCTCGATGTTCGACAGGATGACAACAAACTCGTCACCACCCAGACGCGCCACCGTGTCGGTGTCGCGTCGCACACACTCAAGCATGCGGTTAGCCGCTTCCTTGAGCAGCAGGTCGCCGATATGGTGGCCATGCTCATCATTGACCGGCTTGAACTTGTCCAGATCAAGAAACATCAATGCCATGTGCGTGCGGTCGCGCCGCGCCTTGGCCACCGCCTGATGCAGGCGGTCCGAGAACAGGGCGCGGTTGGGCAATCCGGTGAGCGCGTCAAAGTGCGCCAGATGCTGCATGCGCTGCTCGTCGGCCTTGCGGTCCGAAATATCCGAGAACACGGCCACGTAGTGGCTCGGCGTGTTCTTGTCGTTCCTGACCTGCTTGATGGAAAGCCACTCGACGTAAAGTTTGCCATTCTTGCGGCGATTTCGAAGCTCGCCATTCCAGCTCCCTTCGGTGCCGAGTTGGTCCCACATCGCCTTGTAAAACTCCGGACCGTGCGCGCCCGAGGCCAGCACTCGGGGCGTCTTGCCAATGACTTCGGTATCGGAAAAACCAGTGATCACGGTAAAGGCAGGATTGACCGAAACGATCTTTTCATCGAGGTCGCACACCATCACGGCCTCGTCGACGGTCTGAACGACCGTTGAAGCCAGCCGCAGCGCCTCTTCGCGCGTGTGACGCTCGGTGATGTCGGCGTGCGTGCCGATCAGGCGCAGCGGCCGGCCCTGGGCGTCGCGCGCCACCACCATGCCGCGCGAGAGGATCCATTTCCAGCTTCCATCGCGGCAGCGCATGCGTCGCTCGTTGGCGTAGGTCTGGCTCTTGCCGGACAGATAGTCCTCCCGGTCGGCTCGCACGCTCGCCAGATCGTCCGGGTGTACCCGGTCTTCCCAGCCACTCTCCCCATCGAGCTTTTCGTCCTCGCTGTACCCGAAGATTTCCTTGTAGCGCTTGGAGTACACGACTTCGCCGGTTGCGAGATCGTGATCCCAGACGCCGGTCTCCGACCCTTCGAGGGCAAATTTCCAGCGCTCCTCGGCCAGCGACAGCGCCTGCTGAGCCCTCTGGCGCTGTCGGCTGTGCTCGACGATTTGATCCTGGGCGCGTTTGACCATGATCCACAGCACCACGTAAAGCAGCGACAGAAGCGCCACGACCGCGCCAACAACTATCCACTGGCGTTTGTTGATTTCGGCCACCAGAGCAGTGGCATCGCCATAAATCTCGAATACGCCGCTGACTTTGCGGGTGTTCGGGTCATAGCGCGGCACGTAGGTCTCAACCAGGTCGCGATCCTGAACCTCGCCCTCGAACGCGCTGAACGTGTCACGATGCACCAACTCGGAGCTACTGCGTCCTTGCAGCGCCGCGATCACACCGGCGTTCTTGCTCTTGTCTTCGCCAATCTGCTTGAGTTCGGTCGAATAAACCGTCTTGCCGTCCAAGCCATAGACCTTGATCTTGAAGACCTTGGTTCCGGCCAGCAGGGTCAGTACCTTGCTGTGTACGACGTCGGTTTGCAGCTCGGTTGCCAACTTGTCGCTCGATGCGCGCTAGCAAGCGGAGCCAAATCACGCTCCCACATCTCGTTGGCGATGATTCTGGCGTGGTTGACATGCTCGTTTTGGTAGCCGCTGAGCAGGCCCTCCACGGCCAGCTTTCGAAATACAAAGCCCAACAGCGCGGCCGCAACGATGAAGGCGATCAGACTCCCGATCGTGAAATACCGCAGCAACTTGAATCTGGTTTCGCCACTATCAACAACGTACCCCATCACATTAATCTCCTGGCCAGATCGTACCTCGAAACGCTCGGGATAAATCGCCGCTTCTAGGGCGTAGCGCGAACCTGATTCAGGGGCGTCACCGCCTTGTTGTTGACAAGAAACCCAATTAGATTATCGGCCGCAAGCTGCGCCATGGCTCGACGCGTCGGCAAGGTGGCACTGGCAATGTGCGGCGTCAGGACAACGTTGGGCACGCGCAGCAGGTCCGGGTGCACGCTCGGCTCGCCTTCAAATACGTCGAGTCCGGCCGCCGCCAGGGTCCGGTTTCGCAGGGCCAGGGCCAGCGCCGCATCGTCGACGATACCCCCGCGCGCAATGTTGACCAGCGTCGCAGTGGGCTTCATCCGTGCCAGCTCGGCCGCACCAATAGTATGGTGCGCCGCCGCCGAGTACGGCAACACCAGCATCAAGTGATCGGCGCCCTCCAGCAGTTCCTGCTTGCTGACGTAGCTCGCGCTGCAGCTCTTCTGCGTCGCGGCATCAAGCGGCGAGCGGTTGTGATAGATCACCTTCATGCCAAAACCATTGGCGCCGCGCCTGGCGATGGCCTGGCCGATGCGGCCCATCCCCAAAATACCCAACGTCGTACCATGAACCTCGGCACCGGCAAAAAGGTCATAGCTCCATCGCGTCCACTGGCCGGCGCGCAAAAAGTGTTCGGCCTCGCTGATGCGCCGCGCAGTTGCCATCAGCAGGGCAAACGCAAAATCCGCAGTCGTCTCGGTCAGCACGTCCGGCGCATTCGTGCCCAAAACACCTGCGGCAGTCATGGCTTCAAGGTCGAAATTGTTGTAGCCGACCGCCATGTTGGCGCAGATCCTGAGTTGCGGGCACGCCGCCAGCAGCGCCGCGTCAATGCGCTCGCTGCCTGTGGTAAACACGCCTTGCTTGCCTTGCAGTTGTTCAATCAGACGCTGTGCAGGCCATAACTCATCGGCTTGATTCGAAGTGACGTCAAAGTGCTGCGCCAGGCACACGAGAACTTCAGGAAAGACGGCACGGGTGACGAGAACGGCAGGCTTGCTCATGTTGTACACCTCAGCGATACCAGATCAGGGTAATGACGATAAATAACGGAACCAGGATGGCGCAGGACCAAACCATATAGCCCAGAAAACTTGGCATCCGCACGCCGCGGTGCTCGGCGATTGATTTCACCATCAAGTTGGGCGCGTTGCCGATGTAGCTGTTTGCACCCATGAACACTGCACCGGTCGAAATCGCTGCCAGCGTCGGCGCCAGCGTGGTCATCAGAAGGGTCGGGTCGCCGCCGGCGGTATTGAAAAACACCAGATAGGTCGGCGCATTGTCAAGAAATGAACTCAGTAGACCAGTCGCCCAGAAATACATCATGGCGTCGGGCAAGCCGTCAGGACGGGTCACGGCTGAGACAATGGCGCCAAATGGGCCATTGACGCCAGCACGCAGCATCGCAATGACCGGAATGATGGTCAGGAAGATACCGGCAAACAGCTTCGCCACTTCCTGCATCGGAGCCCACGCAAACTGGTTGTCCGCGTGCACCTGGTCGTCTGTCAGTCGCAACGACACCAGCGTCACCAGCACCAGACCGATATCGCGCACCAGACCTGGCAAGGCAACGTGGGTGCCAAGAATCTCGAACCCGACCGGCGACTTCCACAACCCGCTGAGCAAAACCAGCGAAGCCACCACACCGAGCAACACGAAGTTGATCTTGCCGTCAAAGCCGATGCCCCTGCTGTCGGGTGTCGGGTCCACCGGAAACAGTTCCTCGCGCCGGTGGTAGAACCAGAGGTCCATGGCATAAAACAAGGCCAGCAGCGTACCAACCAGAAACAGGGTCTCAGGAAAGATGTGCTTGAGCGTCCAGAAGAAGTCCACGCCCATGAGGAAGCCAAGGAACAGCGGAGGATCACCCAACGGCGTCAGCGACCCCCCGGCATTGGAGACGATGAAGATGAAGAACACAATGACGTGGGTCTTGTGCCGGCGGTTGTCATTGGCCCGAATCAACGGCCTGATCATCAGCATCGATGCCCCCGTCGTTCCCATCACGCTGCCCAGCAGCGCACCGATGGCAAGCAGCGCAACATTGAGTCCCGGGCTGCCGTGCAGGTTGCCACGGATGTAGACCCCACCAGATACAGTAAACAATGCGGTCAGCAGCAGGATGAATGGAATGTACTCGGCGATCACCGCGTGGGCAAAATTGAATCCCAGCGCCGCGGGCCCGAACTTCATCGCAAACGGCACCAGAAATGCCAGGGACCAGGCAGCCGTGACCTTGCCGAAATGGTGATGCCAGAACGTCGGCGTGAGCAGCGGCAGCAGCGCAATCGAAAGCAGAAGTCCGGCAAATGGCGCACCCCACAACTTGGAGAGCTGGGTGCCATCGATCGGGTTGGCCAAAGCGAGGCTCGGCAAGGCGATCAGGACGAGCGCAATCCAGGATGGGCGTTTCATGAGAAGGTCTCCAAAGCGTGGGGGCAGAACGCGGCGTGCATGGTCAGTGGGGTTGCTCGATGTCAAAAACCTGGCGCAGGTAGGCAAGGTACTTCTCGTCCTGGCACATGTCCTTGGACGGTGAATCCGACAGTTTGGCCACCGGCTGACCGTTGCAACGCATCATCTTGATCACGATTTGCAGCGGCACGTGCGCCGGTGCGTCGGCCATATCGTTGGTCAGATTGGTGCCAATGCCAAAGGCGAGCTGGCAGCGTCCCTTGAACTGCTGGTACAGCTCAATCGTCCGCTCGACGGTCAGCCCGTCGCTGAAAATTAGTGTCTTGGTACGCGGATCAACGCGGTGATGCAGATAGTGCCCAATCATCCGCTCGCCCCATTGAAATGGATCACCGCTGTCATGACGCGCGCCGTCAAACAGCTTGCAAAAGTACATGTCGAAATCGCGCAGAAAGGCGCTCATTCCGTAGACGTCACTGAGCGCAATGCCCAGGTCGCCCCGGTATTCCTTGGCCCAGGACTCGAAGGCGTAGATTTGGCTGTCTCGCAGACGTGGCCCCAGTGCCTGGCAGGCCTGCATGTATTCGTGCGCCATGGTACCCAACGGCGTCAAGCCAAGCTTCATGGCAAACAACACGTTGCTGGTACCGGCAAACTGTCCCGGCAAGCCGTTGACGCGCCCCGGACTTTGCAGCGTCCCCAAGCCGGTAGACAGTACGCGCAGCACCTCCTCGTGCCATGCCTTGGAAAAGCGTCGGCGGGTTCCGTAGTCGGCGATCTTCAAATCGCTCAAATCCTCGGTGCGCAGTTGAATGATCTTGCGCTCCAGGCGCTGGCGTGCCTGCAGCAAGTCAGGCTTGCCCGGCGCATTGCGGAAGTAGACCTCGTTGACGATGGCCAGCACCGGAATCTCGAACAAGATGGTGTGCAACCACGGCCCGCGGATCGTGATGTCGATTTCACCGGAGGGCAATGGGCTCACGGTGATGTATTTCTCATTGAGTCGAAACAGACCCAGGAAGTCGACAAAGTCGCTCTTGATGAAGCGCCAGGTGCGCAAATACGATAACTCGGCGTCCTGGAAATACAGGCTGCACAGGGAGCGGATTTCCGCCCGAATCTCGCTGACATGCCTGGCCAGGTTGCGACTGGCCTGTCCAGTGGCCGGATCGATCCCGGGGTTGCGACACTTGAAACGGTACTCCACCTGCGCACCGGGGAACTGATGCAGGACCACCTGCATCATCGTGAACTTGTAGAGATCCGTATCCAGAAGGCTGGTGATGATCATGGTCTGACTTTAAATCCTGCGCGGTCGTGCCACCAGCGTGTTTACCCGATCAGGGCGCGCCAACAATAAGCCCTTCACGGGGCGCACGCCAGGCAGATCTCAGTCCAGCCAGTGGGTGAATTCCTGCACGCCAACGCGCGGCGTGCGAAAGCTGTTGACCACCGCCGATTCGTCGGCATAACCCAGGGACATGCCACACACCAGCATCTCCTCGGGAGCCGCCCCGATATGCGGCAGCACGATCTTGTTAAAAACATTCCACGCCTGTTGCGGGCAGGTGTGCAGACCGCGGCCACGCGCGGCCACCATGACGCTTTGCAAGAACGTCCCGTAGTCCAGCAGTGAGCCGCGCCCCATGCCGCGATTGACGGTGAACATCAGGCCCACCGGTGCGTCAAAAAACCGGTAATTGCGCTGCATCTGCAGATGCATCTTGTCCCGGTCCGCCTTGCCGATACCCAGCAGGCCGTACAAACCCCAACCGTTTTCACGACGGCGATCAATGTAGGGACTGAACCATTTCTCGGGATAGTAGTCGTATTCTTCCTGGTAGTCGGCAGCCAGTGCCGGATTGACGCGGATGCCGTCGTGTGCCGCGCACACCTTGTCCACCAGGGCAGCGCGGCTGGCCCCTGTGAGCACATAGACCTTCCACGGTTGCGTATTGGTGCCCGAGGGCGCACGGCTGGCGACCTCAAGCAATTCGATTAGCGTCTGACGTGAAACGGGTGTCTGAGTGAAGGCGCGGGTCGAGCGGCGCGAAGTGATGGCGGCGTCGACAATGGTGTTGGTCATACGAGGGTCTCCAGTACGGTTTTCAGATTCAAGGGTAGCGGCGTGGGGCGCCGCGTCTGTTTGTCAACGTAGACGTGGATGAAATGGCCTTGCGCCGCCGCAAACGGCGCGCCCTGAGCGAACAGACCGACTTCGTAGCACACACTGCTCGCCCCCAACCGCGCTACGCGCAATCCGGCCTCGACGGTCTGGGGAAAGGCAAGCGGCGAAAAGTAATTGCACCGGGTTTCAACCACGAGTCCAATGGTCTGGCCGCGCGCGATATCGAGCACTCCCTGTTCGATCAGGTAGGCGTTGACAGCGGTATCGAACCAGCTGTAGTAGACGACATTGTTCACGTGACCGTAGGCGTCGTTGTCCATCCAGCGCGTGCTGATTGCGCGAAACACCCGGTAAGCGCTGCGGGACGCGGGCTCGATCTTGACGGGTCGGGTCTGGCTCATGGGCTCGATTTTGCCAGCACCGCCGGACCGCGCCTGTTACCCGGGCGTCAGCCCCGCGGCGGACCGCGCTCGCCATCGATGGCCATTGTGTGACAGGGGCGGCTTTTAGGGCTACGCGTCTAATATGCTGCAATGCAACAAAAATGGCTTGTAATGCGCTGTCCCGTCCCTATAATTCAATCCATGCTGCACTGCAACATGAACCGCAAAGGTTCCGGATTGCAGCGCAGATGTTTTGATTCACACTTAATGGAGAAATGAATATGCTGACCGTAGAACAAGTTGTCGCGTCCCAAAAGGCCAACGTTGAGACCCTGATGGGCCTGACCACCAAAGCGTTTGAAGGCGTCGAGAAAATCGTCGCCCTGAACCTGACCGCCTCCAAAGCGGCTCTGGCCGAGTCCGCCGAGCACGCCAAGGCGGTGCTCAGTGCCAAGGACGCGCAGGAACTCATGGCCCTGCAATCGGGCCTGTTCCAGCCGCTGGCCGAGAAGACGGCGGCCTATAGCCGTCATCTGTACGATATCGCATCCAGCTCGAGCGCCGAGCTGGGCAAGGCCTTTGAGGGCCAGGCGACCGATGCACAGAAGAAATTCATGGCGGTGATTGACAACGCCGCGAAGAACGCTCCGGCCGGTTCCGAAACCGCCGTCGCAGTGATGAAAAGCGCCGTGGCTGCCGCCAACAACGCGCTCGAATCAGTGCAAAAAGCGGTCAAACAAGCGACCGACGTTGCCGAAGCAAACTTCAACGCAGTCGCTGCCAGCGCGTCCGACCTTGCCAAGCCGACTTCGAAAAAGCGCTGATTGTCTCGTCGCTTTGACGTAGCGCAGGAATCGCTCAAATTTTTTTGAGGCCCTGCTCTACCAAGATAGGGAAAACCCTGAGATACTTTCACTATCGGTAAGGTTGTTGAGAAGCGTGTAGCCTCTTAAAGGTTGTCTCCTCGGGTCCCTTCGAAACCTTCGGGTTCAGGGTCCCTTAAGGGCTGGTTGCAAGACCGGCCCTTTTTTTTGGCGATCCCCGGCGGCCCAGCCTGCAGGCGGGGCTTGGTGCAAGCGGGCCTAATTGCGCCACAATCGCCATCATGAGATTCCTACACACCATGCTGCGCGTCGGCAACCTGCAACGATCCATCGACTTCTACACCAAGATCCTGGGCATGCAACTGCTGCGCCAGACGGAGAACCCGCAGTACAAGTATTCACTTGCATTCGTGGGCTACGGCAAGAATCCCGAACACGCCGAGATCGAACTCACCTACAACTGGGGCGTTGAGTCATACGAGCCGGGCACGGCATTCGGCCACCTTGCCATTGGCGTGGCGGACGCCTACGGCGCGTGCGAGCGGATCCGCGTTGCCGGGGGCACGATCACGCGCGAGCCCGGCCCGGTCAAAGGCGGCAGCACCGTGATCGCTTTCGTCACCGACCCGGATGGCTACAAGATCGAGTTGATCGAGCGCACCGAGCTCACGCCATGACCTCGCTGGCGGATCTGCGCAAGAGTTATGAACGCGAGCAGCTCAACGAGGAAGCCTCGCACGCCGACCCGCTAAGGCAGTTCGAACGATGGCTGCAGGAAGCAATCTCAGCGCAGGTGCCCGAACCCAACGCCATGACACTGGCCACGGTAGCGGGCAATCTGCGACCGAGCACAAGGATCGTGTTGATCAAGGGCCTTGACCAGCGCGGCATCACCTGGTTTACCAATTACGAAAGCCGCAAGGGGTGCGAACTCGCCGGCAATCCGTTGGCAGCGTTGCAGTTTCACTGGGTCGAACTCGAACGCGTGGTGCGCATCGAAGGTCTTGTGGAAAAGATCAGCGAGGCAGAAAGTGACGATTATTTTCTGAGCCGACCACTGGATTCGCGCATCGGCGCCTGGGCCTCACCGCAGAGCCAGGTGATCGCTGGGCGCGCCGTGTTGTTGGCCAACGTTGCAAAATGCGCTGCCAGATTCGCGCTGCAGCCGCCACGGCCTGCGCACTGGGGCGGCTACCGTCTGCAGCCCGACGTCTGGGAGTTCTGGCAAGGCCGCAAGAGCCGCTTGCACGACCGCCTGCGCTACACGCTCAATCGTGCGGCTACCGAGTCCGAGGATGCCTCAGCGCGCTGGTGCCGCGAGCGGTTGGCGCCTTGAGCCGTCAACGGGCAGCCCTCAGGCGCGACCAAGCAGAGCCATCACCAGCGAAATCGTTGCCAGGCCGAGCATGGTCGATACCGCCATGCCTGCGGTCACGAGTTCCTCGGCAACCTCGTAGCGCTGCGAGAACATGAAGACGTTGGCGCCCATGGGCATCGCAGCGGCCATGACCATGACGCTCAGGGCCAACCCGCGCAGACCCAACAACCAGCTCAGTGCGGCGACGATCACGGGCAGGGCCAGGTTCTTCATGACCGTCAGCGCCAACGCGCCGCGCAGGTGTGTGCCAATTTGCACGCGCGTTAGCGTCAGCCCAACGAGCAGCAACGCCATCGGGCCAAAAGCATTGCCCAGCAGTTGCAGGGGCTGATCGACGACCGCTGGCAAGGTGCCGCCGACGCCGGCAAACAGCAAGCCGGCGATGATCGGCAGCGGCACCGGGTGAATGATGCCGTTGCGCACGGCACGGAGCGCGGTGCGCCATAGATCGCGCCCAGCAGCGCCCGCAGCGCTGCCAGCGTGCTCGCGCGCAACGGCTATTTCGAGTACGACCGTGGCCAAAGTCAATAACACCAGGGCATGCACTGAAATCAGAGTCAACAAGATCACCAATCCGTCCCGACCATATGCGAGGCCAACCAGCGGCACACCAATCATCACGTTGTTGCCGTAGGTCATCGCCAGCGCCAGCACAGCGGTGCGCCGGGTCATTCCGCGCCAGAGCAACACGATGCCATACAGCAGCATCGTCGCAGCAAGGTAAATGCCGATCGGCCCGAAATCGAGCTGTTCGAGGCGCACTGCGCTCATCGAGCGAAACAGCAGCGCCGGCGTGAGCACCATGAACACCAGATTTGACAGATCTTTCGTAGCCGCAGGCCTTATCCAGCCTGCACGGCCAGCTACAAAACCAATAGCAATTAGCAGGACGACCGGAAACAGCGACGATGCAACGGTGCTACTCATGCCGTGTTTTGGACGGCAAGAAAGGGCGCGAGTTCGGCCAGAGGGCCCGGATGACCAAAGTAGAAGCCCTGATAGTGGTGACAGCCTTCGGTCTCGAGAAAGTCACGCTGCGCGCGCGTCTCCACACCCTCGGCGATCACCATCAGGCCAAGGCTCTTGCCCAGTGCCACGGTGGCCCGGACGATCGCGGCGTCCTTCGGATTGCTCAACGCCTCGTGCAGGAACGACTGGTCTATCTTTAGCTGGTCCAGCGGCAGACGCTTGAGATAGCTCAGCGACGAATAGCCGGTGCCGAAATCATCGAGCGAAAAGCCCACGCCTTTTGCCTTGAGCGCCTGCATCTTCTCGATCACACCTTCCATGTCCTTGACCATCAGGCTCTCGGTCAACTCGAGTTTGAGTCGGCTCGGTGGTGCGCCGCTTTGCGCGAGCGTGGCCAGCGTATCCGCAACGAACGTATCGCTGTGAAATTGCACCGCACTGACGTTGACCGCCAAGGTCAGCCCGGCCGTGGCAGCGTCAAGCGACCAGAGTTTGAGCTGGGCGCAGGCCTGAGCCAGGACCCATTGGCCCAAGGGCAGGATCAAACCAGTTTCCTCCGCCAGATGAATGTAGCTCGCCGGCAACATCAGACCGCGGCTTGGATGCTGCCAGCGCACCAGCGCTTCGACGCCCACCAAGGCTCCGGTTTGGTTGACCTGTGGTTGGTAATACAACACGAACTGATGCTCCTGCAGCCCCGTGCGCAGGTCCGCTTCGAGTTCGGCGCGCTCGACCATGGCCGCCTGCATCACCGGGTCGAAGAAGCGCAGCGTATTGCGCCCGCCGTCCTTGGCCTGATACAGGGCGAGTTCAGCGCGCTTTAGCAACTCGTCGACCGAATCGTTGCTCGTTCCGAAGAGCGCGACACCCATGCTGGCGCTACCGTGGTAGAGCAAGTCGCCCAGTTGGTAGGGTTGGCGCAGCGTCTCGAGCATCTTTGCCGCCACCACCTCAGCGCCACTTGCCGCTTCCGCCAAATCGCCCCCGAGATCGGGCAACATGGCGACAAACTCGTCACCCCCAAGGCGCGCGACCGTATCGCCTTCGCGTCGACAAAGATTGAGCCGTGCAGAGGCGAGTTGCAAAAGCATGTCGCCCCGGGCATGACCGTGGGTGTCATTCAGATTCTTGAAATGGTCCAGATCCATGAAAAGCAAGGCGCCATAGCCGTGGTGACGGGCACTGCTCGCCAGCGCCTGCTTGGTCCGGTCGATGAAAAGGCGGCGATTCGGCAGGCTCGTCAATGGATCATAGAAAGCCAGGTTCTGAATTTGCGCCTCGGCTTGCTTGCGCCTGGTAAGGTCAGAAAGCGAGGACACATAGTGGGTCACGGCGCCGCTCTCGTCCCTGACGGCGGTGATGTTCAACCACTCCGGGAAGACTTCGCCGTTCTTGCGCCGGTTCCAGATTTCGCCCTGCCAGGCGCCTGCCTTCTCGATTGAGGCTCGCATGAGGGCGTAAAACGCTTCGTCGTGACGCCCGGATTTGAGCAGTCCAGGCGTCTTGCCTAAGGCTTCCTCGGCCGGGTAGCCGGTAATCCGTGAAAAGGCCTGATTGACGCGAACAATGATGCCGCTCGCGTCGGTGATAAAGACACCTTCCTCGGACTCAAACGCTGTCGCAGCAATGCGCAGGCTCTCCGCGGCCTGCTTTTGCTCCGTGGTGTCCGACATAAAGCCGTGCCAGCGCACCGATCCGTCATCGAGCCGCTGCGGAACGGCCTTGCCGGCGACCCAGCGCACGGCGCCATCGGCAAAATGCACCCGGTACTCACACTCCCAAGGCGTCAACGCCAGCGCCGATGCCTGCAGCGTCGCGCGCACGGTCGCCTGATCATCGGGATGAATCAGCGCAAAAAATGCGGTGGCGTCGTCGACCACTTGATGCGCTTGAAGCCGCAAGAGATCACGTATACCGGCGCTGGCAAACGGAAAGCAGGAGCTGCCATCGGGGCGCTGCTGGTACTCGTAGACCAGGCCTGGTACACGATTGGTAAAGGTCTGCAACCGCACGAGGGCCTGGCGCTGCGCGGCAGAACGACGCCGCTCGGCGACCGCGTTGGCGGATGCGGTCGCCGCCAGTGCAAGAAGGAGGAAAGTGGACGAGGGCAGCTTCGCCCAGGAGATGGGATCTGCGTCTCCAGATGGGGTGCAAGAATATGTTCGGTGGTCATGCCGACAGCCGAAATCATCGGATAAGCGGGCAGCTTCCTGAAGTGGAAAGTGCGTTCAATCCCGTCAACCAGCGAGCCGAAGGTGATCGTCGCCGTTTGCTCACCCCGCGCCAGAGAGGCAAACATAGGGCTGTTGGCGACGCTTGTCACGAAATCCTCGGATGATCCCTTGCTGCGGGCGCGCATGGCCCCGTCGAGGCCAAACAGGCTGACAACACCACCCGGGCCCAAATCGATCTGACGGTAAAAGCGCGTGAAATAGCGCGGGTCGAGCACCGCAACAACCACCCCGGCGAATGCGCCATCCCGGTCGGTGACACGGCGCGATACGTATATGGACCACTCGCCGGCCCCTTTTTCGCGCACGGGACGCGAAATAAAGAGCGAATCGGCGCCAGACCCTATGTGCGCCTTGAAATAGTCCCGCGAGGAGAGATCAAGCACGTCAAAACTGCCGCGCGTGCTTTGACGCAGCACGCCCCACGCGTCGATGATGCTGACGTCCCGCAGGATATTCTGGTCCAACGCGCCCTGGGCACCAAGCGTGTCGAGCGTCACATGACCCCGATGCCCGGTGTACTGGGTCTGTATCAGTCGCAGCACCTGGTCCACACTGTCAAACGTGCGTACGGCGTGCTCCTGATTGGCGCGCCCGAGGTTGACCAGATCGTGCTCGGCAACCCTGATGACCCGCTGCCGGTCAGTCTCGATCTGGCTCACGGCTTGCCACCAGTCACCCCCCAGTAACACCGCGGCAAGCAGCCAGATCACAACGTGTGAGACCGCGCTCGACCAGCCGGAGGAAATGTCACGAATCGTAGGCACCCGGCGATGATCCCATCTATCGAAATTCCAGATTTGACCCAGCGCAAGGCCAGGGCAATGCCTCCCCGGCGCAACAGCGCTATTTGACCAGTCTCGCGAAAGTTCTTCTGAACTTGTCAACCTTCGGCGCGGCCACGGCCAGGCAGTACCCCTGATCCGGATTCTTCATGAAATAGTCCTGGTGGTACTCCTCGGCGGGCCAGTAGTTGGCCAACGGCAGCGCTTCAGTCACAACCGGGCTCCTGTAGGTCCCGCTCTGGTCCATTTCACGAATGAGCTCCGCGGCCAGCGCCTGCTGCTCGCTGCTCGAGCAATAGATCCCGCTTCGATACTGCGTCCCGACGTCCGCACCCTGGCGGTTGGCGGTGGTTGGGTCATGGATGACAAAAAAGATCTCCAAAATCTCGCGCAGGCTGATCTGCTGCGGATCAAAAACGATTTTCACAACCTCGTTGTGCCCACTCTGGCCAGTGCAGACCTGCTCATAGCTCGGAGCGACGGCGTGCCCGTTGCAATAACCGCTTTGAACGTCGAGCACCCCCTTGACGCCAACGAAAACCGCTTCCGTACACCAGAAACAGCCTCCTCCCAGGACAATCATTTGCGTGCTATCAGACATCGGAATCCTCTCGGCGAATCGCCTTGCGGCAAGGCCGCCGATGTTACGTCAGGACCAATAACCACCGCGTCGCGTCCGATTTCCCGGCAGACCGGGCAGCGCGCCCCGCGAAGGCTCGCGTCGATTGACAGTGGCAGGACGCAAAGTTACACTACTAACCCATTAGTCATTAGCGTCGTTCCCTCCCCCAAATCCCATGCAAGAAGTCGCACTGACGACGCCGGTCAAACACGAGAGGCGCAAGGACGCACGCCCGGGCGAGCTGCTGGCCGCCGCACTTGACCTATTTGTCCAGAAGGGCTACGCGGCCACCCGCGTGGAAGAAGTGGCACGCCATGCCGGAGTCTCCAAAGGCACTTTGTTCCTGTATTTTTCCAGCAAGGAAGAGCTGTTCAAGGCAGTCGTGCGTGAGAACATCTCCGGACGCTTTCCGCTGTGGAACGCCCAGTTTGACGCGTTTGAGGGCAGCACGGCCGACATGCTGCGCCATTGCATGATGCTGTGGTGGGAGCGACTGGGCAGTTCCAAGGCCTGCGGAATTACCAAGTTGATGCTCACCGAGGGAAGAAATTTCCCGGAACTGGCGACATTTTTCCAGCACGAAGTGATCGAGCCAGCGCACGACTTGATTCGCCGCATCCTGCTGCGCGGAGCCGCGCGCGGCGAGTTTGGACCGGTCGACCCCGAATACGGTGTTTACGCCGTGCTCGCGCCCATGCTGTTTCTGCAGTTGTTGGTGCACGCCAATACAAGCTGTTTTCACACAGACGGCGCACGGCCCCTGAACCCGCACCAATATCTCACCAATCAGGTGCAAACCCTTCTTGACGGTCTGCGCTTGCGACCGACTTCTTCATCTTCAGGCTAAGGAATTCACTCGTTATGAAACGCTGGTTGAAATGGGCGCTGGTCGCCCTTGTTATCGGGGCGGTGGCGCTGGGCGTGTTCCGGGCCCTATCGCAGCGCGCGCGGCAACAGGAAGCGGTCGCCAAGTTGGCGACCCAGCCGACACAGGCGGTCATCGAGCTAAGCGCCGCGGACGTTGTCAAGGTCAGGAGTGTCTCCCTGGCACAGGGTCTTGCGATCTCGGGCCAGATCAAGGCGATCAACACGGCGCTGGTCAAGGCGCGCGTGCCCGGCGAGTTGCAGGCGCTGTCGGTGCGCGAAGGCGACGCGGTCAAGGCCGGTCAGATCATCGCCCGGGTCGACTCGGGCGAGTATCAGGCACGTGTGCGCCAGGCGCAGGAACAGGCGCTCGCGGCGCAAGCCCAGATCGATATTGCGCGGCGCAGTTTCAACAACAATCGCTCCCTGGTCGAGCAGGGCTTCATCTCCAAGACCGCCCTGGACACATCTGCGGCCAGTCTGGCGGCGGCGCAAGCCACCTACGAGGCGACCAGCGCCGCCGCCGCCGTGGCCATCAAGTCGCTCGACGATACGGTTCTTCGCGCCCCCATCAGCGGGCTCGTGTCGCAACGACTGGCACAACCGGGCGAGCGGGTCGGCGTCGATGCGCGCATTGTCGAAATCGTCGACCTGAGCCGACTCGAGCTCGAAGCCAGCGTGAGCGCGAGCGAATCGCTCGAAGTCCGTGTGGGCCAGCACGCGGTGCTGCAACTGGAAGGTTCCACCAGACCGGTGCGCGCCACGGTGGCGCGGATCAACCCGAGCGCCCTCGTCGGCAGTCGCGCGGTGATGGTCTATCTGGCGCTCGAAAGCGGCGCCGGATTGCGCCAGGGTCTGTTTGCGCAGGGCACCATCGCAATCGGTCAGACGCAGGCGCTGGCGCTGCCGCTGAACGCGGTGCGCACCGACAAGCCCCAGCCCTACGTTCAGCTCGTCAACGGGCAACAGGTTGCGCACCAAACGGTGGAAATGGGCGCCCGCGGTGAACTTGACGGCGAGTCGATGGTCGGCGTCAAAGGCGTGACCGAAAATGCCCTCGTCGTGGCTGGATCGGTGGGCCCGCTGCGCGCTGGCACGATCGTGAAACTGGGCGCCGCAGCAACACCGGCGACCGTCGGCCAATAGCCATGTGGTTCACCCGCGTCAGTCTCAAGAACCCGGTCTTTGCCACGATGGTGATGCTCGCCATCGTGGTCCTTGGAGCATTCTCCTACCAGCGGCTGAAAGTCGATCAGTTTCCCAACGTTGATTTCCCGGTTGTGGTGATCAGCACCGAGTACCCCGGCGCTTCACCGGAAATCATCGAAAGCGAAATCACCAAGAAAATCGAAGAAGGCGTGAACTCGATCGCCGGAATCAACGCGCTGACATCGCGCAGCTACGAAGGTCTGTCGGTCGTCATCATTGAATTCCAGTTGCATATCAATGGCCGCAAGGCCGCTGACGACGTGCGCGAAAAAGTATCGCTGCTGCGCCCGACACTGCGTACCGAAGTCAAGGAACCCAAGGTGCTGCGCTTTGACCCGGCCAGCCGCGCCATCTGGTCGCTGGCCGTGTTGCCGACGACGGCGCCGGGGGCTTCGGCACCGGCGATGGGTCCGGTCGAATTGACAAACTGGGCCGAGCAAACGCTCAAGAAACGCCTGGAGAACGTGCGCGGCGTGGGCTCGGTGACGGTCGTTGGTGGAACCAAGCGCGAGATCAACATCTACCTTCAAGCCGCCGCGCTGGAAGCCTTTGGCGTCACGCCGGACCAGGTGGTCGCCGCGGTGCGCAACGACAACCTGGATCTGCCGCTTGGAGCGATTCGGTCGCTGGAGCAGGAACGCGTCGTGCAAATTGCCGGGCGTGTCAAGCGTCCGGAAGAATTTGCCAACATCATCGTTGCGCGCAAAGGCGGCGCGCCGGTGCGCCTGGGCCAGCTCGCCGAGGTCGTCGACGGCGCGCAGGAGACCGAAAGTCTCGCCCTCTATGACGGCCAGCGCACGCTGCTGCTGAGCGTGCAAAAGGCGCAGGATGAAAACACGATTGACGTGATCGACGGCCTGAATGCGGCGCTAGGCGCGATGAAGGCCGAACTGCCCGCAGCCGTGCGCCTGCAGCCGGTCTTTGACGGCTCGCGTCAAATCAGGGTGGCGGTGGAAAACGTGCGCGAGACCCTGCTCGAAGGCGCCTTGCTGACCATTTTGATCGTGTTCCTTTTCCTCAATTCGTGGCGCTCGACGGTGATCACCGGACTGACGCTGCCAATCGCCCTGATCGGCACGTTCCTGTTCATGAACCTTTTTGGATTCACCATCAACATGGTGACCTTGATGGCGCTGAGCCTGTGTGTGGGCTTGCTCATCGACGATGCGATCGTGGTGCGCGAGAACATCGTGCGCCACGTCCAGATGGGCAAGCGCCCGTACCAGGCAGCGCTCGACGGCACGCAGGAAATTGGCCTGGCAGTGCTGGCCACAACGCTGTCGATCGTGGCCGTGTTCCTGCCGATCGGTTTCATGGGTGGCATCATCGGCAAGTTCTTCCACGAGTTCGGCATCACGATCGTCGCCGCTGTGCTGATTTCGATGTTTGTCAGCTTCACGCTCGATCCGATGCTCTCGAGCATCTGGCACGACCCAAGCATTGATGCGCATGGCCGGCACGGCCCCCCGACCAACCTGTATGACCGCACCATCGGCCGCGTTACCGGCTGGTTCGATCACGCCACCGACCTGCTGATCAACGCCTATCAGGGTATCCTGAGCTGGGCCCTGGTGCACAAGCTCAAAACCCTGTTTCTGGCGGCGGCCATCTTTGTCACCAGCGTCTTGATGGTGCCGCTGCTGGGTACCGAATTTGTGCCACAGGCTGATTATTCAGAAACCTGGCTCAACTTTTACACACCGATGGGATCGTCCATCGAGGTGACCGAAGCCAAGGTCAAACAGGTCGAGGCCACGTTGCGCAGCTACCCCGAGGTCAAGTACTCGCTGGCGACGATCAACACCGGCAGTGCTACCGGAAAGAGTTACGCGAGCTTCTACATACGGCTGGTCGAGCACAAACTGCGCAAACGCTCGGTGGCTCAATTGTCGTCGGAACTGCGCGAACGCCTCAAGCAAGTCGCTGGCATCACGGTCACCCATGTCGGGTTGATGGATCCGGTTGGTGGCCAAAAGCAGATCGAGTTTTCCCTGCAGGGTCCGGATCAGGCCGAGCTTGAGCGGATCGCCAAACTGGTTATGGAAAAGGTCCAACCGATTGCGGGTCTGGTCGACCTCGACTCCAGCGTCAAGGCGAACAAACCAACGCTTGAAGTGGTGGTCAGACGTGACGCAGCGTCCGACCTCGGACTTGGCATCGGACAGATCGGCAGCGCGCTGCGAACCCTGATTGCGGGGCAAACCGTGGGCAACTGGCGCGCACCGGACGACCAGACTTATGACGTGAATGTGCGCCTGGCATCGCAGGCACGCAACAGCGCGCAGGACTTGCAACGGCTGGCGTTTACGCTGGGCGCCAATGCCGACGGCAGCGCGCGCGTGGTGCGCCTGAATCAGGTCGCCAGCGTCATCGACTCCACCGGCTCGAACCAGATCAACCGGCGCGACCTGACGCGCGAGGTGGCGATCAACGCCAACGTCTACCAACGTTCGGCCGGTGAAGTCTCTGCTGACATCAAGGCCGCGCTGGGGACCATCCAGTTTCCGCCGGGCTACCGCTACCAGTTTGGCGGCTCGACAAAGAACATGACCGAATCCTTCGACTACGCGGTCTCGGCCCTGGTCCTTGCGATCGTCTTCATCTACATGATCCTGGCCAGCCAGTTCAAGAGCTTCTTCCAGCCGCTGGCCCTGATGACCGCCCTGCCCCTGACCCTGATCGGCGTCGTGCTGGCATTGCTGACGTTTGGCTCCACCCTGTCGATATTTTCGATCATCGGCATCGTCATGCTCATGGGCCTGGTGACCAAGAACGCAATCCTGCTGGTGGACTTTGCGATCCGGGCACGCACACCCGGAGTCGACGCACAGGGCCGCCCGATCGATGCGCTCGATCGCAACGCCGCGCTGCTGATGGCAGCCAAAGTCCGGCTGCGCCCGATTCTGATGACCACCCTGGCCATGATTTTTGGCATGCTGCCGCTGGCACTCGCCCTGACCGAAGGCTCGGAGCAGCGCGCGCCCATGGGTCAGGCGGTGATCGGCGGCGTGATCACTTCATCCCTGCTGACCCTGGTGGTTGTGCCCGTGGTCTACTGCTACATGGACGACCTCTCGCAGTGGCTGACCCGACGCTGGAGCGGAGCAAAAAGTGCCAGCAGGTAAAATTTTGGAAAATCGGTTAATATACCCCCAGGAGTACCTAAATGAATTTTGAACAAGCCCGCTTCAACATGATCGAACAGCAAATTCGTCCATGGAACGTTCTGGACGATCAGGTACTGCACCTGCTGTCGGTGGTTCGGCGCGAGGACTTCGTGCCGCTGGCGCACAAGGCCTTGACGTTTGTCGACATGGAAATTCCCCTGGGCCACGGCCAGAGCATGCTCGCGCCACGCGTGGAAGCGCGCTTGCTGCAGGATGCCGCAGTGCAAAAGCACGAGAAAGTGCTTGAAATTGGCGCCGGCTCGGGCTACTTCGCCGCCTTGCTCGCGCACCGCGCGCAACGTGTGATCTCGCTCGAAATCCATACCGAACTCGCACAGCTTGCGCGCGCAAATCTGCAAAAGGCCGGCATCCACAACGCCGAAGTGCGCCACGCCGACGGAGCCCAAGGCGCGGGCGCCGACAGCCCGTTTGACGTAATCGTTCTCAGCGGTTCGGTCGCTGAAGTCCCACCAGCCCTGCTCGCTCAGCTCAAGGTCGGCGGCCGCTTGCTGGCGATTGTGGGCGAAGAACCGATGATGCGCATGACTGTCGTCAAGCGCACCAGCCAGGGCGACTACGAAACCAGTCAGCCGTGGGACACGGTGGCGGCGCGCCTGCTCAATTTTGCCGAACCCTCACAGTTTCGTTTTTGACACCCGCTGCTGGCGCGCGCGAGCGCGCCGATACTACCCCGAGAACCAACATGAAAACGTTTCGTCTGTTATCCCTTGGTGTCGCCCTGGGCGCCGCCTTCGCCGCGCCGGTGCGCGCACAAAGTCTGATCGATCTATACGAGTCGGCGCGCGGATATGACGCTTCGTACCAGTCGGCAAAGTCACAGTACGACGCGACGCTGGCCAAGGCGGACCAGGCCAAGGCCGCGATATTGCCCAGCGCCAATCTGAACCTCGCAATGTCGCGCTCCACGCAGGACGTCACGCCGGACATCGGACCGGCGAGCAATCGCGCGTACGGCACGGAGTCGGCAACGCTTAGTGCGTCGCAACCTCTGTACCGTCCGGCCAACCTGATTGGCTACAAGCAGGGCCTCAAGCAGATCGATCTGGCTCAGGCGCAGCTTGCCAGCGCCGATCAGGACCTGATCGTGCGGGTCAGTCAGGGCTACTTTGACGTGCTCACAGCCCAGGACAACCTGGCGGTTGTGCAGGCTCAAAAAACCGCCGTGGCCGAGCAGTTGGCTTCGGCCAAGCGCAATTTTGAGGTCGGCACGTCCACCATCACCGACACGCGCGAAGCGCAGGCCCGCTACGACCTGGTGATCGCGCAGGAAATAGCGGCCGAGAATGACCTGCGCGTCAAGAAGATTGCACTCGACCAACTGGTGGGAAAGACCGAGGCCCAGCCCAAAGCACTGGCGCAGCCGCCGGTGCTGCCCGAGCCAACGCCCGCCGATGTCAGCTCCTGGGTGGCGCAGTCCGAGACCGCACACCCGATCATCCGTCAGGCCCGGATCGGGCTTGAGATTGCCGAGCTCGAGACCCGCAAGGCCCAGGCCGGCCACAAGCCCACCCTGGACCTGAGCGCGAGCTACAGCGTGATCAACAATCAGGACGGCAGCAGTTCCGTGGGCGTGGGTTCGCGCGTCAACGCCGGCTCTCTTAACCTGAGCTTCAACCTGCCGCTGTTCGCCGGTTTTTCGACCCAGAACCGCATTCGCGAAACCCTTGCCCTTGAAGACAAGGCACGCAACGATCTGGAAACCAGCAAACGCGCGGTGGCCCAGGGCACGCGTACCGCTTACTTCGGCGTCATCTCCGGTCTGGGACAGGTCCGTGCACTGGAAGCGGCGCAGGCATCGAGTCAAAGCGCCCTGGACGCCAACAAACTTGGTTACGAGGTGGGTGTGCGCATCAACATCGATGTCCTGAACTCGCAAAGCCAACTGTTCGATACCAGGGCCAAACTGGCCAAGGCCCGCTACGACGTGCTGCTCGGCTCTCTGAAGCTGCGCCAGGCCAATGGCACGCTCACCGCCCAAGACCTGCAAGGCGTCAACGCTTTGCTGGTGAAGTAAGAAACGCCTCGATCGCGTTGCAAAGGCGCGCGGTGGCGCCTTGGTGCGTGCCGGCAAAACTCTGCGCCGCCGCGCGCGCGGCCTGCAAGGCCGGCGCGTCGTGCGCCAGCTCCACGGCAAGCTGCACCGCCTGCGCCATGTCGGCCACCCGAAACGCCGCCCCGGCAGCCTGCGCCAGGTCGGCCGCGTCGGCAAAATTGAAGGTATGTGGTCCCATCACCACGGGGCAAGCGCACGCGGCGGCTTCGATCAGGTTTTGCCCGCCCAGCGGCTCAAAGCTTCCCCCAGCAGCGCCAGATCGGCCAGCGCGTAGTACTGCGCCATCTCGCCCAACGAGTCACCCAGCCAGATGGTCGGCGGCGCCGACCCCGATTGCGACGGCGGCCCATCGACCCATTGGCTGCGCCGCGACAGGCCAAATCCGCACTGTCCGATCAGCGAGGCAACCTGGTCAAAACGCTGAGGATGGCGCGGCACGAGCAGCCACTGAACCTCTGTTGCTACCCTATTCATAGCAGCTTGCGCTTGACTGACAGGCGTTCCGGAACGTTTTGTCATCAACAGTTGAAGCAGCGCGAGCTCTTCCTCGTCGCGCGAGCTCGCAAACATGACGACCGCTCGCCCGATCGATTCGCGCCACTGGCGTCCGCACGCCAACTGTTCGGCCTGCGGCGTGGCGTCGAACTTGACGTTGCCAAACACCCCCTGCACGTTGGCCCCGAGCGCACGCAAACGCTGTGCGTCGGGCTGGGTTTGCGCCCAGACGGCGGCCAGGCTTTGATACGCCGGGCGCGCCAGCCAGGACAGGCGTTGCGCCCAGCGCAGCGACTTTTCACTCAGCCGCGCGTTCGCCAGTACCAGCGGCAGGCCGCGGCGCGCGCAGATTTCGGTCAGGTTCGGCCAGATCTCGGTTTCCATCAGGATGCCGATGCGTGGTTCAAAATGGTCCAGAAATGCCCGCACTGCGCTGGGCACATCCCACGGCAGCCATGCCTGGCAGTCGCCCTCGCGCAATATTCGCTCGCCTTCGGTGCGGCCTGTGGCCGTGCTATGCGTGAGCAGCAGGCGCATGTCGGTAAAGCGCTCGCGCAGCGCCTCGATCAGCACGGCGGCAGCCCGGGTCTCTCCCAGCGAGACGGCGTGCACCCAGATTGTGTTGGCGTGCGGGCGCTGCGCCGGGGAAGCGTAATGTCCGAAGCGCTCCTGCACCGCCTGCAGGTAGCCGGGTTCGTGCGCGCCACGGCGGGTCAGTTTGAGCCGCAGCAGCGGGCGCAGCAAGGTCAGCAAAAACGTGTACAACAGTCGCGTCATGGCAACGCCTGGTCGCCCGCTACCGCCAGCCAGCCCTGCCAGACCGCGGCGACCGAGGGCGCAGGCTGCGCGAACACGCTGCGCTGATGCGCTGCACATTGCGGCCCGGTGCGCCAGGCGGTATCGAGGTTGTAGATCTGCACATGAGGCAAGTCAAGCGCAACGGCGATGTGGCTCAGGCCGCTGTCGACGCCAATGACACCGGCACAGCGCGCCATGGCGTCGCACATCGCGTCGAGTTGCAGGCGCGGCCAGACGCTGGCACCAGGGATTTGCCCGGCGATTTGATGGGCGCGTGCTTGCTCGGCGTCGTTGCCGTGCGTCAGCGCCACGGTACGCCCCTGCTGCGCGAAACGCTGGCCCAACTCGACCCACGCGAGGGTGGGCCACTGCTTGTCAGCGCGCGAGGTGCCGTGAACAAACACTACCGGAGCCCTTGTTGACTTTGCATCTGCTACGTTTTGTATAGCTGCCTGCGCTTTATCCACGGGCGCTAGCAGCCCAAATGACCCAAGACCATGGATCTCGTACCCGAACGCGCGCGCGCACAGTTCGCGCGCGCGAGTGACGGCGTGAATGTGCACCGGCACCGTGATCGCCTCGCGTGCCAACCAGCGTGCAGGCGCCTCAAAGCTCGATCCCTCGGTCCGGTTCGCCAGACCGAAACGAGTGCCTTCGGGCGCGAGTCGCGCCAGCCAGGCGATCAGCGCGGATTTGGTCAGGCCCTGCAAATCGATCACCGCGTCGTACGCCTCGTGCTGCAACTCGGCCTTGAAGACACCCCAGGCAGCGCGCGTGGCCCCGCTCCACGGCGCGCGCCGCCAGCGCCGCAACTCGCAGGCAATGACCCGCTGCACGCCGTCGCAGCGGCGTACCAGCGACGCGAAATCATGCTCGACGACCCAGTCAATCTGCGCCTTCGGAAAGGCACGGCGCAGGTCCGCAACCGCTGGCATGGCATGCACCACATCGCCGAGGGAAGACAGCTTGACAATCAATATCTTCAAGCCGGTACCCTCGCAAGTGGCCGCCCGGTGGCGCAGATCAATGCGCCGCCTTGTCAATCGTCGCCTCGGGTTTGACCGTGCGCAGCAGAGCCAGCATCTGGCTCTCAATGCGTTGCAGCGCCGCCGTCGTCTGCCCCT
Organism: uncultured Pseudomonadota bacterium; assembly: GCA_963844495.1. Lineage (GTDB taxonomy): Bacteria > Pseudomonadota > Gammaproteobacteria > Burkholderiales > Burkholderiaceae_C > Rhodoferax. Next base: position 51,881 of record CAWJOT010000037.1, read on the forward strand.
CAAAACGCAGCACCAGCACCGGCGTCGTGTTGGAGGCGCGGATCAGGCCAAAGCCGTCGGGCCAGTCCACGCGCAGACCGTCGATCGTGTTCACCACGGCTGGAGCAGCAAAGCTGGCACCGGCGACCAGTTGCGCCACCAGCGCGTGCGGCTCGCCCTCGGCGCACTTGACATTCAATTCGGGCGTGGAAAAGCTGCTTGGCAGCGCGTCGAGCACGGCGCTGGCATCCGGGGAGCGACTCAGGATTTCGAGCAGTCGGCCCGCCGCATACGTGCCATCGTCAAAACCGAACCAGCGTTCCTTGAAGAAGATGTGCCCGCTCATCTCGCCGCCCAGCGGCGAGCCGATTCTTTTCATCTCCGCCTTGATCAGCGAATGCCCGGTCTTGAACATCAAGGGCTTGCCGCCTGCGGCCTCGATGGCTGGGGCCAGGCGCTGCGAACACTTCACGTCAAACACGATCGTGCCGCCGGGGATGCGACTGAGCACATCGCGCGCAAACAGCATCATCTGGCGATCCGGGTAGATGTTGTTGCCCTCCCGGGTGATGATGCCCAGGCGGTCGCCATCGCCATCAAAGGCCAGGCCCAATTCGGCGTCACCGGCCTTGAGCGCAGCGATCAGATCACGCAGGTTCTCGGGCTTGCTCGGGTCCGGGTGATGGTTCGGGAAGTTGCCGTCGACCTCGCTGAAGAGTTCGCTCACTTCGCAGCCCATGGCGCGCAGGATGGCCGGGGCCGAGGCTCCGGCAACGCCATTGCCGGAGTCGACGACGATCTTCATCGGCCGGGCCAGTTTGATGTCGCCGACGATGCGCTGGCGGTACGCTTCAAACACGTCGGCGCTGCGCACCTTGCCGCCGGGGCGAAGCACGGCAGATTCGTCCTGCATCGTGCACTGTAGCGCCTGGATCTCCTGGCCGTAAATGGCGCGACCGGCAAGCACCATCTTGAACCCGTTGTAGTCCTTGGGGTTGTGACTGCCAGTGATCTGGATGCCACTCTTGCACAGCGTATGAGCCGCAAAATAAAGCATCGGCGTGGTCACGCGGCCAACGTCGATCACTTCCATGCCGGCGCCGACCAGACCTCGGATCAGCGCTTCGGCCAGCATCGCGCCGCTCAGACGGCCATCGCGTCCAACGGCGACGCAACGTTCGCCCTCGGACCATGCCGCGGCGCCAAACGCACGTCCGAGCGCTTCGGCCACGGACGCGTCAATGGTCGTGGGAACAATCCCGCGAATGTCGTACGCCTTGAAAATGGCAGCGTTCAATTGCATGACTGTGTCCCCATAGATAGTCGGCGAGCCTGGATTTGTGCCTCGGATTGTAGGCGCAGACCCTGCCCACGCACAGGTCCGAAAACGGCTGGTTTGAGCTCGTCTGGCGCGTATCATCGCTCGCATGACTTCGCCCCACGCCGCTGCTCAGGATGACGCCAGCTACCTTGCGTTGAAGTCCAGGGACGCGCGCTTTGACGGCTGCTTCTTCACCGGCGTCACCTCGACCGGCATCTATTGCCGCCCGGTTTGCCGTGTGCGCACGCCCAAGCGCGAGAACTGCCGCTTCTTTGACCACGCAGCGCAGGCCGAACGGGCCGGGTTTCGACCCTGTCTGCGCTGTCGTCCGGAGCTGGCACCGCGCACAGCTGCGCACACCTCGCCGCTGCAGCGCCCCGCGTGGTCGATCCAGGACGCAGCGGGCATTCTCGCGCAGCAGGCCGCCGAACTACTCGACACACCCGAGGCATGGGGTCAGGGCGGACCGACGATGGTGCGACTGGCGCAGCGCCTTGGCGTGAGCGACCGCCATCTGCGCCGCATCTTCGAGGCGGGCTTTGGCGTCTCGCCGCTGCAATACCTGCAGACCCGGCGCCTGCTGTGCGCCAAACAACTGTTGACCGACACCGCGCTGGCCGTGACGCAGGTCGCTGGGCTCAGCGGCTTTGCCAGCGTGCGCCGCTTCAACGCGGCGTTCGCCCACCATTACGGGCTCAACCCAAGCCAGTTGCGGCACACCGCCGCGGGCGTTGCAGCCCGTGCGCAGGGCGCTGGCATCCATGTCAGACTGGCGTATCGGCCGCCGTATGACGTCGGCGCGATGCTGCAGTTCTTTGCAACGCGGCAAATCGCGGGCGTCGAGCAAGTCACGCTGTCGGTCGATGAGCAAAGCATCAGCAGCACGCTGACCGTGCCGTTCGGCCAGAGCATTTGCAAGGGCTGGCTGCAGGCGCGCTTTGACGCCACCGGGCACCGGTTGGATCTGCAGGTCAGCGATTCGTTGCGTGAAGTCCTGCCATGGGTGATGGCGCGTGTGCGCGCCATGCTCGACCTCGATGCTGATCCGCGCGCCATCAACGCCGTGCTGCATGAGCGCTTTGCGCAGGGAGACGGTTTGCGCGTACCCGGCACGCTCGATGGCTTCACACTGGCGGTGCGTGCCGTGCTGGGCCAGCAAGTCAGCGTCGCTGCAGCGCGCACTCTGACCTCGCGTCTGGTTCAGAAGTTTGGTGAGCCTCTGGCCAGTCCGGTCCCCGGGCTTGATCGGCTGTTTCCGTCACCGCGGACACTGGTCGCAGCCAGCGGCGACCAACTCGGCGCGTTGGGCATCGTCAGACAGCGCCAAGTTGCCATCCAGGCTATTGCCCGCGCCGTGCTCGAGCAGCGCGTTCAACTGCACAGTTGCGTCGACGTCGCCAGCACGATGGCGCGCCTGCGCGAGTTGCCCGGCGTCGGTGACTGGACCGCGCAATACATCGCGATGCGCGCGCTGCGCTGGCCCGATGCTTTTCCGGCGGGCGATGTCGCGCTGCAAAAAGCGCTGGGCGTGCGTGACTGCAAAAACCCGGCGAAGGCGGCGCTGGATGCGTCCCGGGCGTGGCAGCCGTGGCGCAGCTACGCGGTGCTACGGGCCTGGGCCGCGCTGGCGCCAGAGCCGACTCGCAAGAGTCGTCAACCAGCTATGAATTAGATAGCTACTCACGCTTATTCCACGATACTTGCAAGGACGTTTAATATGAAATTCCCGGCTTCCACGGCGCAAGCCCACTATGCCAGCCCGCTCGGACAGATGATTCTGGCAGTCGATGCCGACAAACTGGTAGGTGCGTGGTTTGACGGCCAAAGCCACCAGCCCGAGACCCACAACTGGCCCCAGGTCAGCGAGCACCCGGTGTTGCAACAGGCCCGGCGGGAATTGGCCGAGTACTTTGCCCGGCGCCGCACCACGTTTGACGTGCCGCTCTCGTTTGGCGGCGGCACCGAGTTTCAGCAAGCGGTCTGGCGCGAGCTGCTGCGCATTCCCTACGGCACCACGGTGAGCTACGGCGCACTGAGTGCTGCCATCGGCAAACCCGCTGCGGTGCGTGCCGTCGGTGCTGCCGTCGGGCGCAACCCGCTGGGCATCATCGTGCCGTGCCACCGCGTCCTTGGCGCCGACCAGTCGCTGACTGGCTACGCCGGTGGAATGGAGCGCAAAATCGCCCTGCTGCGGCTCGAAGGCGCAAGCTTCAAATTCGACCCCAAACAAGAGCAACGGCAAGGCACGCTTTGAACTCACCATCGTCCAAAACAATTGCCTGGCGCAGCGACTTCGTGCTGCTCGGCGCGCTGTGGGGTTCGTCCTTTTTGTTCACACGCTTTGGTGTGCTTGAGTTTGGCGCCTTGCCCACCGCCGGTGTGCGCGTGCTGATCGCCTCGCTTTTTCTTCTTCCGATCCTGCTCTGGCGCGGCCTGGGTCCGCAATTGGCACGCCACTGGAAGAAAGTGTTCCTGGTCGGCGTCCTGAACTCGGCCATTCCGTTTGCCTGTTTCGCCTATGCTCTGCTGTCGATTACGACCGGGCTGTCGGCGATCCTGAACGCGACGGTACCGTTGTTTGGCGCGCTGATTGCGTGGGTCTGGCTGAAGGATCGGCCCGGCGGCTTGCGCATACTGGGCCTACTGATCGGCTTTCTTGGCGTTGCCTTGCTGGCCTGGGACAAGGCGAGCTTCAAACCCGACGCTTCCGGCCTGTCCAGCGGCTGGGCGGTGCTGGCCTGCCTGCTGGCAACGCTGTGCTACGGCATTGCCGCGAGCTACACCAAGCGCTACCTCGGCGGCCTGCCCGCGCTGGTAACCGCCACCGGCAGCCAGCTCGGCGCCACCGTGGGGCTGGCGCTACCCGCCCTGTGGCTGTGGCCGCAGCGCATGCCAAGCGCCACCGCCTGGCTGTCCCTGGTCTGGGTCGGTGTGCTTTGCACCGGACTGGCCTACATCCTGTACTTCCGGCTGATTGAGAACGTCGGCCCGGCGCGGTCCCTGACCGTGACCTTTCTGGTGCCAGTATTTGCCGTCATCTACGGCGTACTGTTCCTGCACGAAGCGGTCTCGGCGTGGATGCTGCTGTGCGCGGCTATCATCATCTGCGGCACGGCGTTGTCGGCAAATTTGATCAGGTTGGGGCGGTAAGGCGGGCCAGCGGCAGGCGCCCGAAGACAATGAGAGGTTGATTGATCGAAAGCAGACAGTCAGGAAGATGAAAGCCCGTCGCTCGCGGTCACCGGTCAGAGGTTGACGGCCTTCATTGACACGGGTGCATAACGCTGCCCTGCGGCAACACCTGCAGGCATCGCCAAGTTCAAGCGCGCCAAGGTTTCTGAAGAAAGCACGAGATCGCTGGCCGCGATGTTTTGCTCAAGCAAGGGGATGCGTTTGGTGCCGGGGATGGGAACAACATCAGGGCCTTGCGCCATGACCCAAGCGAGGGCCAGTTGCGCTGCCGTGCAGCCCAAGCTGTCAGCGATGGCTTGCACTTCTTTGACCAAGGCCAAATTCTTCTGAAAATTCTCACCCTGAAATCGGGGCGCGTGCCGACGATAGTCGTCCGGCGCAAAGTCATCTGGCGTCTTGAACGATCCAGTCAAGAATCCGCGACCCAAGGGACTGTAAGCAACAAAGCCGATGCCCAATGAGCGGACGGTCGAAAGCAGTTCTGCTTCCGGTTCACGACTCCAGAGCGAGTATTCTGTTTGCAAGGCCGTGATGGGATGCACTGCATGCGCGCGTTCAACGGTGCGTGCAGCGGCCTCGGACAGTCCGATGTAACGCACCTTGCCGACCCGCACCAATTCGGCCATGGCACCAACCGTGTCTTCGATCGGTACGTTGGGGTCCACGCGGTGCTGGTAATACAAATCGATGACCTCGACGCCCAGACGTTTAAGGCTGGCATCACAGCAGGCACGCACATAGTCCGGGCGGCCATTGACACCCTTAAATGAACCGTCTTCACCGCGCATGTTCCCGAATTTGGTTGCCAGGATGACGCCCTCGCGCCGGTCGGCTATGGCTTTGCCAACCAGCACCTCGTTCCTCCCGACCCCGTACATATCGGCGGTGTCAAGAAAATTGACGCCGAGATCAAGCGCGCGGTGGATGGTGGCAACAGACATGGCATCATCGCGCCCGCTGTAAAACTCAGACATCCCCATACAGCCGAGCCCCTGCATGGAAACGTGAAGGTCGGATCTACCAAGCTGGCGTGTTTGCATTGTGTTTACCCTTTCGATCTCCAATTTTCGCTCGAATCAGAACTCTTCACCGCCACGCAGCAAGTACCCATCGGGCTTACAGAATTCCGGACCATTCATCCGCAACCCATGTTGTCGGTGACCCGGCTTCTCGGATGTGGGCGGGGTTAAGCCTGTCGCCGATTGCGGAAATCTCGATTCACTGCAGGCCACCCGCCGCCGATGAATGTCAACAATGTGCGACAAAGCTCTGAACAACAGCAAACCAGGTTGCGGCGCAATCAAGGCTTCCCATACCGCGCATAGATCTTCTCGCGTCGACGTGGATCGACATTGACGCGGCTCAGATCTCCCCGTACGTGTGCTAGCGCCAGCAAGCGGGGATCCATCACCTTGAACCACAAAGCGGGCACATAGGCAAGCGGAAACATGCCGAAGTAGCCGCTGGGCAGTTGCGGCAGTTTCTCGAAATGCCGCAGCGATTGGTAGCGGCGCAACGGATGGGCGTGGTGATCCGAGTGCCGCTGCAAATGGAAGGTGGCGAGGTTCGTTACCAGATGATTGGCGTTCCATGAATGGTGTGGCTGTGGCGCTTCATAGTGGCCGTTGGGCAGACGTGCCCTCAGCAGCCCGTAGTGCTCGACATAGTTGGCGGAGGTGAGCTGCCACCAGGCGACCAGGTTGTGCACCGCGAGGAACGGCAGCATCACCCAGCCGAATGCAAAAATCAACCCGATCTGTAGCACGGCCGTTATGGCGTACGACTGCAACATCGTGTTGCGCAGGCTCCATGCAGATCGCTTTTTCCGAGCCAGTCGATCTTTCTCGATTTGCCAGGCGCGGTGGATGCCTCCGGGCAATTCACGCAGAGCGAATCGATAGATACTCTCGCCCATGCGTGCGCTGGCGTGATCTTCTGGCGTAGAGACCCAGCGGTGGTGTCCACGCACGTGTTCAACGGTGAAATGGCCGTAAGCGGGTACTGCCAGCACGAGACGCGCCAGCCACTGTTCGATGGGATTGTTTTTGTGTCCCAGCTCATGGCCGGTGTTCAAACCAAGCCCGGAATCGGTCCCTGCCACATAGGCAAACAACAGCACAGCCCACCATGACAGCGAATGGGTGCCGACCCACCAGGCGCAGCCTACCAAGGCCAGATAGTGCAGTGGCACCGTGGCCCAGGTGAGCCAGCGGTAGTAGCGGTCTTCCTCCAACTGAGGAACGATCGCTTCTGGCGGATTGCTTTCGTCTTCACCGATCAGGAAATCGAGCAGGGGCATGAGGCCATAGCTGATCAGCAGCGGCAAGCCAAGTGCGATCTGCGCACCGCTGGCAGCGTGTGCAGCCATGCCAGCAAATGGCAACAGCGGAAAGACAACGGATAGCAGCCACCACCAGCGCTTGCGATCGCGGTACTGCGCGAATCCCGGTTGCGGATCTGCCGCGACGTATTTTGTCGGCTTGTCGGGATTCATGTTCACAGTCCTTCGACGCTGACCAGATGGGCAGAACTGCATTCGTCACGGATAGACTTGATGCCCTGATACCTCGCCGAGCCGCGGATTTCAACGTCGAATATTACGTAGGCACTCACGGCCCGTTCCCCTCCAAAGGATTTTGTACCCCAATCGGGTGTTACGCGAATGGCAGCGACCTCTCTTTCTGTCGCTCGCATTTTGGTTGCACTTAGTTGGTTGACAGTTGCGCAGGGTCAATATCCAGGAGGTCAGTTCATTGACGGAGTCATTCACCTGGCTTTTGCCAGTATCGATCCCGAACAATTTTCTTATAGAGCTTGCCGGTGGCGTGCCGCGGTAATTCGGAATCGAAGTCGACTGTTCTCGGGCACTTGAATGAGGCCAGTCGCTGTTTGCAATATTCAATCAACTCTTGTTCGAGCTCGGGGCCGATGTCACCCACATGAACCGGCTGAACCACAGCCTTGACTTCCTCACCGAAGTCTTCATTTGGGACGCCAATAACGGCGACATCCAGCACCTTGGGGTGGCCTATCAAGATGTTTTCCGCTTCCTGCGGGTAAATATTGACTCCCCCCGAGATGATCATAAAAGCGCGTCGGTCAACCAGGTAGAGGAATCCATCGCCGTCCATGCGACCAATATCACCCAGGGTGGTCCAGCCCTTGGAATTCCTGGACTGCGCGGTTCTTTCAGGGTCGTTGTGATAGGTGAAGACCGGGCCATCAGAAAAGTACACCAAACCTGTTTCTCCTACCGAGAGTTCAGTTCCGTCCTCGTCACAAATATGCAGTTTGCCCTGGGTTGCAGGACCAACAGATCCCTTGTGGCGAGACCACTCTTCGGACGTGATCGAGCAAAAACCGTTATTTTCTGTGCCGGCGTAATATTCCTTGATGATTGGCCCCCACCACGCCAACATTTGTTCCTTGACATCAACTGGACATGGTGCGGCCGCATGCACAACAACCTGCAGAGAGGAGACGTCAAAGCGCGCTCGCTCTTCTGGTGCCAGTTTGAGCAGACGAACAAACATCGTGGGCACCCACTGACTGTGGGTTATTTGATGCGCTTCTATCAATTCCAGCGACCGCTTCGCATCAAAGCTCGACATCACAAAAACAGTTCCTCCCAACTTGATAACGGTCATGCAATGGCGTAGCGGTGCAGCGTGATAGAGCGGTGCGGGCGACAGATAGCGGCAGTCAGGTCCGTAGCCGAACAGTGGTTGCAGCAGGTTGACCAGCATGGTCTTGTGCCCGGCCGGCGCACGGGTCATAGGCCACTTGACCCCCTTGGGCCGACCCGTAGTGCCAGATGAATAGAGCATGTCCAGGCCCTGAGTCTGGTCGGCGATAGGCAGCGTTGAGGCACTGTCAACCACATCCTCCCAACTCGAGAAACCAGGCAGGCTCGGGCCAACGCTGAAACAGCGGACATGAGCTGGCAGCAAAGCGCGCAGTGGCGCTGCCACTTCCTCGATATCAGACGAGACCAACAGGACCTTCGCCGAGCAATCCGCCACGATGTAGGCGACTTCATCAGCGTTCAAGCGGGTGCTGATTGTTGTGTAGTAAACACCGCAGCGGTCCATGCCAAAGCAGGCTTCCAGGAAGCGGCGATGATTCTTCACGAGAATCGCAACATGATCGCCCGGGCCGACGCCGCAAGAGCGCAACACTTGTGCGACCTGATTTGCGCGGGCGTCGAGTTGTGCGTAGGTAACTTGCTCACCGGTTTCGCACATCTGAAACGCTATCTTCGATGGGTCTTGGGCGCCAACATCAATCGGAAGAAGCATGACTACCTTTGCTGCGTTTTTCGCGGGAACTAGTGTGCAATGCACACCTTGCCAAACTGGGCGCCACTCTTGAGGTAAGCCATGGCCTCCTTCAGTTCGTCAAACGCAAAGCTTCGGTCCACGATCGGCTTGACCTTGTGCTGGTCCATGGCCCGAAGCATGGCCTCGAAGCCGTCGCGGTGACCCACGGTGATGCCTTGCAGGCGCACCTGGCGCGTGATGATGAGCCCCAGTGAGGTCGCCATCGAAGTCCCGGAAAGAATGCCGATCATCGCGAGCGTTCCACCCGGACGAATGCAGCGCAGGGACTGAGGCAAGGTTTTCTCGCCACCCAGTTCGACAATCAGGTCATAGCCACGGCCCAGAGTGATGTCCCGCGTTGCCTTGGCCCACTCTGGCACAGTTCGGTAGTTGATCACCGCGTCCGCGCCCAATTGGCGAACCCGCTGCATCCGTTCTTCGCTGGACGTAATCACCGTGACGTGCGCGCCCAGCAAGCGGGCGAACTGCAGTGCGAACAACGCCACACCACCGCAGCCCTGGATCAGAACGCGGTCGCCAGCTTTGATGCTGTTCAAAGTGCTTAAGGCGCTCCAGGCGGTAAGCGCAGCACAAGGCAAAGTCGCTGCTTCGACGTCGCTCAGGTAATCAGGCACCTTCACCAAGCCCTGCTCGGACAAGCACATGATGTCGGCCATCGTGCCGTCAATCGGGCCACCCAAGGACTGCGTTAGCCGTTCAAGGTCTGGCTCACCGCCAGTCCAATTCTGAAAATAGGTCGGACATACCCGGTCACCGACCGCCACCCGACGCACGCCAGCGCCAACATCGCACACCACGCCCATGCCGTCTGAGATAGGGATCAAGGGCAAAGTACCCGTGAAGCTGCCGTAACCGCGCTCAGGCACCACCAGATCACGGTAGTTGAGCGACGACGCCTTCATGCGCACAAGCACCTGCCCTGGTCCCGCAACCGGGTCCGGCCGCTGTGACAGCTTGAGGTTGTCCATGCCCCACTCACCCTCAACTTGAAATACACGCATTGCACTCATCCTTCTGAAAAATCTGATTAAGTTGCACGCCGGCGCCGACTTCAACTGGTTTTGAAGTCTTTGGCGATCCGCTCAAGCAACATCTCGGTCGAACCATCCACCAGACCCGCCACCTGCGAGGCAGCCAAGTGGCGCACGAACGGATAGTCTTCGCGCAAGCCCTCTGCACCCATGGCCTGCGTCAGTGCGGCAACGTGCCTTTGGGCCATGCAGGTAGAAAAGACTTTGGTCTTTGCGCAAGCGCTTTGCGCATCCACTGCGGCATCGATCAGCGAGGCTGTGTGTCCAACCATCAATTGGGCTGCCTCCAGGTCAATGGCGGCCTCTGCCAGGCGCCAGCGCCAGCCCTGGTGGGCTATTAAGCTTTTTCCAAACGTTTTCCGCTGCAATCCAAATGCGCTTGCCACGCGCAGACATTCACCGACCATGCCGCAGCACATCGCGGCGACGTAGGCACGTGCCCCATTGATGGCGCGCAGTATGTCCTTGAATGCTTCACCTGCGGGCGCCAGCAACTCATCCTCTTCGCAGAGGTAACCATCAAGCCGAAATTCGGCCGTTCCCATCGACGAGAGCGGGCCCATCGCATCGCCCTGAACAAGGTGAAACCCGGCTTTGTGAGTATCGACAGCAAACGCTGCGATGCCAGCCGCGCCGGCGCCAACCCGAGTCTGCGCGTAGACAACGATGACATCGGCATGCACGGCGTTGGTAATCCAGGTCTTGCTACCGTCGATTTTCCAGCCCCCCGGTACGGCAACGGCCTGGGTCTGGATTGCTGAAAAATCTGAGCCGGCCGTCGGTTCCGTCAGTGCTGTGCAGGCGCTGATTCGGCCTGCTATCAAATCAGGAACAAAGCGCCTTACGAGGCTTGGCTGACCCAGCCTCGCCATTTGCTCGGCAACATTGTGCGTATTGATCAACGACATTGCCACACCAAAATCCGCCGCCGCCAGGATTTCGGCAACTTGCGCCTTGCAGGCAAACGACATGGCTGACCCCCCATAGGCCCGCGGCACCTGAAGTCCGAGCAAGCCCACGCTGGCCGCTAACGGAAATAGCCGGGCACAGGTCAGGTGCTCGCGCGCCCGATGGGCAGCTTGGCGTGCGACATGCAGTTGTGCAAACTCGCGCGCATCCTCCAATAACCTCAATTCATCGAGCCTGAGGCCGCTCATTTCTTTCCAGCAATCAAAGACTTGACGCGCAAAAACAGGTTTTGCACAACCGGGACTAGCCCACGCGGCAAGAAGATGGTGGCAACAACCAGAATAAAGCCGTACGTTACCAAGCGATAGCTGTCTGCAATGCGCAGGTATTCTGGCAAGAAAGTGACCGCGAATGCGCCGACCACCGGTCCTGTCAAGGTACCACTACCCCCAAGAATCACTGCCAGGATCGCATTCAGTGATTGATCAACGCCAAAAGGCTCTGGGTTCAAGAAGCCGATGTAGTGCGCATAGAGAGAGCCTGCCAGTCCGGCCAACCCAGCACTCACCACAAAAGCAAACAATTTGTAGCGCCAGGTGCTGACACCCACAGCGTCGGCCAAGACTTCATTTTGCCGAATGGCCACCAGCACACGGCCAACACGCGAGTGCAGGATTGAGGCACAGAGCCCGGTAGCGAGGAAGGCCGAGAGCAGCACCAACCAATAGTAAGCCGCGTTACTGCGGCCCTCGAAATTGAACAACCAGCCGAACACGGAAAACTCCGCTGGACGCGGCACGTTGGAGATGCCAGCCTCGCCGCCCGTGACTGAGCTAAAGGTCAAGAGGATGGTGAAGATCACCATGTTGTAGGCCAGTGTGACGATGGCAAAGTAGTGTCCTTTGACACGCAAACTGGGATAACCGACCAATACTGAAACCAGCGCGGTAAACAAGGGTGACAAGCACAAGGTCATCCAAACCGACCACCCTAGCTTGACAGTGAGCAAAGTCGAAAAATAGGCACCAATTCCCATGAATCCAGCTTGTGCAATCGAGACATAGCCGACGAAGCCCTGAATCAGGTTCTGCCCCTGGGCAAGGATCACCCAAACCAGAGCCAGGATGATCAGGTGCATGAAATAGGGGACCTTCACCACGCTGGGCAAGGCCAATGCCCCAACAAGCAAAGCAACGATCCCAGTCAGACGGACAATTTTTGGATTCATCGTTTGCCCAGCAGGCCTTCAGGTCGAAACAACAAAACGACGATCATGACCAGAAAGGCAATGACGTCTTTGTATGCAGATGAGATGAATCCAGCTGCCATGGCTTCGCTCACACCCAGGATCAGACCACCAACAATGGCACCCGGAATGGACCCCAGACCACCCAGAATCAATACGGCGAAACCTTTCACAGCCAGGCCTTCACCGACGCCTGGGGCAATTGCCAGCAACGCGCCGATTAGTGCGCCAGCCGAGACACCAAGTGCCGACGATATGGAAAACACGACCAGCGAAACCATGCTCACATTAACGCCCATTAACACGGCCGCATGGCGGTTCTGCGCCACTGCACGAATCGACTTGCCGGTCTTGGTCCGGCTGATCAGCAAGGCAATCACCGCGATCAGCGCACAGGCGGTCAGGATGACCAACACTCTCAACTCCGCAATCGCGATGCCGGCCACGTTGAAGACACCACGGTAGGGGGTCTGGATGACGACCTGATCAGCGCCGAAGATCAACAAATTGATACCCTCGATCATCATGGTAAGTCCAAGCGCGATGATGAAGGCATTGATGTGAGGAGCATCGCGTACCGGTCGATAAGCCAACCGCTCTATCAGCAAACCGACGATCGCTCCAACCACCATGGCCAATCCCATCGCTACAAAGAAAGGCAAACCAAACCGCTCGGCAAAAGTGAACGTTAGGTAGCCCCCGAACATGGCCACCGAGCCGTGTGCAAAATGGGCGATCCCCAGAATACCGAACACGACCGTTAATCCCAGAGCGATCAATGTATAGACCGCTCCGATGGCCAGGCCATTGATCGCTTGTTGAAAGATTTCGATCATCGTCAAGCCATGTGTTCAGTGCCGGGATTTTGTTTGTTGGCGTCTACTTGCCGCGAAGACTGTGCAGGTAATCCGAGTACGTTTTGGTGTCAGACGGGAGGTCGGATACATAAACCCATTTGCCCTTTTGCCACTGAAAGGCGCCATTCGAGGTGTAAGCTTGGCCATTGACGTCGAACATCGTGCCGCCGGTAGGCAGGTACTTCATCACCGCTTCCTTGGGCACACCAAGCTTGCGAATCGCAGCGACTACCTTCTTCGTATCATCGGCGCCACCGGCACCCTCGATGGCGTTCTTTAGAACGTAAACCTGATCGTAAGCATAAGGCGAACTGGGTGACGGCGCGGCACCAAATTTCTTGGTGTAGTTGGCGACATAGGCCTTGGCATTAGCGTCCAGCGCTTCGATCGTCAGTTCGGTCGGCCTGAGATCCCAGACACCTTCCATTTGTTCGCTCGTCGCAACCTTTAGAAATTGTTCCTCGCTGCCGCTGGTGAATCCGTAGCGGGGCAACTTCATCCCCAGTTCAGTCGCCTGGCGGTAAACAAACGCCGCTGGTTCCACATAGCCCAGTACCAGCAAAGCATCTGGATTCAGGGCGCGAACTTTGGTCAACTGCGGTGTCATGTCCCGGTCCTTCAGGCCAAAGGTCTCTTTGGCAACGATCTTGCCCCCCGCTTTGACTAGTTCACGCTCAAACGCATCCAGGTACTGGGTGTAGAAAGATACATCGAGCGAACCGATCACTGCAATATTTCTTGCGCCACGCTTGGCAACAAAAGTTCCTGCTGCTGCGCCGGTGAAATCAGCCGGGGGGCGAGTACGAAAGAGGTTCGGAATGCCTTTGGCCGTGATAGCACGCTCAGCGGCGTTGCCCACCAACATCACAACGTTCTCTTTTTCAATAAAAGATGCCACTGCGCTGGTTGAGCCGGAGCAGCAGAACCCCAGCAAATATTTGACGCCGTCGCGGTCGATTAACTTGCGCACGCTGTTTGTCGCTTCTGTAGGATTGGCCTTGTCGTCATTGCTGATGACCTTAAGCTTGTAGCTGTCAGCCCCCGCCTTGATACCGCCATGCGCATTGATCTCTTCCGCAGCCATGTGAACCGCGTTGGACTGGGGCAGCCCATACACAGCACCCGGACCGGTCAGAGCGTCATTGACGCCGATGAGAAGTTCCTTTTCGACGGCCGATGCTGAGAATCCCGCCCCGACCCCCAACACGCTGACCAACGATGCCAGCGCAAAATGCCTGCTCAATACTTTCATTGCCTTGACTCCTGGTTAATTGCCAACTCAACACACTCACACTTGACTCTCACTTGCTAATAGCCGAGATAAGCCTTGCTTACCTCGGGGTGATCCTGCAACTCTTGGCCAGTGCCTCGCAACACGATTTCACCGGCTTCAAAAACATAGGCGCGGTCCGACAAGCGTAACGCCATGGATGCGTTTTGCTCGACCAGCAAGATCGTGGTGCCGGTGGCCTTGATGCGCGCAATCGTCTGTTCCACTTCTTCCACGATCTTTGGCGCCAGGCCCAGAGAAGGCTCGTCGAATATGCACAACTTGGGACGCGACATGAGTGCGCGCGCGATCGCCAGCATTTCCTGTTCGCCCCCAGACAGCGTGCCCGCGCGCTGGCGCACTCTGGCGCGCAAGACTGGAAACAAGTCCAGCATTTCCTCAAGATCACTGCGTTGCTTGCTGTCTCGGCGGGCGTGGGCGCCCATCTCAAGGTTTTCCAGGACAGACATCTCCGCAAAGACCTGACGACCTTCTGGGCACATCGTGATGCCCCGGCGCACGATAGTGTGCCCAGGAAGGCCATTGATGCGCTGCCCCTCAAATTCAATCGTTCCGGATCTCGTGTCGATCAGTCCACAAATGCATTTCAGCGTCGTGCTCTTGCCTGCACCATTTGCGCCGACCAGGGCAACGCACTCGGACGCATTGACCTCCAGATTGATGCCATGGAGCACGTCAACCTTGCCGTAGCCTGCTCGCAAATCTTTGACTTTCAGCATCAATGCGCTCCGCCGAGGTAGGCGTCAATGACCGCGGGGTTGGCACGAATCTCAGCGGGGGAACCTTCAGCAATTTTTTGTCCGAAGTTCAACACCACGATGCGCTCGCACACTTCCATGATCAAGCCCATGTGGTGCTCAATAACCAGCACTGCGATGCCCTTCTCCCGAATTCCTAGGATCAGACGGGACAATTGCTTGCGCTCCTTGGCCACCATCCCTGCGGCGGGCTCGTCCAGCAATACGAGCTGAGGCCCGCTGGCCAGCGCGGTACCGATCATCAGCAACCTTTGGTGAGCCGATGAAATAGACGAGGCCGCTTGATCAGCCACCGCCGCCAGCCCCACAAAGTCGACAATTTTGTTTGCCTTGTCGCGCTGCTTCGATTCCTCTGCACGCGCGGCAGAAAACCGCAACACTGCACTTGCAGGACTCGAGCCAAAACTGGTGTGACAAGCAGTCAGCACCTGATCGAGCACAGTGAACTCTGGAAAAACACTGGTCGTTTGAAACGTCCGTGACAAGCCCAGAGGCACCCGCGAGCTAATTGAAAGGTGATTGACATTTCGACCACCGAAACGGATGTTCCCGCTTGATACCGGCAACGTTCCGGAAATTAAATTGACCAACGTTGACTTCCCGGATCCGTTTGGGCCGATCAGTCCCACAATCTGCGACTGGCTGACAGAAAAGGTTAAACCCTTGACAGCCTGAACGCCGCCAAAGTTCTTGCTGACCTGATCGAGAATCAGCAGAGGATCAGACATGGTCTACGCTTCGCGTCATCAAAACATCAGACAAGACTTGAGATAAGTGCGTGCTATGCACCTGACTGGTGGTCGGTATCGTGCTGGATCTAACATCGTCCAAAAACATGCGAAATTATTACAATAGACCGGTCAACTCCAAAATAGGTGTTTACCCTTCCCGTCCGAAATTGATTGCCACTTGCCACGCTTAAATCGCGACTTTGCTGAAGTAGACGTCTACAAATTGATCAATTGGGGCCAAGCTGCGTGTCAGCTTTGAGCGCAGTATGGCGCCCTCCCACCCAATCCAGAAGAATCTGGAGAGGGCCAGAGCGTCACTCCCCGCCGAGATCTCTCCAACCTCGACGGCCTCTTGAAGGCACGCCGCAACGCGGTGTTCCCAAGACACAAGGACTGCCTCGAGCCGCTCCCGGAACTCATTGTCCAGACTCGCCAATTCTTGACCCAGGTTGCCAATAAGGCATCCCCGACGAAACTCAAACTTTGTCATTCCGCGTTTGGCGTTTTCAACAAATTCCTTGAGTCTCGCCATAGGCGTATTTGACGTGTTGTTGAAAATCCGGTCCATCTTGCGAGCATAGAACGCCACGTAGTTCTCAATGACAGCGGTGCCAAATTCATCCTTGCTCTTGAAGAAGTGATAGAAAGACCCTTTCGGAACACCAACACGTTTCAGTATCTCCTCAATTCCTGTTACCTGAAAGCCTCGCTCGGTTAACAGTTCCGTGCCGCACCAGACAAGCGCCTGGCGCGTGTCCGACCGCCCCGCCGCTCGCTGGGAACGATCGCGAACAGGATTGCTGGAGTTCCTGAGTGGTTCACCGACCTTATCGACCTGTGTTGACTTTGAATGATCTGAATTCATCATTGCAAGATTAGACCAGTCTCTTCCAAAAGTCAAACTGCAAGTCTCCAGACGGGTACCACCGACGAATGCCAGGGATATGGCGCCGACAAGCAATCGACAAATTCCACGCGTGGGCGATACCGTCTCGCCGACGCTATTGCGCAAAGGCAAGCACTTTGTCTTGCAAGCGCGCCTACAGGCCGCCAATTAGAGCGTTTTCAGACTCGGCTGGGCCAAAGCAGCCAGCGCCAAATCCGAAGGCAATCCTGACCTCTTGAAATCATTATCAGAATCCCTATTTTTCTTTGCGAACCGGCGGGAACTGGTCTCCAGCCGGTGCATATCAACTATCGGAGGACACCACCATGTATGCATCTTTATGGAATCAGCCGAACACCCTGTTCGGTCAATTCGAGCTTTTACGCAGGGAACTGGACGAGGCCTTTGGCGTGTCAGGGCTCCCCAGCAGCATCCGCTCGGTTACGCCAGGAACCTTGCCAGCCATCAATGTGGGCCGCACGCCGACCAGCTTTGAGGTCTATGCTTTTGTACCCGGTCTGGACGCGTCCAAGGTCGAGGTGACGCTAGACCGCGGCGTCTTGCGCATTACCGGTGAGCGCGCGTCGGGGATCCCTGAAAAGGACACACCGGTGCAAATTTATACCCATGAACGGTCGGTCGGCAGCTTCACCCGCACGGTGTCATTGCCCGACGATGTGGACCCGGCGCAGGTGAACGCCGGTTACCGCGACGGTGTGCTTCAAATCAGCATCGCGCGGCGCGAGTCGGCCCAACCCAAACGCATCACCGTTCAGTGAGATTAACATTGCCAAAGGAGAAAACACCATGAGCGACAACAAGCAAATCTCCCGCGCCTCGACCGAGCAAGAACAACAACGCGCCGTGCTGCCCGCCGTTGACGTGTTCGAGGACGCCTGCGGTATCACGCTGCTGGCCGACATGCCCGGTGTGCCCAAAGAGCAACTGGAACTAAAGGTCGAGGGCGACGCATTGCTGATCGAAGGTGGGGTGCAGCCCCGCACGCCAGACGGTCTGGAAGCAATTTACGCTGAACTCCGCGTGCCGCGCTACCGGCGCAGCTTCACATTGAGCCGGGAACTGGACTCGACCCGGATCGAGGCCAACCTGAAGGATGGTGTTCTGAGTCTGCGCATTCCAAAGCAGGCGCATGCGCAGCCGCGCAGGATTGCTGTCACGGCAGGTTAGGCATGGGAGTTCGTTGACAGACGGTTGGCGCGAGCTCAGTGCCCGCGCCAGCGCGACTCTGACGCGTCTCTGGTCTGCTCCCCAGGGAAGATGGCAGCGAATGACCGGGTGGTCCTTCCTGGCCGCCGATGTGTTCGAGCGCTCGGACAAAGTAATCGTGAAAATCGAGGCGCCTGGTATGCGGCGTGATGACTGCAATGTGGCGTTGGACGGCAACGTGCTGACTGCGTTCGGCCAAAAGCGGATCGACTGCGAGGCCACGGGAGGTCAGTGGCGCGGGGTGCAAAGTGCCTACTGTACTGGCATGCTGCCAATTGAGTGACAGCTTCATGGAGCCTCGACAGTGCAAGGTTTTGTGCTGCCCGAAAGCGGCCACCCGGGAGCACCCGCCTGTGGTCAATAGCAGGTGCTCCCGTAGCCGAAATCGTCGCCACATTGCCAACGGTCAATGGTGCCTTTGGATGACACGGTCGGATACGGTACATCGCAAATGGCTTCTGCTGCGATCAGGCTTCGAGCGCCAACCCCGATCTGCTACGCTTTCCACCAGGACTTTTCAACTTCCCGCGCCGCCAGCGCTTGCAGAGGGCTTTGGCGCGTTGCAGTCGATCAAGCCATAACAAGGATTCCGAAAGGAGAATCGATGAAGATTTCCGGCTCGTGTCACTGCGGGGCAGTGAAGTGGACGTTTCAGGGACTTCCGGAGAGCGCGACGGCTTGCAACTGCACGGTCTGCCGCAGGTATGGCGTGCTTTGGGCGTACGACCACGAGAACGAAGGCATCCACGTCTCTGGGATCACAGCCGCCTACATCCGGGGCAAATCGATCGAGTTCCACTTTTGTCCAACGTGCGGGTGCGTCGCCTATTGGCGCGCGCAGGACACGCAGGACGGGCGACGCCGCATTGCGGTCAATCTGCGCCTTACCGAGCCCGACGCAATTGCAAAGGTGCCCATCGAACACTTCGACGGACTCAACACTTTCAGTGACTTGCCGCGCGACGGAAAATGCGTCGCGGACTATTGGTTCTAGCGGTCGTTGCGAGGAGCCGAACGAAGCGGCATTCCATCGTGGCCAGTCGAAGGCATAGATTGCCACGCTTCGCTCGCAATGACAGCGGTTATTGTCATGATTTGTGAAATCCAAACGGACAGCATTCAAAGGAGGAAATGCGTCGCAGACTATTGGTTCTAGCAGCCATTGGGGCCGGGTCGATGCACTCATTGCCACCGAAGTAACGTAAGAACAATGGAACGCTACGTTTGCCACCACCATTGCGCTGGAGTTGGGTTTGCGAACCGTCACTCATCGCACCGAAAACGAGAGGGCCCGGCTTACAGGTGAAACATTGGCAGCGACGTGCGGTATTAGCGCGTGGCTTGCTGCCGCAAATACTCGGCGCGCTTCATTTCGACGTACGCGCTCCGCTCCATCTCGTGCAACTGCCGCGGATACCGTTCGGAAGCCGTAAACCAGCTTTGAAATCGCTGCTCTGGCTGCGCCGTCGGCGCCATCCCGGCCGTACCCAAAAAGGTATCAATCGCGAGGTAATAACGCATCGTGTTGCGTTCCACCACGCCACGCACCCCGCCGACGTAGTCGGGCTGGCCATCGGCCCGTTTGCCGATCACGGTAAATCCCACCTTGTCGCTGCCAATCGTGCCGAGATAGGTCTGCATGGCCAGCCGCGCGGCAAAATTCGTTGTGTACGAATACGTCAGATGCAGGAACGTCTTGCCGTTCGAAAGTCCGACTGCTTCCAGCAGGATCCGGTAGTCGCTGGTGCCGAGCGGCCCGTTTTTGGCGTCAAGCACGATCTCAACATATTCTGCGGTCGCTGCGGCGACGTTGTAATTGAATTCGGTGCGCGTCGCATCGGCCAGCTCTTCCGGTGTCTTCTTGCCGATATTGACCTTCAGCGTCGTGCCGGACGGCCCCGTCACCGCCTGGCAATATTTGGTATTGATATGCAGCAACATCACGTCGCACCAGTGCTGCGGATTATTCAAGCCGGTGTTCACGGCGCCGAACGGGTAGTCGACGATCGCGTAGATGTCGCCCTTCAGGCGGGTCGGCGTTTCGGTGGAATCGAGGACGATGGGCCGCTTGAACTGATTCTGCCGCAACGGTTGCTCCAGCGAAGCGTATTTTGCGCGCAGGATCGCCGCCGGATCCGGCGCCGCGATCACGACACCTGCGGGACTGACCGATAACAAGCAAGCCAACAGGCTTGAGCAAAAACGTCTGTGCATCACCACTCCATCACAGCCAGTATCCTCGCTGAGGACTACCACGTTGCTTTCATTGTTGTGCAGGAAGCTGCTGGCATCGACATTGGTCGAACCGACCGTCGCCCAAACCTTGTCGATCACCGCGGTGCGCGGCATCGCTCAGGGCCCGCATAATCTGCGCGTCCGGCACAAAATAGGCGCTGGTCAGCAATCAGATTCCGAGCATGCCGAGGAAACCGATGATCCAGTGCAGGTGAACGTCTGGTCGATTAGTAGCGGTAGGCGCGGCCGTCGACCACACGCACGCGATCTCCGACCCGCAGATCCATATTGCTGTCTTGCGTGACCGTCATCGTGTCTTCGTTATTCATGCGCACCCGGATCTGGAACATGTCCTGGCGCTGCGTGTTCCTGTTTTGTTCAATACTGTTGCCGACCACGGCGCCGCCCACTGCGCCGACGACGGTTGCTGCGGTCTTGCCGCTGCCGCCGCCGACTTGATTGCCCAATAGGCCACCGACAAGCCCGCCGACCACGGCCCCGGCACCGCTGGTGCCGGGGCTGCCGCGCAAAACCTGAATCGACTCGATCGAGCCGTAACTGGTGCTGGACTGGTAAGGCGTTGAATTCGGGCCTGAATAGGGGCCTGAATATGGCTGCGGACCGTTGCCGGCGCAACCGGCCAGAACCGTGGCCGCGATGAGCATCATTGCGCTGATGGAGTGAGTCGATTTCATGTCTTTCTCCTGGCTAAGAATCATCAGAATAGCCAGCACCGATCACGCGGTCTGTGCGCTGCCGCGCCAAGCCGCAAACCTCGGTGAAAACTTCACTTCATTTTCTTGATTATTGCTGCTACCTCTTTTGCTCCTTTGGCATAAAACCTTTCTTCGTCGGGGGCAAGCTCGTGCAGCAATCGGAGAAACTCTCCCGCGTGCACAAGTTCCTCGTCCGCTATTTCCTTGAGCACTTTTACGGCTAGCTTGTTGTCGGTTGACTCGGCAAGCTGCAGGTACAACTGAGTCGCTTCGTACTCTGCGGCCACCATGAAACGAATGGCCCTGACAAGTTCCTCGTCCGTGAGTTTCCTGTCGTTTGCCAACCCTGAAAAGGGTGATCCGAACGCTGGCATATCTATTCTCCTTTGCTACCTCATGTAGGGTTCCTGTGGGGCCGGTGCCCAGCCCTTGTGATCCTTAACCACATCCGCCAAGTTGGCACCGAGTTTATTGATCCAGTTTGCAAGGTCTGTCCGCCACCGCACAGACCCGTGGCATGGCCGTGCGTAACGTGGGTTCCAGGCCCTATGCCGGGTTCCACGCGACCGTTTGGTTCATGTTCAAGGGTGAGACGAAAGCCTCAAATTTTCAATTACTTGCATTCAAAAAAAGAATCTTTGTGAAGACATCTTTCAACCTCAAGGCTTTCAGCGAGCTGTTCGGATGCTGTTGCGCCCATGCCAGGTGATGGGGCATGACGCAGCCATTGGCTTTGCTGCGAGCCAGGGACGCTTTTAGCTCAATGTTTACAAACGGTTGATCGTATTGAACACGCTGGATAGCGTACCTCTGCTGACCGACGCAATGCACGGTTCAACGGCTCATGGCCTTTGAGTACCACCCACGCAAGGCCTGAGACGGCGATGATCTAACCTCAGGCTTTAACCCGCGCAATGCGCACAATTTCTTTCGCAATATCTTCTGGCGACAGGACAAAATCGATACAGCCGCTGGCAATGGCGCTCTCGGGCATGTCGGGCTGGCTGGCGGTACTGAGTTTTTGCGCGATGGTTATGCCGCCCACTTGCCGGATGCCGCACAGTGCTGCGGCGCCATCGCCATCGTAGCCAGAGACAATCACGGCAATCAGCTTACCATCCCAGTGTTGGGTTAGTGAACGCAAGAAAACCGTGATCACGTCCGGCCAGCCGCGTGGCTTGGAGATCGGCTTGAGATGGAATACTTCGTCATCGACATGCAGATCCCGGTTGGCCGGGATGATGAAGACATGATTCGGTTCAATCAGCAAATTTTCTGTGATCAGTTCCACTGGCATGCTTGTGAAGCGCGGAAGCACTTCATGGAGCTGGGTCGGCATCATGGTGATGTGATTGACGATGACGATCGCCACACCCATGTCGGCCGGTAGATTCTGCAAAAGCCGAATATAGGCGTCCAGACCACCGGCCGACCCGCCAACGCAAACGATAGGAAAATTCTTCATCGAGCGTTCCAGACCCGGTACTGGTTCATCCAGCTTTGCAGGAATGTTGCTATCCATGCCAAGGTGGCGGCCGCGTCAAACAATCCTTCCTTGGCTGGACGTCGCTCTTCAGGCGCATGATCGACTCTGCCTGGTTGGTATCGCCCTGGTTGTAGAGCGGCAAGTCGCCGATTTATACGTGTTTGAACGACAACTCGGATGGCGCCAAAACTGTCGGACTCGGTGCGACTGTCGGTCATATCAGGTGCGCGGCAGAGTCACTTCAAGCACCTGGCCCGCAATCCATGCAACGCTCGATCATCACCGAACCGGGGTGCAGCTGATGGTTGAGGTCGCGCAGGGCGGTGCGAACGCCTTCTTCGATGACCGGATGGTAGAAAGGCATTTCCAGCAGGCCCGACACCGTCATGCGCTGTTGTGCCGCCCAGGCCAGCAGATGGCCGATATGCTCGGCGGCCGGGCCGAACATTTCCGCGCCCAGAAACAAGCCGCTGCCCAGCTCGGCATAGACTTTCAGAACTCCCTGGTTGCGCAACATGACCCGACTGCGCCCCTGGTCCTCGAAAGACGCAAACCCGACTGCGAAACGATCCTTGAAGTGCTGGTTCAGTTGTTCGAGCTTGAATCCGACCGAGGCCACTTGAGGATCGGTGAAGACCACCGCCAGCGGCGTGCGGCGCAAGCCGGTGCGTAGATCGGGATACCGTCCGGCATTCTCGCCGGCGATGCGACCCTGATCCGCCGCTTCGTGCAGCAGGGGGATCTCGTTGCTGGCGTCGCCGGCAATAAAGATCGAACTGTTACCGCACTGCAGGGTGAAGCGATTAAACAACGGAACGCCGCGCTCATTCAGCGCCAGCCCGGTGTTTTGCAACGCCAGGTCCTTGACATCCGGCGCACGACCGGTCGCAGCCAGCACATAGTCGAACGGCTCGGTTCGCCAGGCACCGTCGCGGTGCAGGTAAGACACTTCGACCCCGCCGGCGGATTCAATGACCGATTTCACCTGCGCCGAGGCATCCAGATAGAACTCCTGGTTGAAAGCGTGGTCGGCGTAGTCGCGAATCCCCGGGTCATGAATGCCGGCGATGCCTGCGCCGACGCTGAACACCTTGACCTCAACGCCCAGGCGGCTCATGGCCTGTGCCAGCTCCATGCCCAGCACGCCCGCACCGAACACCGCCAGACTTCTCGGTAAAGTCGGCAAATCGAACACGTTTTCATTGGTCAGCAAGTGCCTGTTCAATCCTTTCAGCAGCGGCGGCAGGACCGGGATGCTGCCAGTGGCGATCACGATGCGCCGGGCCTGAATCGACTGGCCCTGTGCCGTCACTAGCGTGTGGGCATCCTGAAAACTGACTTTTGCCATCAGGCGATCAACTGGCGCAATGGCCTGCACCGACTCCAGCACGAAGCCGACAAAGCGGTCGCGTTCGCGCCGGACTCTGGCCATCACCGCCGCGCCGTCAACCGCCAGGTCGTTTACCTGGACCCCGAAGCGATCGGCATGGCGCGCCTGATGAGCAACTTCCGCCGCGGCAATCAGCAACTTGCTGGGCATGCAACCGAAACGGGCGCAAGTCGTGCCGTACTGGCCGCCTTCGATCAGCAAGACCGAATCGGTATGGGCCCGGGCGGCCCGGTAGGCACCCATGCCGGCGGTACCAGCGCCAATAATGGCAACATCGACATGCAGCGGATTCATCGGCAAGAACTCATTTCGCCAACCATTTTTCCAGATCGTCAGCGCCACCGATATGCTGACCATCGATATACACCTGGGGCGTGGTACCGCGTCCGCTGACCGCTTGCAGCGAGCTGTAACTGATTCCGTGGCTGCCCAATTCGATCTCTTCAAAGCGAAAGCCCTTGTCGCTGAGCATCTTGCGGGCCCGCGCGCAGTGCGGGCAGCCCAGCTTGCTGAACAGGGTGATGCGCGCCGGGCCTCTGGCCTTGGGGTTGATGTATTGCAGCATGGTATCGGCGTCCGACACCTTGAACGGATCGCCTGGCTCTTCCGGCTCGATGAACATTTTTTGAATCACGCCATCCTTCACCAGCATGGAATAGCGCCAGCTGCGCTTGCCCAGGCCGATCTCCGATTTGTCCACCAGCAAGCCCATGCCTTCGGTGAATTTGCCGTTGCCATCGGGCAGGAAATAGATGCCATCTGCCCTCTGCTCTTCTTTCCAGGTTTCCATCACGAAAGGATCGTTGACCGACAGACAGATCACGCTGTCGACGCCATTGGCCTTGAAGACGCCGACCAGTTCGTTGTAGCGCGGCAGGTGGGTGCTGGAGCAGGTTGGCGTGAAGGCGCCCGGCAGTGCGAACAGCACCACCGTCTTGCCCTTGAACAAGGTGTTGCTGTTGACGCTCTGCCATTCAGCATGGACCCGAATCGGGAACGTGACGCTGGGAACCTTGTGACCTTCTTGTGATTTCAGCATGGCTTTCCTTCTCCGATGATTGGGGTTGTTCGAAGTCTGCGCACTGGCAATCAGGCCTTCATGCCGTTGAGCAGGGACGACAGATCCTCGGCGTGCGCTTCTTCACTGGCCAGGATCTGTTCGAGTGTGCGCCGCGGGGTCGGATCCTGTTCGCCCAGGCAGGCGATCAGTTCGCGGTGGCCCGCACGGGCGGTGTGCTCAGACCGGGCTTCGTCCGCTGATGAGCCTGACGAGGATGACGACGACGGCAATCACCAGCAGAACATGGATGAAGCCACCCATGGTGTAGGAGGTGACAATGCCCAAGAGCCACAAGACGACCATAACAACGGCGATCGTATAAAGCATGTAACTATCCTTTCGAGCCTGAACCAGAACTTCTGATGAAGAGACCACTGGAGCGATCTCTCATCGCCTTTTTCTCGGAGGGTCCCGGCCCCCCCGCTTTCGGGGATGGCCGCGAGAACATGAAGCATTCTTGTCCGGGCACTTCGCGCGATCTGTGCGATGGCGTACCAATGACACAAAACTTTTTTGCGGACTTCCTACAGCAGAATCGATGAAGATGACCGGCTCATGTCATTGCGGGGCAGTGAAGTGGACGTTCCAGGGACTGCCGGAGCGAGTGACGGCAAATGCGTGGCAGACTGCTGGTTTTGGCAGCCATTGGCATCGTGCTGCGGTCTCAAAGGATTT
>CAWJOT010000038.1:0-126684 GCA_963844495.1 uncultured Pseudomonadota bacterium
ACACAATGAAGTATACAATCTACGTTATGTAAACCGTTGATTTTAAAGGACTTTTGTTTCTACCAATAATGGCGGTTTACATCAATTGGCTTATATATCAATGAGTTACTTTAACGACAGGCGATTGTCGAAAGTGCATTTTCGACAACTCCCTGCCGCTTGGAATCGACTGGTTCGCAAGCTATTGAAAACATGAGGCATTCTCCTTCGGCGCCAATGTCATTTGCAGCCAAAGTCGAAAATCGACATGGCTAACACCTCTTAGGATTAGTGGCGCACCTGGAATAGAATGGCATTTCTTGTGGTTTTGTCGAAGGCGTGCGATCTTTAGGTGCTGCAAAAGATGTTTCGATGGTCGTGTGCTTCATGCTTTGCAGTTTGCTATGAATAATGTGAAATGCTAAACTGTACACTGTGTTTTCGTTTTATGTGATGTAGAAAGATAAGGTACAAGCATGTTTAACAACGACACTCGGTTACGTGAACTGAGCCTCAAGGCCATTGAAGGCACCATGAGCGATGAAGAGTTTGTTGAATTGTCACAACTCTCCAAGGCCAAGCAGAAAGTTCGCGAAGATCGTGCGGCAATGATCGCCGGTTTGCGTGAAACTTTGGGGAGTCATGGCATCCCGATACAAGAGCTTTACACTGCTGATGAAATAGCGGCTGCGGTAGCCAATGGCAGTTCCCTTGGACGCAGGGTTGCACGTGCGAAGCCGGCGCGGGCCCAGGGCAGTGCTGGCACATGGGTACGGCAAAAATCAGGGGTGGTGCTTGTGGAAGTGAGCCTGGGCAGCAGCAACGGATTGCCCAGTCGATATTGCATGGGGCAAAGACTGCCTCACTATCTGCCAAAGGGCTTGAAGATGCTTGACGACGGTCAGCTCGAAGCCAACCTGGCACGTCACTTTACCGAGACCGGCAAGCAATACTTTGCTACGGATGCCGGCAAGGTGGAACTCGACCGACTTGTCCGGCACATCCGCAGCCACGATATAAAGCCGCATTTGAGGCCAAGCGCCACTACATAGGCAAAGAAGGGGCGTCCCATGATTGATAACGAAACAAGGTTGCGCGAGCTTGCCGTCAAGGCGGTCGATGGTGTCATGAGCGAGGAGGAGTTTGCCGAGCTGGTACAGCTCTCCAATGCCAAGCGCATGCTCAGAGAAAGTCGTGCATTGATGATCGCGAATATACGGGAAACCCTGCGCAGCCAAGGTATCACGATCCAGGAGCTTTTCTCGGCTGAAGAGATTTCCTTGGCTGGGACACGAAGCAGGCCGCGTGTGGGCAGAGTGAGGCGCACACAACCGGATCGTTTGGCTATGGCCGCCGTCGCGGGCACCGCCGGTAAGACGCCAAAAGGACCCAGGCGGAGTGGAGCCTTGTTTTCAGAGGGCGAATGCCGCACGCTGATGCAGCAGGTCCTACGCGAGAGCGCCACTCCGTTGACGCCATCCGAGATTGTGCGTGCAGTGCTGGCGAAGAAGTCCCTGTCTGCCACTGAGGAGGCCAGTGTTCGCTTGGCGATTTACTATGTCTTACGCAAGAAGAATACAGCTGACTTTGTCTTGGTTGACCCCAAGGCGAAAAGAGCGCGCTGGAAGGTTGCAGGGTAAGACCGACGCCGACACCAGCAGCTGATTTATCCCTGTTCAGAAATCTCGTTTGGATATACAATTTTCTTATGATATCCAACTCGGAGCCAATGATGCAGATCGGAAAATGGGGAAACAGTCTGGCAGTGCGCCTGCCCGGCACGCTGGTGCAGGAGTTGGGCATTGCCGAGGGTGACGAGGTTGAGTTGGTGCCGGTGGCAGCTCAAGTCACGATGCCCATGACTTTCACAGTCAAAGTTGCCCCCAGCAAACTTGATCGCTTGCAAGCCATGCGTCGCTACCGCTCGCCTTTTCCGCTGGAATTCAAGTTTGATCGCGACGAGGCTAATGCCAGATGAAGTGCTTCATCGACACCAATGTCCTGCTCTACTGGGTCGATGCTGGCGGGCGCGCTGATACGGTGGAAAAATTGCTTGCTGACGACTCGGTCATCAGTGTCCAGGTGCTCAATGAGTTTGCCAACGTGCTGATCAAGAAGCGGTCAATGCCGCTGGTCGATGTTGTGGAACTCACAGAGACCTTGATTGACGTTTGCCAGGTCTTCGACCTCAGCGTACGCACGCATCAGGTGGCATTGATGCTCATGGCGAAGTACAAACTTTCACTGTATGACGCCAACATTGTTGCGGCGGCTGGGCTCAGCGGCTGCGAGATCCTGTACACCGAGGACATGCAAGATGGCTTGAATGTCAAGATGCCGAGCGTGGCCGGCGGTGCCACGTTTTCCATCAAGAACCCGTTTCGCGCGTCCGGAACAATTCCTGCTTGAGCGATCACGCCGTCTATTCGTCCCACCCGAGGCGCTGACTCGCGCTGACTGCGCGATGGCGCTGGTCTTCTTCGACATGAAGATAGATGCTGGTGGTGCTGATCGACGCATGACCGAGCGTGTCGCGCACATGGCGCAGGTCGATGTCGTCGGCCAGATGCGATCCTCTGGTGTGGCGCAGCCAATGCGCAGAGGCCGCTCCCACCCGTTCGGCTCGCGCTTCGAACGCCTGGCCTTTTGCAAGCAGTGCGTGGGCAGTGGCATCGAACACGCTTTTGACGATTGTGTGCACGGCGGCGCGAGTCATTGCTTGGGGCCAGTCGATCAGCTGTGCATTGTCCGGCGGTGCGCGCCACCACACTGGGAACAACAGCGGTGCGGCCTCGTGCTCTCGCGGCAGCGCTGCCAAGCTGAGCGCACGACGGTAACGGGCCAATTCGACCATCAATTCGTTGGTCGCCGGTACCAGCCGTATCTTGGTGCCTTTACCCGTGACTTCGAGCCACCAGCGCGGCTCGCCGCCCTTGTCGCTGCGGCAGAAGAAGCAGCCCATGGTGTTGCCCACCACCTCCGAGATGCGCAAGCCGCAAAGGTAGAGCAGACTGAACAGCCAGCGCACCCGGGCCTGAGTCGCCAGTTCGCGTGAGGTCGTCACCGGCATCGCATTGATGGTCGCCTTCACCTGCGCCCACAGGTCGTCTTCCAGTAAGCGCACGACACGCGGCTGTGCGTTGGATCGGCGCTGTCGACTCAGCGCCAGGGGATTGCCAGCGAGGTAGCCCGCTTGCACCAGCCAGGACAGCATTGAGTTGAGCGTCACCATGGCCTGGCGTTGGCTCGCTGGTGACAGCGGCCCCGCGAAAGGCCGCCAGCCCGGGTGGCTTCGTGGCAGTTTGCGGCCCGCAGCCATCACCCAGCGATCGGTGGGCTGGGGGTCGCCCAGGAAGTGCTGGTACAGCAGCAGATCCTCGTGCGTCACTGAGGACAGCGGCTTGCCCAGCTCGACCAGGCACCACAAGAACAGGCGCTCGGCCTCCTTGCGACAGTTGGCAAAGGTGTTGGCGCTGTCACTGTAGCGCGCCAGCCAGGCGAGCAAGGCGTCATGATCGGTGTCGGCGGCGATCTGGCGGTGACCAGCGCGCGAGCGGTTAGAGCCATCGCGCCCGCACAGGGCATCGACCACGACCAGCCGCTCGATGGGCACCGGCGCAACCAGGCAAATCGACGAGGATGGCGGTGTTTCAGAGGGTCGTAGGACCTGATTCATCTGGAAACGGTGGGTTTGCGGATATTTTGACACTATACCAATAATGTCAAAAGCAAAATAAATAACTCGTGCTTTATAACGTATTACGTTGTAATATTAGCCAAAGAAAGGGAGGAATGTATGGCTGAAGACACTATGACCACCGAAGATCGTCGCCTCCAAGGGGAGATCGAGGCCCTTCGCGAGCGCTACAGCGACACCCAGGATCTGTACCGCGAAGTGTGTGTACTGCTGTTCTTCCGTCACGGCATCACCCCCACGGCCAACAAGCTGTACCAGTTGGTGCGAAAAGGCAGCATGAGCGCGCCTGGCGAAGCGCTCTCCAACTTCTGGTCCACGCTTCGCGAAAAGAGCCGCGTGCGCATCGAGCACCCCGATCTACCCGAGGAATTGCGCGACGCCGCCGGCGAGGTGATCGGTGCGCTGTGGCAGCGTGCTCAAGCACTCGCCGACGCAAACCTTGCTGCTGCACGCGGCGAGGCCCAGGCGTCGGTAATCCAAGTGACCGCCGCCATGGAGGCGGCACAAGAGAGAGCTGCCGCCGCCGAGCAGGCGTTGTCCGGAGTGAGAGATGAGCTGACTTCAAGCCAGACCCACGTGCACCAACTCGAACATGATCTGGCGCGCGAGCAAGGTGCGCGAGCGGCGCTGGACTCCCAGATTGCGCAGGCAGAGCAGCAGCGGCGTGAACTTCAGCATTCGCTGGAGGAGGCGCGACTGGGCTTTGAGAAGCAGCTTGCCCAGCAACGGGAGGCCGTCAAGTCAGCCGAAGAACGGCACCAGGGAGACCTTCGCCGGGTTTTGTTGGATGTCGATCGGGAGCGTACAGCGTTGGCCAAGCTGCAAAAAGAGTTGGAGCAGCACAGGCGGTCGGCCGCTGAAGAGGCCGAACGGCACAGCGCGCGCGTCCAGAAGCTGGAGAGCGAGTTGATGCAAGTTCGCCAAAAGCTGAGCGGTGCGGAAGCGGCCTTGACCGAGGCCCGTGCCGCCGGCGACCAATTGCGTGCCCATCTTGACAAGGCGTTGACCAAGCCGACGCGCAAGGTGGCCGCCAAGAAGGTGAAGTCCTGAGGAACGAGGCAATCCGACAGCGATGTAAAAGGGCCAAGATCAGGCGGGTAATACGGGCAAGTTGAACGGCGTCAAAAACCGTAACCGTGTCAATTTGCACCAAAACCATGACTCTTGAAAAAATGACTGTCTTCTAAATTGTTGATTTGTATAGAGATTGTTTCGCAAAGCGTGTCAATCTGCACCGAAAGTACGATTACCCCAACTTGAGAGAAGCTTCGTCGCACTCAACCACATCGCCGCCGCGATCATCGCGTTTCGCAAAGTGAAGTTGACGGCAAATATTATTTACGGATAGGTTCTAAGTCGTCTTGGTCGAAAAACTTCTGTCGCCCAGACTCCCAGCTGGCTTCAGTGCAGCGGTGCGCGTATTGTTGATCGGCAGCTTTGTGATATTCAAACTCACCGTCAGTCAGACGTTCTTCGTGGCATTCGCTTCATTGCCATAACGCGAAACCACAGTTGGCACGAGCGGTCTTTCAGGCACCCGCCTTGGCGCATAGGCCGGGGCTGATACTCATATCCTGCCGTCCGCAGCGCCAAGCTTGAACACCGCCACTGCTTGAACCAGTTCCTGAGATTGCGTCTCCAGGCCGGCAGCAGCAGCGGCCATTTCTTCGACCAAGGCTGCGTTCTGCTGAGTACCTTCGTCCAATTGAGACAGCGCTTGCACTACCTGTGAGACACCTGCACTTTGCTCGCCGCTGGCAACACTGATTTCACCCATGAGGTCGGTCACCCGCCGTATGCTGGTGACCACTTCCTGCATGGTGCTACCAGCCTGATTCACCAGTGCATTGCCCTGATCCACGCGCTCCACGCTGGCAACAATGTGCGATTTGATTTCTTTGGCGGCGTTGGCTGACCGGCCCGCCAGCGAGCGGACTTCTGTCGCAACGACCGCAAAACCTCGACCCTGCTCACCGGCGCGCGCCGCTTCAACGGCGGCATTGAGGGCTAGGATATTGGTTTGAAAGGCGATGCCGTCAATGACGCTGATGATCTCTGATATGGTGTGCGACGACTCATTGATTCCCTTCATGGTTTGCACTACCTGGGCGACCACCTCCCCGCCCCGTACCGCTACGTCAGAGGCACTCAGCGCAAGCTGGTTGGCCTGGCGTGCACTTTCAGCGTTTTGTTTGACGGTCGCTTCCAGTTCTACCATCGAGGCTGCTATCTGCTCCAGTGCACTGGCTTGTTGCTGCGTGCGTCCCGACAGGTCGTTGTTGCCCTGGGCAATTTGCACGCTGGCCGTGGCCACGCCTTCGGCGCTCATTCGGACGTTGCCAACCACTTTGGCCAAGCTCAGCTGCATCTCCTTAAGTTGCGCCATCATGCTGTGGGTGTCGCCGCTCTTGAGTGCGATGGCTTGGGAAAGGTCACCCTCAGCCACGCTTCTTGCCAAATTGGCAGCTTCAAGCGGTTCGGCACCCAATTGATTGAGCGAGCGACGCACAATCAGGCCAATGATAAAAAACAGCGCGACCTGCAAGACGCCCTGGCCGATCCATATCCAATTGGTAATTCTTCGGATGTCAGCCATGTCTTTGGTGATATCCACGGTCACGCTGACCGCACCAAGTACCGTGCCTTCATCCACGCCGTGACAGCGCAAACACTTCGAAGCGCGGAACTCCTTGGCGGCAATGGTCGGAATCACTGCTCTCATTGAAGTCTCGCCGTTGGCCAGGACGGTCATCTTGAATTGGGGCTTTGCGCTGGCAAGCACAGCACGGTCCACGTCATCAAGCGGCCTCTCCTGGGGCAGACCTTCGCCAAATTCGTCATTGACACCCTTGGCGCGAACAACGCGGAGTTCCTTGAGATTGTCAGAAACACCCAAGCGCTGGATGAAAAATTTCCGGCTCTTGGCGTCACTGATGACGTCCTTGCCGTCGATTTGAATTTCCATGAAGGTATTCAAGCCATTATTGGCGCTGTCTGCTACGGTCATGGTGCGCGCCTCGGCCGACCTCAGCGCTCCAGACTCAAACTCACGCGTCAACCATTGCTGCGCAAACAGCAAAATGAGGAACAACACTCCCTGAATCAGAAACTGCAGCCTGTGCTGAAGTCCCATGCCACTAAAAGCTGACATTCACTGCTCCTGAATCAATGATTTAGCACCAAACAAATGGGCGGTTTGACCTTGCCCCCGAAAAACGGTCTCCTTAACCTTCGGCTCTACACATACCTGGTGTCAGGACTTTCAACTAACTGAATTCGTACCATGCACGGCACACACGTTAAGAACAGAGGGAAGATGGCTCTTGGTAAGTGTAGCCACGGTGCTGTTCTGAGCGGATTCGGCACGTGCTGGCCTTGGACCACTTGATTTCGTTCAGCCACAACACCAGCGGGCACGAAAAACACACACGGATTGAAGCGAGGCAGGGCAGTCCTTGCCTACAGAGCCGTGGAGATTTCTTCTCTCTTGCGGTTGACGCTGCTCATGCAGAACACTCAAATCCGCGCCTTGCGCAACGGTCTGGCGACCAAATAGCCTTGTCCGAAGTCGCAATCGG
Source organism: uncultured Pseudomonadota bacterium (assembly GCA_963844495.1). Taxonomy (GTDB): domain Bacteria; phylum Pseudomonadota; class Gammaproteobacteria; order Burkholderiales; family Burkholderiaceae_C; genus Rhodoferax. The sequence goes on from CAWJOT010000038.1 coordinate 7,255, forward strand.
CTTGCGTGTGGCTACACCTCTGATTGGTGGCCAACACACGGGACTGATAAGACTTCCTCCGAGCAATGGCTCGAACGCTCGTCATACCCCGACTTCGGACCGGACGTATCAGCCATATCGAGTCGTATGCAAAGCCCCGTCTTGCATATCCACTGCTGCGCGTCATGACACCGGGACCATGAGACGCAACCGATGGATGCCGCCATCAAAAATGAACTTGACAAACGAGTCCCCACAGGAGCAGTCATAGGGACCCGCCGCGGACTGCCTTTTACTTTGCTCAATTTTCAGCGTGATTTCCACGCGTCAAACTCACGATGACGGTCAACCTAAAGGGGCGATTCATCAGCCATGAAGTCAGCCAACTGCGCCCGATTCGGCAAGCCATCGCAGTCTCCCGGGAACTGAACCACCCGCGCGCCGATAGCATTGCCGCGTTGCGCCGCCTGGTACAGAGACATACCTTCCAGTAAGGCACTGATCACACCGACCGCAAAGCCGTCCCCAGCACCTACCGTGTCGACGATCTTTGACACCGTGAATCCGGGTACGGCTGCGTAACCGTCCCGGCTGGAGATATAGGCGCCCTCAGCGCCCAACTTGATGACGACCTGGGTCGCGCCACGCGCCAGATAAAAATCAGCGATGCCTTGCACGCTTTTCTGCCCGGTCAGCAGCTGTCCCTCGGCCAGTCCCGGCAGCACCAGGTCAGAGAATGCGGCGAGACGATTCATGCACTCAATCATGACCTCTTGCGAGGACCATAAGCGTGGTCGCAGGTTCGGGTCGAAAGATATTCTTCGCCCATCCAAGCGGGCCTGTCTGGCCATGTCGGTGACGAGCTCACTGGCACCGCTGGACAAAGCCGGACTGATACCCGTGAGGTGAAGGTGACGCGATGCGGCGCAGTACGCGATTGGATTGTCCGCCGCGCACAAATGACTGGCTGCGGAGTTACGCCGAAAGTATTCAATGCACGGGTCGCTGCCGTCGACATCACGCGACTTGAGCATGAACCCGGTAGCATGCTCAGGGTCAACGAGCACATGCCGACGGTCTATGCCTTGCGCATCCAGGAACGCAAGCAGGTGCTCGCCAAAGCTGTCGGCGCCCACCCTGCTGACGTAGCCAACGCGCAAACCCAGCCGGCTCAGACCAACTGCCACATTGAGTTCTGCGCCGGCGGTCGCGCGGCTGAAGTCGTGCACCTGGGACAGTGGCCCGGGCTGCTGGGCCATGAACAAGGCCATGGCCTCACCCACCGTCACCACGTCGAGGGCGTGAGCGGCCTTCACATCACGGTGCCGAGTTGCCACGGCAGAAATTCGTTGTCACCCAATCCGTTGAGTTCGCTTTTGGTGGGCTGTCCGGAGGCAGTGGCCAACATCAGATCGAATAATTGCTGCCCGGCCTGGGCGATGCTCATGTGAGCGTCGACAATGCCACCGCAATCAAAGTCCATGTCCATTTTCATGCGCTGGAACAAGGCGGTATGGGTCGCCAGCTTCAATGATGGTGTGGGCTTGCAGCCGTAGGTCGACCCCCGTCCGGTGGTGAAGCAAATCAGATTCGCTCCCCCGGCCACTTGCCCAGTCGCCGATACCGGGTCATACCCGGGAGTGTCCATGAACACGAGACCATGCTCACGCACGGGCTCGGCGTATTCGTAGACCGCCATCAGTCCGGTGCTGCCGGCTTTAGCCACCGCGCCCAGCGACTTTTCCAGGATGGTGGTGATGCCGCCGGCTTTGTTGCCGGGAGATGGGTTGTTGTTCATGTCACCGCCGTGCTTGTGCGTATAGTCTTCCCACCAGCGCACCCGGCTCATCAGCTTCTTCGCCACATCCGGCGTTGCGGCGCGGGCCGTGAGCAGATGTTCAGCACCGTAGATCTCAGGCGTCTCCGACAAAATGGCGCAGCCGCCATGACGCACCAGCAAGTCCACTGCCGCGCCCAGCGCCGGGTTGGCACTGATACCGGAATAGCCATCGGACCCGCCGCATTGCAGACCGACAGTCAGGTGGCTGGCACTGACCGTGGTGCGAATTGCACGGTTGGCAATCGGCAGCATATCGCGCAGGATCGCCACGCCGGCGTCAATCGTCTCGCGCGTTCCACCTTCGTCCTGGATCGTCAATGTCGCGAACAGCACGGGGTCGCGTGCACCGAGCAGCTCAACCAGTGGCGCGAGTTGATTGACTTCGCAGCCCAGGCCGACGAGCAGCACACCGGCAAAGTTGGGATGATCGGCATAACCGCGCAAGGTGCGGCGCAGCAATGCAAGGCCTTCGCCGCTACCGGACATGCCGCAGCCGCTGCCATGCGTGATGGCCACGACACCGTCCACATGGGGAAACTCGCGCAACGTCTGCTCCTGGATCGACTGCGCGATGTGCCGGCAAACCGTTGCCGAACAGTTGACGCTGGAAATCACACCCAGGTAGTTGCGGGTACCGATCCGACCGTCGGCACGCTGGATCCCCTGGAATGTGGCGGCGGCCGCCACTGGCGTGACCGGGCGGTAAGCATGGCCCACGCCGTGGCCGGGTTTCGAGCGCACCATTTCGATGTTGTGCTCGTGCACGTGATCGCCGGCTTGGATGAGCTGCGTGCTCACACCGATGACCTGACCGTACTTGAGCACAGACTGCCCCAACGCTATCGGCTCAAGTGCCAGCTTGTGGCCCGAACGGACGGGTTCGCGCACTGTCACCGTCTTGTCCCCAACGACAAACGACTGCCCCGCGTCGAGATCGACCCGGGCGACCACCACGTTATCCGCTTCGTTCAACCGTATCAGCAGCTTCTGGTCAGGGATCATGGCTTTCTACAGCGACAAGTTGGGTTAGTTGTTGCAAGCCAGCGCAGCGCGCAGACGAGTCTGATTCAGATCGGGCAGTTTGCTGGCCGCCAGCGTCACGACGGGGCCAAGGCGACGCTGCTTCTTTTGCGCATGGTTCTGTGCGATATCGGCCAACCGGTGGGCCAGGAACGGGTTGAGCAAGCGCTCGCGCAGGTTCACTAAATAGGCCCGTGCCTCGTCGCCTTGGCCCATCGCCTGGAATAGCGGCAGCACTTCCTGCGTCCACATCGCCTCGAGATCAGCGCGCAGTGCAGGGTCATTCATCGCCTGCGCCACGGTCTCGTCGGCGGGGCGGGAATCATTCAACCAACGTTCGGCAAGATAAGTGTGTCCCGCATTCAGCAGAAATAGTTTGAGTCGCTCAAAGCGCTCAAGGTCGTCTGTGAGCTCGATGGATTCATGTTGGCAGGGCAATACCAGGCGCGCCTGGCGTTCAATCGCCCATAGTGCGTAGGGTTCCGCAACGGCACCTATCGGGAGCAAAGCTTCAGAGACGATGCGGTCGACCAGCGAATTGGCCCAGACGCAATGCTCGCGCAGCCAGCCGATAAAGTCCTGCGGCTGCTTCCAATCCTGCGCCAAATTGACAACCACGTCGCGCAAAGTGTCGCCATTGCGCTCGATCAGCTCGCACGGAAATATCGAGAGCTCGGCAGCAGGATTCAGTCGCCAACGATGTTTTAAGAGCACCAGCAGCTTGGCCGGAAAGCTGCGTGGAGCAACGGCAGGCTGGCCCAGCAGGTCAGCGCCATCCCGGGGATCAAGCTGGTACCCGCGGTCGGCGGTGTTGGAGATGATCACGCGCACTTCGCCTGCCATCGCGTCGAGCAGCTGCGGCCAATCGGCATCGGCTTGCAAGGCCGTGCGCACCGAGGCGCAGGTCAGCAGGCGGTCTATGCGTTCGCCGCCCAGCAGGCCTCGAATACGTACCGGGAAACCCTTGCCGCTGGCCAGTGCCGCGACCCGCTCGGTACTGGCCGGACTGCCGGTCGTCTGCACCACCGTGATGCCGCCCAGGGCTTGACCTTTCTCCAGTGCCTGTGAGACAAAAAGGTCGACGTGGGCCTGCAGGAATCGGCTGGTGCCGAACTGGAGGATGGGTTGGCTCATGTTGCTCAGCACTCCACGATCGCCTTGACCACACCTTGCGCAGGATCGAGAAGCTTCTGGAAGTCGGTCGGCACCTGAGCCAGCGTGAGGCGGTGCGTGTTGAGCGCTTTGTCCGGAATCAGACCGGCACGCATCGCCGTGAGTACAGTCTCGAAATCTTCCGTGGTCGCGTTGCGGCTGCCCATCAGCGTGGTCTCGCGCTTGTGAAATTCCGGATCAGAAAACGTGATCGATGCGCCGACCACAGAAATCAGGACGTAGGTGCCCGCGTGGGCGACGAACTTGAAGCCGCGCTCCATGGCCTTGGGGTTGCCGGTCGCGTCAAAGACCACGTCAAAAAACTCGTTGTCGGTGCGCGCCGCCAACGCCTGTTCATCGTCTGGGCTTAGCGCCACCGTCGCAGCCATTCCAAGTTGCTCCTTGCAAAACGCCAGGCGGTCAAGCCGTGCATCCAAGGCCGTCACGACAGCGCCGCGCAGTTTTGCAAAGATCATTGCGGCCATCCCAATGGGTCCCGCTCCCACTACCAAAACACGCTGACCCTTCTGCACGTTGGCGCGACGCACAGCGTGGGCGCCGATTGCCAGAAACTCGACCATGGCTGCCTGGTCCAGCGATACACCCTGTGCCTTTTGAACAAACTCCTGCGGCAAGCTGAGATACTCGGTGAAAGCGCCGTCACGGTGCACGCCCAGCACCTGGATATTGACGCAACAGTTGGTCTTGCCTTGACGACAGGCGATGCATTTGCCGCAGGAAAGGTAAGGCATGACGTAGACCGTATCACCCGGCGCCAGATGGCTTCCCGCCGGCGCCTGCTCGATGATGCCGGACAACTCATGCCCCATGACCCTCGGGTACTGGAGATAGGGCTGGTTGCCGGTAAAGATGTGCAGGTCGGTGCCACAGACGCCTACCCGCTTGACGCGCAGCAGCACTTCGCCGGGACCACAGCTTGGCATTGCCCGATCCAGGGCACGCAGCGTGCGGGGCGTTTCACAGATCACCGTTAGCATGGGATCGTCCTTATGTTCGTGAGCAAAATCGACTCAACCATGAAATTTCTTGTAAATGGCGGGGAGATTGCCGTTCTGGTTGTTCCTGGTGATCCAGTCATTGATCCAGGTCTGTAGCTTGGCTTCGCCTTTGCGCATGCCGATACCCAGTGGGAAGCTCTTCATCACGAACTTGATCTCGATGCCCAGCGTGGGTGTCTTTTCTACAATGGTTTTAATCAAAGCGGGCGAGGTGGCAAAGATCTCAACCTGTCCGCTGGCGATCGCTGTCACGAGTGTGGCGTCATCGTCGAAACGCACAATTTGTGCGCCAGTGGCGCCTTCGGTTGCCAGACGATCATTGGTGGTGCCACGCGCGGTCGCGACGCGCTTGCCCGCCAGGTCGGCAAAGCCTTTCACCGCTACCGATTTGGGTGCTGCGACAACAGCCTGTATCTGTGCGTACGGGATGGAGAAATCAATCACCTTTTCACGTTCGGGTGTGACCGACAAGGAGGAGATCACGACGTCCGCCTTGGCTGTCTGAAGAAAGGGAATCCGGTTGGCGCCTGTGGTTTGCACGATCTCGAGTTCGACACCGAGATCCTTGGCCAGCAATTTGGCTGTGTCTACGTCGGAGCCGATGGGCTTCATGGAACTGTCCATGCTACCGAAGGGCGGTGAACCGACGTCGATTGCCACGCGGATCTTTTTGGCGGCGCGCACATCGTCGAGTACGTCGGCGCTGGCAGCTCCTGCAATTGCAGTCAGGGCGGCGACAGCGATCAGGCCGCGCACGAAGGAAGAACGTTGAATCATGGTTTAGCTCCTTGGGGTAGTGAGTGAGGGAAGGGTTGAGTTGATGGGTGGGCACACATAAAAATAGATTGACTGAGGGTGGTCGGCTCTGTGAATGACGAATGAGGCCCGCTCCTAGAGAGCGCTTCCTACAAAATTTCGCAGTTCATCGGTCTTCGGGGCATCCAGCATCGCGCCGGGTCCTTGCTCCCAGACCTTGCCCTGGTGCATGAAGATCACCTCGTCGGCAACCTTGCGGGCGAACGCCATTTCATGGGTCACCAGAATCATGGTCATGCCGTCGGCGGCCAGTTTTTCCATGACCCGCAACACTTCACCCGTGAGTTCAGGATCGAGCGCGGAAGTGACTTCATCAAACAGCATTAACTGGGGTGACATGGCGAGCGAGCGCGCAATCGCAACCCGCTGCTGCTGGCCACCAGAGAGCTGAGAGGGATAGGCATCGGCTTTCTCCGACAGCCCCACTTGTGCCAATACGGCATGGGCACGCTCACGAAGTTCCGCACGTTTGCCTTTGAGAACCAGGCGCGGTGCCAACATGATGTTCTGCTCCACTGTCAGATGCGGGAACAGGTTGTAGCTCTGGAATACGATACCCACGTCACGCCGGAGTTGGTGGAGATTCAACTTGGGCGACGTGATGTTGTGTCCGCAGACCTCGATGCGACCACTGTCCACCGATTCCAGATGGTTGATGCAGCGCAAGGCGGTGCTCTTGCCCGAGCCGCTGCGGCCGATGATGGCGACCACGCTGCCTTTATGGACGTTGAATGACACGTCGTTAAGGACACGTGCAGGTCCGAAGCTCTTGGAGATGGCTTCGACCTTAACGATTGGCAACATTAAATTTCCTTTCGAGGTGTCGGCTCCACACCGACAGGGGATAGCACAGGGAAAAATACAGAACCGCAATCAGCATGAAAATGACAAACGGCTGAAAGGTAGAGTTGTTGATAACTTGGCCAGCACGGGCCAGTTCGACAAATCCGATGGCTGAGGCAAGGGATGTGTTCTTGACGATTTGCACCATGAAACCGACCGTCGGCGGCGTGGCAATCTTCAAGGCCTGTGGCAGGATGACATGCGCCAGGCGCTGGCCCCAGTTAAGCGCCAGACATTCGGCGGCTTCAACTTGTGACCTGGGGACGGATTCAATGCAGCCACGCCAGATTTCACCCAAATAGGCCGAGACATAGATGCTTAGCCCAAGCCCAGCCGCCGTGAGTGGCTCGACGTTTACGCCCATCGACGGAAGGCCGAAAAATGCCAGTGAGAGCAGCACCAGCAAGGGCGTACCTTGAATAAGCTTGATGTAACCCATGACCAGGGTGCGTGTGACCACTGGCCCGTAGACGCGCAAGATGGCAACGATAAACCCTAACAGGCCGCCACCTACGAATGCCATGAGAGAAAGCACTACCGTCCACTCGAGGCCATTGAGCAGAAATTGCAATTGACTGATATTGAGCATTGTCATTGCAGCCTCTTCAGATGGAACTGCCCAGACGGCGCCGGCGGGGAAATGCGAAATAGCCGGCGCACCAAAATACACATCGCATGACCAGTGACAGAACGAGGTATGCGGCCGCGACGATCAGATAAGTTTCGACCGAGCGGAATGTCTCGGACTGAATCCGGTTCGCTACCGCAGTGAGTTCTTCGGTCGAGATCTGTGAGGTAATCGACGAGGCCAGCATCAACAGCACGTACTGACTGGTAAGCGCCGGGTAGACACGCTCAATCGCGGGTGGCAGCACGACGTGCGTCAGCAATTGGCGGCGCGTTAGCCCCAGGCATTCAGCGGCTTCCAGTTGTCCCGGGTGGATCGAGTCGATACCGGCGCGCACGATCTCTGATGTATAGGCGCCGACGTTGATAATGAGTGCGGCAGTTGCCGCTGTGAAAGCGTCGACCTTAAAGCCAACCGATGCCAGACCAAAGTAGACGATGAAGATCTGCACCAACAAAGGGGTGTTTCGCACACTCTCAACGTAAACCCTGCACAGGCGCGCAATCGTCGGGGAACGACCGATACTTCCCACCGCGCACAACACACCGAGCACAAAGCCAAAGACCGTGGCCACCAATGACAGGCCAAGAGTCGTCGCTGCGCCAGCCAGAAAATCCGGCCAATACGCCAGCGGGGCGCTGAAATCGAAGTCGTATCGCATGTTTCTTAGTTGCTCGAGTCAGGCGGAAATATCTGTCTATTTGGTAAGGCCACTTTACACCATTTGCTTAATTGGCCTTACCGTACTTACCCTAATGAGGTGAAATTCGACCAAATTGGCGTAAAATTATCGTAGTGGGTGCCAATGGTAAGGCCAATTCTGGCGAAACTCTCAGCCTACAGGAACAGACAATGCTGGATCAACTCAAGCAGGTAGATAACCGGCGGCTCTACCAACAGATTGCGGACCAGATACGTTCCCTTATCCAGAAGGGCAACTTTGTCGCCGGCACCCGTTTGCCGCCAGAGCGAGATTTGGCACAGCAATTGGGCGTTTCGCGGCCTTCTATTCGTGAGGCCTTGATCGCTTTGGAAGTTGAAGGCAGCGTCGAAGTTCGCATGGGCGCGGGGGTCTATGTTTCTCACGCACCAGAGCGCTCTTCGCATGAGACCGCCGCCATGGGCGAAAGCCCGATTGAACTGATGCAGGCACGCGCGGCGATTGAGGGGTCGGTAGTCATGCTGGCATGCGCTCGGGTCGCGCCGGAAGCATTGGCATCGTTGCGCCGGTCCCTGGATGAAATGCAGCTTGCGATCGCGCAGGGCCGACCACCTTTGGGGTACGACCGGCAGTTTCACTTACTGATTGCATCAATGACCGGCAATTCGGTATTGGAGCGACTCGTCGGTGAACTGTTCGACGAGCGCCACAGTCCCATTTCGTCACAATTGAGTGTGCGCTCTGAAAGCAGCCAGACGTGGGCAGAGGCACTAAAGGAACACGAGGCGATTCTGAAGGCTCTGGAAAGCCGCGATGTGCTGGATGCGCAGAACGCCATGCGCTCGCACCTCAAGGCGTCACAGGAACGCTGGGTAGAAAGTAGCAGACGCGAATGGTCGTGAGGAGATTTGTCGCAAGAGATCTCGTCGGATTTGCAAGGTCAGAAGACGCCTGTCGGTTTACCTTCAATCGGAATGCCCGAGCTGGCTTTGCAGCATGTGGCGGACTACACCAGGTGAACGAAGCTGTCACCCAGCTGGATGCAGCGACCCAGCAGAATGCGGCCTTGGCCGAGGGGTCGGCGGCCTCGGCCGCAAGCCTTAATGAAAGTGCCGCGACGTTGTCGCAATCGGTGAAGGTGTTTCCGCTGCCCTGAGTGGCCAGCCGCTAATGCACCAGCCGCACCGCCGCAATGGCCCTCCCGCCGAGCACAAAGTTGATCTGCGCTTGCGCGGCGCATACAGTTCTATCCGTCCTTAGCCGTTGTCTCAAGCGCCAGCCCCTGGACCAGTGCTTCGAAGTCCGCCAGGGCCACGGGTTTGCTGAACAGGAAGCCTTGGTAAGTCGGGCAACCGTGCAGCGCGAGAAAGTGCCGCTGTGCCTCGTTCTCCACGCCCTCGGCAATGATCTCCAGCCCAAGGCTTTGCGCCAGCGTGATGATGGCCTGGGCCACCACGGCGTCGGTCGGGTTACCCGGCAGATGCTGGACAAAGGACTGGTCGATCTTCAACTGGTCGAGCGGGAGCCGGGTGAGATAGGACAGGGACGAGTAGCCGGTACCAAAGTCGTCCATGGAGAAGCTCACCCCGAGTTGCTTCAGCACATGCATCTTCGCTATGGTGTCATCGACGTTGTCGAGCACCAGGCTCTCGGTCAGTTCGAGCTTGAGGCGCGTTGCCGGGGCACCGGTGTGCTCCAGCGCGTGGCGCACCCGGTCCACGAAATCCACCTGCCGAAACTGCCGCGCGCTGACATTGACCGCCAGACTGAGGTCGCGACAGCGCAGATCCTGTGACCAGACGGCGAGCCGCGCGCAGGCTTGTTCGAGCACCCATTGCCCAATGGGCAGGATCAGGCCGGTCTCCTCGGCCAGGGGGATGAACTGGGCGGGCGACACCATGCCACGCTGAGGATGCCGCCAGCGCAACAAGACCTCGGCGCCGACGATGCCAACATCACCTTGCACTTGCGCCTGGTAGTGCAGAGCGAATTGCCCGCCCTGTAGCCCAAGGCGCATGGCCGCCTCCAGGTCGGCCCGGGCGGTGAGGGCGGCCTGCATGTCGGGGTCAAAAAAACGCAAGGTGTTGCGGCCCGCCGACTTGGCCTGGTACATGGCGATGTCCGCCTGCTTCAGCAGCTCGTCCACCGAATTTTCGGTACCGACAAACACGGTCGCGCCAACGCTGGGCGTACTGTGGTGGTGGCGTCCGGCTATGGCGTACGGCTGGTTCAGGGTCGCCAGTATTTTTCCCGCCACGCCCTTGGCCTGTGCGGCGGCTTCAGACGCGCTCTCGCTGAGATCTTCCAGCATGACCACGAACTCATCGCCACCCAGGCGCGAGATGGTGTCGCCATCTCGCACGCAGGTAGCTAGCCGGTCCGCAACCTCGATCAGCAAGCGATCACCCACGTCGTGCCCGCAGGTATCGTTGAGCAATTTGAAATTGTCCAGGTCGATGAACAGCAGGGCTCCCATATGTCGATTACGCGCACTGCCCGACATGGCCTGCTGCAGGCGGTCCATCAAGAGTCTGCGGTTGGGTAGCTCGGTCAAGGGGTCATAGAAGGCCAGATGCTCAATCCGCCTTTCTCCCGCCTCCCGCTCCGCGCGCGTGCGCAGGGAGACGATGCCAAAGGCCAGATCACCGGCAAGCTCTTCCAGCAGGCGCTGTTCTTCGGTTGTGAAAACATGCGCGTCCGTCGAATAAATGCCCAGCACGCCAAAAGTGCACGCACTCGCGTCCTTCAAGGGCAAGGCAATGCACGAACGGTAGCCGCACCGCAGTGCCGCCACTCTCCAGGCTCGTGCCGGGTATGCGCTGGCAAAGTCATCAATGACGACGATGGCTCCGGTGCGAATGGCCGAGCCGCATGGGCTGTCTCCCGATGGACCGTCGGCCCAATGAACGGAATTTTCTTCGAGGTAGGTGATTTCGGCCCCAGCCTTGGCGACGGGACGCACGGTCTTGGCGTCATCATGTTCGGCGTATCCCACCCACGCCATGCCGTAGTCGGCCCCCTCACACACGATGCGGCAGATATCTTCCAGCAGGGACTGTTCATCTTCCGCGCGCACCAGGATCTGGTTGCAATCGCTGATGGCGCGCAACTCCCGATTCAGGCGGTGCAAGGCATGCTCGTCGTGCCTGCGCTTGGTGAGGTCATAGGCCAGCCCGACGAATCCCGTGATGCAGTCGTGCTCGTCCCGCAACGCGGTCACCGACAGGCTGACCGCAATGCGGTTCCCGTCCTTGCGAATGAAGGTCCATTCGTTCTCCTCGGGCAGGTTGCGACGCGGCCGGGCCGTGAATACATCGAATCCGGGCGCAACCGTTTCTCCCAGTTGCGCGGTCAACTCAGTAGCCTGCCGTGCGATCTCTTGCGGATCGTGCCACAGCGCGGGCGTCTGCTTTTCCACCACTTCCTCGGCCGCGTAGCCCAGCAAGCGCACCGCGGCAGGATTGAAGCTGGTCACGATGCCATCGGGTGAAGTGGAGATGACGCCGTAGGCCACATTGTCCAGAATCGTGCGCTGCAGCAGGGTGAGCCGTCGCAAATCGTCCTCCCGCTGCTGGATCGCGCCCAACATGGCGTTGAAACCCTCGCCCAGGCGCGCCACTTCGTCAATGCCGGAGGTGGGCAGGCGATGCCCATAGTCCGCGCTGGACCGCACCCGTTCCACGGTCTCGGTCAGGGCCGTAATGGGACGCACAATGGTCGGTAGCAACACCGCCAGCTGCGCGAATGTTACCGCCAACAAAATGACCACGCCAGCACCGAATATCCACATGAATTGCAGTGTCTGCTGGCCCAGTTGATCCAGGCCCATGCTGATGTGCAGACGCGCCCCACTTGGCAATTTCTGCAGCAGTTGGGCCTGGTCGCCACTGAGGTAAAAGCCGTCGGGTTTGTTTGTAAAAGTCCGCGCGCTGGCGCTGGAAGTGCGGTGAAAACTGGCCAAGGGGCGCCCATCTTCCAGCACGATGTCGGCTTCGAGTATCTGCGCGTTGACCCGCAGGGTGTCCAAAATTTCCTGGGCGCGAACCGGGTCCTCGAACGCCACTGCCGCATCCGTGCCGACCGAGACCAGCTGTGCGTAGGGCTCCATGATCTGGCGCGCCCGCTGTTCCAGGGTGTAGTTCTGAAACACCGCCAGGCCCACACCCGCCGCGACAAAGGCCAGCAGTGCCGAGCCCAGTAGCACACGCAAGAGTCGTTGATGGATGTTGACGTGGGAGGCCATGGTCTATCGCACTTTGCGCAGCACGCCATTCTCGACGACCTCTTGGGACACCTCCAGCATGCGCGTCTGGATGGCCAGCGAAGCCGCCCGCGCCTGGTCGAGGTTGATGCTCAAACGCACCCGGTCTTCGACCTGGAACCGGATCACACCGCCTTCGCGCAAGAACTCCGGTGTATCACCCACGGTCAGGACCGGCTTGCCTCTCAATTCACTGAGGATGGCGCGGCGAGCCAAGGGGTCGTCGAAGGCCAGAAAAATAATTTGGCAGGTGGGCAGGCGCCGCAAGGTGTCCCCGCGGTGGACTTCAAACGAACGGTCCTGCTCGGTGCGTCCCTGAAAGGTCTTCTCCAGCATGTCCCCAAAAGGATCGCGGCCCAGGATGCAGACGCGCCACGGTGAGTGGCTGTCGGGAAACGCGCTGCCCGGCCAGGTCACGTAGTGGGCAAAATTGCGCAGAAAGGCGGCCTTGACCTTGTTTGGGTTTTCCACTGCGGATTCCTGGCCGTGGGCCGGGGCTGGTACTGACACCAAGAGCAGTACCAGGCCAACCATCCAGACGGTCCATGACCAGCAGGCCTTGGGGGTTGAGCGGTGCGTGGGGGTCATGGATGGGGCCGGGCCATCAGAAGCGGGCGGTAAACGTCAGCAGAATCTCGCGCGGGCGCGCTCGCGTGCTTTGCGAGGGCCGGTAGCTTTGGTCGGTCAGATTCTTGCCGACCAGTTCCACGACCATGCGCCGACCATCGCGCGTCCACGTATAGCCCAGCATCGCGTTCAGCAGCGTGTAGGTCTGGCGGGAGGTTGCGGGACTGTCGGGCAGGAGGGTCTGGTCGTACACGCAGTTGACACCGCCGCCGACATGGACGCCCCGCAGCCCCTCCTGCGTGAAGTTGTAGCGTGTCCAGAGGTTGGCCAGGCGCGGCGCGCTCATCTGCAGTGGCGCGTCGTGAAAACGCTGCACGTTTTTGAAATTAGCCCGACCGGCGGCGTCCAGGGTCGCGGGGTCCTGGGCGAGGATGGCGGCATCATTGCCGCTGAACTCGGTGATGCGCGCGTCCATCAGGCTGTAGGACCCGTACACCTGCCAGTTGTCGGTGAGCGTGGCCGTGGCATCCAGCTCTACGCCGTGCGAGCGCTGCTCGCCGCTTTGGACGTTGAAAATCCTCACCGCGCCAGACGCGTCCGTCACCGCAAGGTCATTGACGATATTCCGGTTGCGGATATCGAAGAAGCTCAAAGTGCCGGAGACGCGGCCACCGAACAGATCGGCCTTCAGACCGATGTCGTAGCCCGCGCCACGGCTGGGCGTGGCGGGCGTGGTGGTGCCGTCCGGGTTGTTGAGGATTTGCGTGCCGGGCACGAACGACTCGGCATGCGAGCCAAACACCGAGAGGCTGGGCGTGAGTTTGTACAGCATGCCGTACTGGGGCGTGACTGCACTCGCACGCAACTGGGGAACGGATTGGCCGGTGAGGTGGTTGGTGAGCTGGCTCTGGGTCGTGGTCTTGCGCCAGCCCGCCAGGACCAGCAAGCGGTCACTCAGAAAACCGAAGGTGCTGCCCGCGTACACCGAGCTGTCCACCGAGTCGGTGGTCTGGTCAGTTGGGTTCGCGGTCAGCGCGGGGAGCGCAACCGTGGCCATGCGGTTCCAGGTGGAAGGGTCGCTCAAATCCCACAGCGGCAGCGGCGATCCCGTGGGGTTGCTGCCCAGCGCCGGATCGTTGGGGGCCTGGGCGGCCCGATTGTCAAAGCGGCGCTCAATGTATTGGCCGCCGAGGAGGAGGCGCAGGCTCGCCCAGCCCAAGTCGTATTGGCCCACGGCCTGGGCCTCGATGGTGTCGTCCCGGTTGTCGTAGATCTGGTAGCGCACGCGGCGCCCCTGCAGCAGCGTGGCGTTGTTCGCCATGCCAAGGTTGCCGGAAAACAGCGCATCAACCGTGTACGCCTGACGGGTGTAGCCGGTGCGCAGGTTCCAGTGGTCGTTGGTCTTGACATCGACCCAGGCGCTAAAGCCCTGGGTGTCGCTGCGGCGGTAGTCGGCGTAGGCCATGCTGTTCCAGGTGGCCGGCAGGCCGGGCACATCGACACCCGACAGGTTGGGGTCCGCGGGGCTGGGCAGCACCCCCGTCTGAATGTTGTAGCCCGGCTTTTGCATCAGCTGCGGGGTCTCGGTCTTGTGGAAGTTCTCGTACTTGAGCGACACGCTGACCCTGTCATTGGGTTGCCACAGCAACGATGGGGCGATGTTGCGGGAATGGGCGTCGTAAGGTTCCCAGTAGTGCATGTCCTGGTCGTAGGAGGCCGCCAGGCGGTAGAACAGCGTTTTGGATGCCGCGCCGGTCACATCGGCATCCACACGGTACTGGCCATACGAGCCATAGCGGGCATCGGCCGTGGCGGCAAACTGGCGCTGCGGGCTCTTGGTGATGATGTTGACAATGCCGCCGGGGGCGGCCTGGCCGTAGAGAAACGAGGCCGGCCCCTTGACCACCTCGACGCGCGCGATGTTGGTGAAGTCAAAGATCGATGGCCCGTGAAACCCGTCGCGCAGGATCTGGACGTTGCCCGGCGTGGCGCTGACGGCGAAGCCGCGGATCGCCATGTTGGCGTTTCCCTCGGTGAAGTCGTTGCTGCGGTAGGTGACACCCGGCGAGTAACGCGCGATGTCGAAAATGTCCCTGGGCTGCTGGTCCTCGATGAAGGCTCCGGTAAAGGCCTGAATGGCGAAGGGCAGGTCGCGGATCGGTGTGTCCAGGCGCGAGCCGGACACGGAGTTCGACGCGCGGTAGCCGCTGTCCAGGTGGGCGGACACGTCAAAGGGCGAGACCCGCACATTGGCCAGCTCTTCCAAGTCCATGTCGGCCACGTCCTTGGGGGAGGCGGCCAGCGCGGGTGGCATGCCGGGCATTCCGCTACCAAGCCCCACGACCAGCATGGAAAGCGCGCGCACCCGCAATCTGGGCAATAAACAGGTCATATAGTCTGTCCTGGCAATACGGCGAAGGCGCCCTATGCAACTGGTCCCAGGGAGGCACCACCGTTGCCCTCACCACCAAACGTACCGACATTATGTCGATGGACCAAGAAATACAACCACTTAAATCAAGGAGCTTTCACTTGCGGATGACATTACACCCAGCATTTCTACACCTATTGGCCTATTTCACTCTAGTCAGTGGGGAGACCCCCCGGCTTTGCCGGGGTGGCAGTAGAAGTTTGACGTATACGTAGGTGTCCATCGCAGAAACTTCCAATCGTGAGCCGCCAAGCAAACGAAAGGAACAACTGAACGGCTGGGCGGCTTGGGCGGAGAAGGCAATGGCCAGGGAGGCGGCGATAACGGTAGTGCGAATCATGGAAACGCTCCTGTGGGTGGTTTGATAAGACGCCCGGCAGGCCTCCTAGGAAAACTGCCTCTCCCAGATCACAAGTGGGTTGCCTGCGATTGATCTTCGACGTTCGAGGGTTTGCCGCAACACGGTTTCCAGATTGTCCAGCCCGACATCCATCCAACGCAGCGGCAAGCCGACCTTTGCGCTTACGTCCATTGCCGCCAGCTCAAAATTGCCCGAACACGGCGTGCGCAAGCAGAGTAAAGAGCGGCTGGAGAGCTGAAAAATTTCCCGGACCACTTCCGGCTTGTTGCCAAACGCCTTGCTGATGGCCGCGTCCCACCGTAGCGCCCAGTCCTCCAGCAGAAAAAATGCGCCATCCGTGAAGGAAGCCCGAATGGGAGGCTCCATTCACAAAAATGTTTTGTGGCCTAAGATTAGTCTCATTATCTTAGGGCTTGATTTGACGTGTAAAAAGGCGTATCGTGAACCCCATGGGAAAAAACCTATGTAAATCAACACACTATCGAGCGCCCACAGCCAGGCGACTCTGGCGCACTGGCCGGTCCCAAGCGGCGGCCCGGGTGCTGGCGCGTTTTACAGGGCGATTCACCGGCTCACCGGCGTGGCACCAGTCACCCGGTCCACGCCCCGGCCAGGCGCCCTGCCCTGTTGCCCGGCGTCAACCGACCGACCGCATTAACGGCCACAGAATCACCCAAAGACCCAACTGCTCCCTACCCCCTTGCACAGACCCGATGGGACGCGCCCAGCACGTTCTGGCGCCTCCAAATTTCCCGCTATGACCCCCGAAAACACCCGTTCCGGCGTGGTTTATGTGCACCGTCTGGGCCGGCACCACTTCGCCCATTTGCGCTCCACCGCCGAAGGCATCGCGCTGCAGGACAGCGCCAAGCGCTATCTCGGGGTCGAGCACGGCCATGCCGCCAAGACCGCGCACCGACAGGTCGTCGATCGGGTGCGCGCCCTGGCCCGGCGCCAAGCCAGCAGCGCCTGGCGCCTGATCGGCCTGCAGATCCGTTTTGAGGAAAGCGCGCAGCAGCCCAGCATCGAGGACTTCATGGCCGAGCGCGACCTCGAGGACTGGCCGCAAGCCGAAGTCATCGAGCTCTATCAGGAGGCTTATCCACTGAATCGGCGCTCTGCCCGACGCTCCAGATTGCGCCAGCGCCAGCTCGACTTGCTGCGCCAGCTCGAAGGTTTGGCGGCCGAAGTACCCTCGCCCTTTGACCTCGTGTCGGGCTGGTTTGACGATCTGACGGCGGGCAAACTGATTTCTGCGGGCATGGTCAATCTGGGCGATCTGAACACCCGGGTGTCCCAGGGTGGACGCTGGTATTCGGGTCTGCCGGGTGTTGGCCAGACCAAGGCCGCGCGCATCGCCGCGCACCTCGGCACCCTCTTGCCGCTGCAAGTCCTCCCCAGAAAACCCCAGTTTGCCTTGAGCACCACGCATGGCTTGTTTGCGCCTGATCCGGCGGTGGGCGCGACGTCGATTGGCCGGCACTTAAGCGCACCACCCTCCCCCGCCCTGCCCTCCCCGCTGCTGTGCGCCAACAGCGATCAGGAGGCGATCCAGGCCTGGATCGCGGCGCGCGCCGGCTCGGACTTGACCGCCATCGCTTACCGGCGCGAAGCCATGCGTCTGATGCTGTGGCTGCAATACGAGGCCGGCGCCAAGACCTTCAGACAGATGGATGTCAACGACTGCGGCGACTACATGGCCTTCTTGCAGAATATTCCGGACAAGTGGATTTCTCGCGTGCGCGCCAAACCCGGTGCGCCGGGCTGGGCACCGTTTCGCGGCCCCCTGAGTCACAAGAGCCAGCAGCAGGCGATTGTGATTGTGGCGGCGCTGTTTACCTGGTTGGCTTCGGCCCAGTACCTCAGAGCCAACCCCTGGGTCCTGGTGAACCAGAACACCGGCGACGATCCAGGACACAGCCTGCTCGACAGCAAGGCCCTGAGCGAGTCGGCTCTTGCGGAAATTCTGCTCTTTATCGAGGATCAGGCGCCCTCCCCTTCACGCTCCCGGATCCGCTTCATTCTGCGCTTCATGGAAGCCGTGGGCCTGCGCTCGGCCGAGCTGCTCAGCGCGCGCCTGGGTGACCTCCGGATGGAGCCGGAGGGTTGGGTGATGCAGGTTCACGGCAAGGGAGCGAAGAACCGGGTGGCCGCGGTGCCGGGTCAGGCGCTCGACGCGCTGCAGGACTATCTCTTTGTCCGGGGTCTTGGGGGAATTGAGACTGCGCCACCGGAAGCGCCGCTGCTGGCCAGCACGTTCGATCCGATGACGCCCATTGGGTACCAGGCGCTTTATGAGCATGTGAGGAGCTGGATTTCCAGGGCGGTGTCAAATTCCGCCCTGCCCTGCAATGAGCGCCTGAGACTCGCCGGCGCGTCAACGCATTGGTTGCGTCACACCTTTGGCACACGTGCGATTGCGCGTGAAGTGCCGCTGGACGTGATTCAGGCGCAGATGGGACATGCCAGCATCCAGACGACCACAGCGATCTATGGACGGGCGCCGATCAAGCGGCGGGTGGACGAGCTGGGCAAGGCGTTTGGGTGAGGGGTGTTTGACGGTCAAACACCCGCAAGAAATTTCTCTATCAATTTCGCCAACGCCTGGTACTTCGCCGGTGCCAACACGCCTTGTTCGAACTCAATAATCGCCCTACCCTTCGGACCTTTCCTTAAAGTTGCGATTGCTTTCCCATCCGACGAAATAGATATGTCATCCTGCAATGGCTGAGTCTTCTTTCCAATCAACTGATTGAAAATTTCAGTGGAATTCAGGCTCCCACGCTTTTTCCCAATCTCTCTTGCGCTCATCAAAACGCCATCGGGGTCTCGCTGAAGAGCGTCCGCGAGCGGCTTGGCCCATCGCACTTGCAGATCAAGCGGAGTCGCAAACGCATTTACTACTTCTTTTGGCAACTTGGCCAATTGCTGAGCCCTCGAAGCATCCGACAAATTGACGCCGAGGCTTTCAGCGAGACGCCTTAGACTTGGGTACAAACCTTTGGTGATAGCTGCTTCGTACATCCGCCCTTGCTCCCAGGCACTCAAATTCTTCCGTCCTCGATTCTCTCGGTCCATGGCTTCGAATAATGCTTTGTCGTCCATGTTGTCATCGACAATTGCGCTTACACGTAGCCCAAGCTCCAGGCATGCCTGGTGGCGTCGGTGTCCAAAGACTATTTCGTAGTTTGGTGTTTGACCGTCAAACACCCCTGTCTGATCTTTGACTATCCTGACTTTGATCGGCTGCACGTTGCAACCAGCGTTGAGGATTTCATCTTTGAGTTGCTGGAATTCTTGGGTGGCAAATTCGGCTTCAACGCGATTTGCCCATTGACTCCGGCGAATCGATTTCGGATCGAGCGCGCGGACCACGGTTGCGCCTTCAAACTCCATGAGCTTACTCTTGGCGTCCTTAAGCTCCTTGGAAACCTCTTCTTTGCCGGTGATCGCAGCCATGAAGATTCCCGCGCCGGTGAATGTCTTCCCTACATCACGTGCCATCCGTGGCTCGTTAGGAGACGGAGTCTTGCTGGAGTCGTCGAGGCCTTTACCCCCAAGAATTTTCGAACGCGGATGAAAACCTGACATGTCAATACCAGCGGTTTTCTCAAAAGATTTCTTTGCCATTTGGTTCTCCTCAGGCCGCTGTGTGGCGACGCCATGTAGCGCGAATAATTTCCTCAAGCAGTTCGGTCACCCGATCGTATGCATCCAGCGCCCGCTTATAGGTTCGTTGATTGCCCTCGTACTTACCCACATCGTAGACAGTCCCAAACTCTGCTGAGCTCGAAGAAGCAACCGTGGTTTTTGGAATTTCGGCAGGTAGAACCTTACCTTCATAAGTCTTGTTGATCCAATCTCGGACGGTCGCTGTTGTTGAGTCCTGGCTGTCAACTCGAGTAAGAAGAACTCGCACGAAATCAAACTCTTTGGTGACTCCCCGCTGCTCCACTAGTTGCCCGGCCAAGTCAGAAAACAAGCGCCAGAACTGCGCGGCAGATGCGGCATCCAACGCGTTAGGCGGCAGCGGCATCAAGATGCCATCAGAAGCCATCAAGGCATTAATGGTGACATAGGAAAGAGCTGGAGGGGTGTCAATGATGATGACATCGTAACGGTCTCGAACGTCATCCATCGCGACGTTCAAAACATTCCAAAACTCAAAACCCTTCTCGTTCATTTGACGGGCAGGCAGTCCAAATTCAGCCGCAAAGAGTAGGGGAGCAGCACAGACCAGATCGAGGCCACTCCAGTAGGTTTGCTGAATAGCCGGCTCGATACTGGTTTCAAGACCGAGGCAAACAGAAAGAATAGTTTGCGCCTCATCGACCTCTGTATCTGGAAGGATACCAAATAGAGTAGTTAGCGAGCCTTGAGGATCACAATCAATCACGAGCACTCGATGACCCTTCAGGTTGAGTCCTTGAGCTAAAGTCATTGCTGTTGTTGTCTTGCCTACGCCGCCCTTAAAATTCGCCACCGCTATGCACACGGCCTCAGCACCTTTCGGGCGCAGTTGCTTTGCGCGATATTCACGTACCCAAGGTAAGACTTCTTCAAGGCTAAACTCACGGCGATTGCCGCTCTCGTTTATTTTCCCAATAGGCAAGTCTCCTTTACCGATCCTGTACACAACTTGGCTGCGGTCCACTTCGCAAAGTGTCGCCAACTGGGTTGCGTTGAAGGTGGGCGCTGTTTTACGGTTCTCGGGCGCAAGGAGTGCTCCGCGTACTTCAGACATCATGTAGCCAGCCCGATCAGCTTGTTCCATGATATCTGACAGAGATTCTGGTTTCAGCATCAGGTCTTGAATCTTTGCCATTGTAGATAAACGTCGAAATGTTGGGATGCGTCGATTGTGCTACGTTTATTCAGCTAGGACAACAAATAGAAACTTTACTGATGTTTGAACACTTATTTAAAGGTGCTTCCCGCCCATTTGAGCTGCCTTGGTAATCTGTCACCGGATTTTTCTAACAAGACCAGCTTGGTTGTTATTCAAAGTCCTTCAATTCCTTTAACTCCTTCAATACCTTTACACGCCATATTCTCTAATGACGACAAGGAGTTACATGCAAATACGTGAGGGATCGCGGGGTTGTATGTGAGAGGTTTTAGGGGTGATCGTGAGTTGATACAGGGAAAAACGTGAGAGGATTCGGGGGTAGTGGTGAGTGAATAAGGGGGCACAAGGGCGCCGAAAATAGGTAGCCAACCGACTCCTGTATCCACTCACACATTGGCCTGGTCAAGCCTTTCAGCCTTTTCTGCCAAGTATCTCCCAGGGCCACACCCGTTGTTCACCAGGTGTCCTGGTCCTTCGTTAATATTTGCCGCAGTTCCTGAAGCATCAAGGTCGTTCCGGCGCATCGATTCGACTGATACGTGAGTCGTTACGGGGTCCATACTTGTCCCAGCAACTCGGTCGTTTCGGACGACGCCCTTCATATGTGAGTTGCTACGGGGGTCGTCCAAACGTGAGATTGGTTGTTGGCAATTACTCACGTTTCTTGCTATCATGCACACATGTCAGAACAAGCCGGCCTGTTCCCATCCGATGCAGACGACGAATACCTGTTGAAGCATGTCAATGCAGTCGCATTGATGCCGGTCCCTGGTGGACGCAGAATATCATTGCTTGGGCGCCGACTTTTTAATGTCTTATTGCATCGAGCCCAGGAAGACGGTGAACGGGACGAGTATGAAGCTAGGCTGCATGAAATCGTTGGTGATGCAGGATACAACAGCAAAGACACGGCTCCGATCAAAAAGATGCTTCGAGAGTTGATGTCCACAACCGTGGAATGGCAAAGCCCCTCCAATGGGGAAATTGAGACTTGGGATGCATGCAATCTTTTAAGTGGTGCCGGCACTACGAAGGACAAGCGCACTGGAGCAGTGACGGTCCGGTGGCGCTATGACTCTAAGGTCCGCTCACAACTCTTGAGTCCGGATCGCTACGCACGTCTTTCGCTCGAGGCAATAACTCAGCTGTCGACGCACGCCGCCATGGCCCTGTACGAAATTTGTGCGAGGTATGTAGACAATCCCGGTCACAAGACTGCGCGGCAGCATTGGCGATGGTGGAAGCCTGTCCTCACGGGCGTCTCGGGTGATGACACAAAAGCTGAGTACCGATTTTTCAAGCGCGACGTCCTTCACAAAGCTGTTGCAGAAATCAATGCGTTAACCAATCTAGATGTTAAAGGACCAATAGAGTACAAAGAACGAGACAACAAGACTATTTCAGACATTCAGTTCGAAGTCCGGCTCAAAGGCCACAGTCCAGCGCGCGAGCAACCGAATCCGTTGAAAGATATCGGGCCAGAAGACTTACCCGTTATTGGTCGAGCCATCAACGCCGGGGTTAAACAATCTGAGATCGAGGGCCTTATTCGAAAACATGGGCCAGAACCGCTTGCTGCGGCAATCACAGAACTCGAGAAGCGACTGCAGATGCCAACTGAGAAGGTTGGAAAGGTGCTCAAGCCTGGTGGCTGGCTTAGAGCGAGCTTGGAACGAAGGGAGAAAGATGCATCGGAGCAGTCAGGTCCGGAGGTGAAGCAGCAGTTGACGCAGGAAGAGATAAAAAGGCACCGCGCTGGGTGGACGGATGAATGGCTTCGTCGAAGAAAAGAGGGACTTCGAAAAGACTTTCAAGAGCTCGATGGGGTCGCTCAGCAAGAGCTTTTAGATACTTTCCGGCAGGAGCTTAAAGCGACTTCGCAATCCCAATTCCTGAAACGCTTCGAAAGCTCTGGATGGGAGCATCGGATGGTGCGCGACATTTTCATGAAGTTTCTGGGAATCCGCTATCTCGGGGTTGATTGGAATAAACCAAGTCCAGATGACATCCTTGAAATTGCGGCCGAACTCGCTGGCAAGAATTAGCATGCAATACTTCTTACCAGCTGCTAGTTGCGGTTTCTCTCCCAGGGGATTTCGCGCACGAGTTGTTCAAATTGTCTGGGCAACGGCGTGCATGACAACCAGAATTCCAAAGAGCCAGCAATCCGCAATTCTCCCCGGCATTCCGTGTTCTCGAAGTTACCGAACGGGAATCTTTTCATGAAAGAAGCCGGATGCTTGCTACAATATTACCGATCGGTACAACCATGGGGAAATCATGGACGCAAAGACCAACGACTTACCGTTCGGGAATATGAGTCCCACTAGTCAGGTACTCCGGTCTGCGGCAGACTTGGGCGGCCTCGCGCGCAAGCAACGGAAACTCCTGGGACTTAAACAGGAGGACGTCGCCGGTCTGGGAAACACGGGCAATCGTTTCATTGTCGATCTGGAGCGCGGAAAACCCACACTGCAACTGCAAATGGCACTCGATGTGCTGGACCTGCTGGGCCTGGAAGTTGTGGTGCGGCCTAAGTCGGGAGGCAGTCAGTGAATCCGGACAGCGTCAAAAGCCTGGACGTCTTCTTCGAAGACGATCTGGTTGGTACGGTTTTCGACACCGCACCCCTGTCCTTCCAGTACGCAGACCAGTGGATTGAGCGCAAGCCCATCCAGATTGCCAATATCGCTTTGCTGCCTGGGCAAACCTACGACCCCAGCGTTACGGCGTTCTTTGAGAACCTGCTGCCAGAAGGCGAGTTGCGAAGCTATCTGTTCACTGCCAGGAAGGCGAGCACCTTGTTCGGACTGCTGCATGCCGTTGCCGGCGACACCGCAGGCGGATTTATCCTGCTTCCCTCTGGACAGCGGCCGCAGGCGCACCGCTACCAGCCAAGCAGCTGGCAAGACCTGGCGCAAGAGCTTCGAACAAAAGCCGCCTCGGCCATCAACCTCAAAAGCAAAGGCACCCGGATTTCACTGGCAGGCGCGCAGGACAAGCTATCGGTCGCCCTATTTTCCGATGGGATTCCCAGGCTGGGGGAGGGCACGAGTCCCTCCACCCACATCGTCAAACCGGATATCAAGCGCATTGACGGCGTCTGGGCCTCGGCCGTGAACGAAACCATCATCATGAAGACCGCGGCCGGTTGCGGACTGGTCGCCGCCAACATCTTTTTTGAGCCCACCACCAGATCTTGTGTCGTCGAGCGCTTTGACCGGTTTATCCGCCAGGATGCAAGGGTAGGGCGCATCATGCAATACGACCTGTGTCAGCTCAGCTCCCTGCCTTCCGAGAAGAAATATGAGGCAGAAGGGGGTCCCAGCCTGAAAGATTGCGCCGATCTGGTGCGCAAATACTCGACGCTGCCAGCGGTGGATCTGAAACGCCTGCTCTCATGGGTGTTCTTCAACCTCTTTGTCGGCAACAACGACAGCCATGCCAAGAACCTGTCGATTTACAGTCCGCCAGGGGAGGGCGTTCGATTGACCCCGTTCTATGACCTGATGTGCACGCGCATCTACCCGGGTTTGTCGCAAAACTTTTCCTTCGCCATTGGCGGCACAACGCTTCCCGGCGAAATGGGTGTGCAGCACGTCGTGGCCATGGCTGAGCTCCTCAACATGCGCCCGACATTTGTTCTTGGCATCGGCCAGGCTATTGCCAGACAGGTTCCATTGGCCTTGGGTGCGGCAGTCGCCTCCCTGGGTTCGGTTCTGACTAAGGGGGATGCGACGATGGCGCAGCGACTGGCCAAATATGTCGAAAGAAACACCAAGCAGACAAGTAAGCGCTTGCTGTCAAAAGCATAGCCGGTGCTCAAAATCCGACGACCCAATACAGACCACCCAATTTCTATCAGCCATCTTTCTGGAAGCGACAAACGCCAAAACCCACTACCTGGAAATCGGAGACCCCCCATGTCTGCTGTACTTTCGTCTGTACTTTCTGCTGTAGGTGACGACTACGGTCAAGACCGTCAGGTCGCGCAACTGCGCATCCCTCCGCACTCGATCGAATCCGAGTCCAGCGTGCTGGGCGGCCTGCTGCTGGATAACGCCGCCTGGGACCGGGTCAATGATTTGCTGACCGAGAGCGATTTTTACCGCTATGAACACCGCATGGTGTTTGCTGCCGTCGGCGCCTTGATCAATGCCGCCAAGCCGGCCGATGTGATCACCGTGTTCGAGCAACTGCAAAGCCAGGGCAAGGCGGAAGAAATTGGCGGGTTGGCGTACCTGAACTCACTGGCCCAATACATCCCCAGCGCCGGCAATATCCGGCGTTACGCCGAGATCGTGCGTGAGCGTGCCATCCTGCGCAAACTGGTGAGCGCCAGTGATGAAATCTCCACCAACGCCTTCAACCCCAAAGGCCGGCCGGTGGCCGCCATTCTGGACGATGCGGAACAAAAAATATTCAATATCGGTGAAGAAGGCGCGCGCACCAAGCAGGGTTTTCAGGCCATGGACTCGCTGGTCGTGGCGCTGCTGGACCGGGTCCAGGAAATGGCGGACAACCCGAACGATGTCACCGGTGTGCCGTCCGGTTTTTATGACCTCGACCGCATGACGGCCGGCTTCCAGGCTGGCGATCTGATCGTGCTGGCGGCCCGCCCTTCGATGGGCAAGACCGCGCTGGCCATCAACATCGCCGAGCATGTGGCGCTGAACGAAGGCTTGCCGGTGGCGGTGTTCTCGATGGAAATGGGTGCCGCGCAACTGGCGGTGCGTATCGTCGGCTCGATTGGTCGCATCGACCAGAGTCACTTGCGCACGGGCCGGCTGACGGATGAAGAATGGCCGCGCCTGACCGAGGCGATTGAAAAGTTGCGCACCATTTCCCTGCACATCGACGAAACCGCCGGCTTGACCTCCAGCGAACTGCGCGCCAACGCCCGGCGTTTGTCGCGCCAATGCGGCAAGCTCGGTCTGATTGTGGTGGACTACCTGCAGCTCATGAGTGGTTCCAGCAGCGATGGCGAAAACCGCGCCACCGAGCTGGGTGAAATTTCACGCGGCCTGAAGATGCTGGCCAAGGAATTGCAGTGCCCGGTGATGGCCTTGTCGCAGCTCAATCGCAGCGTCGAAACGCGGCCCGACAAGCGCCCGATGATGAGCGATTTGCGGGAATCCGGCGCGATTGAGCAGGACGCCGACATCATCATGTTCATTTACCGCGACGAGTACTACACCAAGGACGCCTGCAAGGAGCCGGGCGTGGCGGAGATCATCATCGCCAAGCAGCGCAACGGCCCGACCGGCATGGTCAAGCTGGCGTTCCTTAAGCCGATTACCAAGTTCGAGTCGCTGGCCTCAGGCGGGGGTGGAGATTTCTGATCCGGCCAAATCACTATGGGGGGTGCATAGTCTTCAAGAATCAGTGGCCTGGGCGTTGTGCATTTTTCCTAGGGAAAGACAGTTCAAGACTGATATGCGCCATTGTCAAACTTTAGGACTCAGATGACCAACACACCTGCAAAGCTCAGGGAAGCTGAGTTCTTCTTGCAGCTGCTTCAACGGCTTGAGTCCACAGGCGAACCTTTCTTGCAGGAATCTGCGGTGCGCGACGAGTTCTCGTTCGTGCTGAGCGGTTTGCTAAATGCCTTCTACGCCGCCACCGAACACATGAAGCCAAAGGCTGGAGTCCTCGCAGTTCAGATATTCAAAAAGGACCACCCGATAATCTTCGACTCCAAGACCGGCCTTCGAAATCTCACCGTTCACGAGCGCCATGTATCGCCTGCGCGCACGGCCTACTTCGCGCCCAAGGGACGAGCGGATCTCATCTTTGCCGAACCAGCCAAAAAGTCTACTGATCTTGTTTTCCGATCCGAATATTTCGTCGAAGCGGGCGGCGACCCACTGCATATAAATGGCCTTGTCAAGCAGCAATACATTGCCCTTTCCGAGTTTGCAGCCCGCCATGGAATCACAACTGAGGCCTAACCTTGCACTGCTCTGCCAAGACCAACCCAATGAACTTTGTTTATGGGCCGGGTGCCGACACTCGCGAGCGTCAGCTTCTTGGCAGTCAATTCCCTCTGGTTCCTTCAGACCGGCAAGGCCGCCAGGAAGCAGCTCAGTGTCCCTTACTTGAGGATTGGAAGTTCGACGGGAACGCCCGCATCAGGCTGGACGCGGTTAGCAACCCACCATAAACAGTTACCACTAAGCAGCGTCCGCGCATGCAAGCCTCCTGCCAACTACCGTTGTCGATGTTACTGCGCCGCCAACATCATCTCTCGTATCTGTGCAGCCCGTGCCAGCAAGTTCTATCGCGCAACTTCCAAGGCTCCGCGTGGCCGCGGCAACTTCACCGCCGGCAGAAGTCATGTCCGGCGCAGAGAGTTCGATCTGCAAGATTTTTCGCGTGCTCTGCATCGCGGCGTACCGCAGGAGCTGCGACACTGCGAGCGCCCCCAGCGCCAAGCCAACGTACGGCACGGCAACGCTGGAACTCGCCAGAGCGAACGCGCCACACTGGTCGGCCATCTGCGCGTATGCGGGACGGCAAAGCAGATCGTCAGCACTCTTTTGCTCCTCACTGTTGGTCCAACTGTCCATAGCCCCCTTGGGTAGCATTCGAAGTTGAGCGTACTCGAAGTCCGCGGCACCGTGACCAACGCCGAGATCGATCATCTGGGAGTAGTCGGCAGCCAGTATCCATCTGCGTGGTGTCGGGCTGTCCAGAGCCGATACTATGAGAGGGGGGCTTTCATCGCTGCACTTCTGGTTAGAAGTGAATTTTTGCTCAACCAGGGCCGTTTTCCAACCATGGGCCTCCAGCCACTTGTTCGCGACTCGCGTTTTACGCGTGCCGACGTCGGATGGCATTGTCAGAACCCCAGTCCCAATATTCTCTTCAGCCGTGTGCTGGTAGTCCCAAAGCAACATCTGGTCGCCGTGAATGGGTAGAAGCAAGAGGTTCCACAAGAACCCTTGACCAAGATGGCCCAGACCTACAAGGGCGATGTTCTTCACAAGGTGAATTTCAGTGGGGCCGCTCTCGGCTTGGTCGATCGTGCTCCAAGGTTCCCACAGCGAAATGGAGCTGGACCGAGGTGCGCCTCCACGCTTGCCGCGGACGTGAGCAAACACCTCGCGCACCGCTTGCGCAGCCGAAAATGAACCAGCAATTGGAAGCCAACTAGCCCCCACTGGCTCCCGGTCAAACTGGTTTCGCACGCCGGATCGCCAACCGTCCCACCAGCAATGCACTTCAAAAGGCACTATGCCGGCTTGGCCCGGCCCAATAAAGATGGCGTGCGTGAAGTTTGCACTTAGCTCGTGTGCTACCGAAACGCCCAGTAATTTGGCCGCTCGAACCAATGACGTCGCGTGGAGCAGACTGCCCCGAAGCGGGACATCGCTGGGGCAGACGAGGGCGACGTGACGGAACGTCTTACTCGCGGCGACCATTGCTGTGAGCGTCGCCGCCTGGCCGGCGGCCGCTTGGATGACGGTCGGGTTGATGATGATCACTACGTGAGTGGCCTCAATCATCTCCTCGGCGCTCTGGAAATTAAGAGCCGAATTGTCTGTCAACGCCTTGAGCGTGCGGGAATTGCGTAAGAGTTCCATTGATCAGTCCAGTTCAAAAAAGGAGCGGCCTTCGCGCGTTCGGTCCGACCATTGACGATTTCCGAGGTACTCGTAGATTCCGATCCCTCCCGGGCGAACCTCGCGCTGGGCAAAGTCGGCGAGGATCATGGCGATATGGCCAGCGCGAGGCATCGCGGGCTCCGTCCGATCCGAGTAGCTTTGTTGGTAACTGCCGGGGTGGACGTGCACGTCTGCGACGACTTGGAGACCATCTGCACGACAAATACCCCACAGCAGCGGATACTTCGATCCGTCAAAGTGAACGATGCCGCTACTCAGAGCGCGGGGGTCTATATCGTCGTAAAAGACGAACTTCTCGATCCGCTTGACGTCGCCCTCGGTACCCAGCAGGAAGGCACCACTCTCCTGCCTGCAATTTCGCGTCCGACGCGCAAGCTCCTCCGTGCCAGCCAGCCAGATCTCTTCTTTGCAAATCAGACTAGCCCGCCTGCCGGCGAGCGATCCAAATAACTTGGTCAGCGACCACTTCATGTAAGCGCTCCATCAAAAATGCCAGATCGCGCGTCGCGTTCCAGGCTTGGTCGGGTCGTTTGTTAGCCCATTCGTTGTGAACGGCTGCATAGCGTTGCCAGGCGCGGTAGATGCCGCCCTGCCCGCTGGGCCAACCGCCGCCCCAGTCCTTTAGCGCGTCGCAGAACGCGGGCGACGCGTTGCCGGAGACCGGTTGGGGCGGGCAATCCCCTTTGTCGAAATCCCACCGTTCCACGTACGGTCCCGGCATCGGATAGTCGTCACAAATCAGATGAAAATCCTGTGTGACTTTCACGCCAACCTCCGGATCCGTGGCCATTACACGAATGTAGAGATGCGGGAAGTCGAATTTCAGTATCTTCCATCGGCCTTCTTCCTCGCCGCACAGGAAGCGGCCGCTTTCCAGCTGAGCCGCTACCGTGCGCTGCGCAGGTGATTCAGCTGCCGCCATTGGTGAAGTCCTTTAGCGTTAGGAGAACGTCCAGGTTGCACGTCCGGCTCGTGACGAACTGCCCGATCATCGCCTCGCGTGGCAAGGGTGTTTCTGCTCCCGCGAGGATCAGGTTGGCCTTGGCTTGCTGATCGTCATCGAGCTTGAAACCCTTCTTGCCCACGGCCCACCGCAACACCTTGAAAACCGTAGCCGACGGGCGGAAGTCTTCCTTGATTTCGCGGTCAAAGGTCACCGTCACTCGCACGGTCTTGCAACGGTGCGCGACGACCGAGATCGCCTTGCGCGCCCCCAGTTCCTTAAGCGGTTCATCTGCGTCGCGCTCGCTCAGTTCGAACTCGTCCTCGCCAAAGTACTTTAGCGCCGCAGCGCGCAACTCCTTGAGGCTGGAGATTTCAAGGGAAAGCGGCGCCGGCTGTTCGGCGATCGTCAACTCCACATGCACTGTTGCCGGCGACTCCCCATCATTTTGTTGATCACGTTCATTTTTCACGTTGCGCTCCTTTAGAAGCAGTTGAGATGCGCTAATGTCTCACAGCGTGCTAAGTTTGTCAAGCACTTCAAGCATGCTTGAAAAACTGAGCGGATGAACTAGACTACGGTATGGCGGGTTGCGGGTGTCTTACTCTGCGGCTGTCGCCACACGTGAGGAGCCCGTGAAGCTAACACTCAGCCAGTACTTGGCATCTATCCGCCAAGCCCGAAAGATGTCGCTAAGACAAGTTGAAGAGGCGAGCGGCAAGGAGATTTCTAATGCCTATCTCAGCCAACTCGAAACCGGAAAGATCGTGCAACCAAGCCCCAGCGCCCTGAGTACGCTGGCGGACATTTACAAAATCGACTACGTGCATCTGATGGAGATCGCCGGATATCTGAGGCCGTCGGCAACTCGCGACGCGAAATCACGACATGGGCGTGTGGCGACGTTCGCGGAACACAATCTGTCACCAGAGGAAGAAGGTGAGCTGCTTGAATATCTGCGCTTCATAAGGACAAAGAAGAGAGCATGAGAAAGCCGGACGACAGCAGCCTCGATTTGCAAAGTCTTCTAGCCGTGCAATCTCGCGCTCGGAAATCGCTAGACAAGGCGGCTGCATGGGGCCGATTTCCGACCCCTGTCGACGACATACTCGTAGCCGCGAAGTTGCGCGTAGCGCCGAAGGGCGCGTTTGACCCCGCAAGCATCGTCGCTTACGCCAAGAAAAAGACCGCTGCAGCGCTGTTCGCGCTTAAGTCTGCATTGTCGAAGGTCCTGGGCCTCTACGACGCCAATGAGCGTGTGATCCACATTGACAGCGATGTGGCGGAGAGCAAGCAGAAGTTCTTGAAGCTACACGAGACAGGCCATCACGAGTTGCCCGCCCATCGCAAGATTTTCACGTTCTTCGAAGACTGTGACCAGTCGCTTTCGCCGGAGGTCGCAGATCACTTCGAGCGGGAGGCGAACAACTTCGCACGCTTTACGTTGTTTCAGGGTGGTGCTTTCCAGGAATTCGCCGCGGACATGCCGATGGGGATCAAGACACCAATGGCGCTGGCTAAAAAATTCGGCGCCTCAAACTATGCGTCCGCTCGTGAATTCGCACGAACTCATCACCGTCCTTGCCTCGTATACATTCTCGAGCCGATTTCCTACACGCCAGGGAAAGGTAGCAGCGCGACCGTACGACGCGTCGAAGCGTCCCCCAGTTTCGAACTCGAATTTGGATTGCCGGCGGACGATGTCATCGACAACGAGCATGCGCTGGCGCCACTGCTGCCGATTGGCCGAAAAATGTCGTGGCCGACGCCACTCGTGTACCAGGACAGAAATGGTGTACCGCACGAGTGCCTCGGTGAGGCGTTCGACACGACACACAACGTGCTGCTCCTCATCTACCCCGTCAAGGCGCTGACTACGGTGAGCATTATCGCTCCGGCGAGGCGATTCTCTGTCTGAGGCCGACTGAGAAGTAGAAAGTGACCGCGCCGTTGATAACATCTGCGTCAGCTAAGCCACTTAAACATTCTTGAGTCATGCTGGTAGACGATTGCGTCGCAGATTCATGAAACCCTTATCTGCTTTACATTTCACTACCGTCCTTCGCCTGCTGTGAGCAACAACGATGACGAGCGACGCTTAACAATGTCAAGCCTACCCCACGACAACTTTTCGAGCGACGCGGACCAATGTCGGCTATGAGGAAGCCAGTTTGACATCGGCTAGGACGGGTTTGGGTCGTAACCTGCCAGCGGTCGCCAAAAGTTGATCGACTCTTATGTGTCTTGAAGAGTCATTAGCGAGCCATTCTGGCCAGCAGTTCTACCCGCCTGGAATCCGCAAATCGCTCTTTTCGGGCCTATTTCATTACCTCAAGTAGCCACCATGCCCAAACTCAAACTAACCTATTTCGATTTTCATGGCGGCCGCGCTGAGCCCGTGCGTCTGGCCTTGCATATTGGCGGCGTTGCCTTTGAAGACCACCGCTTTGCGTTCGCTGAATTTGCCGAGGTGCGCAAGTCCACACCTTTTGGCCAGGTGCCCACCCTGATGGTGGATGGTGTGCAGGTGACGCAGTGCGATTCGATTCTGCGATACGCGGGCAAGCTGGCAGGTCTGTACCCCACCGATGCGTTTCAGGCACTTTTGTGCGACGAGGTGATGTACGTGGTGGAGGAAGCCAGCGTCAAGCTGGGTCCGAGTTTTCGCATGACGGGCGATGCCCAAAGGGAAGCCCGCACTGCCCTGGTCAATGACTCCATGCCCATTTACCTTGGCTGGCTGCAAAGCCGGTTGCAGGCCCATGGCGGTGAATACTTTGCCGACAATCGTCTCACGGTTGCTGACCTGAAGGTTTTTGTCGATGTGCGCACCCTCAATTCCGGTCGTCTGGACCATGTGCCTGCCGATCTGGTGGAAAAGGTCGCGCCTGCACTGAATGCACATATGCAGCGTATCGCCCAGCACCCGTCAGTGGCGCAGTATTACGCCAAGTTCAGCGATTAGGAATCGCTGTCACCGGCAGGAGCGTTAATGAGGAACTGTCTCGCAATGGCGCAAAATCATCGTCGTTGACAATATTTCCCCCGATTGAGCCAAACCAATCCCATACCTGATGCAAGTTCAGCCTCCCTCTGAAACGTCACCCTCTAGCAGTAAACAGCTTCTGAAGCCGCGCAAGCCGGGCTGGCGGGTTGTCCTTGGCAGGACAGCCTGGTCCAGGCACACCTATGAACGGCCCGAAGGCGATGATCTGAAACTGCTTGGCAGCGTGAGCAAGGGGGCCCAGGTTGGCGCGCTGGCCATGACGGCTGAAGGTGAGTATGTACAGGTGGTTGGCGACCACCTGGCGCCTCTGAAAACCAAGGAGATCGCAAAGGCTGTTGCCAATGCGCCCAAGGAATCGAATCCGGAGTTTTTAAGACAGACACCGCCCTGGCTTGAGGCCCACAAGGAATCCCCGGCGCCGGTGGTTATTGTGAAGAAGCGCCGGGTTGCGGTGATGCCTTAGGCGACATCTTCAACACCCAACTGACCGCCGGGCTGTTGAACTGAATGTCGCGTACGAAGCAGGCAGTTCGGATAGTCGAATGTGGCTTTCGTGCCTGAAGCCCGTATAGACCCGGAAAACTGTTCGGCGCGGATGCCCGCGGTCAGCGACTGCCGCTTACTCGGCACCCCACTCTCGAACGGCCGCTCAAGATCGCTTACGACCTGGCGCTGTGGCGTGCGTTCAGGCTTTTCGAGACGTCCTGAGCCTGCAACTCAATTGCCGCTGACGGCGCGCGCCGCACCCAACAGAGCACCCAACGCACCCCCCAGAGACTCCAGTGCCGTAGGTTTGCATTCATCGCGGCTGGCAAACGCGCTGCCGTCGCACAAGACAAACTGACCCGAATCCGTCGGCGCGATGTAGTCGCCGCGAAACACGCCAGCGCTCAGTTGCCCGGTCACCAGGAATTCGGCCGTCTCCAGGCTCCCGTCAGAAAACCGCGCCCCCTCGGGTGCTCTGGTCTTGAGGCGAAGCTCGATGTTGTCGCCGTCACGGCTCTTGACCGTGCCGCCGGTTGTCACGCCGCCCGGAGCCTTGAGTTGCACTGCGCCGCTGGCGTCAATGCTGCCGGTCACTGGCACCACCATGATTGAGGGTGATTTGACACGCAGCACGCCTTGCCACTGGCCGGCCAGATTGCCCACGGCGATGGCTGGAATTGACGCGGCGAGCGGATTCGACGCGTCGGCTGCTTGGGATATCCTGGCCGGGATCATGTAAGCTTTTGGTGCCGGCCCCTTGAGTACGGCCAGGGTCGGATTGCAGGCTTTGTTGCCGCCAATGGCCCGGTTCAAGGCAATGTCATAAGCCGTTTTGCCGTCCTTGCCAACGACATTGAGATCGGCACCGCGGGACAGAAAGTAGGAAACCATTTCGTGGTTGCATTCAGAACTGCCCATGCCAAATCCGCCCCAGCCCAGACCCAGCATCAGCGGCGTGTAGCCCTGATCAAGCGTTTTGGCATTGATGTCCGCACCATGGATCAGCATTTCGTCAATCAAGGCCTGATAGCGCTGTTGCATCTTTGAATTGCCGGCGTCAATGACCTGGATCATTCTGGCGATGACATGCAAAGGTGTTGTGCCATTCGGTGCCGCCAGCTGCGGGTTGCCACCGGCTTTCAGATAGGCCCTCAGCCAGGCCAGGAGTTGTTGGTCGGATACCTGCCCCACCTGATACAAACCACCGCCCCACTGGGAGACGGTCGCAACATAGTCGTAGAGGGCGGTTCGCCCCTCCTTGTCTTGCGCATTGGGATCGGCACCGTGCGACAGCAGCCAGGTGACATGGTCGCCGATGCCCCCGTGGCCGATGAAACTTCTTGCCAGGGCATTGGAAAGCAGGGGCGCTTCGCCGCAGTTCCCGCAGTTGATGTCGGCTCCCTGCTGCAGCAGCAGGAGCGCCAAATCCATATTGCCCGATAGATACGAGTTATAGAAGTCCTGCGTGACTTTGCTGGGTGGAGGCAGTGTCGGCGGCGAGGGATTGGGCTGGTTTTGCGCTAATGCCGGTGCCGGGCTCGATGGATTGGCTTTGACGCTTTTGCTTTGCACCTTCTTGTTTGCCGGATTTGCCGGCATCTGGCTTGCCGGTTCGGCCGCTGGCTGGGCGGTGAGCACTGGCAATGGCGGCGCTGTCTGGGCGACTGCACCCTGGCCCATCATCAGGGCGACCAGCAGCATGCTGGACAGATGCGCGGACCGCCATGCGGCACTGAGCTGGCTGACTTCTGGTTGGTACATGAAACACTCCTTTTGAATCTTTGTCATTTCAATTTCTCACCCGGGCCGGTGAAGAAATATTCCTCACCGGACTTCAGCAGGCGGTAGAGCCACTGGCTGCGCTCGAGCTGTTCGATATTTCCCCAATAAGAGGCCCAGGCCGGATTCGCCCTGGTGAGCCTGATCCAGTCCCTGGGGACAAACTCGATGCTGGCGCGCACCGTCGCGATCAGCTTGCCAGACGCGTCCGTGCCACTGTCCAGCGCCTCGACGGTCTTGATCTTCCAATGGCCGAACTGGAGGCAGGGCTGTTTTCGGCGGACGGCGTCAGCGACTGCCGGTGTTT
The DNA here is from genome assembly GCA_963844495.1 of uncultured Pseudomonadota bacterium. Taxonomy (GTDB): domain Bacteria; phylum Pseudomonadota; class Gammaproteobacteria; order Burkholderiales; family Burkholderiaceae_C; genus Rhodoferax. Next base: position 41,832 of record CAWJOT010000038.1, read on the forward strand.
GAATCAACGCCGCAGCGCTCTGGGCAAAGACATAACCATCGGCCACCCCCGGTCGGGAAAAGCCCTGGTAGGAGATTTGTCCGGGCTTGGTCAGGCCTTGCGCCAGCAACTCCTTGAGGGCGAGCGAACTGTCAGCCAGACTTTTGTCCGTGCTTGACTCCAGGGGGACACCGACGGGCACCGGGTAGCACACCGGTGCGGCAGCAAGTCCCAGGTTGATGACTTGCGCCACCTTGCCTTTGTCAAAGCTGGGTCCACCGCAGGCACCGAGCAGGACCAAGAGCATCAGACAGCCCAAGGCGGCTGGCCAGCAGCCAGGCCCATGGCTGTCCGATGCGCTGGTAGCGCGACGATTGGGTGATAAGGACTGTGGGTGCATCTGGGAGATTCCATTCAAATCCGCAAAACAAAACCCCAGGGTGGCCGTGTCGTTGCGCCTTAGTTGCCCGAGCTGTGAATCAACTGGGCAGAGGTCCACCTGGGATTCGGTGACATGACACAAGGTGCTGGATCGGCGATTGGGTCGGTCAGGGGGTGCAGCCGCACCCCCGGATCAGAGCCTGGCGTGGTCAAAGCAAATGATTGGCGCTGAGCTGCACCAGCAGGACCAGCATCCGCCAGGGCCACAGCAGCACCATCCAGAACTTGGCGCTGACGACGTTGTGCAAGGTGTTGTACTGCGGGTGCCATTGCACCAGGCGTCGCATCACGAAGCGCGACATGAACACCCCGATCGCCAGATAGCCCAGCACCCCCGCGGTTGGGGCCAGCCAGATCAGCGTGACCAGACCAAGCCAGCTCGCCCCGTAGTACCCCCAGCCCTGCACCAGTGTGAGACTGGGCTCATTGACCTGGGTGATGGCATCATCGCCCTCAGTGGGCGACCCCGGCCTGCTCGCTGTCGCAGCAGGCGCCATGGGCGCGGACCCGACTTGTGCGCCGCAGCCACCGCAGAATTTCATGCTGGCGGCCAGTGTGTTGCCGCATTCATTGCAAAACTGAGCCAGGCTGCTCGTCGCTGCCAAATCCGTACTGTTCATAGGTCTCCCTGCTATCAATGTATGAATTAGTGTGTGTACGAATGAATATACCAGAACCAAACTCGACCGGTGTCTGCCAAAACCTCTTCTGCACAAAAATCCCTGGGTCTGCGCATCAAGGAGCTTCGTGCCCTGAAATCCATCACGCAGGAGGAGTTGGCCGAGCGCTGCGGCATGTTTCGCACCTACATGAGCCGGATCGAATCCGGTCTGGCGAATCCGACGCTGACCGCGCTGTACACGCTGGCAGACGCACTGCAAGTCGAGGTGGTGGATTTGTTTCTCCCCGCCAAAGCGTCACCGACCCGGGTGCGCGCCGCACGCCCCCTGTCCAGGGGACGCGCCGGCAGCTGAAATCCGGCTGTACATAAGCCGGAGAAATCAGGCCGTCCCGGCGGGCCCTTTCCATGGCGGCACAGGGCTTGCCAAAATCGATCGCTCCTGTATGTTGTTTGCATGAAGCAACAAAACTGGGCCCATGACAAGCGACACCTGTGTTTGAGCGTGGCATTTCAAGCGGGCGCAAGGCTACAAGACCGGGAGGCGCTATGGGACGATCTCAATGCCTGGTGCCTGCGACGTGGAGTTTTTCTGGGCGGGACGCCTGGCCTCGCATTCCTGCTGGTGACGGGAACGACCCCCGGCCTGCAGGGACGACTGATTCGCTGGCTGAGAGGGCAGGCGGTTTTGGGCAGTTGGGAGCTCACACCGGCCGCGCTGGAGATTGACTCATCGGCGCCGCCGGCATCGGGCAAGCGTCGCGCGCAGCGTTCCTTTCTATCTGCTGCCGACCATGACGCGCGGCTTGAGGCACTGGCTCAGTTTCAGCAGTCCCTGGTGGAGCAACTGCAGCAGACCGTTTACGCCCTGCATACCTTGCGGCAAATGCCTACCGGTGAACCGGGCAAGCGGGGCAGGGCGTCCGCACCCGACCGTGGTGTTCCAGCGATGCCGGACCGAGCAGGCAGTCAGACCGGGATACAAAAATAAATCAATGAAAGCCAAATCAGGTACTTGCGGAAATCGGCGCGTCTGATATTTTGAATTGTGACCATTCAAAAAATGCACGCAGCATGAACCCAAATCGCCATCTTGCCAGCCACCCGCCGTAGCGGCCCAGCCCTGACCACGGCGCACGGCAGCAGTCTGGACTGCGCTGTGCACCGATCTTCCATTCCCCAGCTCAGCAAACCCGGTTTTTACCAGGTGGGGACAAGCTTTATCCAAAACTGCAACCAACAAGGAAATACCTCATGACAACTGCAAGCAGCAATCCCGAACCCCGCCCCCGTGCACCGCTCTCTTTTCTTGACCGGATGCAGCGCAATCTGTTCATCTTCCTGGCGCTCGTCATTTGCTGGGCCTTCCTGTTCCTGATGGCGGTCCTGCCGCTGGCCTACCACTATGACAAGCAGCGCGGCCAGATCGTCACCTCGGTAACGCCGGCCGGGCGGGTTCTCTCGGTCACACTCAACAGTGGCTTGTTCACCAGCGCGCTGGTGCAGACCGACACCGGCTTTTATGGCCTGAGCAGTGGCGTCAGTCTGGGCAGGAACGAAGCGCTGACGCTGGAGCTTCGCGCCAATGCCGACCGCTACCTCTGCGACGCGCAGCACCTCTGCACCCGGTTGTTTTGACCCATCTGGCCTGCGGCTGGCGATCGACACCATGTCAAGACACCGTCACGCAATTCAACGTTCCCAAGCAAACAGGAAATCAATATGCCCAAAAAATCACCCCACCAAGCGCCCGATGAATCGCCCACCGACCTGAGCCAGGATGTGCAGGCGCACAGGCAAGTGCAGTCGGACGCGCAAATTGATGCCGACCCATCGATCTATGGCGACGAACCCGAGCCGCCCAAGTCAAAGACAGCAGCCGAGCTCAAAATGATTTCGTTCTGGCTCCTGGGGATCGCGTCGCTCTTCGTGTTGCTCGTGATGCGGGATTGCGTGAGCAACTCGGGCAGCAAGACCCGGCACGCCGAACGTGAGTATCTGGGTGTCTTGCAGAAAATCACCTATGTCGGCAGTTTCGGCGTCGACACCCAGATCGAGACCGAAAGCCAGACCTTGTTGTTGCGCGGCAGCGCCGACCTGAACAAGGGTGCCCGCCTGGAACGTCGCGAGGGCCTGTTCGACGTCCAGGTGTGTGTGCTCGGGACGGAGTCCTGCTGGGGCCTGAGGAACCGCTAAGCGCATTCGCTGGAACAACAACGGTCGCGCCTGCGAGCTCGCGCCTGTTTTGCGAGCTGAAGCTAAAGGAACATGCCCCAATTTCGCAGCGCATGACTTGAGTCAAAGTTCTGCGATTGGCGCCTATCTTTTGAGCACCGTACTTCATTCCAGCTCTGGTGGGCCTTGGCGGAGTTATCCCGAAAGTTATCAACAGCGTAGGGCACCGGCGATGGGGATAACTTATCTTCGCAGGCCCGTCACTTGGTGAAGAGCGCCGTTACGATGTGGGCATGTGCAGCCATTACCAGGGAATCAAGGAACGCGAACGCTACATTCGCCATTTTGGCGTCGAACCGCCAGACGACCTGGGCAAGGTGGACCTGTGGCCTGGCTATTCGGGCAGCTTCATCCGGCGCCATCCGCACGCTGATGTCGGCGACGAGGCGGTGCCGCAGCGCGAAGCCCTCGCCGGACTCTTTGGCCTGGTGCCGCACTGGTCAATTGACGCCAAGATCATCCGCCACACTTACAACGCCCGCAGCGAGACCGTGGCGGCGAAACCCAGTTTTAGGGAGGCCTGGAAGCGTGCTCAACACTGCGTCATCCCGGCAGAAGCCTTCTTTGAGCCTGACTGGCGCAGCGGCAAGGCTATTCCCACACGCATCGCGCGCATTGACGGTGAACCGATGGGGATTGCAGGGTTGTGGTCACGGTGGAAGTCACCCAAGGGCGAGGTAGTGCATAGCTACACCATGCTGACCATCAAGGCGGACGATCACCCGCTGATGCGGCTGTTTCACAAGCCGACTGATGAGAAGCGGATGGTGGTCATCTTGCCAACAGAGCGCTATCAGCAATGGCTGGACGCTGGCGTCGAACACAGCATGGAGTTCATGCGGCCCTATCCCGCAGCATCGCTGCACGTCATGGCGGCGTCGCAACTCAACACCTCTGAAAGTTGATGAACACCTGCTTCCCATAGAGCGATTCAAACTTTTTGCGTCTACACTGAACCCACAAAAACGCGGCTTCAGCACAAGGGAGGAATTCGACATGGGTCTTTCAGACCGCGATTACATGCACAGGCAACACGCAGAGGTGTTCGGAAATAGAAAATCCTCTCAGAATCACAGCTTCCGTTCCACGCTCTGGACGGTCCTGATCTGGCTGACGGCTCTTTTTCTTCTGTACCAGTCATTTATTTGGCTGGAGTCCTACAAACAATCGCGCAAAGAAATCGATCCCGGCATAGAGCTAGTGGTTCCAGAAAAGGCGCCACTGACGAATTCCCGAAATTTTGTGCCATCACCCGGAGGGCAAAGTCGACAAAGCTCTTCCACTGGATCGGAAGAAGCAAACACGGATACGCGGACCGTGACGAAATGTCTGCTCAATGGGCACGTGACTTTTACTGATGGCAAATGCCCGAGTGGTTCAAGCAACTCCACCGTCACCGTTAACACTGCAAAAGTTGGCACCGTGGCGCCTCCGGCATTCGTGTCGACCCCAGCGCAAATCCAGCAATCGGCAGTGAGACAGCAAGCAGCCGTCGAAACCAGCAATGCCGCGTCTGTACACGAAGCCGAATGCAATCTATTGAAGCAAGAGATTGATCAGATTGATGCACTGACCCGTCAACCGCTTTCGGGCCGCAATCAGGACGACCTTAGAGCACGGCGCGAAAAGGTTCGTTCAAGGCAGTTTGCATTGCATTGTTGATGCAGGCGGACGCCGCAAGGTCACCAAAAAAAAGGAATTGACGGACGCGTTGAGTCAAGCGTATCCTTCGCCGAAGCCAGCAAGTGCATCTAGATTGGCGGGTCGTTGGAGTTTTACCAACTTCAAGGGGCGGGTGTCATGTCAGACTTGCAATACGTCAGGGTCATTAGTCCCTACGCGGTTGATCCTGGTGGTGAGATTGGGCCGTTTCCATTCGACTTTTTTGATCACGCCTGCCTCGCACAAGGTGACTCATGGTTTTCAATTGGCGCCATTCCGCCGACGCTCACCACCAATGTATTTGACGAACTCCAGCTGCTGAAATCGACGGTTGTCGTTAACTGCGCACGGCCGGGAAAGGTTCTGGCACGGATGGCGGACACCACCACAGAACAGATGTTTTTGCGGCAACTTGCGGGAAAACTCGCGCTCAAGTGGGATGCCATTCTCATCTCCGGGGTTGGCAATGATGTGATTGACGCCGCGCAATTGCCTCCCAGTAACGCTGCGGAACATCGGTTATTGAAAGTCCCCGCCGAGCAAACGGGGGATCCAATGGACGGTGACGCCTACATCTGTGAAGCAGGTTGGAAAACACTCGCGGATCACATCGAGATCGTGTTTGACAATTTGGTAAGCCGAAGAAATTCGGGCGAGAACCGCAAAACGCCAATGCTATTTCACAACTATGCACGTCTTCAACCCCGGCCGGCCTCGGCCGGATTTGGCTTTGGTCCTTGGTTACAACCTGCCTTTGATGCGTTTGGAATCCCCAAGAGCGCGTGGTTGCCCGTCAGCGATGCATTGATGGACCGTGCCGACAAACTGTTGCGTGACTTGATCGGAAAACACCTGACCGCAAATCCGGACGCTGCGCTTTACCTCGTCAATACGCGGTCCGCAAATCTCATATTGGCGGACGCGGGCAGTAGTGGTCGATCCAATGACTATCAAAACGAGATTCACCCAACTTCCGGTGGCTACGAGAAGATTGCAGCGGTCTGGCGAGCCAGCATCGAAGCGCTGCCAGGCTGGTAGCTTGTGACGGGTACGGAACTGGACGGGTTTCCTGAATTGTTCCTAGCCGTACTTTCTGCAGACATCCTCCAGCGGACTGGCGACACGGCAGGAGTGGGGAAATCGACGAAAACCGAGAACAACTTGAGAGTCCACGATGGTCAAAAACCAAAGTCATGTAGTCATTTGCATTTCCTTTTGGCTACTCTTGCTGTCTAACGCCGCGATCGCACAGACCTGCCCGCCGCCGCAGCAGCCCATGCTGAGCAATGCCCTTGAGAGCTTGATTCTTGGAGGTCAAGCTGATGACGCGATGCAATGTGTCATTGATCTGGATGACAACGCCAGCGAGCTCCCCGATGATGTCCGCTACCAACTTGCAAAGAATGCCAGTGACGCCATTGAGGCGCTCGGCGGTGACGTCAATGTGCTTATCTCGTACAACGAGCGGGCGACCAAACTGTGGGACACCTATTTGCAGAATGTCTCACCTCCGTTCGACCAAGGCCGAATTTCGTTTGCCTTGATCAAGCTGATGCAGCATGGTCGTTTCAGTCAGTTCGAGCAGTTCTTCCCATCTATCGCAAAGGCGTTTAACAGGGGAAGGGCGAGGATTGCAGCCAACCAAGCCGACCAGCTCTTCACGACCATTAAGCGTTGCCCGGCTTGGAACGTCGTTGCCAGGGGAACAACTGGCAATGATCGCGGTATCAGTTGCGCGAAACCGTGCCCTGACATAGCCCAGTCCTTACTGTCTGCGCTAAGTGACGAGTTGGGCCAGCGGCCCTGGGCTGGACCGGCGGGGATCAAACGACTGGCGGTCAATGCAAAGGCATTGGAGGATTCACTGAAATGCACACCGCCATGAACCGACTGGTATTTCGGCTTTCGATATTCGCATTCTCTTTTGTCAGTGCTTCAGCACTGGCCGATGACGCTGCGAGCACAGCCCAAGTGGCTGCTGATGCAGTGCGCATAGAGCTCATTGCCCAGCCAAAAGAGGTGGAGCTCCCATCTCAATTCCACATCGCTCTGCGAGTGGTCAATCCCAGCTCGGAGCCAGTGATTTTTCGCAGCTTCGATCTCAGGCCTCTGGAGGAACCTGGTGGTCTGAAGATTACGGAAGAATGTCGTAAGCAGGCTCAAGCCGCACTAGGAGCCAATAGTTCGCGTCCCATCATGTGTCAGCTACGCAGCGATGGTTTCGATGACTCGCTGTCCGGGTTTGCCTACTCCTTGCTTTCGAGTTGGAGCTTGATCACGCTGCAACCGGGAGACTATCGCTTTGTCGCTACCGCGGAATTTCGCAATAGCTCCTCTGGCACGTCCACTGTCAGCACGACCATCGTGGTAAAGATCAGGCCGACCGTATGGCAAGTTTGTTTCGGAGCGGCATTCGGCGCATTGCTCCTCGTAATTTTTGCGTTTTCATCCTCGCGCGTCCGAGCACTTCTGGTACGTCGTGATCGAGTGAAAGACGCCACTTGGTATCGACTTTGGATCATCGAGCCGGTCACTCTGTGGTTGGGAGCCTCGGTATCAGCCTCGATTTTCATATTCCTGACGTACCGGCTCAAAGATGTGTCTGGGCCTTTCACGATAACGGTGAATGATTTCTATGGCGGTATCGTTTTAGGCTTGTTCGGTGTATTTCTGGCGGATTGGCTTACCGGAAAGCTATTTGTCGCCACAACAAAAAGTTCTGGGGATAAAAGTGCAAATTGACTTCCACCAGACGGATAAACGAGGAGGACACCATGTCGATTGAAACGTTGCGTTCCATATTCAAGGCAACGCTCAATGCCGTTGTTGTATCCGTCTGTCTGGCGGTTCTTCCCGGAACTGTCGGCCCCGGCGCCCCTTCTGAGCGAGGGCAAGCCGGTGGATTGGTGGTTCGCTTTCAAATTCAACACCAAGTCCTTTCTTGGCTGCGGCGGTGCAATTCCCGAACAGCGCCAATGCCTCTTTGGCGGTGAAGTCCAGAACTACGCCTTCAGCCAGCAGTTTGTCTATGCCAGCAGCGAAAACCAGACACTCGAAAAAGGAGCAGGCTGCGTCGGTGGCACCACGACCGATCCGGTCGGGGCGACATTCGAGCAGATCTATAACGGCTCTTATTACTTTGTGATCTGGAACGATCAGTTTTATGACGATCCATCGATCGCCGGCTGTTCAACCAGCTGCAGCAGTCCCTGGGGCCATTCAAAAGGCATGCTCGGCTGGAACGAAGCCGGGGAAGGATTTGTCTTGCAGGTCACGACGCCATCCTGGCCCGCCGCCGGCAGCAAGCTCTTTCCGCGCAAGACAGACGGCAACACCCTGGGCTGTGTCAAGGATGACGATGTCAAAGTCAGCCAGCATTTCTTCTCCCTGAAGCTGAGCAAGAGCGATCTGGTCAATGTCCTCAGTGCCCTGAAGAATGCCAGCGTTGTCACTGATCCAGGCAATCGGCAAGTGGTGAACAACGGCGGACCGAAAGATGTTCAGGCCCTGGTCAACAGTCTCGGCAAGAAGTCCAAAAGCAAATCCATTACCAAAGTCCAGCTCTCAAGCGGCGTCGGACTGATCTCAAAGCCCTCGGCACTGCATGTACCGCCCTGGCAACTGGTGTCGGCTGAGCTGGGCGGTGTTCCTCTGCGGACCGCCACCTGGTGGGCGAACCCGCAAATCTATACGACCACGGCAGCCACAAAAATCACATGCTGGGACAACAGTCTCGAAAAGCCCGGTCCGGTCGCCATCGCCACATCTGGAGAATGGGACGGCACGCTCTTTGGCCTCAAGGGCGGACCGGGTCCTGATTTCAACCATGCCAAGATCGGTGTATCGACCGCTGGTGAGAATCATTTTGCGATTTTCGGGGACATGAACCAGCAGGGAACCGTAGCCGGGACCAATTGCGGCAGCAGCCAAAACGGTCGGGGCGGCCTGTTTTATGTCATTGACAACGAAGTTCTGTCTGACGAGATTGGCAAGCTGATCCAGGGCGGCACCGCGCCGACCTCGGCGCCCAGCCAATGATGGCCGCATCCATGCGCGAACAGCATTGGGCAAATCGGCACTGACAACATGGCGCGCAGCCCGCGTGTCTAGCTGGGAGTTTGTATGGGTCGCAATCTCGTTTTGTGTTTCGATGGGACGAACAACCAATACGCCGCGACGAACACCAACGTCGTCAAGATGTACACCATGGTTGATCGTTCCGGCAACGATCAAATGGCCTATTACCAGCCCGGGATCGGGACTTTCGCGCCACCGGGGGTATGGGGCAAGACCAAGCGCTGGATCATCACCCGGCTCGACTTGGCGGTGGCATGGCTGCTCGAAGACCACGTCAGCGACGGATACCGTTTCCTGATGCGCTACTACAAGGAGGGCGATCAGATCTTCATCTTCGGCTTCAGCCGTGGCGCCTATACCGCCAGGGCACTCGCAGCCATGCTCTGCAAGGTGGGACTCCTGACGCAAGGAAATGAGGAACTCCTGCCCTTTGCCTGGGACATGTTCAAGAGAGAGAACGATGCCGAGGTCTATACCGGGTTCCGCTACACGTTTTCACGCAAAGTCAAAGTTCACTTCCTCGGACTGTGGGACACCGTGAGTTCAGTCGGCTGGGCCTGGAATCCCCAATATCTGCAATTCACTGCCAACAATCCGATCGTCGAAGTAGTGCGGCATGCGGTGGCTCTCGATGAACGGCGCTCGTATTTCGTCCAGAACCTCTGGGGGCACGATCCTGCGATGCAAACCGATGTGCAGCAAGTTTGGTTTGCCGGCGTCCATTGCGATGTCGGGGGCGGCTACGCAGAGCCCGAAGCCGGTCTATCGAAGATTGCCCTGGCGTGGATGGTGGAGAAGGCGGAAAGCTTCGGGTTGCGCTTTCAGCCCAAGGCCAGAGCTGCCATTCTGCCGGCGCAGGATACGCCCAAATATGTCGCCCCGAGCATCACGGCACCGCAGCACGAGTCCTTGCGCGGCTTGTGGTGGATCGTCGAGTTCATGCCCAAGCGTTTCCGTGATCCGGCCGCAGGGTTCGCTTCACGCTGGATGATCCATGCTGGACGGCCTCGGCATGTCGTCGATGGCTCGACGATCCATCCATCGGTGTTAGAGCGCATGAGGCAAGTTCCTTCCTACAAACCGCAAAATCTGCCGAAGGATTTCGTGCAGGCTGAGTAGAGTTACACGACAGGTGGAAGTAGATCACCAGAACACGACGCAGACTTCCCGCGAAGGCAAGCAACACTAGCCCGCTAACCGATTTGCCTGGTTCCTCGACATGAGGGATATCCGCCGCAACCCCAGAACGCGCTGCCTGGCGTGTTGTCTCGCTTGGCTGTCCGTCGCACCATCCCAACGATGCCATATCGAGCCTCGCTTGTTTTGCACGTCCAAGTGTTCTTGGCTTAAGCAAGGCGAAAAAGATTGACGAATCTCTGGAATTGCACAAAAATACGGTTGACAAAATTAAATAAGTGCACAAAATGACATTGCCATCGCCCTTTACCTTCAATGCTGAACTTGTATCTGACCGCCTCGAAGTGGTGTCCCAAATGCTGCTGGAGGAGTTGTACGCGACGGAAGACGATCTGTCGCGATCCACTGACAGCGGCTACACCCGCGGCTGCACTACCTTTGGCCGGCAGAGGAGCCGGATCATTGAGGAGGCAATGTCGGGGCGGTATGGGTGGCTAGGCCTGTCAAATGGAAGCAACGACATAGTCTTTACCATCGGCGGAGTGCCCTGCAGGTTCAGCAATGACGATCCATCGAACCCTTCGAAGGACGCCGTTTTGACGGTCAATCGCTATCAGATGGATTTCCTTGAGTTTGCTGCCGAGGGAGAGCCTGGCCGCTTCTGCTTCATCATTGATCGTGGTCAGAACGGTGCCGCTGAACCCCGGGTCGAGTTCCTTGGCTTCACGCCCAGTGGTGAAGCCGCATGCCGTTGGATATCGAACGCTATACGCGTCTTGCGGCTGGAAGGTCAACAGTCTTTGGCGCAACCCGTCCAAGTCGCAAAACCACAAGTGGCTCCGAAGCGGCGCGATGAAGGCGATGCCGCATCCGAAGCGATGAAATGAGCGACTTCATTGGAACCAACCTTCGACTCATTCGCCTCTTCCATGACCTGTCGCTGACAGAGCTGGGGGAGCAAGTTGGTGTGTCAAAGCAGTTCCTGAGTCGTGTTGAAACAGGAGCCGAATCGGTTTCCGATCAGCTGGAGAACGCGCTGGCAAAAGAGCTTGAGGTCCTTCCGGAATTCTTCTATCACATCGATCTAAATCCAATAGCTGACGAACAGTGTCATTTCCGTCGGCAACTGACGACCAAGGTTGTCTTGCGCCAGGTCGCACGGGCGCGGGGCGAAATGCTCAAGCGATTAGTTGGGGTGCTCGATGATCATGTCGAGTTACCGTACTATCAAGTTGGTGAGGCTGACCCCGGGTCGGCTGAGATGATCGAACACGCAGCCGAGAAGTTCCGTTCACTCTTTGCTCTTGGCCTTGGACCGTTGAGCAATGTCACGCGCATTGCGGAGAACGCAGGCGCTGTGGTGATGAAGGTGGGCGGCCTTGCACATGAAATCGATGCTGTGTCGTTCGCGACGAAGCGGCCGTTGATCGCGTTGAACGGCTCCGGTCGTTCGGCATGTCGCGAGCGGTTTGGCATTGCTCACGAGTTGGGACACTTTTCACTGCACATTGGCGTTATGACTGGGGACCGTTTAACTGAGACACAGGCAAACCGTTTCGCCAGCGCGCTGTTGATGCCACGAAGCACGTTCACCACTGAAGGCCAACTGGCCATCCGTGGCACGCGTCTCAATTGGCCTGGTCTGTCTGAACTGAAGTTGCGTTGGGGTGTGTCAAAGGCGGCGATCATCTTCCGAGGTCGACAGCTTGGCGTGTTTTCGGATGACCAAGCAAGAGCAGGCTACATCGGACTCAAACGCCATGGTGAAGCTATACAGGAGTCTGAGGACCATCTGATCGCGAATGAAGAGCCTGAGGTCATCGCCGAAAGTTTGAAGGTAATGAAGGAGCACTTTGGTATACCGCAGTCTGCCGTAGCGCGTGAAATGCGCGTGCATCCAAGTCTGTTGGAGACGCTGTTGATGTCATCTGACCCCGAGAACAGCGGCAACGTAGTAAGTCTATTGAGTCCGAGCCGGATTATTCGTGATGATCAAGAAATGTCCGTTTGATTGAAATAAGACGGCTCAAAACAGGAGAGTCAAATTCACCATCTCACCTGTTTCCCGCATTTTGAGCGATGCAATTAACCTGTTGACTAATGCAACACCAGTAGCAGGTTGATGACAAACGACAAGTTCCAGACCAATAGCGCGAGAAGTACATAAATGCATCCGGTACCCTTTTGGTCGATTGAAGCGATAGTCGCGGCAAGGATTTACGTATTGCACTCGGTGTGTCAACAAGAAGGCAGCCTAGACACATTGCCCAAGATATCTAAAAGTGGCACCAATCAGCGAATGGCCACTCGCCTTGAATCGGCTGCAAATCAGGTAAGTACATTCGCCATGAGATAGATTGACCTCCAACTTTGCGCCAGTTATCGTGATCGACTTCGATAACAATTTCAGGATGCTTGCTGGGATCGATCAGTGCAAGGGTTTGGCCTGGGTGCAGAAATCGCCTACGCTGGTCTTCGTCGGGGTCACCACGCCCGACTCTGAAAACACGTCGCCCGCCTGCATCGTGAGCCAGACTCATCGAATCTTCCCAATTTTCTACTAGCGCTTCTAGAAGAGGACGCGTGTTAGGGTCACGCGTATCGCGCACGATTTCGAATGGAAGGTCAATTTCAAAATACCACTTCTCTACAGTCACTTGCCCAACATTGGTAACAAAAACTTCTAGCGCCTTGCGATGTAGATCCCCATTGCTTTCTATATTGATGAGCCTGTGATTGACAAGTATTTCGGGATGCAGTCGGCGATTCATCACGTCGCGAATCTGGAAATCAACCATCGGTTCAGTGGTGCGGCCTGCACGCTGATAGTACTTACGGTCAATGAGGCTCTGATGCGCCGTTGACGATGCTTCAATCTCGATCACGACAACGCGGCCTTCAGAAACCGGAAGCTCCGTTATCTCAAACCGGCTGAGGGGTGGGCTAGTGTTACTGCGGATGATGTTGGTAATCCAATCCCCGCCGACTCCCTGCGGCCCGACAGGCGAAAGCGCTGCGGCAACATTGACGTTCTCGACCTGCTCCTCGGCAACGCCATACAAAATGGTTCCGCCGCTTGCGTTGGCGAACCCAGTGCAGTCCTTAATGAGTTCGAGCCGCGCTTCATTTGTAGAAGCAAGTGCGGCACCTCGCTTGAACTCAAGATAAAGCCCCTCCTGCGCCCGCTCATCAAGTATCTGCTGAAGCTGGTGCGCGGTGAAGGCCATGGTGGCAGTATATTGAAAAGACCGGTGCCAGCTCAGATTAGTGACGCCAGCGCGTAGCGCCAGCATCACAATTATGCTCGCCAATGTTGGATCGGCAGGTGGGCCCATATTCAATCGGCGTCGGCATTTGGCATGTCAACGCCCTGTGGCCGCCACGCGGAGCCATAGTCCCCACCGAGGTTTTTGCCAACGAAGCCTTGAGAAGACCATCCACACCACCTGACCGGGCCAATCCAGACCTGGCGACATCAAGCCATGCCCGGCAACGCTCGGTGTAGACGTGCTGTGCGGTTTCAAGCCAAGCGCGCGCCAAGAGTTTAAAAGTATGAAGCCGAGCAACGCGATCACGCTCGTTTTCCGTGCGGCGTGCGGCCCTCGGGTCGACGCCACCAGGTCGCTTTTCGGCTTCAGCACGCGCCTTCTTGCGCGGTCACCAGCGATACGACGGGATAGTGCCCGCGACGCAGCTTGGTGTTCTTACCCAACTGCTTGTAGCGATACACCCACGCCTTGGCGGTCGGTCACCCGGCACTGTCCCTCAGCCAGATTTCGAGCCCGACCTGGTTTGCATTCGTCAATGCATCAGACGCCGGAGCATTTGTTCGTCGGGCATTTGACCGGTTCCTTGCGCAAGATCGACCCGATCGAAGATGGTCTGCACATGCCCCAGCGGCCGCCAAAATGCATCATAGGTGTAGTTCAGCGTCGCATCGGCTTCGCCTGGTTCAAGTCCCAGGCTGGCGTTCCAGGTGAGGAACGAGCCTTGTGGTGTCTGGGATACCTTGAACTGACGCCCGGTTTTTCTGGCGCGCTCTGCCATCCAAGCCAGCTGCATCCACTGGCCTTGCGTGACGGCGTCGTGCACCGGTTGGACCTGCCCCAGGCAAACAGTCGGTGTGAGCGGCGTCCTTGGTACGTAAGGGCTTGCAACGGCTGGTGCAGAAGCGGGGAGGGCGGCGACAGGTGCTTCAGGTGTTTGCTTGAGACCGTGCGTGAAAACCGCCGCCATGAGTTCTCGCATCCTGGCAGCAGCTCGACCTTCGTCGTCCCTAAAAATAGGGTGGGTCTGGGAGTAATCCCAGGCGACAAAGGCGGTGAGCAGGAAGACCGCCGGAAGACCCGGCTCCATCGGCATGAAGAGGTCTTGGTCCCCGAGCACGGCAGGGTCCCACGGATCCTCAAGCCCTTGAGCACCCGGCGCGGGTCTGGCGGGTGGCGCAGTCGGGTCACTGCGCAACTGCCCAACAATCGATGCCAGCCACCGGGATCGCGCGTGCACCCGGGACTGCAGCATCAAGGGCGACAGGCCCGCCAGGCGCTGCAGGCTGAACACGCCGTCGAGTTGCAGCGCAGCGCTGTTCACACCGAGCACTTGCGCCCAGACCGCGGCGAGTTCCGCCCGCAAGGGAGCGCTCGCCTTGCCGTTGAATGCAAAAACGGGTCGAATTCTCAGGGGATGGTCATAACAGACCAGCACCGGCCAGGCGAGCAGGCCCAGGTTCACGACCCGACATAGACTGGAAGAGGAGGGAACGGGCCAGGTGGCCAGCGTCCTAAAACTCTGCTCCAGCAGGGCCTGTTGCCGGTATTCCTGTTGCGCTTCATTGGGCGCCTCCAGAATGTAGCGGCGCAGCCGCTCCGGGTCGCGCAGGCTCAGCAGTCCGGCGGGGGTGTTGACGATACGGATGCGCTCGACCTCAGCATGCGAACTCGACACCGCTGGGATGATGCGGCCAGCTTGCGCGCTGCTTGCCGGCTTTGCCGCCTTCTCGATTTGAGCGCCGGGTCCTGCCGCGCCAGCTGTTGAGGCCTTCGGGCGGGGTGTGGGGGAGGGGGGTTTGGGATGGGTCATGCATTCAAAATACATGACGACCCAGTTTTGGCAAGCCCCAGATTTGCCCCAGGGCCTGAGGCCATGGCGCGCGAGTCAGCGCAACCGGCGCCACGCGCAACTCCCCCACGAAGAAACCCGATCAGGTCCTTGACCCCGGCTCCCGGTCCCGAAGCAAACACCAGGGCGCACCCAGCACCCGCAAAGATACAACTGCTGGCGTCACTTTGCCCCTGCAATTGACAGTTGCGCAATTGAGTTGCTCCTTCATACTGATTGCAGGAGGTAATTGCATGAACTTGGTAATATTTTGGGCCACACTGCTATTGGCGGCCTGGACGCTGGACGGCACGATGATGGATAGCGGCCTGGCAAGCCGGGCCTTGCTGCCGGGTTGGCAGAGCAAGCTCGAGTCGTCCTGTGCCAGTCGCAGGACGCTTTGCGCCGGCATCACGTTTGACCAGGACCCCAAAGGTCAAGGCACCCGCAGAATTGCGCTGGTCAAGGCCACCCGGGGCCATGAACAGGAAGCCCTGGCGCTGATCAACGCCGAAATCGTCGGTAATTTGCGCAACGGCGTTCGCGCCACGCTGGCGCCAGAAGTCACGGGAGCCCCAAAATGAGCGAGCTCCAGCCCGCGCCGACGCCGGACAACGCCGTCAGCGTATTGAACAGCCTGAGTTTTCTGCTGGTGCCCGCGCTCTGGCTGCTCGGGATGTATCTGGCTGGGTACGACAGCGGACCGCAGATTTACGCACGGCTGTCGACGCCGCTCTACAACTTCGCCATGTCTTCGAGTTGGCCGGTGTTTGTGTCTGCCGGGGTTGCGGCCCAGCTGCTGTATTTCCAGCCCGGCTTGCTGGCATGGCTGCTGGGCGGGTTCAAGCGGGGTGCGGGCAGCACAGTGGCGCTGGAGCGCTTCAAGCTTCTGGCCACTCTCGCTCTCTGGATCTGTGCGCTTTGGGGTGGAACGCTGCTGGGCCATGCCTGGGCCCTGCTGTCAGGCATGCAGGCATTCTTTACTTGCGTCTTCGCATTGGCAATGGCCGGCGTGGCGTACTGGGCGACTGTCGTGTTCATCGTGACCCGGGACACGGTGCCGGCGCCGGCCCTGGTCCCGGCACAGACCGGCGTTGACAGTCAGGCCGCAGTCGGCGCAACCGACGCGTATCCCAAATCACCGCACTACGACTTTGCCTGGGAAAGGCCCGCCAGCGGCCTGGACGCTCTCTCCGGCATGGCGGATCTCAAGGCGGAGCTGAGCACTGCTTTGCAGGGTTTTCGAACTTACGCCGCACGCGGCGTGGTGCACGACCGAAATGGCATCCTGCTCTCGGGTCCGCCGGGAAACGGCAAGACGGCCTTCGCACATGCCATCGCCGGCGAACTGGGACTGCCTTTCGTCAAACTGGCGTGCCAGGATCTGACCTCCAGATGGATCAATGAATCCCCGGCGGTGGTCAAAGACCTGTTCCGCCAGGCAGCCGAGCAAGCCTGCGTGGTGTTCTTCGACGAATTTGACGGCGTGGCCAAGAGTCGCAACAGCGCCAACGGGCACAACGAAGATCACAAGCTGGTCACGGCGCTGCTGGTCGAAATCGACAATGCCCGCAAGCAACACATCGTGCTGATTGCCGCGACCAATTACGTCGAGCAGCTCGATCCGGCCCTGATCCGTGACGGGCGCTTTGATTTCAGGATAGAGATTCCTTACCCCGATCGGGAGGCGAGGGCGGCCATCCTCAGTGCTTTGTTGCAGAAATTCGGTATCCAGACGGAGGCGGCGGTGCTGCAATATGTCTCTGAACTCTGGGAGCGGCGTTCGGTGGCTTTCATCGAGGCCACGGTCAAACGCTTGCGTGACAACGGCCAGGGCGTCATGGGCGGCAGCGCGTCGGTCGAGGATTTCAAACAGGCCTCGCGTGCCGCCTGCCGGCGTGCCAGCGCCATCCCCAGGTCTGGCGCCAAGTTGTCCGAGATTGCCCTGACTTCCACCGTCCGGCGCGAAGCCGATAGTCTGCTCTACCGCCTGCGCCATTGGGAAAACATCGCGCTTCGCGGTGGTGAACCGCCCAGCGGGGTACTTTTGTATGGACCACCCGGGACCGGCAAGACCAACTTTGTGCGGGCGCTGGCGCGTGAACTGGAATACTGGCATGTGTTCGAGGTCAATGCGGCGGAAGTCCTGCAGGATCCGCGCAAGTTTCGCGACATCATGGAGCTTGCCGCCAACCACCGCCCAGCCATTGTTTTCATTGACGAGGCCGACGAATTGCTGCGCGAGCGCACCCAGTCCTTTGCCGCCACCGCGACCAACGAGATTCTCAAGTCCATGGACGGCATACTGGGCAAGGTCCCCGAGGTGGTGTTCATGGCCGCCACCAACAATCCGGAGCTGATCGACGGCGCTGCGCTGCGCGGGGGCCGCTTCGCCGAGAAGATCTTCATGGGCCGGCTCAGCGGCGAGGATCTGGTGAACTTTCTGGAAAAGGACTTTGCGTCCAAGAACAAGGTGGCCTTTGCCGCCGACCTGACGCCCGCAGCGCTGGCTGCAAAACTGGTCGAGGCGGCACCGTCGGACGCCCTGGGTCTGTTGCGCAAGGCGATCAATTACACCTTCGCCCAGGAAGGTGGGGACCGGCCAGTTGGTATGGCCGACGTCGACAAGGCGATCGAGTCACTGCAGCTTTGACGAATCACAGTCTTCAAAAACCAGTACTCAAACCAATTAGGAAAATTATGTTTCAAGTTTTAATGCGCCTCAACAGATATGGCGCCGTCGCGGCAGCAGGGCTCTTATTGCTGTCATTTCTATTGCCGGCATTTCGGGCCACGCTGGGTCTGGACACGCTCGAAGGTTTGCAGATCTATGCCACGATCCTCGCTGGCCTGGTGTTGTTGGACAAACCATTGGCCAAGCTCTCATTCAATGAGGTCTGCCGGGAAGTGGCCGAGGTGGATATTGACGAGGCGACTGAAAAATTCTGGAAGGAGGAGCAGCAGCGGCGCCGCGACGAAGCCAATGGAACCAATCGGCGCTGAGCACCACCATGGTGTCATCGGTCGGCAAAAAAGTGGCGCGTTGGCAGGATGAGCCGATCCCCTGGGGGATGGTGTTGCGTGGCTTCTTACCGACCTGGCTTGGTGGGGAGTCTGTGTATTTGGCGGTTGCTCGTACCCGCCATTTC
The DNA here is from genome assembly GCA_963844495.1 of uncultured Pseudomonadota bacterium. Lineage (GTDB taxonomy): Bacteria > Pseudomonadota > Gammaproteobacteria > Burkholderiales > Burkholderiaceae_C > Rhodoferax. The sequence continues at coordinate 60,228 of CAWJOT010000038.1, forward strand.
AGTACCACTGAGTTGCTGGCAGATTATTTGCTGCGGCAGCATTTGATCGCGTCGGCACGATTGGAGGTGAAGCATGAAACTGCCATCCTGAACATTCTGAAATCACTGCGTCAGAAAACGTCTGCCTGAACCGGCCACTCATTCGACGCCAGCTGCAAACCAGAAGTGGGGCACGTCCAGCACAGTAACCGGGGCGTTTGGCCGAGAGCGTGAAGTCCGGCCGTTTGATCCCGTGGTTTGTTGCCAGCACTGCCAGTTCCTTCTTCGGAGAGTCCGAGCTGGACCGGTCCAACTCCGCGGTTAGCCAAAGCGCTGGGCCACCGAAACGATGTGGGCATAGCGCGCCTCATTGTTATCGGGAACACCAAAGCGCACCTCCACCGTGCCGGCCAGGAAGGCCTGAAGTTGTTAAATTGTTTGCCGACGGGTCTCGTTCATGTCGATCACCATGTGGAAAATGATCGACCCAAGCTCACAGTTCAGGCTCATACCTCGCTGGATAAGGCTCTGTTTTTTAAGCAAACTCAAAGCCGGTCAGACTTCTAAATCTCTGTGTCCGACAGGTTGCTAGGAACTTCTATTTCACTAGGTGGCGCGCGCGTAAAGAGCGACTTTGCTGTCGCGATGCTATCAGTGCTTCCAGTTTATGAACGACGGAATGCGCCAATCCGTAGATCGCGACAGTTCCTCTTGCATGGAGCGCAATTAGCCCTGCTACAAAGATTGCAGAAATAAACGGAACAAGCGCATAGCTCAATAGTGTGCCGTCTTTTAAGTCCAACCCTTTTTGCCCCAGCAAAAGAGCCAGTGCAAACGCCGAACCTGCAAACCACCTAATAGTTGTTAGCCTGGCCTTCGTGTCCTCTTCGGCTCTTTGAAGACAACTTTGAATAGCGACAAGGAGTTCCTGGCGACATGCGTGTAAGTCTGGCATGCGCTCTACTACACAACTGACATCATTTTGGCTGTAGCCGGTCAATGCGTATCGACTTGGTTTGGAAAACGTTATTGCCAGCGCCAGGAGCATCCAGAGAGCAATTCCGTAATTCTTAGATTCTTCTGACGAGATGAATCCTAACGGCGCAAGCACCAAAAAAATCAGCACAGACATGAGAAAAGAGAAACCCATTGCTATCCCGAAGGATCCGGACATGCGAGTAGCACCATGAAATACCAAGAATAGAGGTTCAATCAGACCACGCGCCCATCGCCAAACACTGCCTAACGGAGTTGCAGGAAGGGGGCCGCTCAGCAATAGGATGTCTTCACTCGTGGCCAATAGGCGCCGCGTCACTTCAAATGGCAGCTCTTTGGATTTCATATCGAATTTCGATTCTCCAGTAATTCCTTTTTCCACTGAACTCAAAAGTAGGATCGTTATGCGGGCCGCTACCCGATGCCGCCTTGGGGTGAACCTACCCAGGGCCAAGTTGGGACGGCCGATTTTGCAGGATCACATCCCCTAGGTTGCGAAGTCCCGAACCTCTTCAATGCTGGGCCAGAAATACTAAGATAGTACATATCGCCTTCACTTGTTTGAGCCGGCGGTAAGCCTCGCTAAGCCATCGCTCAAGGCAGACGAGGGGGGCGATTGCGTCCAAAGGCTCAATCGCTTCTGTACTTCATCCTTCGGTAGCCGACACCGGGGATGCGCGTGAATCTTAGTCAAACCTTCGAACAACAGTGCGGGCGATATATCCGCCTCGTGCATGCGATCCAGCAACCAAAGCACCCCATACACCGTGCCATTCCGGATTCGAGCTTCCTCACGCAGAACCTTGTCGCCGCTCAACAGGACGTGGCCTGTGCGCTGAGCACAAGCCAACGCAAAGCAATCAGCAAGTGAGAGCGCTGACCGATCACTCCTTACCTGTTGCGCAAACGTTACCTCATCTGGTGAAAGTTCGACGACGCCCAAGCCAAGGGAACGTAAGTACGGGCCGTTTTCTGAGAACAATTCCCGCTCGTACAACAAATCAGGCACAACCATCGTCCAGTCACACGAGAAAGCGACCTCCAAGAGGCCACCCCGTTCCAGGTCGATCAAGATGGAAGTGTCAGAGACAAGCAGAATCATGGTCTCTCACGCCCCTTTGGGTGTCAACCTGCGATCAAGTTCTCGAACATTGATGCCCAACAACTCTGCAGCCTTCGCTTCGGAAACAGCGCCCTCTGCAACGGCGCGAAGACACATACGCTCCATTCTTTGGGGTACTTCCGGTGCCAGTGGTTGCGGTTCCGTCGAATGCGGCCCGTTCCACCCAAGAGCCCTTATCTGGCTCCAGATGCGTCCATATAGTGCCTGGGAGATTACACCGAGCTGGCTACAGCGAACGACCAACGAGGCGATGCTGACGCGACACAACTTTTTCAATTCCACGAGTTCACCCAGCGAGACGGAAGTGCGATGAGGTCCAAGGAGCCGAACCATCATCTCTTTGGCCATTAAAAAAGCACCTGCGAATCGATCTGCAGCCTTTTCCTGATCTCTGTCATCCAGTCCAACAAAGTTAAGAACGAGGTGTGCAAGTTCATGCGCCAAAGTGAACCGTTGCCGCTCACCATTGTGATGAGCATTTACGACGATCACCGGAATATCATCGCTGCCCAGTCGCTGGACGAACGCCTTCGACCCGGAAATGTTCTCGGGCAGATCAAGCGCAATGACCTTCACGCCCTTGTCCTCCAATAGTTCAGCCATCAGAGGGATAGGATCGATGCCGAGCTTCCAAAGTTGTCGCAGCGACTCGGCAGCCTGCTCCGCATCTTCGATGCGCGAGATCCTGAAGTGCTTACCACGGGGGATCTCCCACGCTTGATCGACGCCAGGCAGCAGTTCCTCCAACTCCAGATATCGCTCCACCTGATCCAGCACGGCGGCCTCCACAGCTCGTTCCTCCTTCACGCCTGCTTGTGGACCCTTTCGAAAATCCACCCCGGATAGTTCGATCAGGCGTTCACTCATCAGAAATTCGGGCGAAACGTCTAGTGCCCTGGCTAATGCAAGAAGGACGCCTGAACTGGGCATCGATTCGTCTCTTTCATATTTGCCAATGGCCTGAGCCGTCACTCGTCCTTGAATGACGGCCTCAAGCTCTCTCAGAGAGAACCCCTTGGCCTCTCGTGCTCGCTTAATGCGGTTGCCGATCATTAAATCCCCCGGTCTTGTAGTTTACGAATTGACATCTGCAACTATATCTTGTAAACTACAAACAATCAACCTGTTTTTTAGGGTGCAACATGAACACTGATGCTTCAAAGCCAAAAACATACTTCTTCTTCGTCGGTGACGAGAAGTACGAAACCGACATGGAAACCGTCACTGGCGCCTACATTAAGGCGCGGGTTCCGAATCTTCCCCAGGGTGCGACTCTGTCGCTTGAGGGTCAGGGCAACGATCCCGACCTGCCGTTCGGCGACAACGACCAGGAGTCGCTGGAGCTTGGGCATGGCGACGGGGGGCCTCGCCGCTTCACGGTGGTGCCACCCGCAACCTTTGGTTGAGACTGAACATGGGGCCACTGGAAGTTCACGTGCAGCGACTGGTGTGCCGTTTCCCGGACGCACAGGTGCGCGAGGTGCCTGACGCGGGCACGATGGTGACGTTGCCGACGCTAATCGTACCGAGCGGTTGGAACAAACTGTTGACTTCGGTGCACTTCTTTGCGCCGCTGGGCTATCCGTTCGCAAAGCCCGACTGCTTCTGGGCCGACGAGGATCTGCGTCTCGCCTCGGGCGCTATGCCCCAGAATGCCAATTGTCAAAACCCGATGCCGGGACTCGGCAAGCAAGCGTTGTGGTTCTCGTGGCACATGGAGCAGTGGAATGCGAATCGGGACAGCCTGCTGACGTGGCTTGCCTCTATCAACGAACGCCTGACTCGCGCAGTCTGAATGATGCTCAAATTTTCCCTTCCAGAGATCGAAACGCTTCACGCTGCAGCACGTGAACGGGAGATCGAGACTTGTGCAATCGGATTTGTGTGCCGTGCCAGTTCGCCCGACGGCGGAGCTCGGTTCGTTGTGCGCGAGCTTTGCGAGGTTCCAGAAGCTGCGTACATGTGCCGGACGCCGACATCAGCCGTGCTTGCGCCCAATTACTGCATAGAGGTCGCCAACAGCGCGCGCGCAAAGGGTATGGGTGTGCTATTGGCGCACACCCATCCTGGCACCGCGCCACTAGAGGGGTTCTCGACGGTTGATGACGGGGGCGAACGACAAATCAGCGAATACTTCAGGCGCAGGGTTCCGAACGCGACTCACTTCGCTGCAGTCTTCACTAAGGACACTGTCTTCAGTCGTGTACTCGGGGACACGGCTGAAGTCCCGGTAACAGCTGTTGCGTCGACCCTCATGCTGCCCTCTACGACAACATCAGAATCGCCCGAACAGTACGACCGTCAGGTCCGCGCGTTCGGCGCTGAAGGACAGCAGATCCTGCGCAGCATCAAGGTGGCCATCGTAGGACTCGGCGGGACGGGATCAGTCGTCGCGCAGCAACTCGCGCACTTGGGTGTGTCGCACTACACGCTGGTGGACCCTGACACGGTCGAGGCGTCAAACCTGAACCGGCTAGTAGGAGCAACACATGCCGATGTTGGTGTCCACAAGGTTGCCGTGGCGAGGCGTCAGATCACTGCCCTCCAGCCGCTGGCACGGTGCGTGGAAGTGGTAGGTGACGTCGTCAATGAGGATATAGCGGCACACCTGCTGGACGTGGATTTCATCTTTGCATGCACCGACTCAATGGCCAGTCGCGCCGTGTTGAACCAGCTTGCATACCAGTACCTCGTGCCTTGCATTGATGTCGGTGTGGCCGTTGGCGTTGCCCATCGAGAGATCCAGTACGTCACCGGGCGTACGCAGATGCTGAGCCCCACGTTGCCCTGTCTAGTATGCACGGAGCTCCTTGACGCAGAGCAGGTACGTCGAGAACTGCTGTCCGAGGAGCAACGCAAGCGCGACCCGTACATCGTTGGCGCCCCGATTCCTCAGCCAGCCGTCATCTCGCTGAACTCCACAATGTCATCGGTCGCGGTCACCATGTTCTTGTCGGCCGTCACCGGGATGCCCTCCGATGCCCGAATGGTCATTTACGACGCAATTCGAGGCACGCTGCGGCCCAACGCCATGGCCCCTCGTCCCCACTGCATCGTCTGTTCGCTTGAGGGCGCCTTGGCGCGGGGGGCGACCTGGAGCCTTCCCACGCGCCGAAGGTTGCCACATGCTTGAACGCCCTAAGATGCTTTGGTTCGGTCGGCAACCGAACGAAGACGACCTGCGTGAGGCGAAGAATCGTGACTTGACCCTTGAAGTCGTGGGATCTGGCGCGTCGCCCGATTTCCGTCACGCGCGTGCGGCTGTTTTCTGGGCGACGAATGCGCACTTAGAGCCGACCGCCGTACTGCTCGAATCCACCCTGGTGCAAGCAATCAACGAGGGCCTATTTCTGCACATTGTGGTTGGCAATGAAGGTGCGCGCCGGGACATCGAGCGCGTACTCACTAAGCACCTGCCGCCTGGTGCACCGACGGACAGACACAGTCTGCGTCTTGACTACAACGGCATGGCCTCCAGTGAAGCTCCGAACGCAGCGCTTCGCCATGCTCCGGGCCCGGCGGCGAATGACAAGCTTCAGATATGTCTACCCGAGGAGTCAGGTCTTCTGGACGACGATCAGAAGTTTTTGTTGCGGCGGGCCTTCAGCGACTGCAAGTCAATTACGCTTCGCCTCATTGCCGGGGGTAAGTCTGGAGCGCTGACGTTTCTGGTCGATGCGACATTGGCCGCCTCCAATGCAGGGCCCCACCCGCAGCCTTACTTCGTAAAGCTGGGCAGCGCTCAGAAATTGCGTGAGGAGCTGCAAAAATACGCGATATACGCCGAACACCACATTGCGTGGCATCTGAGGCCTAATTTCCAGCCGACGCGCTGCATCTATGGGGTTAAACAGGGCATCTTGGTCGGCAACTTCGTCCAGTCATCGCGCTCACTCTGGGAGGCTGCGCGTGCCGGCGAAGGGGCAGCTTACATCCGCACCTTATTCGAGGAGACCTTAGCCGTCTGGCGCAAAGAGGCGAAAAAGTGGCCGCCAGAGCAGCCGGGGTCTGTCGTCACTCCGTTGGAGGATTTTTGCGGTCACAACCGCATTCCTAATATGCGTGTTGAGGCTGCTAAAGCGCATGGCGGAACTGTGCACTCGCCCCTGTCTCTATGGCGGAAGCTCCTCGGCCTGCCACCTGGTTACTGGTCTCATTCTTCCATTCACGGCGACATGCATGGGGAGAACGTGCGCGTGCGTAAGCAAGATGCCATCGTCATCGACTTCGCTCATTCGACAAATGGCCCCACGTGTGCCGACTTGGCAAGTCTCGAAGTGTGGCTATCTTTCAAGGTGCCTCCCGATGAGATGCTTGATCGCGCGCAGTGGCACCAGCGTGTAGAGGAACTTTATCGGCCAGAAATGGTGAATGAAGACATCAAAGCCAAGTTGCCCGAACCTTCTGGTGACTGGGTGCGAACCTGTCTCCACGAGATCAGGCGCATCGCGGGAACATCAACCCACGACGCGGGCGAGTACAAGCGGGTGCTGTCGGTCTATCTCCTGAGGCATGCGAGCTTCCCGCCTGATGAAGGCTGGGAGGCCGAAGACGAATACCGACGCACATACGCGTATTGGCTCGCCAATAGAATGATTACCGCCCTCTGTGTTACGGAGCCCTCACAACTGGAGGCGACTTGAATAAACGCGCCAAGCAGATTACTTTCAAGGGCGAGGTATCTCATAGGCACGAAGCGAACGCCCTGCTGACAGAACCAGGTGTGGCTGTTCTGGTGTTTCGTGGAGTCGCGCGCTCACTTGCCATCGCATGTCCGGACGGATGTGGAGAGCAGCTCACGATTAATCTGGACCGCCGCACGGGGCCAGCATGGCGCTTCTATGGTTCGGACTCCGGCGTCTCACTGTTTCCGTCGGTGTGGCGCGATACTGGATGCAAGAGTCACTTCATCGTCTGGCGTTCCAGGATTTTCTGGTGCGACAGGCACGAAGAGCTTGATGGGCCGATGGAAGAGGTTGTACAGAAGACCCTGGAAGCTCTTCCTCACGAGTTTCTCTCGTACGTGGCCATTGCCGACAAGCTGGACATGGTTCCATGGTCTGTCTTGTCCGCCTGCGGGAGCTTGTGCCGCTCGGGACTCGCCGAGGCGGGCACAGGCAAGCAACAAGGTCAGTTTCGCAGACGAAGAGTGAGCGTCTGATGTGGTTCGACGCCATTCCCCAAAGCGCAGGCTGGAGCAGCATCTGGCACGGACTTATCTTGTGCCCATGTGGAGGCATCCGCACGTGGGCGGAATGCCCCGTGTGCCACGAGCCGCTGGTCACAGACCCTGTGATCGTGGAGACCGGGCCGGGCAAGCACGTGACGGTCATACCGGCCCAGATGGGCGCCGAGGCACGTTACGAGGATTATCTGTACCTTGACCTCATTCAACGCGAATGGCTGCGTCCGGCGAGCGTCGCGTCTCCGACGTCAACATGGCTTGCCGACCGTGCCAATCTGTCCGAGCGAGCAGGCGTGGTCTTGCTGTTCTGGACGTACTTCGAAAGTCGGATAGCGCGGCTGCTGCGGCTAGGGCTGCGCTCGGTCCCTGACGCACTGGGAGAGGACATCCTGAGCAGGTACTCCTCCGTTGGGTCGCGCATGGACCGCTTGTACAAGTTAGTCTTCGGAACGACTTACTTCGACGACCTGCAGGCGGTCGGATCGCCTTTGCTTGTCGATCTACTGCGAGAAGTGCAGAGCCGGCGCAACGACTTCTCGCATGGCCAACCGGCGGCGATAACGGACGACCTCGCCAGACGAACCGTCGCCACCCTTCAAGATGAGCATTTGGCCTGGATTGCGGTCTTTAACCGGCGCGTTGCTGGGTTACGGACCACCTAAGACTGATCGCCGGCCAATGTCGAGGCGGGTGCCGGCCGACCGAGCAGTCGTACTAAGCGAGGCTTTTTCGCGATAGCGGAGTGAAGACTAGGAGAATGCATCTTTGACCCGGTGAGCAGAAGACCGGGCTGTAGAACTGCTCTGCTACGAATATTGTTGAGCCATCCGGCAGTCAAGCTGCCTCTTGCGAATGATGTTCGCTGCGTCGAATGGCTTGTGTGTGTCTCAACTTCCCTCAAACCAGTCGTGATGGTGACGGAGGTCGTCCCCCGTTCATCAGGTTCATCGGGGAGGCGTGGAGAAAAGGTATGCGTGGGTCAAAAAGTCACTTACGCGCATCCCTCACAGTCGTTCACGAGAGGCTGAAATATGCGCCCGCTTTCCGCCTGGCGCGTGGAGCGCTCGGGAAACACACCAATTGACCAATGACGGCTTGTACTATTGCCGCCAGTCGAAGCCTTGTCCTGATGCGTCGTAAAGAAGGTGACCGAAGTCAGTACGCTGACTTCCTCAGATTTGGCCTTTCAAACTGAGCAGGTAGACATTGTTGATGATGTCCGTCCTGCCATCGCCGTGCCCCAAATCCACACTCAATCTGGACTTGGCCTCTTTGACGTCAACCCCTTCTTCTAGATAGGCGCTGAATCGCGTCACGGCCCACGCGTAACGCGCGGAATGACTGGCCTCTTTCCCGGTCAAACCCACTGAGGCGAGGTTGCGCTCGTACATTTTGCGAGCACCACCTAGGGAGGCTGATGGTATCAGGCGTCCCCCTTCGTGAGAGTGGGCAACCTGTATGGCATTCTCAATAGCTTGAAGCGCCCGCTGCTTAAGGTTGGGATGCTGGAGATTGATCATGCGCGCCTTGCCACCTTTAGTGCCATGGATCGCGGAAATCGTCCCATACATTTTGAGCTGCTGGAGCCAACTTGCAAGACTTTGGTCGGCCATGATGGCCTCGGCCATTCTCAAACCAAGGTTTTGCTGTAGATTAAGGCAGGCAACGGCACCAGGCTTTTTTTTGGAGAGCTTTTCCACCGCAGCTTGAAATTTCTGTTCTCCCAAAGGGAGGTGTGTCCCTTTGCGACTTGCCCCCGAAATGCCCATGGTTTGATTGGACATTTCTGGTGAATCCGCATATTCGCGACGACCGGACATTTCCAAAGCCGTGCGAATGTGGGACATCAGATTTTGTAGCGTACGGTCAGATCGACCACCTTTTTTCAGATGATCGATGACCTTTTTGACGTGCTGGGCACTGAGAGCTTGAAAGCTTTTGACCTGAACGTTTATTTCAAGGTGACAGATGTCCTTGAGTTGATTTAATGCTGCCTCTCTGGCGACCTTTGTCAGCGTGGAGCCAGAAGACCTCTTTTTTACATATTCAATTTCATTGTTGTTCATAGATTTGGGCTGCCTGTTTTGGACGTGCGGGGTGCTGATTGACCCACTGCGATTGGCTTGCGCCACCCTCAGTAAGTCAAGAAAAAGCTACCCCGCATCAATTGTGTTGAGGTACGCAGGTCACACCCGCCACAAGTGGCGGGTGCCCAATAAAGGGTGGGACCTTGTCGCGCATTGGCGGCGCGCGAAGCTTCTTCTTAAGTTTGTTGCCTAAATTGGGCGTCACTGAGACACACATGATTTTTCTCCTATGAATCACCCTAAAAAAATAGGACGTCACTAGGACAAGTCAAACGACGTGTCTGTGATCAGTCCAAATTCAGGGCGATGTTGTCCGAAATTGAAGAATTAACGATCACCCGGCCTAAGAAAGATCGGGTAACATTTTGACAAGCAGGGATCAAAAGAGATCGATGCCAGATTGACATGCCGTGACACCTAAATGCACGGCGTACCGGCTTGAAACCGGAAACAGTCTTTATTCTAAACACACAGTCCGTCGACGGGGCGCAGTCTCTTCACGACATTTGCGTTCTTGGGCCAATCCGTAGTACCTCAGCAACAGTACTCTAGTCTTCAACGGCGTCAGTTTGACACTCAGTTTTCGGATGCAGGACATTTACTCGCGCCAATGCGATATGACTCTCTTGCAAACTAGGGGTCCACTGGCCGTGACTCTCCTGATCCACAATCTTTTGCTTACGCTTAACCATCCGCTCCACCGTCTTGATGCGCTCAACTTCGAGGCGAATGGACTGGTTGCCCTTTGCTTGCAGCCCAATCATCTTGTCGGCCCAGCGCGGCACCTTGCCTACTAATTTCTCCCAGTGGACGACAGACTGACTATCAATGCCCCAGGGCAACCCGTGACAAAAGCATGCCGGCGCCGCGCACCTAGCGGATCCATACCGGTCAACACGCCTGCCTTGTCATTCAATGCCAGGCAGATCGCCGGTGTCAGTCCGTCCAAGTCATGAATGGCAACTTCTGCACCATAGCGTTTGCTTGATCTAGTAGTTGTTGGCCATCTCAGCCAGAACAACAGTTCCCTCCTCTAGATTTCCAGTAATTGGCATTTGTGCCTGTTCAGGCAATAAATGGGCTCAAAGGCGAACCGAATCCGAGCTTGAAGTGGGCCTGCGTGGCCCAGTTTTTGGGACTGCTGACCTCGAATTCACAATTATTGGGCCCGACGGGCCCACTCCGCTGTCATCTGGCTGTGGCAATCTCCCAGGTCGGGCCCATCGGGCCCACATCCTAAAACAAATACGCTTATTGACGCGAATTCAATGGGTTTGTTGCGCACAGAAATCGCACAGACTGCCAAAATTGAGTCAATTCAACACAACAAAGTAACCATGGCCAAGACCCCACCAACTTTTCGAGCCCTTGATCTGGGCTTCGGCTTCACCAAATTCTCCAAAGGACAATACCTTGACGACGGGAGTCTTGAAGTCGCTGCATTTCCCAGCTATGCCGCGCCTGCTCTGTCCCAATCTATTGGGGCGGGCGTGATGTCTGACCTGAGCGTTGTCAACGTCAAGGTGGATGACGAGCGCTTCTGCGTTGGCGAGGATGTACGCAAAGCGGCAGACGGTGCCGGTCGCCAAATGCTCGAGCCGTCTTTTTTCAAGTCCAGTCAGTACATGGCTTTGGCTAAAGGCGCCATGGCTTTCATGAATTTGCCCGACCACGGCGAGATCGACACGCTGGTCACTGGCTTGCCCCTGAATGTCTATCGGGATGAGTCTTTGGTCCAATACGTCGAAAGAACGTTGTCAGGAACGCAAATGATTCCCGACATCATCAAGGACGGCGGTGGTGATCGCCTCATTCACGTCAAAAAAATCCACGTCATGCCGCAGGTCATCGGGAGTCTGGTCGCAATGTCACGGGATGCCGGCTTGATGCAGAAGATCCATGAACAACAGAATCTGACCATCGATGTCGGATATGGGACCTTGCTTTGGTTGATATCCGACGGATTTGCCGTGGTACCGGCGCGAAGCAGCGGCAATATGGGGGGCGTGTCCACGCTATTGCAGAAGGTGATCCGCTCCATCGACATTGACGCCGCTACCAGCATCAATATCCTGGACCGGCTGGATCGCGCTCTACTCGAGAACAAGCCAACCTTCATGGTAAATGGCGCCGATGTGGAACTTGCGAAGTATCGAGGCATGCTGGCCACCGCCGCAAGAGAAAATTTGACGGAATTGATACGCTCGATCGGCCACACGGCTGACATCGATAACGTCTTCCTGACTGGCGGAGGTGCTCACCTGTACCGCGAGCAAGTTGCCGCCATTTTCCCAAACCGCAATATCAATATTGCGCCGGAAGGCTCTCGCTTCTCCAATGTACGAGGGTTCCAGTTCCTGGCTGAGACCGAGAATTGATACGTGGTGATGATGGAAACGTCCTCTCTATCTACCGCACCTAAGAAGAGATTACCTAGACTCAGAGTCAGACTCAGGCTATCACTTACTCCGGCGCATTTGAGCTACGGACACCTTCACGGCAAAACGGAATTAGAGGTTCGGGCTTGGGCGACTATGGCGCTGGAGCATATGGCTGCACTCGTCGACATGGCTGGCAAGGAAGTGAATAGCCCCGTTGCCCTCGCCACCCGGGTGGCAGTTCCAAACAAGTTGCCTCGGGACAAGGTAGCGCTTCATGAAACTTCGGACGTGGGTGCTGAGCCAAGCGCCCTTCCTCCTCGTTCCAAATTGGCTGAAAAGATCCCCGGAACAGGCTCCCTCCTGTCAGCGACGCGCTCAGCATTCAAAAAGCAATGATCAAACGACGGTTGCAAGAATTCGGTCGTCCTGTAGTCTATTTATATGACTACCGCAACAAACATCATGACTCTTCCCAAACTTCTGGACGGAATGCCCCAGGGCGTAAAGCACGACTGCTTGATCCCATGGGCGGCAGCGCTTCGCGTGGTGGTGCCACTTATCGAGATCAACGACCCCAAGAGAGCCACGGCGATCCCTCTCTTCGAAGAATGGGTCAAGGACAGGGATCAGGAAATCTCGGTCGAGCAGACTGCATGGTTGTGGGACAACTTTTGTACCCACTTTGCCAAGGAGACGACTCAGCGGTTTACACAATGGGCGCACGACCCGACCGCAAGGGAAGTGAAAAACCCCTTGGAGATCGGTCGCATGCAGTTTCGGATTTGGCGGGAAGTTCATTTCAATCCCTGGAAAGTCAGGCTGCAGAAGACCTTTTGGGGCCGCATGGGGTATCGACTGTTGCAGTGTCTGGGCTTCGTCCTGGTCTTCTCGATCGTCTTTCCGTTCTTTTTCGTTCTGGCGGGCTTGGCGACCTGGGTGTTGATCGAAATAAGAGATCCGCTGCGCGCCGGTCTGGCGCACCTGGGCCTTCTCTAATCAGTCAGAATAATCACAGCGCCTGGCCACAGGTACTTTCAGCATTTTTGGCGGCGACTACGGTCGCTGCTTTATTGGTTTGCCAGGATCGGCGGCGCCAGTTGGCAAGATCAATCAGGATTACGCCACAAGGTGCGTTGCGCCGGCGGCCGAGTTTCCATAGGTCAACTCCTCGATACTCAAGGCATTTTGCAAGTCGTGAAGGATTTCAGTTCCGAGCATTCCCGCCTACACTCGTGCGGCAGGCGGGTGCAATGGGTGTTGGCTTGGAGCTATCGTTGTATCCGGCAAAGTCGTCATGATGGATAACAGGTTGCTCGTCGCGGACACACAGCGTCAGAATGCCGCTTCGCGGCGCGTGTTGCGCGCCGGGCAGCGCCAACGTTGAGGCTGTGCAAAAACCCTTTTTGATGGAAAGACGTTTGTGAAGCCAAAAGTTCGACCGCTCAGATCGCGCTGTATTCAACGAACGCACTTCGAGCAAGTGGTCAAGTACCCTTGGATTGAGGCTAGTAGTGCGGGTCTGATGGTTTTTGCACAGCCTCGTTAGATTTCACAGCCCCATGAGCCGCGCCCGAGACATCATCCAGGAGATCGCAGACGTCCGCGAACGCCGCCAGTTCGGGAGCGCGATGGCTGAGTTGCCGTTTCGACTCCTAGCGCTTGAACAGGCTTTCAAGTCGTACGATCGAAAGCAAATCGAGCTTGCTCGCTACTTTCCAGTTGCCCTTGTTGCGTGCATCGAAGGCTATTTCCGGATGGTCGTTGGTGACCTTATCGACTCAGGTGAGCCCTACCTCACTAACGCGGAGAAGGCAGGATCGAATCTAAAGCTAGACTTTGGGGTCCCCTCGTTTTCAGTGCAATAACTGGCGATAGCGTTCGATTTGGTGGGGTATGCAGGCGCCGACATTTTGATCGTCATCGTCGCCAGGCGCCCACGAGTTGAGAGAGTGTGTGAAATCCACCGCATGGTTGATTGTTGCTGGGCACTATCTATAACTTGTGCGCGACGAAAGCGCCTGACCCAATTGCGTTGGCAGCCCTGTCAAGAAGATGCTCGTGATGGGTAAAGAAAAGCACCTGCGTTTTCTTGGAAAGATCTGCGAGAACCTTGAATGTCGCACTGGCGGAGGCATCGTCGAAGTTGATGACGATGTCATCAACTACCACCGGCATCGGCTCCTGGCGCGCCACATGGCTCTCTATTGCCGCCAAGCGCAACGCCAGAAACAACTGATCGCGAGTTCCGGAACTCAGGTTGGCGACGGTCTCGCGTTTGCCGCTTGGGCGCACCCCCACCAAAATCGTCATGTCCTCCGCAAAGTCCGTTGCTATCTTCATGAACCGGCCGCCAGTGATGGTGGCAAACAATTCCGATGCGCGCGCCAGCAGCGGCCCCTGATAGCGCTGCTGGTAGGTCTTAATGGCCTCCGACAAAATACTCGAAGCCAGACGCGCCGAAGCAAAGTCAGCCACCAAATTTCCAAGACGCGCGGCGGCATCAGCAGACTTTTGTTCCGCGTCGGCTGCTGACGCCTCCCCATCAACCCGACCCAAGGCCGCCTGTGCCTCAATCTGCTTGGCATGCAAGGTTTCAACTTCGCCAGTGCAATTGGCTAGATCGCCGCTGGCGCGTTCTTGTTCCGCTTTGACCAGCACCAGATCCTGACCGGTGACCAAGCGCGTGCTGCATCGCGACAGGGCCGTAGAACCTCCCCACTTCACCTCCCTGAGCGTGACTCGAACGAGATTGCACCCAACCTCACTCGCCGGGTTTATTTTGAGCAGATCAAGACGCTAAGATGTGATGGTGCTGCTGATCGGTCTTAAACGTGCAGGGGCAGTCAGTTTTTGCGGTCAAAATCAAGGATCCGTGGGGGCGCAAGGGGTCCGCAAAATAGTAGACAAAGAAGCAAGGAACAGGCAAAAAGTAACCATGTGCGTACAACGTCTTCTTAACTTTTGGGCAACCCGCCAAAGGGATATGCGCTCACCTGGCGTTTCGGTGTAACATATCATCCAAGATATATAATGGCAGACTTGTTCGTCAGCCCAGCCGCCGAGCGCGAACTCGATGCACTTTTCGAAACGGATCCAGAAACGGCGTCATTGTTTGATGTATTGCTGGAAAACGTAGCTGACGAGCCTGCCATTTTGGATGATTTGAACCGGCCACGAAGACACTTTGACCATGACCCATCGTTTGAAATCAAGCAATTTGCGGAAATGCAGAACAAGGGGAAAAATGTATTCATCATCAAGGTGTGGGACGAAGCGGGGGCACTACTACCCTATCGGTGCTTATATGCGCACAACCCCCAGCGTGATCGCTATCACGTATTAATGTTTGCCAACCGAGACTTTGACTATGACAGCAAGCATCCAGATTTCATCGAGCTCACCAGGCGGTACGACGAACTTGGGTTACGGGACTTCAGGGTCCGGTAACCAAACTTCAGTCAGTACGGTCCCAGGTCGATGGACGGTCGTCTCCCCCATCAGCAACCAGCCAACTTTGGTTTTTGACGCCAGGCTGGGAATCAACATCAAGAACCGTATTGCACGGCTTGAGAAAAACCCAGTACGCGCAGAAGGCCTTAAAAGCGCTCGGCAACGTCTGGGAAGGGCCTTGCACACAGCCAATGTTGATAAGCAGTATTCACTTGCTTCCATGCGCCTTTGTGCTGGCCTCTCACAGGAAAAGCTGGCCGAGTTGATGGGCACACAGCAACCCAACATAGCCCGGATGGAAAAAGACCCCAGTGGCATGCAAGCAATTACCGTAATTAAGCTAGCCAAGGCTTTGGGCGTGGACCCGCTGGAGGTGTTACAGCTTGCGCAGGCTAAAGCCGAATAAGAGAGACACGATGTCAAATAGCTTCAGCGTTTTTTGCCTCTATGCAGATGATGTACGGCAAGAGGTAAGCGGCAAGTCAACTTACGTTGGCACGTACATGGGCGAGTTAATCGCCAGCGTGCCCGCTGTGCCTAGCCAGCTTCCTCGGCTGGTGGTTTCGATCTTTGTAAATATCCCCAAAGACCGTGATTTCCAACGGTCAGACATTGAGGTGCTTTGGGACGACCATCCGATACAGACTGTGGCAGTCACTAAAGAACAACTGGCAGCCACCTCCAATACAGCAACAACGGACGATAACAATGGCCGTGTAATCAATGCCGTCATGGTGATGGAGCCTATGGTTTTGCCTGGCAATGGACGCATTGGCGTGCGGGTGAAGTTAGACGACGAAGTGGTGATGGGCAATGGGCTCAAAGTTACGTTGAATGTTCTGCCGCCCACGACAGCGCACTGAAAATACAAGTCGTTGAAAACATCTCGTCCGGTTTGCAGAAATCGTCCGGGAACCAACCACTGATCAAAGAGGCGGGTTTTCGTTGGCGCACTTCAAATTTCCGCCGGCTGGGTGTGGGGACAGTGGATTTCCCCTTCGGGTTTGACGCCGCCATGCGCGTTGTCAAAGCCAATCAGACGCGTACGGCCATGGAGCGCAAGAGCCAGCGCGCCGGCGGGATGGGATTGCGATTGGAAAGTGCCCCAAAGCTCTGATTTGTGATGCGGTTCAAGTCACCAAGAAATCGATCGCTGAACGTTGGAGAAGTTGCTTGGCCTATCTGCAGAATTAAGCTGACGCAAGAATTGCACAGCTTGTGTCGCGACCGGCCTGCAGCAACCGTGAAACCTACTTTTGGAGTGACTTCAGGAGCTCGGTGACCTGCGGCTTGCTTAGCTTTCGGAGTGCTGCGATTTTGGGTAATTGTTGAGCCCGGGGCCTGACACCTCGTTCCCATTTGTAGACCGACTGATCTGATGCAGCGAGCAAAAATCCCATTTCAGTGGCGGACAAGCCAAGTCGACGCCTCAGGGTGCCAAATCCTTTTGAGCTGAAACGGATGTTCTCAGGATCACCCACCGGTTCGGCCTTTTCCTTCGCATTGGTGGAAGTCTTGCTCAGCGAGGCGACCTGTTTTTCCAGAGCTGCCACGCGTCTCTTCAGTGCGTTGATATCGGTGCGAGACTGCACGGCCGCTTTGCGCAAGGGGAGGATTTCGGTCCGCACTTCTTTACGGGCAAGGCGCAGGATCTCTACTTTCAGGACTGTTGCTAGATTCGGCATTTTCAGTATTTTTCGAATTGAAAAGTAGCATGTTAAGCGAGATGCTTTCGCGGCGGGTCCAATGGCGTTCAACGTATAGCCAACATCGATACCCGCCCGCGCAAGGCCCGTCGCATGAACATCGTTACGCGTTAACCGGCCACCCGAGGGTAGGCATCTTGGTCAGGCAGGATCAGTCACTCGATGCCAAGCTTGCAGACCCAGGAGCTCACGGAATGTGATAGCTCCGGCAGCGGAAATCGACAGGGCTCGGCTACCGGCTTTTCTTGTTAGCCACCCCCGTTCGAGGCAATGTGCGCAGATCGTTGCGCCAAGCTTTCCTGCAACATGCATCTTGCGTTCACTCCAGTCCATACATGGCCGACAAAAGGGTCGACCATGACTTGACGGTTGCAGATCTGGTTTTAGCAACAGACCCCAGCGCTTCAGCACCTCGCCAGCACGGCCCATGACTTGGCCTTTATCACCATCGAACTCGATTGCCTGATCAGCGAGCAGACGCTCAGTAATGGCCAGCCCTAAGCGGCCGGCGACGTGGTCATAGCACATGCGGGCCATGCGCATGGTTTCATCCCGCGGACCGGTGACAACAGTTCGCCTGGCGGGGGGCTCGCCTGCGATCTGCATGATGCCTTCGAGCACTTTCGCGACTTCGCTGGACGCAAGCCTGTGGTACCTGTGTCGCCCCCTTTGCTCTGCGTCCATCAGGCCCGCCTCAACCATCTGAGCCAGATGGCGGCTGGTCGTCTGGGGGGACACGTTCCCGGCTTTTGCCAACTCGTTGGCGGTAAGTGATCTCCCATCCATCAACGCCAGCAGCATCGCTGCGCGCGCAGGCTCCCCTACCAGGGAAGCAATTCGGGCAATGTCGTTGGTATTCATGTTGTCGCCTTTTCGGTCAGTTTATGGCATGCGGTCGATTCAACGCTTCGTTCCGCAACGAAGTGTTCGAGCCATCCCATCAATCACCATTGAGTGCATCGCGGCACAGGCCGCTCCCTTCAATACTCTTTCCATGCGATCCATTTCAAAAGCGAAATTTATTCCTTTCTACGGCAATACCGTCGTGCGCGCAGCATTTGTCTTGGCAATGTTTGGTTGGGGCGTAGGCTTCTACGGCCCCCCGATCTTCTTGCATGCAGTCATTGAACGCACGGGGTGGTCACTGTCAATGGTATCGGCAGCCATCACATTTCACTTCCTGTTTGGCGCCGGTGTCGTCGCCTTTCTTCCCAGGATCCACCGGCGTTTCGGGGTTCCTCAGGCGACCGCAGTCGGCGCCATTGTGCTGGCCGTCGGGATTATTGGCTGGGCCTCAGCCACGCAACCGTGGCAACTGTTCGTTGCCGGCATGTTCACAGGCGCCGGCTGGGTGCCGCTGGGTGCTGCTGGCATCAATGCGATCATTTCTCCCTGGTTCGTCAACAACCGTCCCATGGCATTGGCGAAGGCCTACAACGGTGCCAGCGTTGGGGGCATGGTATTTTCTCCGCTGTGGGTTGCATTGATTCACTGGTTTGGCTTTCCAGCCGCGTCAAAGATGGTGGGACTTGTCATGATAGCCATCGTTCTGGCGCTGGCCAGCCGCGTCATTTCACGAACACCCGCAGACAAAAGGCAGCAGGCTGACGGCGTAGCGCCTGATGGTCTCGACACCAAAACGAACGCCTCGGCTCAGAAAGTTTCAGCCCATTCTGAGCTTTGGCGCAACCGCACGTTTGTGACACTAGCGGTCGCGATGGCGTTGGGGTTGTTTGCTCAGATCGGCCTACTTTCACAACTATTTTCCATGATGGTGCCGATCTTCGGGGTGCAGGTGTCCGGCTGGATCATGGCTTTGGCGACAGGCTGCGGTATGGGGGGCCGATTGGTCATGGCTCGCCTCTTGGGCGTCCAGACCAATCGCCGCTACGCCGCCAGCGCAAGTTACGCTGTTCAGGCACTTGGAACGCTTCTCCTGTGGATGGCTGGCCTGGATCAACTTCGGTTCATCGTGCTGGGGGTCGCGCTGTTCGGGCTCGGCATTGGCAACGCAACCTCGCTGCCTCCGCTGGTTGCACAAACAGACTTCGCACGCGTGGATGTACCGCGTGTCGTGGCGAGATGCGTAGCATTTTCTCAGGCGACATATGCGTTTGCCCCGGTAGCGCTTGCTGTTCTGCTTGTAGACGGCGGTCATGGCGTGCCGTCGACAGGTATCGGCACCCATCCCTACTTTTTTGCAGTCTTCTTGGTTCAGTGCCTGGCCATCGTGTGCATGCTTACGGGACGGCGGTCAAGGGCGGTACATCTTTGATCGGGAATATGATGGTCGAACCCGTCCCCCAAATCTGATGCATCAAGTCAGACTGTTGCCAATTCCACCGATGGGTTTGACCTCTGGTGATGTCTTCACCAGAGGTCAAACAATCAGGACTCGCTTTGCAAGCGATAGTTGACCAATTCACCGATCGACAAGACCACCAAATCGTGCAGCAGCGCATATTGCACAACCTCCTGGCCTTTCGCCATACTGCCATCCGGATTCATCAATTCACATAAAACTGCAGCAGGCATCAATCCCGCCATTTTGGCGAGATCGACCGAGCCTTCGGTGTGACCACGGCGACTTAAAACGCCACCAGGCATAGCGCGCAGCGGGAACACATGTCCCGGCCGTGCCAGATGATCCGGCTGCGCCTCGGGATCAATGGCGGTCAGGATAGTAGTGACTCGATCTGCTGCGGAAACACCAGTTGTCACTCCCTGCTTTGCCTCGATGCTGACGGTGAATGCCGTGCCATGGCGACTATTGTTATTGGCAACCATTGGTGGCAAATCGAGTTTATGCAATCTTTCATCCGTGAGGCAAAGGCAAACAATGCCACTACCGTCTCGGATCAACCTAGCCATGGACTCATTCGTGATTTTTTCCGCTGCGACAATGAGATCGGCCTCATTCTCCCGATCAAAATCGTCCATCAGCAGCAATGGCCGACCTATTCGAAAGTCCGACAGTGCACGCTGCATTCGCTGTTCAATGGCGTTTTGAACGGATTTTCCAGTTGGAGAATTTTCTGCAGAAACCGGAATGGGGGTAGCAAAGGTATGGATAGACATTATTGAAACGCTCCGCAAAGTAAAGTGCAAAAGACGTTTCAGGGAAATCGAATAGCCAAGCGCCAACGTCCCCAGTAAAAACTGGAGAAATTTGACTCGCGGCGCATCTTCTTTCATCCGGACTTTAACCGTCGGCTCTGGAATCACACCAGATCTGCTGACCTTGCGTGGCAATCCGTGAGGTTAAAAAACTCATGGATCACTGCAAGCGCTCGCGGGCTTTTTCGAAAACAAATTTGCATCGAAATTTACCGCCGGTGGGGAATTTCACCCCGCCCTGAAGACGTACAACCTACCGAAATATTCGGCAATCAAATTGTAACGATCCAACGTCGTGCGGACGGTCCCATCTGGAACAGTCGGTTCGGAAAATCATGTACCCCTCTCCAGCCCACCGGTGCCGGTTGGGTATTCAGGTCGACCGTGACCAGTCATTGCGGTTTGCGGACGCCAAAGCTGGTTGCGGAAATTGCTGCGACGACCAGCGCGCCGAAGGCGATACCAAGAATCCCTCCAAAGATTCCGCGCATGCCGTAGCGAAGAGCGGTTGTGAGCGTCATCACCACACCCGGTCCCGGACTGAACACCGTGGCAGTCGCCATAAGGAGAAAGAGCGAATAGAGTTTCATGGAAGACCGTTTTGAAGAATGGGGACTGTACAAGGTGGCGCTCACCTATCGAAGCATCCGGTCAATCAAAGGTTGAACTGCATCCAGCAGCCCAGCCGGCGAAACGGGGTGCCCACCTTCTTCCCATGCAATCTCAAACTCGGAAATTTCAAAACCGACAACCTCTGAAGATGCGATTGCAGTGCATGCAGCTTGAAGATCGGCCAAAGTGAGCCCGTTCGTATGCCGATAGTCTGTCGGCACTATGCCCGCATCGAGCACGTCGCAATCCAGATGGACATAAGCTGGGCGCCCAGCAAGTGCCTCGCGCAACTCGTCCGCCAGGTTTGCGTGCGGAGCGATCAATCGAACCTTTCCCGCATCCACCAATGCTTGCTCCGGTGGGTCAAGGTCACGCTGCCCGACCAAAATGATGTTTGACAGAGAGAGGCCTGCGCCCAACCCTGATTCCCAAAGCCCTGCAGGACCGGATAAGGCCAGCCCTCCCAGATAGCCGCTTATTGTGTTGTCTGGGGTGTTCAAATCGGCATGAGCGTCGAACCAGACCACACAGGCATCGGGTCGATGCCTTGCGACAACTGGCAAAGTTGAAAGAGAGACTGCGCAACGACTTGATGCCGTCAACGGTAACAAGCCACGCCCAAGAATCGAGTCAAGCTGTGCGGCCATCGACCTCAGGGCAGGCATGGCTGCCTCCAATTCAACTTTCCAGCCGACGTTCAGTGCTGATTCGGGGTTCCCGATAATTTGGAAAGGAAGGTCAAGCCGATTTGACAGCATCTCGCCGAGTGATCTTGCGCCGGGAATGGCCAAATTGTTGTGATCACCAGCGCGCCCTTGAAAAACTGTCAGTGCAATGTGTTGCATTAGGAAACTTACCACCCTGTTCTTTGCCTTGTGTACGAAATCTATAGCGTTGGGCTTTGGCGTTCAGCACACAGCCTCTTTTCGCCAAGTGCAAATGATGCCGTCCGGATGCGCCCATCCGCGACTTCATAGACGCACTGCATTTCAACGGTCCCGCGTCCCTCCGGAAAGTTACGGGTAATCAACTCGAAGTCGACAACCAAGTTACCCATGACGGTGCGCGACAGAAGCCGTGCCTGTAAGTCAGGCTCGGAAAATCTAGTGAGAAAGCGAGAACGCATTTCGGCGTGTAGTCGTCCACGGTGTCGGCAGAAGGTACAACCGTAAACGGCAAATTCCAGAGTTCGCCGTCGGTCGCAGCTTGCACGAGTGCGGCGCCGTCCGATGCAAGTAGCGGGCGGAGTCGAATTCTTGGTCCGATGAGTGGCTCCATATGCTGGTGCACCGCTGAACTTACGCGCGCCGAAACGCGACAAAACTCCAACTGACATCGGCACGGCCAAGCATGTCTTCACGCCGGCTGCGATGATGAGCACATAAACCAAATTCCGCCCCGAGTTTGACCGTCTCCTCGGCGGTAACATCAAACATCCTTCGTCCCAGGGGAACCGGCCCATGCCGCAGAGACATGATCACCTGACCCTGTTCGGCGATCAGATCCGTGATGGCCTCCATCGCAGTCTTTCGCTCAGATTCTTCCAGGTGCATCCACACCGCTGTGAGTAAGATCAGATCAAAGCGTTGTCGCGTTTGTCGCATGAACGTCAGCGCCGGTAAATGATCGTCAACCCAGTCAATGGCCAGTGACGAATGGAGGCGCTTCCCCGCGTCGCGCAATTCGGCTGTCGGTTCAACGGCTACGACGTGATGACCCTGTTGCGCCAGGGCGGCCGCGTCGCGCCCGGAGCCCGCACCAATGTCCAAAACTCCGCTGGGCCGGTCGGGAAACAGGTGAATCACGTCCCGATGCACATCGGCAAACGAAATGCTCTCATACTGCTCCGCCAAGGCCGCAGCATCGACACCATACCCGGCAATGCTCAACATCTTGTCAGTCATGTTATTGCTCATTGTGTTTGTAGCGATGCAGCTATGCTCTCGCCTCGCGCAGCGAGGCCACCAACAAGCCCAGACCCAAGGCACCCACTGCGACCGATGCGATGCGATTGGCGATGCCTCGTGTGCGCGAGTAGGCGGCTCGGACGCGCTCCCGAGAGAAGAGGTAGGCGAGAAGCGTATGCCAGCACAGTGCGTTGAGCACCACCATCGCCACCGCTGACGCCTGCAGGATCGGACTGGGCGCTGCCGGGAACGAGGTGGCAAACACACTGCCAAAGAAGAGCGCCGACTTTGGATTTGTGATGTTCGTCAGAAAACCCAGACGAAACGACACCAACCGGGGTATGGACGCGGTTCGACCATCCAATGCAGGGCCGCTGGATCGCCACAGACGACTGGCTACATACAGCAGATACACACCGCCGGCGATCTGAAGTGCGAGGCGCAGTCCAGGGAAGGCCACGAAAACTGCGTTGATTCCGAGTACCGCGCAGGTCGCCCAAATAGCGGCACCCGCGGTGACGCCCAAGGCGGCAAAAACCGCACTCCGAGCACGATCACTCGCTGCCAGTTGCGACACGAGCAGAACGTTAGCGCCGGGGCTCATCATGGCGGCGACGTGAAGGATCCAGACAGTGAGGAGAGTGGAAAGCATGAAAACCCTTATGAATATGGACAAAACGCTAGCTCCGCTCTGCGAGAGCAAGCTTGATGCCGAGCGAAACAAAAACGGTACCGATGAGCCGATTGAGCCAAAGTGAGACGGACCTGCTTGCTTGGATTCGCCGGCTGGCGAATGCCGAAGATACGGCGAGGAAGTGACACCAAAGCATGCCATTGAAATTGAAGATGCAGCCCAGAGCAACGAAGGCAAGCGTTTTGTTAGACGCCTGGGGCAGAATGAACTGCGGAACGAACGCAAGAAAGAATACGGCGACCTTCGGGTTCAGAACGTTCGTCAGAAAGCCTTGGAGAAATATTCGGCGCAGGGACAGCGATGGCATCGCGACTAACTGCCCTGGTCCGACAGAGGAAATTGTCTTGCTTCGCAGCAATGCGACGCCAACATACAGCAAATAGGCTGCACCCGCGTACTTGACCACCGCGAAGGCCGTGCTGGAGGTGGCCAGTACGGCCGACAAGCCAAGTGCTGCGGCAAAGATGTGAATGAATGTGCCGGTGCCAATGCCGAGCGCTGCTGCCGATCCAGCGCGCCAGCCCTGAGTTGCGCTGCGAGACATGATGAGCAGCGAGTCGGGGCCAGGCGCCATATTGAGCAGGAGGCCAGCGACTGCGAATAGTGCGATATTTTGGGTTCCGAACATGAGGGTATTTCTCCAAGTGATGACCGCACTATGTCATTCGTTCGCCGGTAAGCGCTCAGCGTCCACGTAGACCCACGCATCGGCGCCTGACGCAAGTCGCGCATTCACGCGCTTGTAATCACCGACTTCGTACTTGTCCGCATTGGCGAGCTCTTTGTCAGAAATCTCGAAGACGGTTCCAGGCACACGATCGGTCGAGATGCCCGTGTACTTGACGATGGGATGGTGTGTCTTGCCGCTTTTCCTGACGACATCAGCATCCTGGATCTTGATCATGGACTGAGCAAATCCAACGAGTTCATCGGGTCTCCCGGAAAGGGCTCGGCCAAAGGTTGCTATTTGCACGTTGAGTTGCTGAAGCGTGCCATAGGAGAACAGTAGCGGCATAGAGATCCTGGCGGTTGGTTGAAACAGGGCTGGGGAGGAAAAACAACGGTTCTGAACGGGCAAATTTGGGGGGATCAGCCGTCACTTGTTGTTCGCCCTGATGGTTGCCCGGAGCAGCGCCGCCCGCGCGAGCAGGCGAGTGGAGTCGAGAGTAGGTAACGGGGAGTTTGAGTCGTTCATTATTAGCGGAATTTCGGTGCAACCTAGAACCACTGCGTCGCAACCCAGATTTTTCATTTTTGCGATGACGCTCTGAAAGTAGTTGATACCTGCGGGCTTGAATACACCGCATACCAGCTCGTCCATGATGATGCGGTTCGTCTCGTCCCGATCAGCCTCACTTGGGAGAACAAATTCCAGCCCCTGCGCTGCAAGCTTGTCCGGGTATACGGCACTGTCAACGAGCCAACGCGTTCCAGTGATACCCAGACGCCGATAGCCTCTTTCGACTGCCTCGGCTGCAACCACCTCTGCAATGTGCAGCCAGGGTCTCGGAGATCTTTTCTCCACGTAACAGAACGCTTGATGGATGGTGTTGTCTGGGCAGATCAAGAAGTCTGCTCCGATGCTCGCAAGCTTATTTGCAGACGTGAGCATAAGCTCGGCAACGCCCTGCAGGTCACCTCGGTTAAGGTAATCGACGTACTCGGCAAGCGAGCGCGTATGAACCGACACTTCTGGATGTGCATGCGGACCCAGAAAGCGTGCACCTTCTGCACAGATTGTTCGGTAGCAAAGCGCGGCACCCTCCGCCGAGCATGCAACGATTCCGATGTGTTGTGGCATCAGCGATTGGAATAGAAGGACGTCTTCTCTAGGCCCCAATTTGTAGGGCCTCGCTAGAGACGGCGCGAACCCTTGGGCCGAAACTCGATATATGGGTCAGCGTGGCGTTGTGATGCTGAATCACCTGGCGCGGCGTCAAATACGCATTGCCTTCGGTGGTGTGTGCGTCCTCGACCAGGACGACCGGGTAGCCAAGCGCAAGCGCCCGGCGCGTGCTTGTGTCCACACAGAACTCGGTTTGCATACCGCAGATGATCAGATCCGTTATAGCGCGTGCTTTCAGCATGGCTTCAAGGTCGGTACGCAGGAACGAGTCTGGCGTAGTTTTCCGGATGCGGAGGTCGGAGGGTTTGGTGTGCAGCCCCTGCGCAAGCTGCCACGCGCGGGTACCAAACTCCAGGTACCCGGCTTCTGACTCGTGCTGAATGAAGATCACCGGGATGCCCGCTGCACGCGCCTTGGCCGAGACCCGATTGATGCGACCGATGACCTCCGCTGATTCGAAGGCATTGTGTTGGCCTTCGCACAAACCTTGCTGAACGTCGATGATGAGAAGTGCGGTGTTCATAGTGGGATGTTTTGATTAGGGGACGCGTGCGGGCACTTGCAGGCGTGGCATGCCCATGGTTCGAAATATGTAGAACAGCGTGAATGAAATGGCCGCCGTTCCAGTGGAAAAGGCAAATAGCGACGCTGGCCCCATGGAATCGAGAACGACTGCCCCAACCATCGGCGCGGCGAAAATCATAGCGCTCTGCCACGCTTGCAGCACACCCCAAACACTTCCAATCGAAGTGGCGAAATGAGCGGAAATGTGGACATTCATGGCGATCGCGTAGCGCGCACTGAATGTGCCGATGAGGAAGAAGAGAACCGGCAATATTCCTGAAATATGGTCGGGTTTCAGCCAAAGAATAACTCCGATGAGGCCGAATCCGATGGCCTGAAGCATCGCCGGAAACACCATCTCGCTGATTTCTCCGCGCATGGCATTCGAGGCGGACTTCTTGGCGAGCCACAAACCTGAAAGGATATTGCCCGCTCCTGAGCAACTCACCAGTAGGCCAAGCAGTGCCTTGTCAAAACCTGACCGCTGTAGCACCAACGGAAACAGATTGTTCACCATGAAGATGAAGAATGCACTGGTCGTCGCAACCCACAGCAGCGGCGCGAGGTTGGGTTCGCCGTTCACGATGGGTGCCGTGCT
The DNA here is from genome assembly GCA_963844495.1 of uncultured Pseudomonadota bacterium. Lineage (GTDB taxonomy): Bacteria > Pseudomonadota > Gammaproteobacteria > Burkholderiales > Burkholderiaceae_C > Rhodoferax. Next base: position 86,473 of record CAWJOT010000038.1, read on the forward strand.
GCCTCCAGTCGAACCTGCTGTGACTTCCCTGGACCGAAGGCGGATAAATGCAAATGCGACGAAGGACGCCGCGGAAAACGTTAGCGACATGACAAGCGCGAAGGCCTCGCTCGCCAACGAGCTGGAGACAGTTCCTATCGCCGGTGCCAAGACTTTTGCGGAATTGTTGAGCACGTTCAGCAGCGAGTAGAACCTCGGACGCCGCGACGGCTCGACGGATCTAACTGCCATCACGTTGATTGCCGGCGGTGCAACGGTGGCAAAGACCGAGCGCAGGCCTACCAGTGCAAGAAAAACAAAGTAGTCGTGGCAAAAGAGGATGGCGGTCGTGGCGATGACTCTCGATACTATCGATGCAAGCAGGATTGTTTTCGGATCTCCTCTGTCACAAAGGCGGCCTATCCATGGGGATAACAGCATGCCCGGCAGCACTCCGACGGCGCTCACTGTCGCCATTTGAAGCGACGACACATGAAACTGGTAAGCAGCAAGCGTCAGGATTGCCAGGAAGTCGATCCAGGTCCCAAAGGCCGACAAACCATCGCCAGCGAGCAGAAGGAATTCATTGCGGTTTCTTGTCATTTGTGTGGTTTCGAGTTCGTCCGATATCGCGTCAGGAAGAATGCGGCGACGCGTTGGTTCCAAACACAATCAACAGCAAGGTCGGTTGGGTCTTGATAGGACTCGACATTCATCACAACGGTGAGGCCTCTGTCTTCCCTTGCCTTTGCTCCCAGTCTGATCTCAGCATGGAAAGCACCACGTCGTCCACATAAACACCGGCAACGAAGACAACTCCCCGCAGAACCCCTTCGCGCACAAGACCGCACCTTTCAGCCAGGCGAATCGAAGCAAGGTTTTCGATCGAGGCATTGCACTCAATGCGGTTGATTGGAAAACTTTTGAAAAGGTAGTCAATGAGTGCCGTGACGGCCTCTGTTGCGAAGCCGCGGTTGCGGTTTTCCGGGTCGTGAATGGACCATCCGATTTCACGCGCCGTTGAGTATCGTTTCGCCTGAAAATGAACCACGTCGCCAATGACCGTCCCAAGTTCGTTGCAGATCAAAAATAATTCGTTTTCGTCAGCTGCAAATCCATTTTCTTGAAAGCGTTTTTGAATGGCGTGTGGGCTAGAGATTCTTGATGGATTGAACTCACCACGCGCAACGGGATCCCCCGATACCTTGGCCAAAATTGGCAAATCGGACTCGGTAACATGCCTCAGAGTTATGCGCAAATTTTTGATCATGAACTTCCCCCTATGGATTGCTGATGGAGCCGGGAGGATAACCGCAGCGACCAGTCGTCCACAGCGCCGCCAAGACGATGAGCCCGCCACCGATCCAGCCCGTGGCGCTGAGCGATTCACCCAGCCACAGCACGGCAAACAGGGCGCCGAAGGCGGGCTCGCTGCTGGTCAGCAAGGCGACCCGGCTGGGTGGTGTGTGTTTCAACGCCCAGTTTTGCGCGAAGAAGGCGAACACCGTGCAACCCAGCACCAGATAAATGCCGGCCTGCCAGAAGGCGCTTGCCATTGGCAGTGGCGGCAAGCCGCCGGGCGTGCATAGCGCCAGCAGCAGGCTGCCAAAACCAATCACACCGGCCTGCACCGCTGTCAATGTCAGAGCGGGTGCGCTGCTGTTGCGGGTGAGTTTGCTGGTCAGGCACACGGTGATGGCGCGCAGCACGGCTGCCGTCAACATCAAACCATCGCCCAAACCGAACTGACCTGTCAGTCCACCGCTGAGCAGGGTTGCACCCAACAACGAGATACCGGCGAACACGAACATCGCCTGCACTGGTCGGCGCCCCAGCAGCCACCACTCGACAAAAGGCGTGAACACCACGCACAGACTGATCAGGAACGCGGCGTTGCTGGCCTGGGTGTTGGCCACGCCAAAGGTCTCGCACAAAAAGATGCCCAACATCAGCGCCCCCAGTGGCAGGCCGGTGTGGATGGCATCGCGTCTTTGCTGATCGCTGGCGCGCAGCAGGGTTGGCAACAGCAGACCAAAGGTCAGGATGAAACGCACCGCCAGAAAACCCAGCACCGGATAAAAGGCCAGCGCGCCTTTGGCCACGCCGTAACTGGTACCCCAGACCATGGCGACCAGCAGCAGCGTCAGGTCGGACAGTCGCATCAGACTTTTGGGCTGCGCAAGGGCAAGGGTGTTCAAGATGGAAGATGGTGATGTTGAGCCAGCCCAAATTATGGATTTCATCGCCCTTCGTGATAATCCACCTGAACGGAACAGGACTTGTGCTCAATGAACATCAATAACCAACTCGATAGCCTGCCTGATATGGTCGTGTTTGCCCGAGTGGTCGATGCCGGTAGCTTCTCGGGCGCGGCCCGCCAGTTGGGCGTCACCCCTTCGGCGGTGAGTCGCCAGGTGGCGCGCCTGGAGGGCGTGTTGCGGGTGCGCCTGTTGGAGCGCACCACCCGAAAACTGCGCTTGACCGAGGCTGGCACCGCAGTGTTCAGCCGCTGTCAGGACATGGTGGCCGCTGCGCGCGAGGTCTTGGCGCTGAGCGACAGCCAAACCGCCAGCCCGCGCGGTCTGGTGCGCGTGAGCATGCCCAAGGCCTTTGGCCGCCAGGTGGTGCACCCGCTGATACCCGGCTTCCTGCGCCAGTATCCCGAGGTGGACGTGCAACTCGTCATTACCGACCGCACCGTGGACCTGTTTGAGGAAGCCATTGACCTGGCCATCCGCATCACAGAGGCGCCGCCACCGGGTCTGGCCGGGCGACCACTGATGCGGATCAGGCACTTGGTCTGCGCCAGTCCGAGTTACCTGGCCCAACACGACAAGCCCACACATCCGCGCGATCTGGCCTCGCACAGCTGCCTGTTTCTGGGTGAAGACGAGCGCGACCACCATTGGCGTTTTCGTCGTGGTGGAGAAGAGATCACCGTCAAGGTGCGCGGGCGCTATGTGGCCAACCACAGCGAGGTTCGGCTGGAGGGTGCCTTGCAATCTTTGGGCATCGCCAGTCTGCCCGAGTTCACGGCCCGTTCCAGCCTGGTCGCCGGGGAACTGGTGACGGTGCTGGACGACTGGGAACACGTGACCAACTATGCGGGAACAGCCTGGCTTCTGTACCCGCCGAACCGCTTTCTGGCGCCGAAATTGCGCGTGTGGATCGACCATCTGGTGGCGAGTCTGGCGAGCTGAGAGAAATGAAGCGCGGCTAGTGACATCGGTACCGAGCGCAACTCATGCGCTGTACGCACAGGTCTTGTTCCGCATTAGCTGGTTATCAATGCGTCTGGGCAAATCGATAATTTCCAGCTTCAACCAGTTCCGCCCTTTGCCATGACCGACACCGTCTGTGGAAATAGCGATTTCTGCCCCAAGCCTGTCCTCATTGGCTCCGGTGCGAATGTCTTTCAGACCCTAAGATGAACAAACCCCATAGTGCAGCAGGCTGTCGCAACCGGACCAGTAACCTACGGCGACGTAGTTGGCGGTTGCTGAAATAACGGGCAGTGGCTATACTAAAAACACTTTGAGCTCTATTGCTCAATTCGTTGCTCTTGAAGCAGCATTTCAACAACGTTGGACTTTGGTCCGACACTGCTACGAAAGTAGCAAATCAATCTGGGGATCCAGTCTTATTGGTTCTCCTGGCAGCATCGCGGAAATTGTGATGCTGCTGAAGAGTTGAGCATGCTCAACGTTATGGCGCTGTGCCCACTTAATTTGGAACCCCTCCGAATTGATGGCTGCGTATCAAATTCAAACCCGCACGGGCAACTTTGCCCTATGGGTAGGCTGCTTCGTGTTTTTCAATGGAGCAGTTAAGTGAGATATATTGCATGCAAAGTCCCCGCCGGGGAAGAATTGATTGCAGGAATGAAACCTTCTGAAGCATTAAAGGCCAACCGAGCTGAAATCCATCGCATTGTTCAAATGAATAATGCACTGAATGCTCGTGTTTTTGGCTCAGTCCTGCATGGGGAAGACACCGAAAGCAGCGACCTGGATCTTCTGGTGGATACGACTCCGCAAACCAGTTTGCTCGACATTGCAAGGATCAAAAAGGGACTACAAACCGTCTTAGGCGTTCCTGTAGATGTCCTGACACCGAAAGCCTTGCCCGAAAAATTCCGAGCGTTAGTGTTGGCAGAGGCGCAACCGGTATGAAGAAGGAGAATCTTCGGTTACCTGACTATTTGAATCACATTACTCAAGCGATAGAGCGAGTCAACACCTATATCAAAGGCATTGACAAAGAAGACTGGCTTGGCAATACGTTGATTCAAGACGCAGTGATTCGAAATATTGAAATCATTGGGGAAGCGTGCCACAACGTGCAAACATTTCACCAAGAGTTCGCAAAGCAAAATGCTGACTTCCCGTGGGATGATGCGTATTGGATGCGAAATGTTCTTTCGCATGGCTATTTTCAAGTTGACATGGACATCGTCTGGAAGACAATAACTTCAGAATTGCCAGCATTTCTGGAGAAAATCCGCTCAATGCCGACATCGGGTCATGCGGATGATGCCTCTCCAAGACAAACCTAGTTCTTGAAGATTTACTCCGCGCAGATTGCGCGGGGTACCCATTCAGGCGCGTCGTGTGGTGACCTTCTCGGCTAGTCACAAACTCAAACAACAAGTTCAGGATCATGGCGCAGCGCCCCTCATGCCGGGTGTCTAGTGCCAAGTGACGTCATCGTCTTGGTTGACGATTTGCCGATGTGCATTGCCAAGCGGTCAAGGAAGATCAGCGCTAACCGTTGGGTGGCTAAATGTCCCAGGACAGCAGCACCTCAAAGGAATTTCATGCCTATTGATAATTGCAACCGAAACCGAAAGGCAAGGCTGACCGGAAGTTGGATTCAGTCGGCGACTTCGCGGTCTGGCAGGCTGAAAAACAAATTAGACCCCGCGAGCCCATGGTCCCAGGGTCAGCTTCTCCAGCGCGGCGAGATCTTGTTCAAATTTCGCTCCGCTGAGCATGGAGTGTTGAATCAGTCCGACCCGGACCGCACTTGCATAACGCTCGCGCGCAACGTCAAAAGGCAAGCCGAAAAAGAGCGAAGAGGTTCGCCCGAGCGCTGTTGCTGTTTTGCTCAAGCTTTGCAGATAAGTCATGACCGCACCCTCGCGGCACCCCGACCCCGAAAGGCGATTTCCAGCCTGCAACGCGCCACGGCGTCGCTGTCAGTGGCTTGGGCAAGATACGCATTGTCAAGTTCTGTTTGAGACTTGAAACTGTGGGCAAGAGCTTGGATATGCTCGACAAGTTTGGACATGGTAAGACCTCAATAGAAAGCCGGTTGCCAGTGTAAGGGTTTACCCTTGGCGATGCGGAAATCAGGGATATCGCGCCAATGCTTTCCTGTCGAGCCAAACGAACCCCGTCCGGCATCGCTTTTGCGCTCCAGAATTCCACCCAGCCTGTGCCGGGCAAAAGGTCACCTGTCAGCGGTCAACAAAAGTCAACCGACAAATGTTCGAAGGTCGCCTGAGGCGTCACGGTGCGCCCCTTCTTGATGAATTTGACCAGGCCGTATTCGGCCATGGTGTGCAGCGAACGCGACACATTGGGAGCCTGCTTGCCGACCACTTTGGCCAAGGAATCCATGGTGTCAGGTTGCTGCTCACGAAGCGCCTTGAGCAAAGCCATGTTTTCGTCAGACAACACGCGCGCCATGGCGGCCACCGTGGGGAACCAGACATGCGGTTCGTCCGCACCGCGCTTGCGCGTGCCGGCCGCAATCGCCAGCGACCGTGCCCGCTGCTGCGGCACGCTGGCAATCCCAACTTTCAACTTCTTGTTCATTGCGACACCTCTTTAAGAACGCGGTCCACCTCGGCATCATCGGCGTGGCGATGCCGGTGGTCGTAGGCGTACTTCTTGCCCGCATGCAAGAAACGCGAGCCTTCGGGTTTGACGCCGCCATGCGCGTTGTCAAAGCCAATCAGACGCGTGCTGTCGGGCGCATGCCAGGTCAGGCTGTACTTGATTCCATGGGGTCTCTCAACCGTGACGGCCACCCGGGAGACTTCCATCTTGACCCAATCGCCCGCGTCGTTCTGAAACTCGATGTTGCCATCCAGGCCAAGCAGGTAGTCCAGCCCAGTTTCTTTCGACCCATGTGAACCCATGCAAAAGGTTATCACAGATTGATATGTGTTGAAAGCGCGGCAGCGCAGCAATACCGCTGTTCCAGACAAGAAAAAACCCAGCGCTTTAGGCTGGGCTGAAACCCTTGCGGGCTCCGTTCAGGGAGGGAGACGGAGGGGCGTAAAGCCCATGCGAAATGTAGCACGGGCAAGCCAAACCAGCATGTGGTCTTCAAACCTTTCGTCACCCAGCCAATACCGGTCGATTTGGCGACCCGGTCCGACCAGCGAGGGTCGAGCAGCCAATGGCGCCGGGATGCAAATCGGAGGGCAGGGCGCATCGCGGCACAACGGGTTGGGGGCGCAGGCGTGCGCTGCGCCAAGACAACTTTGTGCTGGAATCAAAACTGGTTTGCCCGACATGGTGATTGCCGCCTTTGTGCGCGTTCCTTGCACGGGCTGCATGCTGGAGTCAGCTTAAGTCAGGCCATAATCCGATCAAACAAATGGGGTGAAGCTTTCAAACCCCTATCGCGCCTGCCTCAGCAGGCGGTTCAGTCCGACATGGTTTATCAGCCGCGGGAGGCGTTCTTGGTTTCTACGAGCATTGCAGCGCAGCTTATCAACGCTAATCGTTGGGCGTCGCAGGTTGCCACCTTCACAAGTAGCCATGTCCTATGACCTCCAGACTTGCAGCGCGCCTATTTTCATTGCTCATCCTTGCAGTAGTCCTGTTCCAAGGGGCACTCGTTGCAGGTATGCCCTGGGGCGAATTTGCCTGGGGTGGAACGTACCAGGGGCAACTGCCGGTCGAGATGCGAGTCGCCTCGGCGATCTCTGCGCTATTGCTGCTGGTAATCGGCACAGTGGTTCTTACTCGCGCCGGACTCTTGCTGCAGGAATGGCAACCCTTGTCCAAAAAGCTTATCTGGGTGGTAGTCGCCTATTGCGCGCTCGGTGTTGTAGCTAACGCAATTACACCTAGTGCTTGGGAACGCATCATCTGGCTCCCAGTAGCAATAGGACTTTTTGCTATGAGCATCGTAGTCGCCACAAAACGATGAGAGGCTCCGTGACCACGGTTATCCGTTTCTTTTTTTTGCCACCCTATTACCGGTCTTGCCACCGGTCCTTCCTGATGCGCCTCAAACTGCTTCTTACCATTCTCTTGACCGTCGGTTTTCACGCAACGTCGATGGCGGCAGCGACCCCGACTACCGCGGCAGTGCGCGAAGTCGAAGGCGTGAGCGAGTTTCGACTGGACAACGGTTTGCAGGTACTGCTCATCCCCGACGCGTCCAAACCCACTGTCACGGTCAATGTGACCTACCGGGTCGGCAGCCGCATGGAGGGATACGGCGAGACCGGCATGGCGCACCTGCTCGAACACCTGATGTTCAAGACCACCAAGGTGCACGCCAACGTGGCGGCCGAGTTGTCCAAGCGTGGCATGCAGTTCAACGGCAGCACCAACGAGGATAGAACGAACTATTTCGAGACCTTTCCCGCCGACGCGAGCCAGCTTTCCTGGGCGCTGCGCACCGAGGCCGACCGCATGACGGGTGCAAAGGTGCTGCGCAAAGACCTGGACACCGAGATGACGGTGGTTCGCAACGAAATGGAGGCAGGCGAGAACAACCCCATCGGCATCCTCATTCAGCGCACCCACGCCGCGGCCTACCAATGGCACAACTACGGACGCAGCACCATCGGCGCGCGCTCGGACGTCGAGAACGTGGACATTCCCAGCCTGCAGGCTTTCTACCGCAAGTACTACCAGCCGGACAACGCGACGCTGATCGTCGCGGGCTCGTTTGACGCGGCCAAGGTTCTGCAGGAGATCAAGGCCGGCTTCGGCCGCCTGCCCCGGCCCAGCCGAAAGATAGCGCCCACCTACACGCTGGAGCCGGTGCAGGAAGGCGAGCGCCTGGTGACGCTGCGTCGCATTGGCGGCGAGCAGGCGGTGTTTGCCAGCTACCACATACCGGCGCTGGCCAGCCGAGAATACGCAGCCTTCGAGATCGCTGCGACGGCGCTGTCCGATACGCCCACCGGCCGGCTGCACAAGCGCCTGGTCGAACCTGGGAAGGCGACACAAGTCTTCGGCTGGGCCTCGCGCAACGCCGAGCCCGGGCTGTTCAACCTGGGTGTCCTGCTCAAGAAGGACGATTCGGTGGAGGAGGCGCAGCGTATCCTCATCGAAACGGTTGATGGCCTGGTCGCCGAACCGGTGACCGCCGAAGAGCTCAAGCGCGCGCAATTGCAATGGGCCAAGAACCTGGACCGGATCCTGGCGGATCCACAGACGCTGTGCGTGACTCTGTCTGAGTCCATCGCTGCGGGCGACTGGCGCTTGCTGTTCAGCTTGCGCGACCATGTTCAGCAGATCACGCTGGATGAAGTCAATGCCGCCGTTCGCACCTGGCTGCTGCCCACCAACCGCACGCTGGGGCGCTTCTTTGCCACCGAGACGCCGCAGCGCACGCCGTTGGCACCGCGTGTGGACGTAGCGGCAGCGTTGAAGGACTTCAAACCCCAGGCGACCCTGGCCAGCGGTGAGACCTTTGACTCATCACCCGCCAACATCGACAAGCGCACGCAGCGCTACACCTTGCCCTCAGGTCTGCGGGTGGCACTGCTGCCCAAGAAGTCGCGAGGCGAAACGGTGCAAGTGCAACTCAACCTGCATTTTGGCAATGAAGCAAGCCTGCAGGGGCAGCGCATCGCCGCATCCATGGTGGGCAGCATGCTGGGCCTGGGCACGCAGAAGAAGACACGCGCCCAAATCAGCGATGCCTTTGACGCGCTCAAAACCGATTGGCGCGTGCATAGCGATGTCCTGTTCGGCGCGAGCGCGGGACTCAGCGGCAAGCGCGCCCAACTGGTGCCGGCGCTGACCTTGCTGTCCGAGGTGCTGCGCGAACCCGCATTCCCACCCGGCGAATTCGAGCAATTACTGCGGCAAAAGATCGGCAGCCTGGAACACGCCATGGAAGATCCGGGAGCGACGGCAGGGGTAGAACTTTCGCGCCTGCTGGCGAGCGCCTATGGCCAGAACGATCCACGCCACGTCGCCACGATGGCGCAAGACGTCGTCGCACTCAAGGCGCTCAAGCGCGAAGCGGTGGTCGATTTCTACAAGACGCAATGGGGTGGCAGCCACGGCGAGTTGGCGATCGTCGGTGACTTCGACGCCGAGCAGGTCAAGCCCGTCATCGCGCAGCTCTTTGGCGACTGGAAGTCGGCGCAGACCTATGCGCGCGTGCCCAGACCGGTCGCAGCGGCTGCGGGTCAACACCTGGTCAATTTGCGCAAGGACAAGCCCAATGCTGTTGCGCGTGGTTCCTTGCAACTGACCCTGAGTGACGACCACCCCGACTACGCCGCGCTGCGCCTGGCGGTGCACATACTAGGCGCCGGAGGCTTCGACTCGCGCCTGATCACCCGATTGCGTCAGAAGGACGGGATGTCCTATGGCGCGGGAGCGGGCTTGAACGCTTCAAGCTTCGAGCCTGCAGCCCAAGTCAACTTCTACGCCATCTTTGCCCCCGAGAACCGTGCCCGCGTCGAGCAGGGCTTCGCCGAAGAGTTGCAGCGGTTTGCCGTAGAGGGCGTCACAGCTACCGAGCTGGAAACTGCGAAGAAGGCGATGCGCGCCGAAAGCAACACCTGGCGCGCCAATGACGACTCGGTCACCTGGGCCTGGGTAGGACACCTCGAACGCGACCGCAGCTTTCGCTGGAACGCCGAAGTGGACGCACGCGCCGACGCGCTGAGCCTGGAACAAGTCAACGCAGCCATTCGCAAGTGGATAACCCCCGCTCGTGTCAACTGGTCGCTGGCGGGTGACTTTGAAAAGGCATCGCCCGCAAGCAAGTCTGATTGAGTACGACGGAAGTTGGTGAGCTCAGCTTATCCGACGGCATGCAAAGCGTGAAGGCCATTTTCTACTTCGCGTTCACCCGCATTGCAGTTTGCTGGATTCAAGGTTTCGTTCCGCGGGTCAGGTCTCGACAATGAAGAGTCGATCGAGTTCGGCGATCCATATCGTCGATAGAATCGGCAGCATTACGATGATGACTTCCTTTCGTCGTCGCCGAATCGAACTCGGGGGCTGTCATCCAACTGAGGATGTTCGTTGGTTGGCCCGACCTACTGGGTGTCTGTCTTTTTGGCTTCGTAAGCCGACGGACTGACGCCGGCATGCGCCAGAAACTCGCGTACCAGTTCACGCCGCCAGGTGCCACTTCGCACCGCCTCGGCCAGGCGATCGAATCCCCGCAACTGCCCTGGCTCCGGCAGGTTCCGGCGCTCGTCGAGCGTGCCCACCACGTCGGAAGGTTGCCTGCAAAAACAGCGCAAGTCCGGTCAATTTAACTTGGCCTGCGACGAAGAATCAACCGCGCACTACGGCGAAATCGGCACTGGTTGGAAGTTTCGCCTGTGGCAAGCACGGCTTTACCTCCGAGGCTTTTTCACTGGTAGCTGACCATATTTCAAAATGCAAAAGCCCTGCGCTGATCTTCGGATCGGTTGCAGGGCTTTTTCTTTGCGCATTCGCTTTCCAACCTTCCTATTGGTTGACCGCCGGCCCCTCCCTATGGAATAGTGCCTCATCTTTGGCTTGAGCCAATTAGTTGTCCAGCGCGCAGGCGCATGTGACGGCATTTCATAAATCGACCACTTGCTGGTCAAAAACTTTCAAACAACTGCCCCGGGGCGAACCTCGCCCTTCAGGGTACGTTCATCTTCCTTGGGCTCATTCACAAGGATAGGAAAATGCGAAGCATTGCGAATGCATCACATACGCGATACACTGGTGACATGAAAACCGCAACCATCCCACCCGTGCGAATTGACCCCTCGTTTCGCAAAGACATTGAGCAATCCCTCGAAGGAGGTGAAAGCTTGGCATCTTTGGTGGAAACCGCAGTTCGCAACGAAGTAACACGGCGTCGCGTCCACTCGGAATTCATCCGTCGTGGGATGGCGGCCATCAACAGGACAGTCGCCGCTGGTGATGGCATACCTGCTGAGATAGTCATTGCCAAACTGGAAGCGAAGCTTGCAGCCGCGAGGAGCGCCAAGAAAACATGACATACCAGGTTATCTATAGCCGCGAGGCCGAAGAAGACTTGGAGAGATTGTTTGACCACGTGCTGGAACGTGAGTTGAACAGCCCAAGCGGAGATCTGGATATTCCAGCCCGTGCAATTGAATCGATTAAACAGGCCTGCCAGCTACTGGTTCACAGCCCGTTTAGTTGCCGAAAGACAGGGGATAGCGCATTCGTGCGCGAACTCATCATTTCGTTCGGCAGTTCCGGCTACGTCGCAATGTTCGAAATTCGAGACTCCGATCAGGTCATCATCGGTGCCATACGGCATCAACATGAAAGCGATTACCACTGAATTGTTCACAAGTAGTGACCAGCCCAAGGGAGCACTTGCTCAGAACTCGAAGAGCACTGCCCGCTTTGCCGGCCAACCTGCTTGTGTGTTGGCCAATGCCGTGAAGGCAAGTCCGTGGGCAGGGTGTTCAATGAACAGGCGCAACATCGAAACCCATGCGCGAAAGACCGTTACGCAGTAACATCGTCGTGGCGAGTTACGCCGTAACAAATAGGACGGGTTGCCATGGTCACTTCAAACGCACAACGACAAGCGGCCTATCGCGCGAGACGTCTGCAAGACGAATCGGCGCCCAGCGAAAGACTGAATTTGATCATTGATCTCCACGCCAAACGAGCGCTTGAAAGGCTTGCGAAATGTTACGGCGTAACGCAAAAAGGCATGCTACAAAAGCTCTTGCTGGACGCCGAGCAAGCAGCCGTTGACGCCGCAATTGCGTTCCCCAATGGGCAATCCGATTACTACGATGGGAAGCTGCGTCTGACCAGTTCGTGTTGAGCGCGTAGGGGTGATTTGCTTTCGTTGTCAAAACGGACGAGAGCAATTCACTTGGTGAGGGCAGTGAATAGGCGTTGTTGCATGTGCTCAACAGTGAATTCTCCGTGAAGGGACTTGCAGAATTGGCCAAGATGCCGTGCGCGAACTCGTCGCACTCTCGCCAGGCCGCCTGATTTCGCCCTCCCACGGTTTGGTTCACTCTCCGCAATAATGGAGTAAGGCCGAAAAGACTTGCATCGTTGGCCGCAACGAAAATGACAGGAATGCACATACCAACCCGTTTTCCATCCTCAGCGCGCGGCTGGCTTGTTCTCGGTTTGCTAGCGATCTTTACGCTTGCAGGCTGCACCGCCATAGCCACCACCGCACCCAAGGCACCGGTGCCATCAACGGTTGCCACCCAGCCCGCCCAAGCCACCGCTGATGAAGCTGAACACGACCAGAAGTTTGCCCTCTGGGTGGTTGAGTTCAGCGCCATAGCCCGCAAAGCGGGCATCCGTGAGGCGACGCTGCACATCGCTTTTGACCCGATTCGCTTCCTGCCAGGCGTCATTGAGTTGGATCGGGCGCAGCCCGAGTTCACCCGCTCGGTATGGGACTACCTCGACAATGCGTTGTCGGCGCAGCGCATCACCCGTGGCCAGGACAAGCTGCAGCAACTGGGCCCCCAAGCGGTTGCCATAACTGCGCGTTACGGCGTCCCGAACGAGATCGTCGTCGCCATCTGGGGCATGGAGAGCAATTACGGCAGCAACGTCGGCGACATCCCGACCATTGATGCCTTGGCGACACTGGGTTTCGAGGGCCGACGCGAGGCGTGGGCACGCAGCCAATTGCTGGCTGCCTTGAAAATTTTGCAAAGCGGTGACATTGATCGTACGCAGATGATAGGATCGTGGGCGGGCGCGATGGGCCAGACGCAGTTTCTGCCCTCCAGCTTTCTGGCCTATGCAGTTGATGCCGATGGCGATGGCCGACGCGACCTATGGGGCAGTGCGGCCGATGTGATGGCTTCGACGGCGAACTTCCTGGCAAGCACTGGATGGCAGGCCGGTCAGCCGTGGGGGACTGAGGTGCGCTTGCCACCGGGGTTCGACTACGCGCGCGCCGATGACAACGTACGACAAACATCGGCCGCCTGGGCGAACGAGGGTGTGCAATCGATGGACGGTACACCACTGCCAGCGCTGAGCGACAGCTCGATCTGGTTGGCGTCCAGCGCAGGCGGACCGGCCTTCCTGATCGGACCCAACTTCCGCACGCTCCTGCGCTACAACAACTCGACCAGCTATGCACTGGCTGTCAGCCTGCTGGCGCAGCGCCTGGCAGGTGGCCCGCCGATACAAGCACGCTGGCCGCGCGATGTGCAAGCTTTGACGCGCAGCCAGTTGCTGGCAATGCAAACGGTTCTGAATACACGCGGTTTCGACAGTGGCACGCCCGACGGCATGATGGGTCCGGCCACGCGGCGTGGCATTCGTCAGTACCAGCGCAGCCTGGGCCTGCCAGCCGACGGATATCCAAGCCTGAATCTACTGCAGCACCTGCAGCAAAGCAGCGGCACGGCTCCTTGACGCAATTCGAAATCGATAACTGTTATTGCCCGTCGATCCGCCTGGGTGCGCATGGCCGCAGGGATTGCTCAAGATTGTTGGCAATCGAGCCGATATTGGTGACAGCCAAAGAAGGATTTCGCCATGGATATTTCCCCCGCAGCACTCGTCAACGCATCGACGCAAATGCAGCAGAGCCAAGTGGCCCAAATGGCCCAGATATTGGTTTTAAAGAAGGCCATGGACATCCAGGCCACCGGGGCACTGGCGTTGCTACAGGCGCTGCCGCCGGCCACAAGCGGCAACCTTGGGACTCAGGTCAACACGATGGCGTAGGCAATATGTCAATGCAACATACCCGCTTCGTTCTTTTTGTCGCGAAGCAAATTCGAAAAATGACTTTCCAGTCCTGGCATGTGTTCAAAGGTAGCGGTAAAACCCGGGAAACTCGTTGGACAGCATCATGAGTTGATCGTCAGATGTTCCGACCCAGAGTTTGTGCAGATCGGGCACGTATCCCACCATCCGATTAATGATGGCATGTGCATCGTGAACGCCCTGGGCAGAAAGCTGTTGCATGTGCTGATCTATCTTCGCTGCCAGTCGGCGAAATTCATTCATGCTCATGCTTTGCTGGACTCCCTTACGCTTTCCACGGATTTATGACCGTAATGTGAGCCGCCTCAAAGGGAGCCGTATCGCGTGACGCCACGATGAACCCACGCGAGGCGGCGATTGCAGCAATGTAGCCGTCAGGCGTTGGAAATCCTCGTCCGGCAACTTTGGCCGTCACGGCCAGCTCGGCATAGTGCCGTGCTGCATCGATGTCGAATGGAAGCACCCGATCCCTGAAGAGACCCATCAGACCGTCGAGGGTCTGTGCCAACATGTCCTTACGCCTGCCAGCCTGGAGTGCCCTGATTCCAAACAGCAACTCGGCCAACGTCACACTGGACAGATACAGCGTTTCGGATGCTTGATCGTTCAACCAAGCCCGCACAGCCGAATCCGGCTCGGGCTTCATCGCCTCGGAAACGACGTTTGTATCGAGAACGATCAATCAAACCTCAGCGGCTCGGCCGGCGTCTTGTCTCTCGCTTGCTGGAAGACCTCGAAATCCTCGTTCGTCAGGCCGACCTTGCGGCCCAGTGCTGAGAGGGCTTCACCCAGGCGAACGCGCGACCCTGGCTTAACCGCGATCGCCAAAATCTCACGCACCTCGGCCTCGGCACTGTGCCCATGTAGAGCGGCCTGCACTCGCAACGCGCGATGCACGTCGTCGGGAAGATTGCGCACTGTTAGCATCGCCATATCATCACCTCATGAAATTGCATTCAACGCATTCATTATAATATTATGAATGCATCCCCGCAAGGGACATCACTCTGTCGTAAAACACATGTTTTCCGACATACGTGGTCACTGGTTGAAAATAGCGGTCCAGACCGGTCAAAACCTGTGCGGAAAACAGTGTCGGCTTGGAGAAATGACCGGAAACTGCGCCCGCAGTGTTTTCCGACGGAATTTTCGGCGTTTCCGGCGTGGCCAAATAGGGTGTAATGCGCGTCCATGTTTCAGATTGAATGTAATCTACATGCAAGACCTTAGGCCGGAACCCCGGCCGCCCCCCTGAAGACTCTTTTTCCCCTTGGCTCCCTTGTCCCACTCAACTCACTGCGCGCACTACACCTTGCGCGCTGCACGAGGGGAGGGCGGGGTAGTTCGAGAGCGAAGACCGTCTATCAAGAGAGGGCCCTTTCGACCCAAGTCTCAGGCGTAGCACTGCAGGTGGGCAGTGAGGGCAGGGGGAAATCGAAAGGGGGAGAGGCAAAAAAAGTAGGGGGAGACACGTGAGGGGGCTTGCATATCTCTTGCATGTAGATTACATTAAAATCATATCAAGCCGAAAGTGAAAGAGAAGTACTACTTGAATGGAAAACTGCCAACCGCGCACAAGCCGAGTTGTGGTTTGTCAGCTGGGCGCTGGATTCACCCAGAAAAACAATTCCAAAGACATTCAACACCTGATCAACTATGTCCAAGCTCTATTTTCGCTACGCCGCCATGTGTGCCGGCAAGTCCACGGCGCTGCTGCAAACCGCCTACAACTACCTCGAACGGGGGATGCAGGCCAAGCTGTTCACGGCCGAACTCGACAACCGCAACGGGGTGGGCTTCATCAGCTCGCGCCTGGGGATCCAGCGGCCCGCGCTGACCTACAACCGGGACACCGTCTTCGACAAATCGGTGCTCGATGCCGGCACCGTCTGCCTGTTCCTCGACGAGGCCCAGTTTCTGACGCCCGACCAGGTCGGGCAGTTGCATCGGCTGGCTCACGCCAGCAACGTGCCGATCCTGTGCTACGGGCTGAGGACCGATTTCATGGACCGACCGTTTGACGGCGCCGCCACCTTGCTGGCGCTGGCCGACGACCTGCAGGAACTCAAGGCGATTTGCGACTGCGGCAAGAAAGCCAGCATGAACGCGCGCATCGATAGTGCCGGGCAGCGGGTCTGGGGCGGCGCCCAAATCCTGATCGGCGGCAACGACAAATATCTGGCCATGTGCCCGGACTGCTTCTATCGCGTGAGGCCCGCGGCGGCGCCGGGCTTGCGCCAGCGCCAGACCGCCACCGAGGATGCTAGCTAGTCCAGAATAGATCAAAGAAGGAGAGAAATCATGTCCTTGCAACAAACTCCGCGCCATCTGCCGCCCTGGGCGACGCTGGAAGACTCGCATTTCGAGCGCTACGGCTTGCTCGCAGAGCGCCTGGCCAATGGAAAGACGGTATGCAATATCGCCGTCATCGGGGGCCTGGCTGGCATGGCCGTGCCGCCGGTGTGGAACGCGGACTGCACGCCGCGCTTTCTGCTGGCGCTCAGCGTGGTGGTGCGCATGATGGCCGTGCCCGACGAGGAAAATTCGATCATGGCGCCGTCGTTCACCCATCGCTACCGATCTCTGGTGCGCGCCACGAATACGCTCGACGATGGCACCCGTGTCACGCCCTGGCACACGGCGATCGCCCGAAAGTTTGAAACCCAATACCTTGCTGCGGCCAAGGACGAGAACACGCTGACGATCCCGATCGAGACCATCAAGCATGCCTTGCTGACCTATATGCACGAGTTGTACCCGGACCGCTAAGTCGACAACATTGCCCGCCGCTGCCCATGGCTACCGTCCACGCTCACGCTCCACCCGCCGCGCAGGCTGCGGCGCCGGGGCAAGCGCGGCCAGATCCTGGCGCCGCCCCGGCCCAGCCCGGGCCAGGCGTGGTCACGGCCTCGGCGCGGGTGGTCTTTGATGCCTGGGCCGGCGAAGTCACCAGCCCGACTCGACCGAGACTCAATGCGCGCAGCGTCCTCCATTACCGCAGCATCTGGTTCAACTTCGTCAAATCGTTGCCAGCGCATATCCCCTGGGAGCAAGCCGGGCCGGAGCACGTCAGCGCCTACCTGAACCAGCTCACACCCAGCGCCACAGCCCGGCTCAAACTGCACAACATCAGCGACAAACCGGCCAGCAGCGTCACGCGCCGGCGCTATTGGCGTGTCTTGCGCGAGATCTACGCGCGGGCGGTGATCCTGAAGCTGTGCGAGACCAATGCCTGCGAAGGCGCCACTGAAATCCCCTTCAATGAGATCATGGCCAGCATGATCCTGCCCCGCTGGGCACTGCAAACCATCGAAGCCGGCATCATCAAGGAACACAAGCGCCGGGCCGACAGCACCTGGCAGCAGATTCGCAACGATGCGCTGCTGCTGACCCTGCTGCACACCGCGGCGAAGACCGGGGAAATGATCCAGTTGCGCGCCGACCAGGTGATCGCCGTGCACACCGGCCGGGCGGGGCCGCAATGGACGGTCAATATCGACGGGGACAAGCCCTGCCAGCGTCGCTTTATCGCCCTTCAAGGGGCTGCGGCCAGCAAAATCATGCAGCGCTGGCTGGAAGTCAGGGTGACCGTGCCGGGACACTCCGCATGGCTGTTTTTCGGGGCCAAGTCGCACGTCTGGAACGGCACCAGGGAGAGATCGCCGCTGAGCCGGAAAAGCATATTCTTTCTGGTGGCCGCGGCGATCAAGGCCCATTTGCCCGCCAATTCCTTCGAGAGTAGCGTCCTGGCACACACCGGAGGCGAAACCCTGCGCAATTCGGTGCTGGCCCGCTGGCTCGAGGACGGCGTATCCTTGGAAGATGTGATGCGCCGCGCCGGCGTGGCCGAAACGCGTGCCATCTTCCGGGTTGCCCCGAAACCGCTGGAGTCTGAAGCATGATTTCATCCGTGCCTGCCGACCACGGTCAAGACCGCCAGGTCGCGCAACTGCGCATTCCCCCGCACTCGATCGAATCCGAGTCCAGCGTGCTGGGCGGCCTGATGCTGGATAACGCCGCCTGGGACCGGGTCAACGATTTGCTGACCGAGAGCGATTTTTACCGCTATGAACACCGCATGGTGTTTGCTGCCGTCGGCGCCTTGATGTGTGTGTGCCGGTGACCATTTGACCCAGGCTGCCGACTTTGACTGCCCCAGGGCAAAGAGGCTGAAATCGTTGCACCGAGCGGGTGTCACGACCAACGGGGTGGGTCAGCGGAAATCGGCAGCGTGGGTCAAATCGGTGTCGGCGCCAACAAGAGGGTTCTCATTGAAGGCCCATTTGCCGTCAGGCGCGTTTGCGGAATCGAACATAGGGAGCGACGAGCCAGGCGGCAAGAGCGGCTAAGAAGACCACGAGGCCGGTGATGATGGCCAACGTGGAGAGTACCGGTGGCTGGTGCTGGTTTGCCTGCACCAAGAACCAGTGAGCATAGGCAAATAATACGACGATAGCCGACGCCATCGACAAGCACCACAAGCGAAGGAAGGTGTATGTCTCTTCGCAGCGCTCGGGAGCCAGCCAATACCGGCTGTTGGGGATGTTGAGCTGATTGCCGCTCCAGCGAATGGCCGCAAACGGCAAGAAGGCAACCAGGAGTGGAACCCCAAGCTGCAACAAGAGCCAGACAAGCAGGTATTCCGAGCGTGGGGTAAAGCCATCGGCCGCGCCCGAGCCACTAAAGTGGGATGCGACAACAGGCGGGAGCATCGCTGACGTGCCCAAGACAAAGACCGCAGCCAGAGCCAGGAGCGCAAGAAACGCGATGACGTAATTTCGTTGGTTCATGACGCGCCTGACTTGGCAGGCCAATGCTTTAAAAGGAAGCGCGCCATTCGCCAAACGAAGAACAAAGCGAAGAACGTAATACCCCAGAAAGCCAGCAGCGCAACTAGTCTCTTCGGGCTGGTCGCCGCTTCCCATGTGAATACGCTAATTGCGACCATATTGCCGATGAGCACTAAGGCGGATATGAGCACCGCAACCATCCCGGCGACGGCCCGGCGACGAGACAGAGGGAGGGGTGGCGACTGCTTGAGCAGAGACGAGTACTTTGTAGCAATGATGTGTGACATTGTCTCGCCTCTCCTTTACATATTTCTTCGTGAACGGTAGAGACTGTACTCCAAGCTGTTGGCGCCGACACCGATTTGACCCACGCTGCCGATTTCCGCTGACCCACTCCGTTGGTCGTGACACCCGCTCGGTGCAACGATTTCAGCCTCTTTGCCCTGGGGCAGTCAAAGTCGGCAGCCTGGGTCAAATGGTCGTCGGCATACACACCCATGTTCTTGAGCTCAATTGACGGACGTCCCGTGGAACCGTGCGCTTGGAATCACCCGCGATCGCTCGCTCAGTTCCACGTCGACATCGTCACCCGAGAACTTCAGGCGAAACTGGTACATGTTGATGTTTCCGATTTCGTTGTATTCGACGAGAAAGGTGCTGTCGTTCTCCCACACGCCGCTTACTGCAACTGGCAAGCCAAAATTGCCGCCAGCGGATACGCGCGGAACTCCGTCTAGTCCGATCGGCCTTAATGGATCGCTCCGATGGCCTAGTTCGAGCTGAAGCTGCGCAACCTCAGTTCCCGAAAACGTGATGACAAAGGACTTCAGGTCGATTGGGTTCGCCGCGAGCGTATACCGCCTGCCCGAAACCGTCCTTAGCGGCGGCGGGATAAGTGACATTGGACGAGGCGGCGTTGCCGCATCTTTCACTGCAGCCGTTAACCGGGCCGCCGCTGACGGGTTTTCAGGCATGGGCTGATCGGACTTGATGGCGCGAAGGATGAATGCACCGATGTCGCCGGGCTCGAACTCTCCGCCCGTAAACACGACGACAACGTTCTTCTCCGGGGAGACGCTGATACGTTGGCCGCCCCGTCCGAGTGCTTCGAACAGCGGTGGCCGCCTGTTCGGATAAATCCAGAATCCATATCCATATTTCGTATCGCCGCTCATCGGCAAGGAATGTCCCTGGACGGCAGCATCCATGAACTTCTCCGGAACGAGTTGTCGGTCTTCCCAGCGGCCGTTGTTCAACCACAGATACCCCAACTTCGCCATGTCGCGGGGTTCGAGGTGGAGGTCGCCCCAGCCATACGAAACACCGTGGCCATCGGCCGGCCATGCTACGTTGCCGATGCCGAGTGGATTGAACAGCTCGCGGCGCGCGAAATCGAGTGCGCTCAGGCCCGTTGCCTTCGTGATCGCGCTGGAAAGGATGTGCATTCCGCCGGAGCAATACTCGAAGCGGCTTCCGGGTTCATCGCGCATCGGGAGATCCAGCATGAACTGGGTCCAATCGGCGCTTTTTCTCATCTGGGACAGTGTGATCTCGCCGGGGTTGGCGTGGCAGTCCGACCCGGAGGTCATCGTCAGCAAATGCTCGATGGTCACACGCTCTTTTCGCTCGTCCAGGTTCGCGATCCTTCGTTGATTGAAGACCGAAGTCAGCGGCTGGCGAAGCTCCAGCTCGTGCTTGCCGGTTGCGATCCCGACGAGCGTCGACGTAACGCTCTTCGTCACTGACGCGAGATCGTGGAATTGTCCATCCATGAACGGCCAGAAATATGCATCCAGTACGACATGGCCGTTGCGAATGATGGTCAGGCTGTGGATCGGCGTATGGTGGTCGCGAATGTAGTCAAACGCGCCGGCCAGCACCTGGGAATCCATCCCTTGCGCTTCCGGGGAGGAGTAGCGCCATCCGTGCGTCGGCCAGTATGTCTCTTGCGCCCCTGCATTACGCACACCTGCGCCGACGAGAACAGCCGCACACATGACACACACAGTAACGAAGCGTTTGGAAATCCGCACGAAATCTCCCGGAGCTGATGGCCTAACATCGGAACAGGAAAAGCCCCGCGACCCTCATGAAATATGGAGTTCAAATGAACTTCGCTCTACGTCAAGAGTCATAACAGTTCCAGAAATGCCAGCACGCCGCTTTCAAGCCAGCCGGGCTGATGGATCAGTTGCGTGAACAAACTCCCCGGCTGCACTATAGCCCAGCGGACAACGCCGCCGAATGTCGGCTCCCGCTGCGCTGCCGAATTACGTTTCGCTCCATTGCTCACGTACACATTTGAAAGTCAACTTCGGAGAAAGCTGATTGGCTGCAGCAGAGACAAACCCGACGTACACCGGAAAGTGGAAAAGCTGACCTTCAATTTCGCGGGAAGCTGTCGCTCACCGCCAGTGCCAAAACCTTGGAAGCAGTCGGCCAAACGGGGATGCCAGTTTTCTTGAGTGTCCGGCTCCTGGGCAGCGGACGCCGACATCGAGGCGGAAGGTCCAGTGGGCTATAGTTCCCAACATACGAAACGTCAAAAAAGTGAACTCGACGTTAACCAAATTTCGCCGGGACACGCGACAGGGTTCAAAGGGATGGAAATGAATTCAACTTCTAGTGAAATTGACCGAAAACCCAGGCGGCATCGGCCTTACTTGAGGGGTTTCGGCATCAACGGGAGGGTTTCCGGTCTATTTCGTCGTCTAGCTTGGGAATGCCAAGATGGGTGCTCGGCTACATTAAGTTGAACGAGACATGCAAATGACGATGCCACCCACACCCTCGCCGAAGCACGTGCAGTGGTCAATTGCTCTTCTCTGGGCCGCGCTTGGGGCGGCGCTGCTTCTTCAACTCTTGTATGCGGATTTGGATGTTCGGGCAGCGTTCCGAGCTGTGATGGGGGGCCTGATTTTGGTGTTCGGTCTGTATGCCTATTTGACCGTTGGCATCGCCAAGGGTAGGGCATCGGCACGATTGATCTACATACTCCTCTTTACTGGAGGCCTCGTCCTCTCTCCCCCAAGTATTGCGGGGTTCGAGGCCGACCCGGCCGTTGTTTCGGTAGAACTCGCTCAAGTCCTAGCCCAAATGCTGGCCTTTGCCTTGCTCTTCACACCACAGGCAAACGCCTGGTTCAAGCAACAGGCACCTGCTCCGGAGGCGCATGAGCGCTAACCTTTCGCTCGGCACGGACACGCAGCAGCACGATTCCGCTGCGCGGCGCTTGCTGCGTGCCGCGCAGCTCCAACGTTAAAGGGTACCGATGGAGCGCGGTGGTGATCAGAGGACCAAAGAAGACATTGCCAAGTATGGGTGCAGTGTCATGCACGTGTTCGATCCGGAAGACAAGCTTCCGCCCTTTGCATACTCCATCGGAATCCAGCGCGAGACCGGGGCGCCCGAAGTGGTGGTCATTGGCCTCAAACGGCCGATTGCGCACTCTGTCGTAAACGAATACAACAAGCGGGTCCGAGAGGGCGAACGGTTCGCGGTCGGGCAATACTACGGCGGCTTCCTCGAAGGCTTTGAGATATACATCGGCGCCGTGCCGAAGTCGGTCTATGACGACTATCACGGCCAGAACATTGACTTCTACGGGGGCCGAGACTTTGAAGTCGTGCAGGTGATCTATCCGACGACTAAGGGTGTTTGGCCATGGGCCGAAGATGCACCAGAATCGTTTCAGGAGTGGCAACCTGTGCTTGCGAAGAAGGGCTAACGCAATGCCCCTTAACTGGTCAATCGACACGGCGCAGACCTGTAGAAGGCGGCTTCGCCGCAAGTGTAGGTGGCCCGATAATCTTCGCGTTAGCCACACCACAATCGCAACCATTGGACATAGCTAGATGAAAGCTTTGGGTGGCCACTTGCGAGCGCGACATCATGGTATTTGCCTCAATATTCTGCGCACTGGCGATTTGGTACCCACACGGCCAAAGATGCGTGACATATGGGCCGCGCTGGCGATTGCGATTCCCCTCGCGCTTACGCTTGCACCCGACGTGGAAGCTCAAAACGTAGACCAGATCAAACTTGCCGTTACTCAGGGGAAGTCTCAGACTACGACAATCGGTCAGCCATTTCCGGTTCGTTTTGGAGTTCGCCTAACTGACGATCAAGGTTTGCCTTTTGTGGGAGCCCCCGTTGCCTTTGGGAACGATGGCTGCGTTATTCTTAGCGCGGGGTGGGCGACGCCATGTCCATTCACCGGTGGGCCTGGACATTTCGAACCTGGGGGGACTGGAGCAACAGTGCTTACTGATTCATCGGGACTCGCCGTTGCGCCCCCCTATATCGCCGGCGATAACCCGGGGACTATTGGCGTCTACGCTTTCGCCCTTCCCCGGGTTGCGCCTTACTATATTGACTATTCTCCGTCTCTAAACCACATCGTGACGTTTGAGTTATCTGAGATGCTGGAGCCCGTATCAGTGCCATCGCTTTCAACTCAAAATGTGTTCGTCCTTGTCCTAATAATCCTGCTTGCGGGCTGCTTTGTTTTTCGATCGCGGAATGTCGGCTAACGCCATTCAATACGGCCCCGCAACTCAGCCGCTGGCCTGGCTCTGTCGCGGGTCAGTTATTTTTGCCTTGAGCGTCTGCTGTCTGGAAATCTGGAGGTAGGCAACGCGTCTCTTGGAGCCGGTCGACTGAAAAAGTGGCGATCACTCTTGCCACTGACTCCAGAAGGCACGAAGCGGTCTTCCAACTTTCCAGAAAGCAGCCACTCAAAGTCGCATGAACCGCCCACTGCGGGTGGTGTGGGGGCGACGTCTAGAAGCTGTTGCCTATCCGCTAATTAGAACTATAGGTTTTCAACGCGACCATCTTGGTTGAAGTAGAAAATGCTCTCGTGCTTGAATCCCCATCCGTGGGCATGACCTGTATGACCGGTTACCCAAACTCAATCCGGTTTGCGACGCAGATAGAACCCGGCCGCTATTGCCATCAGCCCTAGCAGGAGCAGGATGCTTCCCGGTGCAAGCGCCGGTATGGCCTGAACGGTACTGGTACTGAAGCTCCCAGCGGTCTGCGCCGAGCCAAAATTGGGTCCTGGATCGTCGAAACCACTGCACTGAAACTCCATGACAATAACGCCAATCAGACAGGGCGACTGGCTCGTCGCCTGGTACAGCGCGGGTGTGGAGACGACTCTAAATGCGTCGACCCACACCGGGTAGACGCCCCAGCTCGGATTCGGCGGCTTCTCCAAACCAATCGAGAATGAAGCAATCTTCCCAGTTGCGTTTGTCGAGACCGTGAAGTCGAGCCCATTCGGACTAGGTGTTGGCAAATATTCGTTGTTATAGAGTGATGAATTGGTATTCGCAAATGTCGTCACCCCATCGCTGAAAGACCAACTGGTCACCAGATTCTGGCCGTATGGACCGATTTCCACATTCGACAGATTGGGCGCAAGTGGATTGGCCGTCGTGAACGAGCCCGTGATGCGCATGCTGGTGGTGTAAATTCCACCGACCGTGGTGTACGGCGGACCGGAGTAAACATACGTTGCAGACAACGCTGCGCCGCCAGCCAGCATGGCCAACAAAAAGCAAAGTAATGGCTTGATCAACATTTTGGTTGTACACATACAAGGTGTCCTTTCATTGCGAGACTTCCTGAATGGCATCACCCGTGCCAGCATGACCGCCCGCATGCAGGTCCGCTGTCGTCGATATCAGGTATTTTGATTGATGACGTTCTCGTCTAGCGATTAACGTTTAGCGTGCGTGCTGGGACAAAGATTGACACCATGATTTCCTCCTGAGAAACATAATCCTTGTTCGACTCAACCGCCTGCACGGGCAATCACGATAGGGGTCTGAAAGTTTCGCCCCTTTTGTGTAATCGGATTATGACCGCATGCCATGCGGGATTGGTGCGATGGTTGTAACGGAATAAATCAATGTCTCAATCCTGGCGCCAAGCCAACAGCATGACAGCGACACAGATGGCACTGGCCTTTTGCTACACCAAGTGGCAGGTGGCGAGCACCATCATCGGCGTCACCTCGGTGGCGCAACTCGACGAAGACCTGGATGCCTGAGGCACCACGCTGGCGCCCGATCTGCTGAAAAAAATCGACGCCATTCGATGGGAAGTACGCGACCCGGCGCAGTAGTTGGTCAACGTTTAACCCTTCTGATTCCTGCTTCCCTGCTACGGGCACGCCGCCGGCGCGGGCGTGCTCGTCCCTTCGAGCCAGAGCTGCGCGCATGCCGTCGGGTCGTAGCCGGTGACGGTTTTGATCGTCGTCAGCATGTCGGCCATGCCTGCCGGTTTGCCGGCGAATTCGCGATAGAACGCGGCAAGCGCCTGATCGACTTTATCGGCGCCGACTTTGCCGGCGACGGCCTTGTAGAAGAAAGCGCCGCGCATGTAGGGCGCGTCGGTGAAAAGATTGTCCTTGAGGACATCGACCGTGTTGCAAGTGCGCGGCCACACCGGGCGGTTGCCGGGGATCTGCGCGAGCGCGTTGGCATAGTTGGTCCAGGTCTGTTCGCCGAGGGCCGGTGCGACCACATCAAACGCCCGCGCGGCGAGATAACTGGCCGTGCCTTCGGAGAGCACGAAATCCTCCCAGCACGAGATCCGCACACCGTCGCCGAACCAGCCATGCGCGGCCTCGTGGGCGTTGGTTTCCTGACTGCCAAGCGAACTTGATGCGACATGCCAGCGTGGATGGTGCTCCATGCCGCCGGTCACGCCGGCGCCCCAATTCACCGACACCGTGCCGACCTTGTTGCCGAAGCGATAGGCGCCGAGCGTCTTCTCGTACCAGTCGAACACGGCAAGCAGATGTTCGGTGCCGGCCTGCGCCGTGGCGAGTTCGTTCGGCCGGTACCAGACCGAGACATTCGTTCCGGCGGCGGTGGTGCCCAGGGGCAGTTCGGTGTAATTGTCGATCGACCACGCGAGCTGATACGCCGGCGCCTGCGAGATTGCCGGTACGTAGATCGCCGTTTTTCCAGCGGGGATGCCGGTCAAGCTGAGCGACAGGGTCATGCCGTCGCGCGGCTGTGAATGACAGGGGAACAGATTGCCGCAGAAGTACGGCCACAAGAAGGTGTATCCGTCCGCGGAAGCCCCCTGGAATCCAGTGTGGTTCTTGAAGCGAAAAGCGATATCAACGGCAACCGGCAGATCACTCGATGCCAGCGCAAGGTTGATCGTCTTGGCCGCCACGTCGGTCGCGTACGCAAGGTCCACACCGCCGCTTCGCACACTGTCCAGCGTCAGGTCGCCGACCTCGAGCGTCGCACCCGGCGTGCTGCTTGCCGCAAGCGTGATGCTGGCGGTACCGCTCATGGCAGCGACATCGAATGCCAGCCGCGTGTCGGCGATGTCGCGTGCCGCGTTCGCCGTGGGCACGATCGGGTCTGTCGGCGCAACAGCGATAATGCTGGCCGTTGCAGGGCTGCTATTGACCTTGCCATCGTTGACCACTACGGTGGCGACATAGGTGCCCGCGACATCAGCGGTAAAAGACGGTTTAACTGAAGCGGGCTGGATCAAGGTCGCGGTGCTGCCAGCAGGTTTGGCGGTGAGTGTCCAAGCAAATGTCAAGGCATCCTTGTTGGCATCTGAACTGGCGCTTCCATCGAGCATGACAGCGCTGCCTGCTACAACAGTCTGTGAAACACCCGCATTGGCCACCGGTGCAATGTTTGCAGTGGACGCTGTGATGCTAACGGACGCTGCGGTGCTATTGACCTTGCCATCGTTCACGATGAGCGACGCGACATAGATGCCGGCCACATCCGCAGTGAAGCTTGGTTTGACGGAGCTTGCCGATACCAAGGCGGAGGTGCTAGCAGCCGGTTTGGCCGTCAGCGACCACGCATACGTCAGCGGATCACTATTGGCATCGGAGCTGGCGCTGCCGTCAAGTGTGACGAGGGCATTCGCCAGGACGCTTTGATCCGGGCCGGCGTTAGCGATGGGTGCGGTGTTGACGATCGGCGTGGGTGTTGGCGTCGGGTTATCCGCGCCGCCACCTCCACCGCCGCAGGCAAATAGAGCCGCGATAAGAGCAGCGGCTGATACAAGTTTTAAAGCAGTGATTTTCATCGGCCTCCCTTCGTGAATGAAAAAGTGCCGTAGTAGGGGTAATCGTGCTTACCCAAAGTCAATCCGAATTGCGACGCAGATAGAACCCGGCCGCTACTGCCATCAGCCCTAGCAGCAGCAGGATGCTTCCCGGTGCAAGCGCCGGTATGGCCTGAACGGTACTGAAGCTCCCTGCGGTCTGCGCCGAGCCGCCGGAGCTTGGACCTGGGCACACGATCTCCCCAATGCAGGGCGGTTGGTTCCACGTAAAGTACTGCGGGGGTGACGTACCGATAATGAACGCAACCACATTAATATATTTGGAAGCGTTCGGCGGATTCTGCAAACTAATCAGGAATGCGGTGATATTCCCGACGGCGTCCGTCGAGACGACAAAGGCGCCAATGACTCCAATGCCAGGGACTGAGTTGTCAGTCGTGAATGTCGTGACCCCATTGCCAAAGGACCAACCGACCACGAGATTCAGTCCGTTTGGACCGATTTCCACATTCGACAGATTGGGCGCAAGGGGATTGGCCGTCGTGAACGAGCCGGTGATGCGCATGCTGGTGGTGTAAATTCCACCGACCGAGGTGTACGGCGGACCGGAGTAAACATACGTTGCAGATAACGCGGCACCGCCTGCCAGCATGGCCAACAAGAAGCAAAGTAATGGTTTGATCACCGTATTCCTCCCCCAAACTCAATCCGGTTTGCGACGCAGATAGAACCCGGCCGCTATTGCCATCAGCCCTAGCAGCAGCAGGACGCTTCCCGGTGCAAGCGCCGGTATGGCCTGAACGGTACTGGTACTGAAGCTCCCAGCGGTCTGCGCCGAACCGAAATTAGGCCCTGGATCGTTGAATCCTGCGCAACCAGATAAAATTATTACGATATAACTGAGGCAAGGCGATTGACTTGTCGCTCGGTACAACACGGGTGCCGTAGCCACTCTGAATGCGTCAACGAAGATTGGAGGGAGACCCACTGACCGTGGTTTCTCCAGACCAATTGAGAATGCTGTGATATTCCCGGCAGCGTCCGTCGAAACCACGAAGTCGGCCCCTGTCCCGCTAGGAATTAGCGAATAGTCGTTCGCATAAATTGATGAATCGCCATTCGTAAAAGTCGTCACCCCATCGCTGAAAGACCAACTGGTCACTAGCCTCAGACCGCCCACGCCGATCTCAGTGTTTGACAAGTTGGGGGGAATGGGCGTGGCCGTCGTGAACACGCCACTGATGCGCATGCCAGTGTTGTACGTGCCACCGACCGAGGTGTACGGCGGACCGGAGTAAACATACGTTGCAGCTAACGCGGCACTGCTTGCCACGATGGCTAACAAAAAACAAAGGAATGGTTTGATCAACATTTTGCTTGTACACATACAAGGTATCCTTTCATTGCGAGACTTCTTCAATGGCCTCACCCGTGCCAGCATGACCGCCCGCATGCAGGTCCGCTGGCGTCGACATCAGGTATTTTTGATTGATGACGTTTTCGTCTTGCGATTAACGTTTAGCGTGCGTGCTTGGACAAAGATTGACACCATGATTTCCTCCTGAGAACCATAATCCTTGTTCGACTCAACCGCCTGCACGGGCAATCACGATAGGGGTCTGAAAGTTTCGCCCCTTTTGTGTAATCGGATTATGACCGCATGCCATGCGGGATTGGTGCGATGGTTGTAACGGAATAAATCAATGCCTCAATCCTGGCGTCAAGCCAACACTGTTCCCTCCGGGCGCTGGGGCATTTGGTGTTGCGGCACGTCAATTCGGACCACAACAGCAGCCGTAGCTGGCTTCGGCTTGCTGGAAGAGAGATTGGAGCTGGGTGATTGTGGAATCTGGTAGGAGAGTTAGAGAGTCAACTGCGCTCGGATCGAATAATCGATACGGAGCAAGGGATAGACCAGGCAGCGCTGGCTGAAGAGCGTTGTTGCGAAAGGGGTCATCGGGGTCACTACCGTTCTTGTAAGCCGGGTAGTTATAGGCTACTGACAAACAACAATCCGATCAGCTATCTCCATTCCGGTCACTGAAGACTTTGGTACGGGCGTCAGCCTACTGGCCATCTTTCCAAGAACCACGGTAATCAACATTCATCCCAGAAAGGCTTTGAACTCACGCAGGAAAGGAGCGCTGATGCGCAAAACATCCTTTGAGGACCGGAGCTGGAGTACGCCACCGCCAGTTTCGTCGCGTTCCACCAACAGCACTTCACGCAGATTGACGACCGTGGATCGGTGGACCTGTAGAAACTCCGATGGGTCCAGGCGCGGTAGCAGCGTCTTGATCGACTCTTCAATCAGATGCTCGCCGTCGCGACTTACTACACGGGTGTACTTGTTGTCGGATTGCAGATAGACGATCTCCGGCACTGGAATCAGCCGAGTGCGTCGACCTGAGCTTGCTGCCAGCCAACGCAAGTAGATGATCGGCTGCAGCCTGGGCAACGCCGAAAGAAGTGGTCGCAGCTCATGCGCCACAGGCGTGAGTTTGTCGCGCAATCGGTCCAAACAGCGCTTCAGGCGCTCATGTGAGAGCGGTTTGAGCAAGTAGTCCACCGCGCCCTGATCAAATGCCTGCACCGCAAACTCATCGTGAGCTGTCACGAAGACCAAGCGGGTGTCATCTGGTAGCTCCCGCGCGAGCTCGAGGCCGGATCGACCAGGAAGCTGGATGTCGACGAATGCAATCTGAGGTGCCGACTCGCGACACAACAGCAACGCTTCCTCTGCCGTTCCGACGGGGCGAACTTGCCCAAGGTCGGGTGCAAGCGCCGCGAGAAACTCGACCAGTTCGTCCCGCAGGCGGGGCTCGTCTTCAACCACGAGAACCCAAGCATTTGTAATGCCACGGCAAGGTCCGTCAAGCGTCATGGGTGTGCACAATTCCCGGTATCCGCAGCGACGCGCACACACCTCCCTCGTCCCGACCTTCAATGCTCATCTGAGCACCATCGCCGTAGGTCAAATGCAGTCGGTCTCGCAAATTACTCAAACCACCTGCCCCCGAATCCGGCCTCGTTACAAGCCCCGGTCCGTCGTTGTCAACGTCAATTGCGAGCACATCGTCGAGGGCTCGGCAGTTTACTGAGATCATTCCAGGCACATCGCTGCGCTCGATACCGTGCTTCACCGCGTTCTCTGCCAGGATCAAAACACAGGCGGTGGGTACTTGCAAAGGAAGCAGCGACGGATCGCAGTCAACCGAATAGCGAAGCCGTTCGCCAAGCCTAATCTGCATGATCTTCAGGTAGCAGTCCACTCTTTGCAGTTCGTCCCCAAGAGTGATGTTAGCGTTTGAGGCGGTCTGGCTGTTGGCGCGTAGAAACTCGATCAGAGCGTCGAGCATCGCCTGAGCCTCCAGTGGGTTCGCTCCCGCGCTGGCACGGATGTGCGCCAGCGTGTTGAAGAGGAAATGGGGCTCGATCTGCGCCCGCAGCAGGAGAAGTTCTGCCTGTGCCAGACGAGATTGCAGGGCATTCTGCCGGACCAGAGAATCGGCAACTTCGTTCTGCGCACGGACTCGCGCGAGGATCGACTTGCGGAGTGCATCGACCTGCCGAGCGCAGCGTCCGGCCTCGACCCAGAACAATCCGTAAAGCCAGACATGCGTTGGCTCGCAAGCGATTTGCAGTGTGCTCCTGCCGCCACCATCTTCTGCAACAACAAGGGTCATTTGGTCGCTGCTCAAAGCGGCCAAGCCCGTCGGCTTGGTGCCGCTCTCGACAACGCGCACGGTGATCGAATCTTCTGTGACCCGCTGATCGACTTGGCCAAACGCAGCCTCTATGGCGCTTCTTGCAATCTTCATGGCTTGTATTGTCGGCAGAGCCAGGCTGATGGACTGGCGCTGACCGAATGCCAGGGGGTTCGTTCCGGCCGACACAGGCGCCAGCGCGCGGTACTGTGACCATGCGGCCAGGCAGCCAGTGGCCAGCGCCAGCGGGGGAAAGAGCAGCAGGGCACCAAGCATCGCAATCGGGCCGCTGACGACTGCAGTCAAGACGACGAGCAGAACCCACCATGCGAGAGCGACCCGCAAGGCCAAAGTCAGGTACGACAGACCGGTCTTCATTTGTTGCTCACGTCCAATTCGATCATCTTCTCAATCTTCCCTTTATCGTCCAGGAGTTGCACGCTCGGTTTGCCACTGGCGGTCACGAGCAACAGAAGTCGCGGTCGACCTTGCGCATCGGCCAAGCTCAGCGCCGAGGCGCCGTCGGCAGTCGTGCCCAGCATAACGCGATTGTTGGGCAGTTGACGCTGATCGCGCATCGCCTGGATCGCCGCCTGGCGTGCGGCCGGATTGAGGCTGCGCAGGGACGTCATGCGTTCGGCACGCTGCTGCAGGTCGAGCTGAGTGCCGTCCGCTTCGTCGTTGATGGCCAACATGCTCCGCACGCGACCTCCGTCTTCAGCATGCAACAACTGGATCACCTGATCCTGCCGAAACCGGTCGAAGGTAAGGCTCAAACCAGCGGAGGGTTTACCGTCCGGGCCGACAAGTCCCTTCTGTATCAGCCCCCCGTTCTCGGTGCCCTCGTCATTGACAAATAGCATGCCAGCAAACTCTTTTCGGTCCGGGCGCGGCACCTCGCCGCCTTTCCAGGGTGTACCTGGAAATTGCGCCCGGTTTGAGATGACCAACCGCAGTGTGCCATCAGGCTCGCGTACATTGATTCGGCCAACGTCGATCTCGTCGAAATGTGTTGGCGGGGATTTCGCCGCCATCAGCAACAAGCCGCAGGTAATGATGACTGTGCTCGCGGTCACCCAACTCAAATAACCATTCAGTGTTTTCATGAAGACTCCATTCCTTTGGTTAATGTCAATCGAGGCTTTTTGAGAGTCCCAATACGCGGACCGAATTGCGACGTCGCCTTGCCCGCTGTCCCGAAGTGTCCTCAGGTGGTTGCAGGTCGACCAGTCGTTTCCGACCTGGGAGGCCCGTTGGGCGATGAAGACCCGCGGGGGCCGACGAAACGCGGCTCTCGCACACTTGGACTCTATGGTGTTGATCTGGTCATCTGCCGACATTGGTGTGTGACCGCTTTCTGGACGACAATCGTTTTCACTCGACAATCCTGGGGATGGGAGGCGGGAGACCCGCAAGGGGACAGTTGGACGCTCGCATTCGACTGCTTTGGGATCGCGAAATGCCGCCCCGGGGGGCCTTCATTCTGGCTTCCAGGCGTGGTTCCAGCCTCCGGATTGCGCAAGTCAATCATTCGATAAAGAAGGCCGGCACTAACGTGGCTCGCATCGAACCCTCCGACTGTGCCATAGTGGCCCGAAAGGAAGGGTATGGACCATGACAGAAAAGGAAGAGCAAGCACCGGTCGCGAGTCCTGCCGGAGTTCTTGACGTTCGCAATCTCGGCGAGCCGCTCCGGTTCAAGGATGTCGAGCCGCTGGCTGGCTTTGCGGCGGAACCGGCCAAGAGTGGTCAGAATGCGAAGATTTGGACGCAGCTTGCCCTCGATTCAGACACGCCGCTCTTTCATCGGCTGGTGGAGAACCTTGATGGCGTTATCCGACACATGGCCGAGAAGGCCGGTAACACGGTCAACCTCAAGCGAGCGGATACCATCCTTCTTGTCATGAGGCCAGACAACAGTGCCGAGCTTTGGGTGGATGCTGCGGCTGTCGCGATGCGGTGCAGGCTCAAACGAGCGGTCACGGCGCGGTCGGTGATCTATGAAAGCGACATCGCCGACCTGACGGGCATGTCCTTCCCGTGCGTGAACATTGGCGACAAGGACAAGGTTCTCTGTTTGTTCCGAGAAGGTTGGAGCTTCGGGCTCGCCTTCGATTTCAACGCAGACGGTAAGCTTGATTTGGATCGATTTTCGACGGCTTTAGGCACCCTGCGCCGGACGCTCCGCTACCGACATCTGTACCAGACGGTGAACGATCCGGCAATCTCCGGGCCGTTGTTAACAGCAGGCTGGTTCCCCTTCGTCGAGATCATCACCGGTGAGTTCCGCGAACTTGCAGTCCACGCCGAAGCTGGATTCGACATCGCCGAGGTTGAGCCGAAGATCGTCGCTGCGTTTGATGCCACGCGGCTCAGTCATCTATTCGAGCGCTGGGTCGCGAAGCCGCATTTCTCGGCGAAGGCGGTGCTGCTCAAAGAAGCGGTCGAAGCCTTCACAGCACAGAAGCCCGCCTCGGCTATCAAGATCATCCTTACAGAAATCGAAGGCATCTTGAACGATGCTCACAAGGCGGCGCATGGCGGTCAAGGGGCAAAGCTCAAGGGACTTCTGGCCTTCGCCCAAGCCACCGCCGAACAGCGCGCGGGCGGACCGGACACGCTCTTCTTCCCCGCAGCGTTCGGGCACTACCTTGCGACCCACACCTTCGCCAATTTCGACCCAGTGGCCCAGACCGGCACTGCGGGTTCACGTCATGCCGTCGGCCACGGGGCGGCAGCACAGGACAGTTACACGATGACCCGCGCTCTGCAGGCTATCCTGACACTCGATCAACTCGCTTTCTGCACATAGCAGTGGGCCATGGCGGCCTTGGCCGCCCCGTATGCCGCCGACTTAGGCGCAGCCATTGAGCCAGCTTTGGAACCGATGTAGGTGATGGCACCGTGAGGCGACTTGAGCAGAAACGGCACCGCAGCCTCGGTTGCATCGACTGTCGCCTGGATGTCGGTCTGCAATGAGTCTTTCCAGTCTTCGCTCAGCGCGCTGACGTTTGGAACGAAGATATCAAAGGCGCCGAGCGTCTCAAGCCACTTCGTGAAGTTGGCACAGTCCGTAACGCTGACCGCTTGTGCCTGAACCGCTCCTGGAAGATGTGCGAGCAAACTCAGTGTCTCGTCGATTGGCGCCTGGCGCCGAGCGCAAAACGACACCCGACAACCTTCGGCAGCGAGCGCCTGAACTATCGCTGCACCAATGCCGCAAGAGCCGCCAGTGACGACTGCATGGAGACCTGTAAGCCGGAGGTTCATTTCAGCCACCCAATGTTGGATTCCGTTCGATGGAAGGCTTACCCGCCGAGACGCCCTAGTGCTATTCGAGTTGCGACGCCACTCGCGATACCAATATGGTCTATTTGTGCCCATTGGTCGGCGCGGGGGTGGAGCCCGTAGGCAATCCAGCGCAACGATTTCCCGACTGAGCTTGCAGCAGATGTCACAAGACCAATCACCGGCCGTAGATGGAACGCGATAACTGACCAATACTGGTTGATGTAGCCGCCCAAAAGCAGGAGCACTAAATCTGCGCCCAAGAAGTCTAGAACCAGAAGGAAAGCCCTCAATTCCGGGTTCCAAACGAGCACAAACATTACAAAGATAGCGATTGCTAGAGACTTGACCTTCCAGTTGAACTTGCGCATATAGTTTGATTCGAGAGCAAAAGTGTTTTAGGGCTCAGAAATTATGTTGGAGACAACGAGCGTGTTTTCACCGTTTCCATCCACCGCACACCCCTGAACCTGCGGACTGTATCAGTAGTTCGGGGAAAAGTCGGAACGCGTGGTTTCGACCAGAAGCGGCCAGTCAGTCTTGCAACATAGGCTAAATGTGGGGTAATCGTACTTTCGGTGCAAATTGACACGGTTACGCCGTAAACCTAGGCTCCATGCGGGATCCCGGACTGCCAGCGGTCATGTAAAGTCCGAGAATCATCTCAAATGGGTGGTTTAGCATGTCCAGCTACGAATTTCGGTATGTCGGCGCCAACAGCCTGCCAAGCCGCCTGTCCGATTTCGAGGTTCAGCGGTGCTTCCAACTTTCGCCAATCGACGTTGTTGCGCTGAACGAGCGATTTCGAACGGGCCGGCGGGCCGGTGCTGCGGTCCTGCTGCTTTTTCTGAGGGCATCGGGCCGTCCCCTGGACCGGTTTACAACCCTGCCGAAAGCATTGCTGCAACATGTTGGCGATGCACTGGGCGTGCGCGCACCCACAATCGCTTCGTTGCGCACCCTGTACGCCCGCCGGCAAACCCTGTACGAGCATCAGCTCTGGCTACGGGAATACCTTGAACTCAAAGACGTTGACCAGGCCGCCAGTGATCGACTGGTGGTCTACCTTCAAGCCCAGGCAAACGAGGTTAACTCGATAGACGAATTGGTCGTAGCGGCCAATCGCTGGCTGTATGAGCAAAAACTGCTGATCCCTGGCGATCGCCAGGTTCGCGACCTTGCACGCAAATGTTTTGCTACGGTCGAGGCAGACATCCTCAAGATCGTGTTGGCCACGGTCCCAGCACAGTCGATTTCACGCTACGAGTTCGTGGTCTTCGGTTTCTACAACAAGACTTCAACCACAGTTTTGGAGTGGCTCAAGACGCCGCCGAAACGCCACAGTCCGACCGCTTTGGCGGAGACGCTCGACAAAATCAAATTTCTCAAGGAGTTGGGCGTCGATACATGGAATTTCGACGCCATTCCGCTGGAAAAGCAGCGCGGCTACGCCCAATCCGTGCAGGCTCGTCGTCCGGTCAAGACAAACCAACTGGCTGAATCCGGCCAAACCATTGAATTGGTTTTCTTTTTGCGCATCACCCTGCTTGAGCTCACGGACACGGTGATCTATCAGGCTGGCCGACGGGTCTCTGACATGGTCCGCCAGGCCTACGACAAGACCCAGGTCAAGCAAGCTCGGTCGTCGGTTGAATACCGCGACCGCCTGGTCGGTATCAAAACGCTGGTGGCCGACACCAGCAGGCCCGCTGAAGAACGGCTGGCCGCCATCGGCCTATTGGTCGCTGACATTGGGGAGACCCCAAGTACCAGTCATGCCGCCAGCGTGCGGCAAACGCTGGCCGCGGAGCCCAGCCGCGTGCGAGCGTTACTGAGCAGCCTGCAGGATCTCGATTTTCAGGGACGTGCGAACGACAACAGCCTCAAATTGCTGAAGTCGCTGCGGGAAATTTATGCTGGCAAGCTCAATGAACTTCCCGGGGACCAATCCTTCCCGGTCGACAAGCCATGGCAAGAGTTGGTCAATGATCCGGATCGAGGTCGAGCCCTGAAAGCCTTGGAGGCCTGCGCCATGGTCGGTCTGCGTAAAAGCTTGCGGCGTGGCTCGGTCTGGATCGATCACAGTTTCTCTTACCGGTCGCGCGACCAATTGCTGATCTCACCATCCGACTGGGAAGACCAACGGGGCCGGCATCTGTCTATCCTGGGACTGCCGCTGGACGCGCAAATCTTCATCGACCCACTGCTCAAACATATTCAGGCCGGCCTTGCTGCCGTGGCAGAAGCCAAACAGGCGGGGAAACTGACGATTGACGCCCAGGGCATGTTGCACCTGCCCAAGCTTGAAGCCCTACTGGAGGAAATGGAACCGAGGCGAACACGCGACCTGATGTTCAAACAAATTGGCGGCGTGCAGTTCCCTGACTTACTGCTGGAGATGGATGCGCAGACCAACTTCAGCGAGATTCTTCTGGCCCGCCGGGCCCGCGATGAAAAGGAATTGGTGGCGCTGTATGCGGCACTGATTGCGCACGGCACAGAAATTGACGCCAAGAGCGTCACCGCCATGACGCCTCAGCTCAGCACGGACCAAATCTCAGTTGCTATGCGCGCCCTTGAAGCGCCGGGTCGACTGCGCCGCGCCAACGATCGCGTGGTTGAATTTCAGGGCAAACACGCCATCGCCGATTTGTGGGGCAGCGGCAAGACGGCATCGAGCGACATGATGAGCCTGGATACATCCAAGCACCTGTGGAATGCGCGGGTGGATCCAAGGCGACGCACGCATGCTGCCGGGATCTACACCCATGTGCTGGACCAGCACGGCATCATTTACGATCAGCCGATCGTCCTGAATGAGCGCCAGGCTGGCCCGGCAATAGAGGGCGTCGTGCGCTACAACGACAGCAATGAACGGGTGCGCCTGTCGTTGCTGGCGGTTGACACGCATGGCTATACCAACCCAGGAATGACGATAGCCAAGATGCAGGGGTTTGATCTGTGTCCGCGGCTACGCAATCTGACAGAGCGAAAGCTGTTCTTGCCACGCGACCTGGAGGCGCCTGAGGGACTGGACCAGGTGCTTGTGCGTGATGTCTCGCTCAAAGCGATTCACAAGGAATGGGACGAGCTGTTGCGGCTGGCGGCATCCATCCGCAGCGGCCATGTCAGTGCCAACGTGGCTTTGCATCGCTTCGGCAGCGCTGCGCAGGGCGATCCCGTGCACCGCGCTGCGGACCAGCTGGGCCGATTGCTGCGAACACTGTTCCTGTGCGATTACTTCAGCAACCCTGAATTCCGCCGGGAGATCCACACCATTCTCAATCGGGGCGAATCGGTACACCAATTGCAACGGGCGATCTACTACGGCAGGGTGCCGCCAGAGCGGGGACGCCGCAAAGACGAGATGATTGCAATTTCCGGATCGCACACCTTGCTGACCAATCTGGTACTGGCCTGGAATACCCACCGGATGCAGAACACAGTAGAGCAATGGCGCAATTCCGGGCAGAAGATTGAGGACTCCTGGCTGGCGCGCATGGGTCCGGCCCATTTTGCGCACGTGAATTTTCGGGGGACGTTCAAGTTCGGCGTGTCGCGGTACGCGGAAATGCTGTTGAGTCAGTCCTCGACACCAGCACGAAAAGTTGCCTGAACTGTTGAGACATTTCGACAGCGGCGCGGGGTGCGCTTGACAGATCAGGCGAATTGCAACTCGATCTTGCCGGTCCGCCGACGCACGGGGCCGACGACGATCTTGACGTCATGGCCAAACTTCGTCACCGACTCAAGCAGCTTGGCTTCGCTTACACCACGGAATTGGCCTCGCGTAATGCGTGACACCTTCGACTGGTCGATACCGAGCAGCTCAGCGGCGAGTTGCGGCTTGGGCAAATTTCAAATAGAAGTTCATGAGGGGACCGTCCCGATCGGTCTGCGTCCTATTGAGCTGGTACCCACTGGCAAATCCTACGGGTCACGGTGCAATATTGGTACCGGCCAGGCCTGACCTGGTTCACAACCGTCATTTGCTCGTCGTGGCAGACCTGCACCATGACGCTTGGTGGCCTGTAAATTGGCGGCTGATAGCCCCCTTGCGGTGGTTCACGCGCTGCAAGTTCATCATTGAGTGATGCCCTGGCTTCATCCAGCGCGTACTGCGCACCGGCGACATACTGGCCAACCCGCTGCGCCTCGCCGCCCCAACCAGCGCGCAGTAGCGCACGCATGAAATCAGCCGAATGCCCGTAGTTGGCATCGCTGCCACCAGTCAGCCAGGTCTCGGCGTGCGCCAACTCGTGCGCCAGGACGGAGCGCAGTCCGCCACCGTTCAATTGCCACTGTGGAATTCGAATCCGGTGGATCCCGCCGGTGTAGTCACCACCAATGTTGGGGCCAAAATCGCTTCCTTCGCAAACCAGCACGTCGGGCATGCGCGAAGCAGCGTTGGGGAAGCCACTTTGCGCCACGGTTTGCGCAAGCTCTGTGACATTCGCATCGCGCCAACATGTAGCGCCGGCGCTACCAATCGACGCCGCTATGGCGAACATGACAAGGAATGAATTTGTCGCCCGCAAGACCCAGACATTTTGTTTCCTGGATTTCATGTTCCACCTCACGGGCCGGCTACCACTGAAACCTGAACGGGCGGTATTCCCCGTTCCCGAGGTAGGCGTTCTTCAGACTCGTCATTTGCAGATCGAGGATGTCTGAGGGCGCTCGCAGCTTTCCGCGCCAACGCACGGCGCGCTGCCATTGCTTGTGAAAGGCGTGTACCAGCTTGTGGCGTGCGGCCGCGCGCAGGCGTCCCTCCTTATCGAGCACCAAATCGAAGCCGCGACCGAGCATGCCAAGCATCAGGCGGTCCCCAAAGGGCGCGCGGTATTCCTCGATCAGGTCGAAGATGAGGCTGCCCTGATCACGCTCGGTGCCATGCATGATTCCGAAGTACGGATCGAGTCCGGCACGTATGGCCGCTCGCCAGACTTCCCCGTACAACATGCCGTAGATGTAATTCACCGCACTGTTGACGGCGTCAGTCGCATTTCGCGTGTGGCGTCCTGGAAACGACAGTTCCTCAGGGATGAGCCTCGCAAACGAGGCCCAATATTTCGCGGCAGCGTGACCCTCATACCCCATAGCCGAGGCGCGCGCGCCCACGACCGATGGATCCATGCCATCGAGCGTGTCGGCGATGCCGCGGATCTCGTCGGCACAGCCGGTGAGCTTGGTATAGATCGCGTCGTTGGTGCGTTTGCGGTAGCGCGCAAAGTACTTCAATACGGAGGCCTGATTGGCGACCTTGGCGGCAAGCATTGCCAATCCGACTTTCAGAATGTCCGGGTCATTCCTGCGCAAAACCTGCTGTTGCCTGACATTCGAGCGGGTGCTCTGAACTGGCTGGGCAATCGCTGAAGGGATCCCCACCAGGGGCGTGAAGACCACGGGAACGTCCTTGTCGCACAGACGCATCGTCAGGTCGGCCGAGAGGCCGATTCCCTTGCCTTCCAGATACACCATGGTCAGTTCCGCAATCGGGATGCGCAAGAGCTCCGTCTTGCGCCGGCGCACCACCACGTCGTCTGCGTTGACCGTGACAAAACAGCCACTGGTCATCACGTGCAGTCTGCCGTCAATCACCAGCACATCCAGATCAGCCGTTTGTTCTGTGCTCGCGCCGTCCGCGCCTGGCAACGTCGCAGTTGCCGGGGCAGCGTCATTTGACACGCCCGGTGTGCGATCAACCCGGCCGCCAGCGAATATCGGTGTCGGAAATAGCGGACGATCCAGTGGGTAGGCGCCGGTCAATATGGACACTTCCGCAGCGGTTTGGGACTGGCGTGAGGCCGCATGCATATCGGGCCCGAAGTGCTCGCGCGTCTGCCATGCCAGATCAGTCCCCGGGTCCGCTGAAAACCTCTGCACGGCAAGGGCATCGACTGCGCCGTCCATTTCCAGGAACTGGGTTTGAATCGTCGGCGCGTCATCAATCAGAAAATAGTTGCGAAAGCCTCTGATCCGCGAATTCATACCCGAAACGGCCTGGTACTTTTCCGTAGACGTTGAGCTTGGGGAGGCGATGATTCGCACCAACTCGTCGATGCTTTGAATCGCCAGGTCGACCTTGCCCGGCGGGATCCGTACATCCGACAGACCAATCTGAAAACCGAGAAAACCGATTCCGTCTTCGACCCTGTTGGTCACCCGGCGGTACTGCGATTTCTCCGGTTTGAGAGCCATGCGCAGCACACCTTGCAGGAACTCGCCCATTTGGCGCAGCGCAGCTTGGGCTTCTGCCTCCGTACTGCACAGGACCACGTAGTCATCGGCGTAACGGACAAAGCTCGTTCCAGCTTGCTCGAATTCCTTGTCCAGGGGATCGAGATAAATATTCGCCAGCAGTGGAGAAATCGCCTCGCCTTGTGGCACGCCCAACTCGGACGGAATGACGTCCATGAAGTCGATCACGTCGGCCACCAGCCAC